>JBFHIJ010000017.1:0-51262 GCA_041596515.1 Chlorobiota bacterium
AAGCACTAATGCATCTGCAGAATCCTTCAACTCTAAAATCAAACTCTTCAGAGCTAATCTTAGAGGTGTTATCGACAACGAGTTTTTCTTGTTTAGAATTATGAAACTTTTTGCCTAAACCCCAAGTATTAGTTGTGAGCCCATTTTAGTTTTAATGACAAAGACCTCTACAGATTGTCTAATGCAGGTTTTAACACTCACTCCTAGATTCTTAAATCAAATAAAAACAAAGAAAAAGTAACAAAATTAAACAATTTAGGCAACGTTTATATAATAGTTGTGTATGTCTAATAAAGAAGATAGTGTTCCTTAAACAATTACTAACTATAGAGGCTTTATTATGAAAACGTACTTACTAAAATATAGACATTGTCTGATGTTGATGGCAGCTATGCTATTTACTACAATTTCTGCTTTTGCAGACGTGCCTTCAGCACCACAAAATTTAGGAATCCCCGGGCAGGGGAAGGATATTTCAAATGGGATATTTTTAGCTTGGAATATGCCGGATAATTCCTCTTCATTCCAGGGATTTGCATTTTATCTGGCAGAGGGAAGAACTCATCAAACTTCTGAATTTTTACTAATAGATACTTTAGGAGGTTTTTCAGATGAAAATGCAAATGATATAGAGCATTTCTTTTACACTCTTACCGGTATAGAAGCAGGTGAGTATACAGTATATATAACTGCATACAATTCGGATGGTGAATCACTCGCATCTAATTTTTTGGATGTTACTGTAGTAAACCTCGGGGTTGAAAGCAATATATACTTTACTAATAAACATCTTGAAAATTTAAAACTTGCAAAAAATAGTCAGTGGACTTTTAATCTAAAAGCTGACTCTAAAGATGACATCAATATCAAGTATAAACTTGGCGATGCTCCTGCAGGTGTCGAATTGGATGAGAATACAGGCATGATTTCATGGACTCCGACAGAAGCAGGATCATACAGTATTTTATCTCATGCTTATGAAGTAGGAAATGAAGATAATCAATCATCTTTTTGGATCGATTTATACGTGTATAATTGCGATTCTCCACCTGTATTCAATGGCACTCTTAGCAATGAGCAAGGAGAGATGGTAAAACAAGGTAAAGTATACCTGTATTCGGTAGTTGCTGATCCAGTTCATGGTTCCAAACAATTTTGGAGTAAAATTGAAGATGGAAAGGTTTCAATAGAAGCTGATGCAGATGAATATAGACTGGTAGTTTATGCTAATGGGCATAAACCATTTTATCTACCAAATGAAGATGACAAAGGAACACTAAAACTTACATGCAGCGAAGAAGTGAATATGTCTTTTGAGTTAGAGAAAAACGAATGGAATCAGCAGCACATCAGATTTACTTCTAATCCTATTTATCCTGACCAAAAGGCAGCAATAGGAGAGAACTGGAACTTTGATTTTGATGCTGAAGCAATAGAAGCTAATATTGAAATTAGATATGCAATACAGGATGCACCAGAAGATATGATTATTGATCCATTGACAGGTATAGTTTCTTGGACTCCTGTTGAGAAGGGTTTCTTTAGATATACAGTAGAAGCCTTTGACAAAAATGATCAGACAAAAAAAGCTGTAATCGGTTCTTATATAGAAGTATTTACGTGTACACAACCGATTATAGTAGCAGGGAATGTGAATTACGAACCTGAAGAAAATGGTGATGAATTAGTACCTGTTAGCAATGGTTCATTTGCTGTGTTAATTGGTGTTGATGAGAATGGGACTGCTGGTGGTTCCATACAGTATAGCTCTGAAATAAAAGATGGTCATTATTCGATCGAAGCAGATGCAGGCACTTATGTACTGTACTTTAGCGGATGTGGTGCATTCACTGACGAATACTGGTCTGATGCGACTAAAATCCAAGATGCTCAAGTATTAGAATTAGAATGTGGCAAATCTTATAGCTATAATGTATTAGTAGAGAGACATGAGTTTCCGAAGATGTTAAAAGTATCGGGCAGAGTTACTGATGAAGATACAGGAGAAGGTATACCGTATGCGTTTGTTGAGGTACTGATGAATACTAATCAAACATTTAGACTGAATTCAATCCAGAGAGCTGATGAAAATGGATATTATGAAGCTACTTTAAATGATCATTACGAGTATGTATTGAGAGCGTCATCTGAAGCTTTTATGCCTAATGCTGAACAGGATTCTGTCAGTGTGGATTACTATCTTCCTGAATATTATAGTAATGTAACAGATATTTTAGAAGCTACTCTGATTACTTTGACAGAAGATATTGAAAATATGGACTTTGCACTTACTAAATCCATAGATTATAAAAATTCATTAGCCGGAAGTATTGTTGACTCTGATGGAAATATTCTAAGATATTCTTTTGTATCTGCATTATTGATTGAGAAACAATCAGATAGTAAAGAATATGTAAAAATGGCATTCACTGCTCAGACAGATAAGAATGGCGACTTTTCTTTTAATAATTTGATGCCCGGGGATTATATTTTATTAGCCTACCCATTATATCAAACTTTAGCGACTGGCTACTATGTTGATAGTGGTTTTGCAACTATGAGTTGGAAGGACGCTACTCGTATTAATATCCAGTCAGGTGCTGAGATCTCCGGAAAAGTAATTAAACTACAAAAAATGATCAGAGTCATAGGAAATGGTTCTGTTGCCGGAAGAATTAGCAAGAATAGTAGCAATGGTGGCATTGTAAAAGGCTCAGGCAAACCAGTTAGTGGTGCAATAGTATATGCAATTAACGAAGATGGTGAACTAGTTGAGTGCCAACGAACTGACAACTCTGGAGGTTTTAGAGTAGAGAATTTGGAAGTTGGAAGCTATAATATTAGAATAGATAAAGTAGGATTTGATCAACTATCTTTATGGGCTGAAATAAAAGATAACAACAAACATATTGATATTGAAACAATTAGCCTTAATGGACCTACTACTTCTGTAAGCGATCAAGAAGTATTTGCGGAAGTAAGTCTCTATCCAAATCCTGCTGTTACACACTTAACAGTAAACTTAGGCACTTTAACTAGTGATGCAAATATCAACTTAGTAGACCTTACAGGCGTTACTTTGTACAAAGGTACTGTTTTGTCTAATGAGAATTATAAAATAGATATAGAAGGCATGTCAGCAGGCATGTACTACCTAAAAGTTACTATCGGAGAAAAAGTAACAGTTCTTCCCGTATCTATATCTAAATAATATTAGAGTCTTTTTTATATAGTGTATAGGAGTGCTCTTAACGGGGTGCTCCTTTTTTGTGCCCAGCATAGGTATAAACTATAGAGCTCTATAAGTATCAGAGTCAATACCACTACCATTAGCCAAAATACTTTTGGAATAGTAATTTTGAAGAAACATAGAAAATAAGCAGCATATATACTTGTAAAAAACATTTTATCTTCAAAGATTTTATCTATTTAGTCAAAGATTTTGAATAGATTTAGCAGAATGATAAAGATAGTTATAGGTATAATATATTTAATTGAAATCTGCCATATTTTGCTAATTTTAGTAAAATGTTTCGACCCGCTTTTCAGCTCTTCAGCTGCTCTATCAGCACCCCATACCCATCCGACAAATATACACAGTAAAAATGCACCTAGTGCCAAAGACAAATCCCCAAACAGGAAACTCATCTGACTTAGAAAATCCGCGGATGTAAAGTGCTCACTAATAAGTCCAAAATTCGTAAGCGAGTCCACTGCTCCTTGAGACAATGCTGCAGGCAGGCCAATAATAAATGTAGCAAAAGCTACTATCCACACTAATTTTTTTCTGCCTAACTTAGTTGAGTCCACAAAATACGATACGGGCACTTCTAATAGCGAAATAGTGGAAGTTAAAGCTGCTATGGAGAGGAGAATGAAAAATGCAGCTCCTACTATTTCTCCTGCAGGCATATTGGTAAAGAGCTTTGGGAAGACAACAAATACAAGCGTCGGGCCCGCCTGTGGATCTTCACCTAAAGCAAATAGAGCCGGAAAAATAATTAAACCTGACATTATGGCTATAAGAGTATCAAATCCCGCGATGTATAAGCCTGATTCTGCGATATCTTCCTTTTTAGTCAAATAGCTGCCATAGGTAACCATTAATCCCATGCCAAGGCTTAAAGAGAAAAATGCCTGACCTAATGCGCTCATCACAGCTTTTCCAGTAAGTTTGGAGAAGTCAGGATTTAGATAAAAATCAAGACCTTTAGAGGCACCTTCCAAAGTATTTGCATAAATGGATAGTCCCAGAAGTATCACAAGCAGCATCGGCATTAGAACTTTGCTCGCCTTTTCGATACCCCCTGATACACCTTTAGATACTATCAAAGCAGTTAGGAACATAAAAAATGCAAAAAGACTAATTACGTACAATGGGTTTGCTATAAATTCAGTGAATCCAATAGTGTCCGCAACAGCTGTTTTATAAACATACCCAACTGTCCAGCCGGCAATTACTCCATAAAAGGAAAGTATACCGGTTCCTGTAAGTATACCTAAAGCTCCAATCCATTTCCAGTGTGAATCGGGCTTTATAGTATGTATTGCTCCGATGGCATTTTGATTAGAGTGCCTTCCCAGTGCAAACTCTGCATATAAGTATGGCAAACCAATAATAAATACAAAAAAGATATATAACAGAACAAAAGCTGCGCCACCGTTTTCACCAACAGTATAAGGGAATCTCCAAATATTACCCAGGCCGATAGCGGAGCCGGCAGCTGCAAAAATAAATCCTAGCTTAGAGCCCCATTGTTCTCGTTGAACTCCCATCATAACTCCTAAGCAATTATGTATAGTGATATATAACACAAAAGTAGTGATAACTGAATTAAATATAAAGGAAAGTAGATATAAAAAAAGGCAGATTCAGTTATAAACTTAAGAACCTGCCTAATCTGTTTTCTATTCAAGGAGCATGTGAATACGAAAAGCATCTTGTTTAATATTTAGTACGCCTAATAAAATATTTGGTTCAATAACAAATTCGCATCACATAATATAGACACTTTGCATACTGAAAAAGTTACACATAAATTTACGATTCTACTTAAAATTATTACAACTAATATCATTAATAGTTATAAAAAGCCTTTGTAGTATCACTTTTTCTCATAAAGATAATCTCTTAGCTTTAGATATAATCCACCTGCTGATTTTTTTGCAACTTTCTTAAGATTCCAATAGAACCACTGCCCAAAGCAAGTCCCAAAATTTCCTGCTGCCAAATTTGCCGCTTGAGTTGCGCTCATACGCCGAAAGATGGTGTACCTGCCTACTATTTCACATCCATCTACATTAAATGATTTTTGCAAAGGCTCTGAAGTAAAAAGCACTTTGAATCCTGCCTCCGCAGCAGCTTTCGCCACATCCAACGAGTAATACCCTCCCGGAATAGACGCTGTGTCGATATCGCATTCCAGCAAATCTTCTAATGTTTTTTTACTATTTACCCATTCGTTTAGCATTTGTTTGTTGCTTATTTCACTCATTCTTGTAGGGTGAGTGGCCGAATGTGAGCCAATAACATGACCTTCTTCAATCAGAGCGAGCATCTGCTCTTTATTTAAGAACCCGGGTTTACCAATAAAATCAGTAGTCATAAAAAAATGAGCTTTCCAGTTGAGTTCTCTCAAAATTTCTGCAATAAGAGTATATGCACTGATACCACCATCATCAAAAGCAAGCATAAAAGGCTTTTTACTTGTGACTTTTAGGCATTCATGGACTGTCATTGGTGGCGAGCTGATTAGTTTATTTGTCAAGTGGATATGTTCTTTGAATGTCTGAACATCAAATTTATACAGCCCTGCAGCTCCGCCCGGAAAACCACTATATTCATCGTCTCCCACAGGCACTACGTCGTGATATAAATTAGTTATAGCTTTCATTCTTTTTCCTTTTCGCTTCTGATTTCATTTTCAGATAAACAGACATCCAAGGTTGCCCCCATGTACCGGATTTTCTACCTTTTGTATCTATTGTTTTAGCATTACCGTCGTATATTTCTTTGAACTTGCGAGCAATATCATCCAAATTGTCTAAAACGGTTCTGGTCTGAATGACTAAATGAGATTCTTTCAGTACATCATAATTATATGAATAATACTCGTACACGGGACCGGTATCTACACCTTCATCTATTTGGAGCAGAGTGGTTCCTACTTTATCATAATCTTTATTGGCTATTGCCCAAAAGCATCCGTAAGCATTTCTATATTCCGGAGTTACCCCCGGGTGCAATACAAAAGTGCCTGTCTTTGGGATATTAAAGATATTTGGTTTGAGCAAAGTTTTGCATCTGGCGAGCATAATGTCCGGCTGCAAACTTTCCAGGAAGTCTTTTACTTCAGGAGTATTTGGACTGTGGCTATAAAGAATATTTGTTTTTGATGATACTTTATCATACTTATCAAATACTGCACTAAACTGCTCTTCTTCCCATGCGGAATCCTTGTCTGCTTGAAAGAGCTTGTACCATAGCCGGAATATAGTAACATCTATAAAACCTAAGATACCGCTTCGCTTTATTTCACGCTTTACTCTGCGCATGAATCGTCCCGGTTTTTCTTTGAGAATTACTATTCCAAGCAAATCACTAAAGGAGTCCATCCATCGGCTCAGTCCTTCCGAATCAAATTTTGCTCCTTCGTGGCAGATAAGTACTGTTTTCATTTATTCTATCTAAATATTACAAAATTGAAACATCTAAAAAGTGGTGTCCGCAAGTCTTAGCAATTTACTTATTATGCAACTCAGCAGTTTTATCAATTATTATCTTTGCACACTCAGTTTTGCTCATTGGAGGGTATTGGGTTTCGCCTGCTCCTTTTATAAGCAAAGTAATCGTATTCATATCTATCCCAAAACCACTCTGAGGCCTGGAGGCAGAATTAACAACTATCATATCTGCATTTTTTGATTTTAATTTCTCTCTGCCATATTCTATTTCGTTGACAGCTTCGAGAGCAAAACCTATCAAAGTCTGATTCTTTTTCTTCTTTTTGCCCAAAGAGGCTAAAATGTCCTGAGTTTCTACTAACTGAAGAGTAAGCTCGGGGCCGGTTTCACTTTTTTTCAATTTCCCGTCAAAAGGCTTTTTCAAAGTATAGTCAGCCACTGCTGCACACATAATTCCTATATCTGCATCAGGGAATTCTACTACGGTTGCATCATACATCTCTTGTGCAGTGTACACATTAATAGTTGTGACACCTTCGGGCGGATTGATACTCACAGGCCCTGAGACTAACACAACATTAGCTCCTGCATTTCTGGCAGAGGTAGCGATTGCATATCCCATCTTGCCTGAGGAATGATTTCCTAAAAATCTCACATCATCTATTTTCTCATGAGTCGGCCCTGCAGTTATAACTACTTTCTTACCTTTTAGAGTTTGAGGCTGATTTTTTTCGGCTATCGTTTTCTTCATCTGTTCCAGTTGAATCGCTGCGTTTAGCTTGTCTGCATCATGATTATCATTAATGACTTTAGGAGGGGAAGGTATTATGCTACTATCCTGCATAAAGACTCTTTCGGAGTTCTCTTCGTAAACCCAGCCTTTTAGTGCTCTATATACATAATCTATCACTACGCTAATATCCGGCAACCTGCCCGGGCCTATGATTCCACTGGAAAGTTCACCCTCTCCCGGAGGTATAATTAAAGCACCGTCAGATTGCATCTGTCTGATGTTTCTTTGGGTCGAAGGGTTTAGCCACATAGTAGAATCCATAGATGGAGCGATTAGCAAAGGAAGCTCTCTTGGCAATGCAGTAATTACAGTAGTCAGAGCGTTGTCGCAAATTCCATTTGCAAGCTTGCCGAGTGTGGTTGCTGAGCATGGCGCGATAAGAGCCAAATCAGCCCAGTGAGCTAACTGTATATGCCAAGCGCCACTATCTTGTAAATCTTTATCAAACATTTCTACAGCAACCGGGTTACGCGACACATTGGTAAGAGTCATAGGAGTAACGAAGTTCTTTGCAGAAGGAGTCATGATAACATTTACATGCGCGCCTAATTTAATAAGTTCCCTGACGATAAGTGGACTTTTATACGCCGCTATAGAAGCAGTAACTCCAAGCAGAATTTTTTTATTTTTAAATATTGATTCCATACTGATTTAGCTATTTGAATGTTTAATTTGTTTAGATTATTATTTGAAAAAATACAGATAAAACGGCAAATTTCAAAGCTTTCACGGAAGATAATATTGTACAAACTTCAATTATGTAATAGCATTTATTTGCTCAGTTTGGAGAGACAATAGATATGCTAACTAGTTATAGACAAGTCATAAAGATATTTAGCTTAGATATTAAAAAAAATTATATACACTAACTTGCATATATGTCTTTATTTTTTACTAATTTGCAAGCTTAGGCAAGTGGCGTTTTGAATTATGTTTTCCACGGCATGTAAAGCTGCTTTGCATTATTGAACTAATAAAGAAGAAACCTAAGATGAATGTAGTTGCTATAGTAGGCAGGCCTAACGTAGGTAAATCTACTCTTTTTAATAGATTGACAATATATAAATCTGCAATAGTTGAGTCCGAACCGGGCGTAACCAGAGATAGAATTTATGGCAAATCCGAATGGAATGGTAAGATATTTACTCTTATCGATACCGGTGGATTTATACCCGGCAATGAAAATACAATGGAAAAAGCCATTCGTGAGCAAGCAATGATTGCCGTGGAAGAAGCCGATTCTATTATCTTCTTAGTTGATTCGCGTGATGGTGTGACTCCGTTTGATCAGGACATAGCGGTATTGCTCAGACGCTCTAAAAAGCCCGTTACTCTGGTTGTTAACAAATGCGATAACAACAACTTGGAAGATTTTGCTTATGAATTCTGGAATTTAGGTTTAGATCAGCCTTATCCTATATCTGCAATAAACGGACACAACACTGGCGATTTCTTAGATAAAGTTGTTGAGCCTCTTAAATCAGAGGACAACGAAGATGATGATAAAAGATTAAAAATTGCCTTTATTGGTAGACCTAACGTTGGCAAATCTTCTCTGACGAATGCACTATTGGGTCAAGATAGAATGATTGTTACTGACATACCGGGCACTACTCGCGATGCAGTGGATTCTGTGATTAAATACTACGGTGAAGAGATTGTTATGATTGACACCGCAGGGCTAAGAAGAAGAACACACATTAAAGAAAATGTGGAGATGTATAGCACTTTCCGTACATCACGAGCTATTGAGCGTTGCGACATAGCAGTTTTATTAGTAGATGCCACACGCGGCTTAGAAGATCAGGACAAGCGAATACTGAACCAAGCAGAAACTGCACGCAAAGGCCTAATCATGGCTATTAATAAATGGGATTTGGTAGAAAAAGACCACAAAACTTCTATTGAGTTTACGAAGAAAATCAGAGAAGATTTAAAAACTTTCGACTATGTTCCCATAGTTTTTATCTCTGCTGAAACTAAGCAAAGAATTGCTAAAGTGCTTGATATATCTAAAGAAATTAAAGAGCATAGAACCTTTAGAATTAAAACCTCTGAGCTTAATCAGAAGTTACTTCCTTTGCTGGAAAGAACTCCTCCTCCAAATATCAAAGGAAGAGATTTGAGAATAAATTATGTAACTCAAGTGAGCAGTGAACCTCCTGTATTTGCATTTTTCTTGAATTTCCCTGAGCATCTTCCGGATTCATATAAAAGATTTATGGAACGCCAAATGCGTCAGGTATGGAATTTTGAGGGAACTCCTATTTCTTTTGTTTTCCGTAAAAAGAACAAAGATAAATCTGAGTAAGGCAGTGCATATAAATAGATTTAAAGCGAAAGGCTCTTGTCTCTACAGGAGCCTTTTTGCAATTAATATACATTGATTGCTAAGTACATATTTTTACCAAGACTTAGATAAATTAAATGTTTGTTTTATAGAATATTGTTTTTATTTTGTAAAACTATAGTTAATATCTTTCAAATATTGTTTTTATAAAATGAGAAAATCCGGTAAAAAAGTCTCCTGGAAGAAAATATTTCTATTTACACTTCTAACTTTTGCATTTGTTTGTATTGGACTCTTCATATTTATATATAGTTACAGCAATACTCTTATTTCTGTGCCTAAAACTAAAAGAACAATCACTACCAAAGCTTTAACTCAGGATACTTTGCCACTGGTTGCTTTAGAATTCTACAAAGCAATTATTGATACTAATGATACAAATATTGAAATTATTAAAATTAGCCATGCGAAAGATACTATTGTGCACTTCGGCATAGATAAGTTTGCGAGCAAGGACTATAAGAAAGTATATGACGGGGAAAGAATTAATATTGCCCTTACCGGCGTGGATGCCCGTTTAGGCAGTAAATATAAGCATGCAGATGCTAACCATGTCTTTTCTTTTCTTCCTGATTTAGGAAAAATTGAAATAATCTCTATTCCGCGAGACACCGAAGCAGACGCCGGCTATCCTGATACAACAACGTTTAATAAACTCACCGTATGCAGGGCTTCAAAAGGCAGAGATTCCTATCTGCAGGAAGTAGCTCGCATAGCAGGACTTGATAAAATACATTATTATGTAGAGTTTGGATTTTCACAGGCGATGGGCATACTGGAGTGGCTTGGCTATAAAGATGCAGGCTCTCAGCTGCAAGTTTTAAGATCCAGAAAAGGCTTTGTGCAGGATGATTTTCAGAGGACATACAATCAAGCTCAATTTATGAAGCAAATGATTTTTCTGAATTTTGACAAGTTTTCCGGCATTTTTGGTGATGTGATGCTTAGCAGTGGCTTATCTTTAGTAGACAGCAACATAGATAAAGCAAAAATCAGAGCATTGCTTAGCCGATTAAAAATTAACGGCCTTACTGAATCTATTTCAAATATTACTGTCAATGTCAAACCTTCTCTAAGGCTTAATTTCAAGGTTTATGATTTCTCTGACCCCTTGGTAGTCAAAGAAATGCAAAATAAAGTAAACGAATATTTTAACCATTCTTACGTAATGCCGGATAGTGTGCAAATTGCTGTTAATAATGAGGTCGAGACTGTGCTCAGAGCGGCTATTATCAAAGCAGAAGCAGACTCTACGTTGCACCCTTCCTTAGTAATAAACCGACTTAGGACATATTTCGATCAGCGAGCATGGCTGCAGATCAGCAACAGAAGCAAAAGAGACTCCATCAGAGAAAAGATTCACTTACTACTAAGCAATGCTTATGATAAAAAAGGTGAGCGATTTAATGCTAAAAATGTAAGAGATATAATTGCAAAAGAGAAAAAATTCTTCAAATTTTGCAATGTACAAATTGACAAGGAAGGTCATTCTTCAAATACTAATACTTTAGATACTTTAAGCAAGTACTAAATTAACAAGGAATATAAATGAAAGAGTTGATTTTAGTAAGGCATGCAAAATCAAGTTGGGACGACCCTGATTGGACCGATTTTGATAGACCACTCAATCAGCGAGGTCTGGCAGATGCACCTTTTATGGCACAACTTGCTTCCACTTGGGAGTTCAAACCTCAAATAATAATCTCAAGTACAGCAAATAGAGCCTTAACTACATCTAAAATATTTGCGGAAGCTTTAGGAATTACCGGAGATTGCTTTTTTGAAGATTATAATATCTATGAAAAAGGTCCCAAATATATTATTTCTACAATTAAAGATATAGAAAATAAGTTCGATAAAGTTATGCTTTTTGGTCATAACCCGGATATTACTTCGTTAGCGTCTTATTTTACCGGACAGTACTTCGATAATGTACCAACTTGCGGTATGATTCATGTCAAATTTGATATTGACAGCTGGGCTACTGTCGAAGATAAAAATGGTGAATTAGTCAGGTTCGAATTTCCCAAAAAACATCCAGAAAGAAGATAAAATTACTCAAAAAAAAGCTCCTAAGATTAGGAGCTTTTTTTAGATTCAGTCTGCGGATTTATTCTATTTTATTATCTTAATTGCACTAACGCTTCGTTCAGATTTTATTTGAAGAAGGTAAGCTCCTTTCGGATATGCAGTCATATCAATAGATATATCATTTTGATTTGATGTGGTTCCTGAATAAACATTAGTCAGCGTAGCTCCTGCGAGGTCGCATAAAACTATTTCAATATTTCTATCAGTTTCTGCATTCATAGTAATATTTAATTTGTCAACTACAGGATTTGGGTATGCTTTGACACTGTAAAGCACTTTCCCGGCGTTCTCTTCTACTCCTGTAGGCTTGAAGAAATCTTCAAAAAGGAACTCTGTAGCCTGTATCTCCCAAGAGCAAAGTTCCTCAGTAGATAAAGATAATAATACTTTATTTTCAGCAGGAATAACTTCTATTGTTTGCAAATTATTTGGGAGACCTGCTGCATTTTTCAAAACTTCCCAGCTACCGGCAACTGTAATTTTATCATCTGTACTCAAAGCTTCTTGCAGTCTATCATAACGGTCACACTCTATCGCAGGTTCTAACTTGCGAAAGTGATTAGTAGCAACTAAGTTTGTTCCACTCACATTGCTGTTTTCGCCTAAGACTCTGGTAACGGTACCATAATCCATACTCGATTCGATGACGATAGCACTATCGCCATTTGCAATAGCACCTGCAGCATCTACGATGAAACCACCACCAGTAGTGTTTTTACCAACAGCATCAAATACATCTGCAGTATTGCAATTTCCGTCATTATTAAAATCTTTCATTTCAATAGCATTTCTTATAGCCAAAAATATTGGCTCTATTTGTTTGCCCATTGGTGAACTAGATGGCTTGTTGCCCATGTGCTGAAAGGCAACCAAACTGCTTTCATTAACACCGGAAAGGCAACCAAATAGCCCCGGGAAACCAAACGACACCCATCTCTGCTCATCTTCTTCGTCAGGGGTAGTGGCAATCACGATATGATTGTTATAAAGCCATGGTACTTTTTGCCAGTCAAGATGTCTGGTAATTACTAATTCGCCTTGAAGCGTAGGATCCTGCATTGTAGCATCTCCCCAGCTCATGATAGAAGAACAGCCAAAAAGAGATTCTAACTCAACAATACTATTAGCAAACAGCATATCTTTTGCTTCCAATTCTCTTCCTGCCAGCTCTTTAAATCTATTTGAATAAGCTGTTTCATTAAAACTTTTTGCTATGCCTTGCGCTTCCTTTTGATATTTATCTTCGATAATTAAAATGGAGTTTACCATGGAAGATAAGGTAGCATATTTAGCCATGTCATCTTTTAGAAGATAACCGATAAAATAATCTACAAGAATAATATCGATCTGCTCAGCCATTAAATTACCGTAAGCATATCCTCTTTCATAGTGATTGCCCCATAATTGTAAAACAGGGATACCATTTATCTCTGTCAAATTCCCCTTGACTTCTTCAGCATTTACCATGTTTAAAAAAGGCAACGCAAAAACGAGCAGTATAGAGTAGATAAGCTTTTTCATAGTGACACCTAATATTGTTTTATATAATTTTTGTTTATGTAGACTGATGTATCATTTCCAATAAAATATTTATTGGCATTATAAATATATATAATTATGTTGTAATATAAAATTAGTTTGTTACCTGTGAATATACTATTATGCTTGCACTTTTCAGCAAATATAAAATCACAATATTCTTTATTGTTTTCTGTTTTTCTTTTGCACTCTGCCAATATTTGAACATAAGCGTGACAGAGTCAGCATACCTTATTGGCATTCTCCTAATCACTTTACTGATATGCTATATAAAGCAGCTTTACTTATTTTCATTTGTATTTACTGCGATAGTTGTTGCACTGAGTATAAATATTACTACTTCCAATCTTGTGTACGACTACCCTGCGAAAATTATTAAACCTGTGCCGGGTATGTTTAGAGGTGAAATTTCTGATGTATTAAGACAAAACGACAAAGTAGCCAGCCTCCTTTGCAAGGGAGATGCAAAATGCAAATATCTACCAAACCTTCATAAGACTACTCTCCTGATGACTATTTTTAAAAAGGACAGTACTACATACAAAGCAGGGAGTGAAATAATTACTCCGATCGAGCTTCGCCCGCCTCGTCCGGCAAGCCTCCCCACAGACTTTGACGAAATTACATACGCCAAATCATTAGGAGCTAATTATTTGGCATTTACCTCCGGGAGGAATGTCGCCATTACAGACCTTCCAAATGCCTTAGAATCTCTAAGGGAAACTGTTTATAGTCATATATATAGTTTACTTTCTGCAAATATGCACGAAGAGAATAGTGCTATTGCTTATGCTCTTATAACCGGAGATAAAACTAAAATACCCTGGCAGATAAAAAGAGAGTTTGCTGTAGCCGGCACTGCTCATATTCTGGCGGTGAGTGGCTTGCATGTTGGCATTATTGCAATGGCTATTTATGTTTTGCTGGGATTTATTGCACATCAAAAGATTAAGTTTTTCAGTTTCTCCGTTTTACTTTTTACTTATATCTGGCTGACAGGCTTTCGTATAACAGCTCTCCGAGCAGGGATAATGGCGGTGTTATATCTCTACTTTCAGCTAAGGCAAAGGCAAGTCAAGGCGATAAATATCATTTCTTCTGTGGCAATGATAAATATATTACTGCAACCGATGGTGATATATTCCGTTGGGTTTCAGATGTCTTTACTTGCTATTGGTGGTATTGTTCTGTTTTATGGAGAGATTAATTCTCGTCTGAAATGGCTATTCAAAATTCAACATGAAGACTCAGGATTTGTCTTAAATTCGTTATCTCTGTCGCTTGCTACTTCGCTGACTCTTTCTCCTCTGATAGCATATTATTTCAATATGTTTTCCGGAATAGGCTTTTTTGCAAATATTTTAGTTGTGCCTGCAGCAATGGCAGCACTTAGTTTTAGTGCTTTGGGGCTTGTATTTAGCTACGTATTTATAGGAACTCTCTTTATGTATGGTGCTGATTTGATTTTAGCACTCATGGTATTTATCAATAAGATAAATGTAGAAATGTTTGCGTTTCTGCTGTTTGAAAATAATCCTTTCTATTTAGCAAGTGCATTTACTCTGATATTTTTGATTTTACTCTATATCAAAAAGGGATTTTGGAAGATAATCCTCTCAATCTCTGTAAGCACTTGCATAGTTCTAATATTTATATATCAGAATAAAAGTGATAATGGCGTAAACATTTACCCTCGCGAGCAGCTTACAGCAGTAGAGATAAGCAGCCCGGGCAAAACCTTATATGTACTTAGTGAACGAATGCCTAATCAGTATGCCAAAAGAGACATTGCCTTAGAGAACTATATAGCTTCTAAAAGTGGAGAGTTATATATCGGTATTACAGGCAATAGTGGCATTAAACTATGCGATAATTTAAAGGATAGTATCACGTTTACTCAGATAGAACTTGACCATAAATCGCAGCGGATAATAGAAAAATCATTAGATTTGCCGCAGAGACTTCCACAAATAATAAATCTGACAAAATGAAAAATATTGAAATACAAAAGCCTACGATATTTCCTGCAAACATAAGTGCAGGGATTACACTTGCAAATAAATATACATTTCCCCCATATGGATTTTCGATATTCCCGGGGCAGGTATTGTCTTCTGATGAAGTAGAGCAGCACAGGCTATCATTAGCTAAGCAACTAAAGGTAAATCGTGACGATATGATATTCCAAAAGCAGGTGCATACAGACGGAATAAAAGTCGTTAGCGAGGGTGCAGAAATAACCAAATCAGACGGTATGATTAGTAATCAGAGTGGTATTGTGCTGAATGTAACAGTTGCAGACTGCTGTGGTATTTTGATTTTTGACAAAGCTACTAAATCTATAGCGGCATTGCATTCAGGGTGGCGAGGAACCTCTCTTAATATGGCAGGCAAAGGCGTAAAAATGATGCAAAAAACTTATAATTCTAATTCTGAGGATTTACTTGTTTGGCTTAGCCCGTGTGCCGGCAAAGAGAGTTATGAAGTTGAGTGGGATGTGGCTCAGCACTTTGAGCAATACGCAGTCAAAAAGGACGAAACGAAGTTCTTGCTTGACATTCGAGAGCCAATTAAAGACCAGTTGCTAAACGCCGGAGTACCTGAGTGCCAGATAGAAACAAGCACCGAATGCACAATTCGTAATTCACTCTATCATTCATATCGAAGAGATAAATCTGAGTCCGGCAGGATGTCAGTCTTCATAAAAATTGAGGATTAAGCTGCCAACAGAATTGCAGTAGAAGTCTATCAATCCCCAAAAAGAACTTTAGATATTAAATATTTGCTAAAAAACATTAGATATTTTATTATTGGTTCCATTTTCTTACGGGCTTAGGCTTTTAGGCAAATGGAATATTTTATATCTTTTCTTTGCTTCATGTGTATCATTTATAGATAGTATTTGCACATTGTTTAATATATTTGTTATTATGAATGAACAAACTCCGAGAAAAAGAATATGAGAGCAACCGCTATATTGATATTTGTTTTATTTGAATTGTTTAGCTTCTCTGCGCAAGCAGATACTTTTTACATACCTGACACTACTCTTGCTATGGGGCAAACATATCAGATACCGGTTTATGGTGTGGTCTCCAAAACAGGCATCATAGAATTGACGTTATCATATAGTGCTATAGATTTTGATATAAAAGATGTTATCTGCGGTGATTCTACCGCCATCTCTCAGATTGATTTAAAGGATATAGACATTAATGATTTTAAAAATTCAACAGTGCATATAATAGGCAAAACTACAAATATTGAATCAAAAGTTATGTGCTATCTACTGGTTGAGCCTTTGGTTTCCCCTCATAAAAGCAGTCAGATAGAGTCCTCGTCTATGCTGTTGTCCGGTGAAGTGCCGGCACGTTTTAAAGCATGGAAAGCCATTATTACTCTGGAAGGACCATACATACCTAAAAATGAAACTTATCTCTCTCAGGCTCGTCCAAACCCCTTTAGAGAGTCTTTAGAATTTAATATTGGTCTTTTAGAAGAAAGTAAAGTAGCTTTTTATATCTACTCTGCCAGCGGAGATTTGATACAAAAGATTCCCGGCGACCAAAATGCGTTTGAGTACTCAATAAATAATACGGACGGCTTCTCGGATAAATTTGCTACAGGGAATTATACTCTAAAGCTTGTGCCTAATAGAAATTTAGTACCATTAGGACTCTATGTAATATTTATGGACACAGGTAAAAAAATCTATAAATCCAACTTTATTTTCATGAAGTAAGTTCGGAGCAATCTTGAAAAAGCTAACACTAATAATATCTCTGTTTCTTTTTATCATAACTAATTTCTCTTATGCCTATGACGAAATGGCTATAAATAAAAGCCCACGAGGCAATGAGTTTTGGTTGTGTTTTACTCGTAATTACAAGATAGAAGCCGGTAAAAAAGCAAATATTCTTAATCTGGAGCTTTTCATCTCCGGCGATCAGGATGCTAATGTCGAAGTAGAGATTTCCAGCATTAACTTTAAAAAGAAGTTATTTGTTAATGCAGGGACTATCGAAAGTATAAAAATTTCGCCTATGGCAGAGATTCGCAGTTCCGAAATAGTAGAAGAAGACAGAGCAATTCACATTACTTCTGATACTCCTATTCAAGTATATGGCCTTAGTACCAGATATCAGACTACAGACACATACTTAGCTCTACCTACAAGCGTGCTCGGTAAAGAGTACAGGGTAATGTGTTATAATTATGGTATCGAGCTGATGCCTCAGTTTGCAGTAGTAGCTGTGGAAGACAATACAGTAGTTACTATAGTGCCCGAAGTAGAAACAGAAGGCGGAGTAAAGCCCGGCGAGATAATGAGAGTAGTTCTCAATAAAGGTGACGTTTATCAGGTATCTGCCAAAAAAGACCATCTATCTGCTCGGAAGTGTGATTTTACAGGTACAAAAATATCTGCTACTAAAAATATTTCAGTATTTAGTGGCCACCAATGCGCCTATGTCCCTGAAAATATCAAAGCTTGTAATCACTTAGTAGAGCAGATACCTCCTATATCTACTTGGGGTAGGCATTTTTACGTTGGTAAATTTCAGGACAGGTCAGAATACCGTTATAGAGTGATGGCAGACCAAAATAATACTAAAATATACGAAAATTCGAAACTTATAGATATTATCAATGCCGGTGAATTTGTAGAAAGAGCTTCAAAAGAAAATGTTTTGCTTACTTCGAATAAACAGTTGTTAGTTTCTCAGTATTCCTTAGGCTTTAATAACGGTGACTCTATTGGCGATCCAATGATGATACTTGTAAGCCCAACTCAGCAATTTTTGAAGAAGTACAGATTTGCCACTCCTGTAAATGGAGAGTGGAATCACTATATTAACGTTGTAGTGCCTACAGAGGTTATCACTTCTCTAATATTAGACGGCTACCCGGTTGATTCTTCAAAGTTTGAAGTGTTTGGTTTAAGCCGGTATTCTATTGCCAGCTTAAAAATACCATTTGGCACTCATACTATAGCAGCTAACGAGCCGTTTGGTTTGTATTCTTATGGTTTTGGCTATGGCTATCATTCCTTTGATGCTTATGGAACTATGGGCGGTCAGTCTTTTAATGATTATATCCCTATAGCAGACACAGTACCGCCAGTAGCAGTAGTCAGAAAGAAAGAAAGCACCGGTGCTCAGCTGATAGTCAGAGATGATAGAGAAGAAGATACAGGACTGAAACGAATAGATTTGATGTATGTTGAAAATATTTATGCCACTATAGTAGACTTTGACCCGGGAAGTTTGCAGGCTGAAATAATTATTAGAAATCTTGATAAAAATTCGGTAGGTAAATTGATATTTTCCGCTATTGACGAATCTGATAATAAATCTACATTTACAATCTGCTATATCAAAAGTCAACTGACTAATAAGTTCGAATATATAGTCAACGATGGCGATCAAGTAGAATGTATGACACCGAACTCTTATATAGGTGCTTATGCCAAACTTAACTTCATAAACCACAGTGCTGACTTTGGATCTCAGGGGAACCTGCTGACTCCGGGAACTTTCTCTGACGCACAGGGCGTAGGTTTTGGCTTAGGTATTGCTTACGGCACTAAGCTTTCAAGCAATTCTTATGGTTCGGTCAGGTTGTCTTTAGAAAATTTTGCTGGCAATCTTCTTGCCGGCGACACAATCCCTGCAGAGTACACTCACGACAACGATGCAGAAAGCAAAATATGGGAAAGCACAAAACTTGACCCAAACATTTGGCATGTATCTTTAAGCTTTGCCGGAGAGTATTACTTAGCCAGATACTTTTATCTACTTGGTGGCATTAACATCAATATGGCTATGGGTAGTAACTTTGATAAAACCAGGAAGATTGCCTATCCGGACAATCTATTATTTCCTGACGGTGCAGCAGAGCACACCGAAAACATGGACTTTGACTCTTTCAAGTCATTCAACATTGGTGCTTTTGCAGGATTCGGATTAAAAGCGGATTTAGATTATCGCTATTCAGTAATCTTCGAAACGTATTTAAATCCTAATTTCTTGAATTTAGTTGATAAGGGCAGTTGGAAAACTTTGGGGTACAGTCTTCAGATAGGTATGAGATATAGATTATAAGTAAGAGATTCAATAGCAATATTAAAAAGTAAAAGACGCACTTCTGTTAGTACGTCTTTTCTTATTTGTAGTCATTTTAAAACTTATGGTCTACGAGTGAACTTGCTAAAATCCGGTTTGCGTTTTTCAACAAAAGCATTTCTGCCTTCCTGACCTTCTTCTGACATATAAAACAGCATAGTTGCATTTCCAGCCAATTCCTGCAAGCCTGCCTGACCATCGCAGTCTGCATTAAGTGCAGCCTTCAAGCATCTTAGAGCTATTGGCGAGTTTTCCAAAATTTCACTACACCATTTTACTGTTTCTTCTTCAAGATTTTCATAAGGAACTACCGTATTGACTAATCCCATATCTAAAGCTTGCTGAGCATCATATTGGCGACAAAGGAACCATATTTCACGAGCTTTTTTCTGACCTACGATTCTTGCCATATAGCTGGCACCATATCCACCATCAAAAGAACCAACTTTGGGGCCTGTCTGTCCGTAAATTGCATTGTCAGCACTTATTGTCAAATCGCACATCATGTGCAATACGTGACCACCACCAATTGCATAACCGGCTACCATAGCAATAATTGGTTTAGGGCAGGTACGAATTTGTCTCTGAAAATCTAAGACGTTTAAATGATTTACACCATCCTCATCCTTGTAGCCTGCTTCACCTCTTATTTTTTGGTCGCCGCCTGAGCAAAAAGCCTTTTCGCCTTCACCTGTCAGAATAATTACACCAATCTCTGAATCCATGCGAGCATCTTCCAAAGCCTTAGACATTTGCATCACAGTTTGTGGGCGGAAAGCATTCCTTCTTTCAGGTCTGTTTATGGTGATTTTAGCAATACCATCCATTTTGTGATATTTAATGTCACTATATGTAGCAGCTTCTATCCAGTTGAAATTTGCCATGGTTTATACCTCTTATATTTTATATCAAACATTATAATCTAAAAAAGCAATTTAATATATTTTTTTAGAAATTTGATTATTTAGTACATAGAATACATTGTGTTATTCAATAAAAATACAGCTAAATATTAGCTTAGTCTATTGTAAATATTAGTAATTAGGACTGTATTTTTGATACAAAACAGCAGTATATTGCTCTAATGTTATATTTCACAGAAATATACTTTTGTGCTATGAGAAAAATATTTAACTTTGTTGTATAGTCCAATAAATTGGATTCATATCCGATTGTAAATTTTAATTAGATATAGATATAGGATTTAGAAGCAATATGAAAAAAATTGGTTTACTGATTATCTCTGCTTTTCTCTTAGCAACATCAATAACTGCAAAAGATATAAATCAAGCAGACTTGACTGAATATGTAAAATACCTTTCTTCGGATGAGCTGCAAGGCAGATTCCCCGGTACTAAAGGAATTGAAGCGGCTGCAAAATTTATTGAAGACAATTTTACTAAAGCAGGTGTAAAACCTATAAATGGTACTTACAGACAAAATTTTGAAGTAATTACCGGCATGGATTTAGGAGAAAACAATTTCATCCATTTCGGAGAGATGGCTATAGATGCCGGTGCACAATGGATGCCTACTTCATTTTCTGAAAATGGAGAAGTGGAAGGTGAATTGTTTTTCGTAGGCTATGGAATAACTGCTCCGGATTTGAAATATGACGACTATGCAGGCATTAATATTAAAGATAAAATTGCCGTGATTCTTACTTCTACTCCGGAAGGAAGTGGCACTAATAGTGATTTCTATTCCTACACTCAGCTACGATATAAAGCTACTAATGCCAGAAATCATGGTGCTGCTGCTGTCATATTCGTTCCGACGATGGAAGAGGAAGACCATGCGCCTGAACTGGAGTATGCAGCTATGGTTAAAAATTCCGGAGTTATCTCAGCTTTTGCGACTCATGAAGCTTTCAATCAAATCATAGGTGAAGGCAAAATTAGAAAAATCGAAGAACAAATGCTTACTAAAAAGTCTACTGCAAGTCAGGACTTGAATCAAAAGATTAGGATGACTATAGACTTGAAAGATCGCAAGCAAAAAACTTCTAACATTATTGGTGTGGTTGAAGGCACAGACCCTAAATTGAAAAATGAGTATATAGTTGTTGGTGCTCATTATGACCATTTAGGATGGGGCGGCCCTTCTTCACTTCACAAAGGTGTAAGAGCTATTCATAATGGTGCAGACGATAATGCCAGCGGAACTGCAGGCGTTATTGCTTTGGCTTATAAGATCGGCGCTCACCCACTAAAACGTTCAGTAGTGTTTATGGGGTTTAGTGCAGAAGAAATGGGGCTATTAGGCTCTTCTTTCTATGTTCAAAATCCATTAGAAGAACTAAAAAATGTAGTAGCAATGTTTAATATGGACATGATTGGACGCTTGAGAGAAAACAAACTTACTCTTTTTGGTATTGGCTCATCACCACTTTGGAAGACACTTGCTGACTCTTTAGCTGAGGCAAAACACATTTCTGTGATAGAAAATAATGAAGGTTATGGACCAAGTGACCACTCCTCTTTCTACAAAGAACATATCCCTGTTATTATGTTCTTTACAGGTACTCATGGCGATTATCACAGTCCAAGTGATGACTGGGACAAGGTCAACTATGAAGGTATGGAAAAAGTTATTGACATGGTTTATTCTTATGTGGAAACTGTGTCCGAAAGAGCAGAAAAACCTGAATTTATCAAAGTAAAAGAAGCTGATGATAAAGCAGAAAGAGGCAGGCACAGCTATAAATCCGGAGCATGGTTTGGAATTATTCCTAACTTCGAAGAAACTCCTCTCGGTTGTAAAATATCAGGCACAAGCCCCGGCAGCCCGGCGATGAAAGCAGGACTTCAGGAAAATGATATTATTACGACAATTAACGACAAAGAAATTAAAAATTTGCACGATTTTATGTATACTGTTCGCGAGTATAAACCCGGTGACGTAGTTAATGTAAATGTGCTAAGAGGTAAAGATTACACAGAGAAGCACACATTTAAAGTAAAACTTGCAAATCGTGTGAAATAAGTTGAAACTTTGAAAAGCTATTAGCGTATCTTTATATAAATCATACGCCCCTTTTGAAGCCTGCCCAAAGCGATTAAAGCTTAGGCAGGCCTTTTTTTATATCGATAATTTGAACCCAAAAACATTCATTAGTCCAAAAATATTATTTGAAAAGATGAAAAAGCTCTAAAGTATTAGAATAGAAAGGGATGAAACCTCATGTACAATAAGCAGTTTCGTAATATTTTCTTGCAGGAAAAGTAAGCACGCTTCTTGATTCTACGTTCATTTACAGCAATTTTTATGACACATAATCCCAAAAATGTTATTAGAAAAAATAAAAATGCTCTAAAGCCATTGCACGGATAGGGGTTGTAGCCCATTACTCAACAAGCAATCACGTAATATTTTTTTACAGAGAAAGTAAGCTTGCTCATTGATTCTACGTTCATTTACAGCACTATGATGACATCTAAGATAAATCCGGGTAAAAACAAATACCCCCAAAAGTTTTTATTTAACTTTTGGGGGCATGTACAAATTAATCATTGTGGTTAATTTTGATTTGGTATTTAATGATAGCTATTTGCCTTCGTACCATGGGACTCTGGCTGTATCTAATGCTTTTGCTACTTTTGATATTTCTGTCATATCTAATTGCTGAAGCTTAGATTTGATATCTATAAGCTGTTTTTCTGCTATCACATAAGAGTCTTTGCTTGTGGTTGTTGGTTTTTCTGATGAATACCAAACTGACCACATCACTTCATCCAATCTTTCTTTGATTGATAAAGTCTGATTGCCATTGCGTTTTTTGATTGAGTTATTTCCTGAAAGAACTAAGTCTATATCTTCCAGTTTATATTGGATTGCTCTTATGTCTTCCAGTATTGTAAGATCCACACCGGCAGTAGCTAATGCTGCTTTTTTCATGGTTTTCACTTTTTTATCTGTTTCAGATAGAATGTTATTAAATCCGAACACTTCCTGCTGAAGCTTCTGAATATCTCTTCTAAACTCGAAGTTTTGAGCATAATCAGCTTCAGTAACACCATAGTTATCTAGCATTTTCACATTGATTTCTGCTTTTTCGGATAGCTTAGTAACTTTTCCGTCCACCACTTCGCTCATAGACACATAATATTTACCCGGTAATACCATTACGTGAACACCTTCGATGCTATTTGGATCTGTTTTTGCAGTTATTGGAGATGTATCAGAATATTTCAAATCCCAAACAACTCTTTGCATACCAGCGGCATAAGGTGTTTTAATGTTTCTAATATGGTTTCCATTTGCATCTGAAATAGAGAACAGCAAATAAGCAGACTCTTCCAAATCTTCAGCTCTAAGTTCAGCGAAGCTTGGATATTTTAGTTTTTCACCATCTTTCAGTTTGCCTTCCTCTTCTTTGCGGATAGCTTCTTTAGTTTTTGGTACATCTTTGATGTAATAAGTTATTTCTGCACCAAATGGTGGATTATCTGCTCTGTAGAATGTATCTCCGTGCCAGTTTTTGCCTTGTGTTGTATTTGGAACAAATAGCAAAGCTTCTCTGACAGGTAGTATTTCTGCTTTTTTATCAGCTTTTACTAAATCTGTCTTACGAAGAGGTGTGTAGTCATCTAATATATAAATACCTCTACCAAATGTAGCAATCACTAGATCATTTTCTCTTCTTTGAATTTCAATATCTCTAACAGCTATTGTCGGCAATCCTGCTTTAAGTTGCACCCATTCTTTACCGCCATCAGCAGTGAAAAATATACCTTGTTCAGTTCCTGCAAAAAGTAAGTTTTTGTCTACATGGTCTTGCAATAACGCGTGAACGGTTTGATCTTTAGGGAGATTAGCTGCAATAGAAGTCCATGATTTACCTTTGTCGTTACTTTTTAAGACATAAGATTTGAAGTCGCCACGTTTACGGTTATCAAAGCTAATGTATACAGTGTTTTCGTCAAATAAATCTGCAACAACATCAGAAACATAAGTATTAGCAGGAACGCCCGGGAATGAAGAGTACTTAGTCCAAGAAGCACCATCATTATCAGACACTTGCAGAAGGCCGTCGTCAGTACCAACGTAAAGCAAGCCGGCTTTTTTAGGAGATTCATCTATAGCTACTAAATTTCCATATAATGAAGTTGAGCCATTTTTAGCAACTGCTTCAGGAGACCATAATTTATCCATAACTTCAAGCTGGTTCCTATCTATCTGAGCAGTTAGGTCTTCGCTTACTTTCTTCCAAGTATCGCCTCTGTCAGTTGATTTGAAGAGTTTATTTGCGGCAAAGTAAAGCGTTTTGTGATTATGCGGACTAATAATTATAGGAGCATTCCAGTTCCATCTTAGCTCTTCGCCTTCTTCCGGCATGGGTTTAATACTTGTAATTTCTCCATTCTGACGGTTGTATCGCATAATCCCGCCGTATTGAGATTCGACATAAGCAGTATTTGGATCTTCCGGATCGCAAGCGGGTTCAAATCCATCGCCACCAACAGGGAATGACCAATCTTGATTCAAAATTCCATAAGCACCGGTAGTCCTGCTCGGCCCGTTTAGTGTATTGTTATCTTGAGTTCCGGCGTAAACATTATAGAAAGGCTTATCGTAATCCACTGCTACTCTGTAGAACTGGATAGTAGGTAAGTTTTCAAAAAATCTCCAAGTGTTACCACCATCATACGATTCGTAAACGCCACCGTCACCGCCGATTAGCATGTTCTTAGTGTTATCCGGATTAATCCAAAGAGCGTGATCATCTACGTGACGATTTTTAACAGGTAGAACATTGAAAGTTTTACCACCGTCTTTAGAATATCTGGTATATGTTTCAGGTAAATAAACAACATCAGGATCTTTAGGATCGCATACTAATTCTTGATAATACTGAGCAGAAGATGACTTATGGTTATTCATTTTATTCCAAGAAGCACCTCTGTCTGTTGATTTAAATAGGCCTCCTTTGTCTCCGTCAGCTTCTATTATAGCATATATTACGTCAGGATTAGCAGGTGAAACAGCAATTCCTATTCTGCCAAGCTCGCCACCCGGTATGCCGTTAGTTAGTTTATTCCATGTTTTACCCGCATCTGTAGATTTGTACAAAGCAGATTCCGGGCCGCCATTTATTAACGTAAAGACGTGTCTTCTTCTTTGGTAAGCAACTGCATAAATTACATCTGGATCTCTCGGGTCAATATCAATATCAGAGACCCCCGTGTTTTCACTTATTTCAAGTATATTATTCCAAGTGCTACCGCCATCTGTAGTTTTATATAAACCTCTTTCACCTCCGGCACTCCAAAGTGGCCCTTGTGATGCTACGTAAACGACATTGGAGTTGCGAGGATCTATCAGCATATCACCGATATGTTCAGATGTTTTAAGTCCCATGTTTTTCCATGTATTGCCACCGTCGCATGACTTATAGACACCATCTCCATAAGCAACAGCTCTTTGGGAGTTGTTTTCGCCGGTACCAACCCAAACAACATTATGGTTATTGGGGTCGATTCTTACCGTAGAAATAGAATAAGAATTTTCTTTATCAAACACAGGAGTAAATGTAGTACCTTTGTTTGTCGTTTTCCAAACACCACCGGAAGCTATAGCTACATAAAAAGTGTTGAAATCATTAGGTTGCACTGCAAAGTCTATTACTCTGCCACTTGTTTGAGCCGGGCCAATGCTTCTAAATTTAAGGCCGGAAAGGACTGATGAATTCAATTTACTTTTATTTTCTTCTGCTAAAGATGAAATCGCAGAAAAGAAAAAAAGTAAAAGGAACATCTTTGTGATTTGTTTCATTTTACTTTTACCCATTAGTAATGCATATATTGAACTGTTTTTTCTTCTAAAATATCTTTTTTTGTTTCAAGATTTATGTTTTCCAAATTTAGAAGTCTTATTTGTATATTTGTTGTAAGCCGTGGAAAAATAGAATAATATTGACTATTTAAACCTATTATACGTTTTCTTAGTTGAGATTCATCCGCTGCTATTCCAATCTTTTAAATGCTTTTTTCAGTAATAATCCCTTCGTGGATTACTTTAAAGCCTACGATAGAATTGGGAAAAAGAAAGTATATTTATGATACAATTAGCTTAATTCAAAATGGTAAAAAGATACTTTATAATTGCCGGAGATCCATCCGGTGATATACATGCTGCAAAGTTAATGAAATCTATGTTGGTAAAAAATCCTAATATAGAATTTCATGGAATTGGTGGTCGCGAGATGGAGGCCATCGGCTTCAAATCTATGATACCTCAGAAAGAAATTTCTGTTGTAGGTTTTTGGGAAGTAGCAAAGAAATATGGGATGTTCAGGCAGTTAATAAAAGACGTTCAGGCTGAGCTTAAAACAGGTAAATATACAGCTTTCATCCCGGTAGACTACCCTGGATTTAATATGAAGATAGCATCTTTTGCTCAGAAAATCAATCTGCCTGTATACTATTATATAGCTCCGCAGCTGTGGGCATGGGGCAGCAACCGGGCAGAAAAGCTTGCAAATTCAGTAGACAAATTGATTGTAGTTTTTCCCTTTGAAGTTGATTTTTTTAAGCAGTATGGCATTGAAACCTACTTCTGTGGTCATCCGTTGTTAGACGAGCCAATTTTTAATGAGAAGTCAATTGGAAAAGAAAATATAATAGCACTATTGCCCGGTAGTAGGCAGCAGGAAATAGGTAGAAATTTACCGGTGATGATTGAATCTGCTAAGGAATTTGTAAAAATTCATCAGGAATATAAAATAGCAGTAGCAAAGGCAGGTAATGTCTGCTTAGATAAATTCATATCAGATGATATTGAGGTATACGATAACTCACGAGATTTGATGAAAAAAGCAAAAGTAGGAATCGTAAAAACAGGGACATCGACTTTAGAAGCTGCGCTATGCGATATGCCATTTTTAATGATATACAAAACTTCACCTCTCACTTACTTTATGGGTAAAAAACTGATCAATCTGGAATATATTTCGCTGGTGAATATTCTGCTTAAAAGGCACACTATTAAAGAACTATTTCAGAGTGAAGCAAATTATCTTTCAATTTCTAAGGACTTATTAAGTCTTATAGATAATAAGGACAAATATTTACATATCTTAAATGAATTTGACCTTGTTCGTAATATATTAGGAGGAACAGGGGCATCAGACAAGGCAGCAGAATTAATATTGGATTTTGACAAATGAAATTGAAAAAAAGGGAGAGATTGCTCGTATGGCTTATGGATTTAATAAGCAAAACTTGGAGAGTTTCACTTGACAATCAATTTCCTACATCACCTTCTGTAGTAGCTTTTTGGCATGATGAAATGCTTCCGTTATGGAAAATATTCAGCAAACACTCTCCTAAGGCTGTTGTGAGCCAAAGCAAAGATGGAGAGATACTAGCTTCTTTACTGGAAAGGTGGGGCTTTACAGTGCTCAGAGGTTCATCTTCAAAAGGCGGAAAAGAGGTGTTAGAAATGATGACTGATAATGCTAGCAATTCCTTTTTATTAATTACACCTGATGGCCCCAGAGGTCCCCGTCACAAATTTAAGGCAGGTGCAGCTATAGCAGCTAAGCGTGCAGGCGTGAACTTAGTAGTCGCAAGGGCTGTATTAAGTCATAAGTTTATATTTAAAAAAAGTTGGGACAAATTTCAGCTTCCTATGCCTTTTTCTAGAATAAAAATTTGCTTTTCACAAAATTTCTATATAAATAACATCTTAGACAGGAAAGAAACGGAAGATTATATTTTACGTGTAGAATCAGAATTGAACTCTTTGTTAAATGATTAGTAATTTAGGTATAAAATGATCAAAAGATTTGCTTCGAAAATTTTCGGCAAGGCTGTAGAAATTCGGAATAGTAGGTATGACAATCTAAATCAGGAAACAGTAAAAGCTAACTGCCCTGTTATTAGTGTTGGGAACTTATCGGTGGGTGGCACAGGTAAAACACCTTTTGTGCAGATGCTTACCGGGACACTGCTCAAATTAGGCAGAAAACCTGCCATTATTGGGCGTGGCTATAATCGCGACACTAAAGGAGAAATAATAGTCTGCGATGGCACTGATGTTTTGGCTAATGCCGAGGAGGCAGGCGACGAAATGCTCATGCTGGCAGAGTCGCTACGCGTACCGGTGATAGCGCATGACAGCAAGTCCGATGCTGCAGAAAACTTGCATGAAAGATTTGATATAGATGCTATTATTGTAGATGACGGATTCCAGCACCGCAGGTTAGAGCGTGATTTGGATATTGTTATCATAGATAAAGACACAGCCGAAAAGCCGTACCTTATGCCGGAAGGCAGACTCAGAGAGCCTCTAAACTCGCTCCAAAGAGCAGATGTTGTATGTTTTACAGGCAAGATTGACAATAAGGACGAAATAAGGCAATACATGAGAGAAGATGCTCTGGAGATTTCTATTTGTCCAAAGCAATCTTTCCCTTACCGTTTGATAAATGAGAAACAGGTGGCTGAGCAAGAATTCTTAGCGATTAAAGAGCAAAGTATGATTTTCTCCGGCATTGCAAATCCTGAGAGATTCAAAAACATGCTGGAAGCTATGAAATACAATGTTGCAGAGCATGTTGCTTTTGCCGATCACTATAAGTATACAGAGCAGGATATAGACAGACTTATAAAAATAGCCCAAGAAAAGGACATTAAAAATCTGCTCACTACCGAGAAAGATGCAGCGAAAATCAAAAAGTTCGCAGTAAAAATAGCTGAGTCAGGGGTTATGTTCTATGTTATCCCTGTTAAGATTCAAATAACAGAAGGCAAGGAAGAGTTTCTGGATATTCTAAAACAGGTACTACTTATTGAGCAATAATATGAAAAAGTCACTTATTTTAATCTTTATGTCGTTTTTGCTTTTTGCGTGCAGTAAAGAGAATTCTTTAAAAATTGCTATATCTAAAGCAAAAGGCAGCCAACATTATGAGAATTATGCCAAATGGTTATCTAAGATTGAGCCAGATGCAGAGTTTGTTGATCTATATTTTATTGACAGAGAGGAAGCACTCAAAATATTACAAGATTGCGATGGGCTTTTGCTTTCAGGTGGGCCTGATTTGCATCCTGTATACTTTGGTAAGCAAGCTGATTCTTCGAGGTGTAATATTGATTTAGTACGTGATACTCTTGAACTTGCACTCATTAAGGAAGCAATGTCTATGAATTTACCTATTCTTGGAATATGCAGAGGTGAGCAAATTCTTAATGTAGCTTTAGGCGGTTCGCTTATTATTGATATCCCAAGCGACTATCAAAATGCTATTACTCATCAGACACCAAATCCTGACAGTTGCTTTCATCCGGTGAAGGTAGTAGAAGGTACTTTTCTTCATGCTTTAACAAATAAAACGATAATAGATGTAAATTCTAATCATCATCAAGCAGTGGAGACATTGGCTAATGACTTAGTGGCAAGTGCTTACAGTCCAGACGGCATTGTAGAAGCATTTGAATGGAAAGAGCCAAATGATAAACCATTCTTACTTGCAGTGCAGTGGCATCCTGAGAGGTTAGACTTTAATAGTCTTCTATCAAAACCAATAGCTAATGCTTTTATTGACGCATCTAAGCAATATGATATAAAACATAAATGATACAGAAATAGAAAAAGGCTTAACGATAAGCCTTTTTTTATTTGACAATAGGATTATCTTTATTAAGTTGTTTTCTTTAAACTCAGTAATAACGGAGACAAGATGCAAGTACCTTTACTCGACCTTAGAGCTCAATATCAAAGCCTCAAAGCTGAAATAGAGCCGGTACTCCTCAAAATTGCAGAATCTCAAATGCTCATTTTGGGCGAAGAAGTAAATAAATTGGAAGCCACTTTGGCTGAATATTGTGATTGTAAATATGCCATAGGCGTTTCAAGTGGTACTGATGCCTTGCTTTGCGCCCTAATGGCAATAGATATTAAACCCGGCGATGAAGTTATCTTACCTACATACTCTTTCTTTGCTACTGCCGGAGTGGTTGCCAGAATGAATGCAAAACCGGTATTTGTAGACGTAGATCCGGTTACGAATAACATTGATCCTAAACTTATTGAGCAAGCTATTACAGATAAAACTAAAGCTATCATACCTGTTCATTTGTACGGTCAGTCTGCTGAAATGAATGAGATCCTTGATATAGCTAATAAGCATAATATAGTCGTTATAGAAGACTGCGCGCAAGCAATTGGAGCTCAATATCAAAACGGCAAAAAAGTTGGCTCTATGGGTCTTATTGGTTGTTATTCATTCTACCCTACCAAAAACTTAGGTGGATTTGGTGATGGTGGTTTAGTAGTTACAAATGATGAAGAGATGGCAACAAAATTACGCCAAATGAGAAATCACGGTATGGAGCCAAAATATCATCATAAATTTATTGGTGGTAACTTTAGATTAGATGCTTTGCAAGCTGCTGTTCTAAATATTAAATATCCTCATTTGGAATCATGGCACCAATCGCGTAGGAAGAATGCTGATCTTTATACAAAATTATTTACGGAAGCAGGCATTTCAGAAGGCGAAGGCATTTTAAAATATAATGATAATAATAAAATACTCTTACCAAAAGCAGTTTACAAATCAGCTGGTCATGGGAATTATCATATTTATAATCAATATTTTGTACGCGTGCAAAATCGTGATGAATTGCGAGCATTTTTAGGTGAAAATAACATTGGAAGTGAAATATACTATCCGGTTCCTTTCCACAGGCAAGAGTGCTTTGCTGATTTAGGTTGTAAAGACGCTGATTTTCCTATATCAAATCAGATATGTGAGGAAACTATCGCACTTCCAATTTATCCTGAATTAGCTGAAGAACAAATAGCTTTTGTAGTAGAAAAAATTGCCGAATTTTTGAAAAAATAAAAAGCTATCGAGCTTACTAAATTAAATTGTAGCTAAACTTATGTTACATACCCCCAAAAGTGAGATTAAAATACTTTTGGGGGTATGAGCATATAAATAATACGGGCAGCTGCTTTTTAATGCTTTAAACTAAATTTGTCGTTAGGCAATAGGCTATTCTCAAATCAGTGCAACGGCGTAAGGTCACTGAGCGAGCCAAGCAAGAAGAATTGTAGCCCGGCACACAAAGTTATATCTTCTTACAGAGCAAGTGACCTTGCTCCTTAGTTCTACGGTCACTTACAGCACTATGATGACATCTAATTACAAATCAGGGTTTAAGGAGCATGTTTGTTTACCATTGCTATAAAATGATTAGCAGTGCAATTATAGGTGTTAATGTGCCGGCAGCTACCAACCATTTCCCCCGACCGGAGAAGCTGTTCTTCCCTCGCATCATGGATATTCCGGTAATAGAAATAAAAATCAGACCAAGTGCAAATAGATCTGATATTAAAGTCCATAAACCACCGGGATTTCTATGCAGCATGTTTATTTCAAAAAATATAGGCCTCCGAACAGCTACCTCCAGCTCGCCAACCTGTTTATCAAGATTATAAAGCATAGAGCCATTTTTGAAGTAAATTTTAACCTTACTTTCGCTTGGAATATCAAAAGAAACAAATTCTTTCGAAAGACTTTTTTCTTTCAAAGCATCCTCAAGCAAGGTAAAACTAATCGAACTTGGATTGCTGGGAAGTCTTAGACTAACTGATTCTTTTTGAACTATAAAATCAGGATTCCAGTCATCTACATGATTGATTGCAATTCCTGATAAAGCATAGATAATAATCATAGTACAAAGGATATAACCTAAATCTCTATGGAGTTTTCTACTGTATTTTGTCCATTTCATCTGCGCCTATCCTTTCAAAATATCATTTACATATTGATTACAAATATTTATTATCCAGTTTTCTACATTTTCGTCAGGTAATATAGAGTCAGGTATATACTTGACTCTATCAGGGTTAGCAGAGGCTTTGATACCGCCACCTATTATTTCCATTTGAAACATTTCGTCTACTGCCACAAGCACAGGTATTACTATAGCAGTTTTGTCGTTATTTAAGATTTTATTTACAGCTTTAGTGGTAGGCTCTGATTCGTATTCTACTATATGACCACACCAAGAATATTCAGTCTGATTAATACCTAATTCTTGTTTGATTTGATTAGCCATGTTATACATCAATTCTGACCACTCTTTATCAAAATTTCTAGAGCCATAGGCGATTAGAGTTACACCTTCTTTTTCTGGATTATCAGATAAAGCTTTAGCACGTTTTACTATATTTTTGCCTAATATATCAGGGAAGTCCAGCAAAGGAGTAATTGAAATATTTGCTTTAGCTTTGTATACTTCAATGCTTTCCTGTTTTAATTTATCAATTTCTTCAGGCTGGTTTTTCAAACCACAAATTGTAGGAATATCTTCGAATGAATGATTTGATACAGTAAGAAATACCGGAACAATAATTACATCTGTGTAGTTTTCTTTATCAAATTCTTTAAGCCTTGTAGCTATACTTGGTTCAGTATATTCCATGAATGCAGATTTTAAGCCTGCAATATTTGTATTTGTCATTAATTCTGAGTTTACAGAATCTCCAATACTGAGAAGCATATTTCTCCATGTTTCGGAATGAGATCCATGAGAAACCAGCAGGACTCCAATTTTTTTATTACTAGACTGATCGTGCGGAGCATCTTGCTTTTCTTGAGTGCAAGATATTAATAAAGTTAGAAATACTAACTTTAGGAATAAAACTTTAATGATCATTGTCAATTTCCTTTCAAATAATATTTTATAATTTATTGCAATATCTAAAATATTATTCCTAAGGAACTGTCTTTTAAATATTGCGTTCAGCAATTGGGAAATGAGGCTGCTCGTTTTCTGATACCCAATCATTTTTGCGCGCGGCCCCTTTCCCCCTTTATTATTTTACATCGTCTGCAAACATTTTGCACCATGTTTTAATTCTGCTGTCAGTTAGCTCTGATTGGTTATCATCGTCAAGTGCTAAGCAAATAAATTTATCATCTTTAATTGCTCTAGACTCATCAAAAGTGTAGCCTTCTTTATCCCACCTACCAATTAAATCAGCACCTGAGTTCTCCAGAGATTCATAAAGAATACCTATCGCATCAAGAAAGTTATCAGCATACATATCTTGATCACCCATGCCAACAAAAGCAAGCTTTTTGCCTTTTAGATTCAATCCTGGCAAATCATCAACTTTGTCTTCCCAGTCATCTTGTAACTCTCCATTGTACCATGTGGAGCTGGCCAAGATAAGAGCTTCAAAATTTTCTAAATCAGACACTTCTGATTCGGCTATATCTTTAACTTCTACATTAAAATCCATTCCCTTTAATGTATCTGCTACATTTTTAGCAGCAATTTCTGTAGATCCACCTGAGGAACCGTAAAAAATACCGATATTCATATAATGTACCTTTATATTGTTACAAATTTTCGGGTTAGATAGCGTTTACATTGTTTTAGTCTATCGTAGCCCAACATTATTCCTAATATGAAGTCTTCTTCGTGAGAGAATTCTTTAAGATTGTCTTTATCAAAAGATTTTACTACTGAAATACATTCTGCATCACCAAAGAAAACATTGATTTTAGTGCTATGCACTTTTTGTAAGTGGAAAGATATATTTCTTCTCTTCAAATTATCAATAGCAGATTCTAAGTTTTCAATATTCATAGTATGCAAAATTAAATTTCTTAGTCCCTTTTCGTATTCATAGATGTGATGATTAAACACTTTCATAATCTAACTCTATCAAATATTTTAACTATGGTAAACTTAAATAAAATTGCGATACATACCAAAACAAATTCATAGGCACGCCTAAGTTATTGTCTAAATATTGTAAATTTAATATATATTAATGTAAAATTACTGGATTTATTGTTTAGGTGTAGCTTATACATAATTTAACAATTATATAGTTTGTATAAACTCATAATTGTTATTATAAAAGATGGAAAAGCTCTAAAGTCATTGAATGGCAAGGGGTTGAAATCCCTTTTTCAATAAGCCATTACATAATACTCTCTTATAGAGCAAATGAGTATGCTCCTTAGTTCTACGGTCATTCACAGGACTATGATGACAGCGAACTAATTGCAAGATGAACTGAATCTCAGCATACATCGACTTGATTAAAGAGTCGCAAAGTATTGCGGCTCTGCAGTATTTGAATATTAAGTTAGCTTCTTTTTGCCGCAAACTTAGGGATTGTATTAAGGAGCTGGGTTAATATTATGTTTGAACACCAAGTCTCGATTGCAGTGAGACACGCTTTGACTTCTCTCAGCCTTAAACCCTTCTTTTGAACAAGTATTTTGTATTGTTGTGATATATAGAAGCTTATATCAATTTAATAGAAATATTTGAACTAAAAACCTACTTTGCTATATTAAAAAATCAAAGTGGAGTAGCTTCATAAAGATATCTTACCTATATTAAACTAATAAATAAGCTTTGATTTGTAATGATGTAAAACGTAGCAATGAAACAAACTTGCTTAGCAATACGTAATAATATAGCCAAGACAAATATATGGTTTTTAATTACGTATAATAAATAGGTTTGATGGAACGAATAAGGAGAGTTTAAAATGAAAAAGACCATTATGGCTTCGGTACTATTTATAACTGTAGGTATGGTTATGGGAGTACTTCTTGTTTCCAGCTTTAATTCAAACACAATGGAGCATTTCTTTGCAGCTGAAAATGGTACTATTGGGAAAGATAGTGCTCCGGTGCATCTGCAGGCCAATGCTAAGACGATAAATGATGCTATGGTCGCGGCGAGTGATGCTGTTCTGCCTTCGGTTGTTTCAATTGGAGTTGTGACCGAGCAGAAAAATCCGCATCAGGATATGGATCAATTCCGTGAGTTTTTCAAATTCTTTGGTATGCCTCAAGATGAGGGCAACGATGAAACTTATAAATCACGTGGCTACGGTTCCGGTGTAGTGATTAATAAGGATGGATACATTATAACTAACAATCACGTGGTAGACGGTGCTACGGAAGATGGGATTACAGTAGTACTTTCTAACAAAAGTGAATACAAAGCTGAGTTAATTGGTACAGACCCATTGACTGATTTAGCAGTGATAAAAATTGACCCAAAAGATGATGAGTTAGAACCTGCCCACTTTGAAGATATGCAAAATGTAAAAATCGGGCAAATGGTGCTTGCTGTTGGAAATCCTTTAGGGCTTACTTCTACAGTTACAAGTGGGATTGTTTCGGCTATAAGCCGTGGAAATATTGGAAATAAAAGAGGCGGCTATCATATTGAAAACTACATTCAGACAGATGCTGCTATTAATCCCGGCAATTCCGGTGGAGGTTTATTCAATCTTACAGGTAGTCTGATTGGTATTAATACTGCAATCGCTACTAGAACCGGTACTTATATTGGTTATGGATTTGCGATACCTATAGATATTGTTAAATCTGTTGTGTCCGATTTGATGGATGACGGCAAGGTAAACAGAGGCTACTTAGGCGTTACTATAAGAAATGTAGATGCTACTTTTGCTAAATCACTTGGATTAGAAAAAGCGGGCGGTATTTTTGTCAATGGCGTGTTAGATGATTCCCCTGCGGCTAAAGCAGGAATAAAAGAGGGCGACGTTATATTGGCTTTGGATGGCAAAGAGCTTAAATCTACTAACGAACTTCAGAGCCAAATTGTGCTGCACAGAGCCGGTGACGAAGTAGAAGTAACTATTTGGCGAAATGATAAAAAACTCAAACGGAAACTGACTCTTGAAGCTCGTGATGAATCAGAGCCTATAGCATCGAAGTCAAACGAGTCTTCGAAGGAAAAAGATGAGGTAAAAGCAGATTCCCCGATTGAGTTTGAAAAACTTGGATTTAGCATTAAATCTTTGACTTCGGAAATGAAAAAACAATTTGATGTGGAATCCGGAGTTTACGTGCAATCTGTTAAACGCTTTAGCAATGCTTCTGAACGAGGTTTATATCCTAACGGAATCATCTTAGAAGCTGACAGAAAAACGATAAAATCCACGAAACAGCTAAAAGATATAATTGATAGTAAAGATACAGGTGATGCAATATTGTTGCAGGTCAAATATAAAGAGACAACTCAATTTGTTGCGATAGAAATTCCATAAAATTCTTAGATATTTACTATTAGCAAATGGGACTGTATAGAAAATTTATACAGTCCTGTTTTTTTAATACTCATAGATGTGTAGCCACTATATGGGAAAGCCCCAATACTTTTAAAAACTTTAACCCGGGTTTGTCATTAGATGTTACCAAAAGTAATGTGAATGATTATCGATCATTGGCACTTGTTCCGTAGTTATTGTAAGAAAATATTACGTAATTGCTTATTGAACAAGGGGTATCAGCTCCTTGTTATTCTGAAACTTACAAGTATTATCGTCTTTCAAATGGCAAATATGGGTTTAAGAAGCTAATTCTTTCGAGAAAAGAGATAACTTCCGTTAGCTCTCAATAATCTAATGCACAGGTAAACCCCGTATAATAATCGTATCACTATTTGCATACTAGTTTAGATACATGAACTGATTTAATAATATATTTAATAATATTTATTTATATTGCTTTTTTGCATATGTTCGGTGCAAGTCAAAACAGGGAATAGTGAAAACAGCACCGACTGTCCATTTGGGTCATATACATTGTAATATTAAACTGTAAAGTTAGAGATTAGAAACTACCTCAATAAACCATGTAAAATCTGACAACCTTATGAGTAAGGATAATACTAAAGGAGAATTATGAAGATTAGAATGCTTAAAAATTTTATAATTGGAGGATGCATTGTTACTTTAGCAATGTCTTGTGCTGGCACCAAAAAAGCCGATGTTACAAAAAAGGTAAGTGAACCATCAGCAATAGAAAATACTGCTGATGTAAATGAAAATGTAACAATAGAAAAGCCTAAAAAAATAAGGCCTCAAATTGATTCTACGCTTGCAGCCAACAATTTAGATGAAATACGTAAGTATATTGATGATCTGAAGATGTGGACTTATGTCGAGCGGGTAATCGCTCCTTACGAAACCATAGATGAAGCAATAAATCAGGATTCAATAAAAATACTTCATAGGGTTATAGCTGACTATACAAGTAAAAGCAATAAAAACAAAGGCGATGCCAGTAGATTAAAAAATGCAATAGAATTTTTGTTACAAAAAAAAGCAGATGTTAACTTGCTCAATGATGATGGAGAGGATGCTCTTTGTGCATTTTTAAAAATAGGCTCAAAATCATCTAGAACACTAAGTACTTTTAAAAAAATGCAAAACCAATTTTCAGCAGAAGAACTGGAACCGATCGTAAAACTTTTTATTGAAAATGGAGCAAATATAAAATCGAAAGATAAAAGTGGTGTTTCTGCATTTGAGCGAATCGTTGATTTTGCAGGGATTGATTTTATTAAGGCACTACCTGAAAACGACATAGAAATAGATAATCAATTTAGCATTGCTATTAATCATAATCACATTGAATTGATTCATTACCTGTTAGATAAGGGTGCTATTTTGAATACAGCTACAGAAGAAGGAAAAGCTGCTTATAAAAATGTCGCGTGCAATATAGATGATTTTGAATTATTCAAAAGACTAATAGATAAAACTTCAGACATTAATGCAATGGTAGTTAAGACAGATAAGTTTAGCAGAAATGTTCTAAGTCAGATGATATACTTAGGACAAAACAAAGAACAACAATCTCAAAAAAATTATATTAACAAGATTGTTTTTCTTCTTGATAAAGGAATTAACGTAAATGAGCGAGATTGGGAAAAACAAAACGAAGAAAATAGCTTGATTGTTCTTGTCTTAAATACGTTTAGATATGAAGATGCTGAAATCGCATGTAAAAAGCTAATAGAAAAAGGTGCAAATGTTAATTTAACACAACATAAGTACAGCCCTTTGTATTATTTACTTAATAGAAAAATGTATTATGACAATGAAGCATTATTTGATTTATTGCTTAAACAGGGCGCAGATGTCAATTTTGTTAAGAGTGATAAAACTCCTCTTGACTTAATGACAGCACTCTTCGATTCTGAAAAAGAAGATATCCGAATAAGGGCTACAAAATTCTCCGAAATATTGAAATCAAACGGTGCTAAAACATTTGCTGAGTTAGAGAAATAAGCTGTCACTACTCTTACAAGTTGAGACCATTGCAAAGACTTAGATTATTTTTGCAATGGCCTCTCTAACTGTATGTTTCAATATGTAATATATTTAACGGTTCAAACAAAGTCCCTGATAATTGGATTTCGCCTGCCCCTGATGCGCTAAGTAGTTACGATTCTTCACTCTAAATACTAAGTCTTGCTTTGGAATTCAAAAAAAAGCCGTAGAGTATGATTGACTCTACGGCTTTTAGAAGATATTGTTATTGGCTTACATTATCTGTAAACTACAAATCTACCTTTGATAAACTTGTCATTTGAGAGAATAGTATAAGTATAAACTCCCGGAACCAATGCATTTACATCTAAATTAATGTTTTGCATTCCCGCATGCATGGTTTGAGATGGAATCGAAATTACTTTACTTCCGTTTACATCATAAACATCTACCGCTACTTTGCTTAATGTAGAAAGATTAAAGCTTATAGTAGTTTCTGTTTGAGCAGGATTAGGATAAATGCTTATTTCGCCACCAAATTCCTGATTGTCAGCTACAGAGGTTTCACTTTCTGTAGTGAAAGAATAAGTAGGAGACCATTCAGTTTCGCCGGCTTCATTGTAAGCTTTTATTCTCCAGAAATAAGTTGTAGAGTAATCTAAGCCTTGCAAAGTATAATCATTAGTCCAATAGTTGTCTTTTTCATAAATCATATTAGTAAACTGATCATCTGTTGCAACTTGAACATGATAGTAAAGTGCATTTTCTACTTCACTCCATTCCAATTTAATTGTAGTTAGTACATCTATTGCTTCATCTGCAGGTGTAGCAAGGATTACCTCGCCTTCAGGAGTTTTCATGATAGTTCTATATTTCCAAGGTTCAGACCATTTTGAATAACCTGAATCATTTAATGCACGAACTCTCCAGTAGTAATGCTGATTGTTTTTAAGACCTGTCACAGAAGCAGTAGTGTCAGTGATATCTAAAACTTCAGCAAATAAGTTAACAAATGCATCTCTTTCGGCAACTTGCAATTCGTATGAGTTAGCACCATCAGTAGTAAACCAAGTAAAAGTAAGAGTAGTATCTACTTTAGTTATATTATCTTCAGGGCTCGAAAGCATAGGCTGAGCAGGACCTGCAATAATAGTTGTAAATTTATATGCTTCTGACCATGGTCCATCTCCTTCTTCGTTGGCAGCAAAAACTTTCCACCATAATGTAGAGCTAGGTTCAAAAATAGCAGCTTGTACATTATTTACAGGAATATTTCTAACTTCAGCAACAGCATTTTCAAACAAGGAATCAGTAGCAACTAAGATAGTGTAGCTATCTGCTAAAGGAACATCAGTCCATCTGAAAAGTACATTTTGAACCACATCTATCTCATCATGAGCAGGATATGTCAACTCAGGAGCACCAAGTGAAGTTCTAAAAGTGTGAGTTTCAGTCCATTCACTTTCGCAACCTAAGTTCATAGCTTTTAATCGCCAGTAATAATTGGTATTGAAAGTATCTAAAACATAATCAAATGAATTTGAAAGACCAATTAAGGAATCTAAAACTATCAAAGAATCAACAAAGTTAGAATCTTTTGAAAGTTGGAATCTGTAGTTATCATGAGTAGAAAAATAAGTCCATTCGAAAGTAATATATTTTTGTACACCTGTTTCATTTTGTGCAGGCATAGTAAGAGTTGGAGTTAAAAGGGCACTTCTGAAATCCCATATATCACTCCAAAGACCGGTGTTCTTAGCATCTTTTGCCCTAACTCTCCAGTAATAGCGATAGTTTGATCTATTTAAGTCTAACTGAACGCTATTAGTATCAATATTGTCTACTTGCAAATAGATAGCATCCGAATCGAAAGAATCGTCGAAAGAAATTTGAATTTCGTAAGCATTGGTATTTGCAACTGTATCCCAGTCAAAAACTGCGGCTATATCTACACAGCTTTCATCTGTAGTAGGAGATGTTAAAGTCGGTTCCGGATAGCTGGTCCAAAAAGAGACAACATCTGAGTAATCTGACCAACAAGAATTAGTGTCGCCTTTGACTTTCCAGAAATATTCAGTACCTAAAGTCAAGTCAGTCACTATTAAAAGAGTATCTTCAGACATAAAAGTTTGAGGATTAGCAAAATTTGGATTATCAGCAAACAAAACTTCATACATTTGGAACTGTATATTAGCAGACCACTGCAAGGTTATTAAAGCAGGGCTTAACGAAGATGAATTGTTTTCAGGAGAGACCGCTAACGGTTTCTCTGCTGCAGTAGTTAATGAGTATGCTTGAGACCACTCTGACTTACAATTCTGGAATTCACTTCTAACTTTCCAATAGTAATTAGTTAAAAAGCTATCTAAAAAGCCAACATAAACATTTGTATCCACTTCCTCGAAATAAAGAGTATCGACAAAATTTATATCTCTCGAAATCCATATTTCATAAGTGTTTGATGCGTCGCTTTCTGTCCAAGAGAATTCAACATTTTGTGGATGACATGTAGTATTATTTTCCGGAGCTATATGGGTTACAGGTTCTGTTTCAGTCGCGAATGAGCGCTCCTCAGAATACTCTGTAGTAAAATCATCATAAGTAGTAACTACTCTCCAGAAGTAATCTGAAGAGAAATTAGGCAAGTCTACAGTTACTGCATTTGTATCAATAGTTTGATTAGCAATAAAAGTAGAAAAATCTTGAGCTGCAGAAACTTGAATCACATAGTTCATTACTCTGTCCGGACTATTTACAGTCCAAGTGAACTCTGTGGCAATACTTTGACATATTGCTTTGTCTGCTGGCTCTTGCAAATCTGCCGCATCAAAAGATAAAAGGCTGGCAGAACTTACAATGCTTAAAAAAAGCATTAAAAAAAAGTGGTTGAATAGTTTATTGTTGAGCCTCATGGTCAAACTCCAACTTGTGATTAAATTTATATTTAGCTAATTAAGCAAATTTACGTAAAAATAGGTAAGTTTCAATGTTAAATATAGTTAACTCTATCGACTATTACTATAAAGTATGTATGTTTGGTCGTAGCATCAAATATATATGCAAAAATTATACCACTAAAAGTATAAATGAAATAATATACTTACTACTTGTATAAACACATCAAACGCAAATAAGTTATCAAAATAATTGTCAATAAGATAGAATAATTACGAATTGCCTATTTCTATCAGGGGTAAGGATTTGTAGTGCATAAAATCAATACGCTTTCATTGCTAAGATACATATAGAAAATACCAAAAATACTTATATTCCGGGCTATCTGCTGCTATTGTATAATTCTCATATAAATAAGATATTTAGTCCCTTTTGTCGAACGGAAATATATAAATATTGCAATACACAATTATTCCATTGGATATTTGTATTATTTCATTATCTTATATGTTAATGTATAAAACACGACTGAATGTAAATTATAGCAATGTTGAAAATTTACATCTGTTAATTATAAAAGGGGACTTATGAAATACATCGTTATATTGCTTTCTTTTATTATGAGTTGGTGGGACTGTGCAAATGCACAAACAATTGTTAGCACTGAGCCTGCAAACAGAAACGTAGTTTTAGAAGAATTTACAGGTATGTACTGTGGGTGGTGTCCGGATGGCCATAAAATTGCAACAGAATTATCCGCTAAATATGATGGAAGAATATTCCCAATTAACATACATACAGGATCATTTGCATTTCCTAGTGATGCTTCTGATTTAGATTTCAGAACTTCAGCAGGAGATTCGATAGGTGCTGCTGCGTATGCTGTGAGCTTTCCAACCGGATCTGTTAACAGGCAAGACTACCCTTGGGCACAGAGCAGAAGCTTATGGGAATCAAAAGCTGTCGCGGTTATGGCAGAAGCTTCTCCCGTAAATATTGCGGTAGAGGCAAATGTTGATTTGAACACAAGAGAACTTAATGTTACAGTAGAATATTACTATACCGCAGATGAAGAACATCCTACTAATCATTTATCTGTATTTCTTTCTCAGAGCGAAATAATCGGTGAACAATCAAACGGTATCGGTTTGAATCCTGATTTTGTAAATGAGGAAGGATTATATAGGCATCAGCATGCTTTGCGAATGGCACTTACTGAATCTGTTTGGGGCGATGAAATCGCAGAAACTAAAAAAGGCTCTTTTGGCAGAAAAGAATTCAAGTTGATTTTGCCGAACAGCATTAAAAACATACCACTTGATATTACTCAATTGGACGTTGTAGCTTTTATTGCACCTGAAAAAAAAACAGATTATCACTGGCGCTGGGGCTAGAGTCAATATTCCGGCGAAAAACAAGGTATTACTAGCTTTGGAAGATCAAACAGCAATGCCCTATGGAATGTTTTTTGAGACTTTTCGCCCGAAAGTAAAAGTTACTAACGAATTTGATACTGAAGTAACTCAGTTCGATATCATAGTAATAGCAAATGGACATAAATATGTCAAGACATTTAGTGGTACTTTAGGTAAAGATGAGTCAACTCTCGTTGATTTTGGTGAGCTTGATGCAGATTTCACCGGCAATTATTACATTAAAATATATGGATTTGAAAATATAAACAACTCAGATAACACAGGAAACTTAATTATTGATTTGAGTAACGAGGACAATTTTTCAGCACATAAAGGTATTCATCTCAATAGAAAAGCATTTTCTAAGGCTGAGTTCACATTTGAGGAAGAAGTGGAGAATTGCGCATTAGATATGTCAGAAAATGATAATTTTAGAGTTGTCCAGTATCCGTATCAAAAAATTGGTGCAAATGACTCAAAGGGAGCGGTGACATTTACATTGCTTAAAAGCAGAGAAGTGGAAGGCAAAGAAGCAACTTTACTTTTTGGAGAGGCAGAGCTTTCTATTTTAGCAGATGCCACTTTATCATATTACTACGCATATTCAGATGGAACTTTCGGTGGCACAGCACCTACAATTATGGTTGCAGCCTCCGAAGACGATGGTCTAAACTGGCAGGAAATCAAAATGATCTCTGCTTTAGAAACAAATATTGGCTCCTCTGAGAAGAGTTTTGTTCCAACTACTGATGAATATATCAAAGAAACTGTCAGTCTTAAGGACTATTTTGGGAAAGATATTTTGCTAAAACTGTCTGTTATACCCGGTACCGATGGTAATGCACTGTGGATTGATCAAGTAGAAATTGATGGTGTTTATGATAATGTAGGTATTATTACTACAGATACTGAGCAGTTAAATTTTGGTTTAGTTAGCATAGGCTCTTCATCTGAAAAATCAATTTCTATTATCAATTCAGGATCAGCTGATTTGAATATTTCATCTATTTCTTTAATTGATGAGGAAGGTGTTTTTGAAATGTTAAATGCGAATGATTTAACTTCTATTCAGGCAGGTGAGTCTACTGATCTTCAAATCAGATGTACTCCTTTGACAGATGATTTATACGTATCAACAGTAAAAATTAAATCCAATGACCCTACTAATCCGGTGATTTCTTTATATCTTGTGGGAGAAGGCGAGGGCAACTCAGTTGCAAGTGAGTTTATTGCTAACTCTAGTTTGAAAATTATGCCTAATCCTGTCGAAACATCTGCAAACTTAGTCTATAGCTATGCCGGTACTAATGCAGTATCTGTAGATTATACTCTTGTTGATGTGATAGGTAAAACTGTCTTAAATATAGGTTCTGCATGGATAACAAAAGGCCAAAATAGTTTAAAATTTGATGTGTCTAACCTATCTGTAGGTAAATACTTTTTAGTTATTACTGCTAATAACATAGCAGTGCAACAAGTGCCTCTTATAATCGAAAAGTAGAAAACAGATTACAATAGCAAAGCCGAACTTCCTTATTGCTAAAGAGGTTCGGTTTTATTGGCTCACATCCAAATATTGGGGCTTATGCAAAAAGCTTCATAATACTGAACAAGGCAAACTCGTTGTCGACAACACCTCTGAGATTAGTAGGTAATAGTTTGATTTGATTATGTTCCCATGGCGTCGCCATGAGCTAGTTTCTAACAGCTACCAGGCTTTCAGGCTGAGAAATACATTGCATGGTTACAGAGCCTGAAAGGCTCAAAGATATTAGCCCGAGGCAACGCCCTGGGTGTATAGTCACACACCAACGTTTTTCTAAAACCGAGCGCAGCGAGGTGGGTTGTGTTAATATTAATTTGGGTATCTATTATTTTATTGAATTATTACATATTTATCGTATATTAAAATAGTTTATTAATATTACATGCCTAATCCTATGAAAGATCAATTCTACGGTTATTATCCAGCTTCAGATGATGAAATTGATGCGATATGGAAAGACTCTATAATTGCTTTTGATGCTAATGCACTTTTAAATATCTATAGATATAGCGAAAATACGAGAGATAATTTTCTTAAAGTGCTTGAGCATTTTAAAGACAGACTTTGGATTCCATATCAAGCTGCTGCAGAATATCATAATAATCGTATAGATGTTATAAAAAAAACTGAACGAGACTATGCGGAACTTAAGAAACAACTAGGCGAGCACAAACATAAAATTCAACAACTTTTCAACGGTTATAAACGCCATCCGCATATAGATACTAAAAATATGTTTACACCAATTGAAAAAGCGTTTGACGAAGTTTCTAAAGTTTTGGATTTAAAAGAAAAAGAACATCCTGAATATTTAAAAGAAGACAAGATATTTCCTGCTGTTTCAGATTTGTTTGATTCAAAAGTTGGAAAAGCATTCTCTGATTCAGAACACGAAAATATATACAAAGAAGGCGAAGAACGTTACTCAAAAAAAATCCCTCCCGGATTTGCAGACTTTAAAAAAAAGCAAAACTGTGAAAAAAAGAGCCTTTATGGTGATTTTATTATATGGAAAGAACTCATCCGTAAAGCATCTGATTCCAGTAAAACCTTAATCTTTGTAACGGATGACAGAAAAGAAGACTGGTGGAATATTAGAAATGGTGAAACAATTGGACCAAGGGAAGAATTAATCAAAGAATTTCACGACGAAACCGGTCTTAGGATTTTAATATATAACTCTGATTCTTTCCTAAGGTATGCACAGGACAAAATGATAATTGAGATCGAAGACAGCAGTATTCAAGAAGTCCAGAGAATAAGAGATGTAGATGAGAAAATGGATAATCTACAAATAAATCTTTCGATTGTAGACCAACTCGAAGCTTTACAGAAAGATAATAATTTTATTATGAATTTGAGGAATATAAGTCAAATAGTAACTAATTTTCATAACCAATACGGTCATATACCACTTCAAGCAATAAAAGCAGTGAAGCCAATGCAAACTATGATTAAAAATTTAGAGGCTCAATCTTTGTTAGGTGATATAGAAACAATAGCTGCTGGATCTAGTTTAAAAGATGTAGGTGCTCTTAGCTCTCAACTACAAGACAATTTAGACGAGAATATTCAAAACACAAATCCTGAAGATCATAATAATGAATAATGATGATACCAAAAAAATTAATGCATTAGAGGACGAATTGCATAGTTCTGTCAAACTCATAAAGAATGGTTTAGATTTATATTTAAATATTATAGAAACGAATTTGTTTTATCAAGCTCCTTTTTTTCTGCTTTCTATTGGATTAGAAAGGCTATTAAAATCTTATATATGTTATGGGCATTATGAAAAATTCAACACTTTCCCTACTGGAATAGAGTTTAAACATTACAGTCATAATTTAGACTTGATGTTAGACATAATACTTGATAACTATTTCAATACTAATTGTGAAGCTCTTGAAAAAGATAATAAGTTTATAAAGACCCACAAACATCTTCGCAAGATATTAGAGCTATTAACAGGATTTGCTGTTGGAGCAAGATATTATAACTTTGATATTATTGCTGGTGATGAAAAGAAAAAGACAAAAGATATCGAGCAAGAATGGGCACTACTTGAATCTAAAATTCTGTTAGAAAGTAAGCATCATTTTGATAGCCCTGAGAAATATACTGAAGTTAAAACATATGTTGTTAAATATATAACTAAAACATTATATACATTTTTAAGAGCTTTAGCACGCCAATTTACATTAGGAAATTTAGGAGCTTTAGCACTACAACATTCATGTATTATTCATCCATTTTTGTTTCCACCTAAAGATTTGAATATCGACTAATATAAAAAAGAACAAGGAAGCATGCTCCCTTGTTCTACAAAAATCATCTATAAACAATCTAATGAAATTAATTCGCAATAAAGTTGATCAATTTGTTTGGAACAAAGATTACTTTGCGGATTGTTTTGCCTTCTAAGTGTTTTTGTACTTTTTCATCTGCTTTTGCAAGTGCTTCTATTTCTAATTGAGTTGCAGTTGCAGGCAATTGAAGTTTAGCTCTGATTTTTGAAGCTACTTGAACTACAAATTCTATCGTGCTTTTTTGTGTTTTGGCTTCATCATATTCAGGATAAGACTGCAACACTACAGATTCTTCTTGACCTAGTTTCTGCCATAGCTCTTCCGCGATGTGCGGTGCAAATGGTGCAAGACACAATACAAATTGTTCCATTGCAGCTTTAGGTTTCACTTCTGCTTTAGTGTATTCGTTAACAAATACCATCATTGCTGATATTGCTGTGTTAAAGTGCATGTTTTCGATATCTTCCCCTACTTTTTTGATAGTAGAGTGAAGTACGTATTCTTGTTCTTCGTTTAGTGCCGCATCTTGCACTGCTGAAGACAGATTACCTTCTTCGTCGATCATCATTCTCCAAGCTCTATCCAAGAAGTTAGAAACACCTTTGATACCTTGAGTAGACCAAGGTTTAGAATCGCCAAGAGGGCCTAAGAACATTTCATATAATCTAAGTGAATCTGCGCCGTATTCAGCAATAATGTCATCCGGATTTACTACATTACCCAAAGATTTTGACATTTTTCTGCCGTCTTCGCCCATTATAAGTCCCTGGTGGAAGAGTTTGTTAAAAGGCTCTTCTGTAGAAACATAACCATAATCAAAAAGGACTTTGTGCCAAAAACGAGCATATAGCAAGTGAAGAACTGCGTGTTCCGCACCACCCATATATAAATCAACGCCCTGACCTTCCATCCAGTACGCTTCTTTGCCCGGATCGCAGAATATTTCGTCATTATTTGGATCGATATATCTCAAGTAATACCAGCAAGAACCAGCCCACTGAGGCATAGTGTTAGTTTCAAATCTTGCTTGTTTGCCTGTAAGAGGATCAACGAAATTAGTCCAAGATTCAACATTTGCTAATGGAGATTCACCTGTTCCTGCCGGTTGATAGTCTGTTACATCCGGTAAAACAAGTGGCAATTCGTCTTCATTAAGAGCACGTTTTGTGCCGTCTTCGAAGAACATAATAGGCATTGGTTCGCCCCAATATCTTTGGCGAGAGAATAGCCAGTCACGAAGTTTGAATTGAATTTTAGCTTTGCCAAGCATTTGATCTTCAAACCATTTGATCATTACTTTGCCGCCTTCTGCAGTCGGCATATCATCTATAGATACTTCATTATTAGCTGAGTTGCAGCAGATACCATATTCCGTATATGCTTCTTCCTGCACGTCCCATTCAGAACCATCAGCAGGTTTAACAACTTGTTTTATAGGCAAACCAAGAGCTTTAGCAAATTCGTGGTCGCGAGGATCGTGCCCCGGGACAGCCATAATAGCGCCTGTGCCATAGTGAGCAAGAACGTAATCAGCAATCAAGACAGGGATTTTAGTTTTGTTCGCAGGGTTAATAGCATAAGCACCTGTGAAAACACCTGTTTTCTCTTTGCTTAATTCAGTTCTTTCCAAATCACTTTTAAGAGAAGAGGTTTCAATATATTTTTCTACTTCCGCTTTTTTATTATCCGTTGTGATTTTAGCAACTAACTCATGCTCAGGAGCAAGCACCATGTATGTAGCACCAAAAATAGTATCAGGGCGAGTAGTAAATACTTTAACCTGATCGCCTGTTTCAGCTATTTCAAAAGTAAGCTCTGCACCTGTGCTTTTGCCAATCCAGTTTTTCTGCATATCTTTAGTAGAGTTAGGCCATTCAACCAAATCAAGATCGTCAAGCAAACGGTGAGCATATTCTGTAATTTTGAGCATCCACTGTCTCATCGGGCGACGCTCTACAGTATAGCCTTTACCTTTCCATTCGTCAACTTCTTCATTTGCAAGCACAGTTCCAAGTTCTTCGCACCAGTTCACAGGAATCATAGAGATATATGCAAGCCTGTGTTCGTCTTTATAATCTTCTATTTCTTTTTCGGATTTAAGATTTTCCGGAATAGGAAGATCATCGATATGGCGAGCAGTATCCATTGCTTTGTCATACCATGAATTATATATTTTAAGGAACATCCACTGAGTCCACTTGTAGTATGATGGATCAGTAGTATTTACAGAGCGATTCCAATCATATCCCAAGCCAATCATATCAAGCTGGCGTTTGAATGTTTCTATATTTTTAGAAGTGGCTTCTACAGGGTGGATACCTGTTTTCATGCAATATCTTTCAGTAGGCAAACCAAAAGCATCAAAACCCATTGGATGAATAACGTTATGGCCTGTCATCCTTTTATAGCGAGCTACAATATCAGTAGCCGTGTAGCCTTCCGGGTGACCGATATGCAGCCCTGCACCGGATGGATACGGGAACATATCAAGAATATAATATTTAGGTTTATCGTACTCTTCACCTGTTTTATAAATTTGCTTTTCTTTCCAATACTTCTGCCATTTCGGCTCAAGACTGCTAAAAGGATAAGTTGCCATCGTAAGTCCTTAGAATTAAATTACTATACTATTGTAGATTATAAACTTATTCAAGTAAATCAAAAATACGAAAATTTGAGAGGAAATAATATTCGGGAGGAAAATTCTTTTAAATATATACAAAAAGCCCTGAAACTTCCACAGATTCGGGGCTCTTAATATTATCCATATTGATGCTCCCTAACCTCACAAAACCCTATTTACCCCAATCTCATTTGAACTAATCACCATCTAAATCATATACAAGTAGTATATGATCTTATAACTTAGACCTATCTCTAATCATTTGTACTACAATCGAAGGATTTTTTATGAAATATATAATACCTATTCTACTCTTAGTCTTTTTGTCTGCTATAGCTTATAGTGCAGAAAAGGCAGAGCCTCAGATCTCTTTTGCACAGGAATCCAAGCCCCATGCTTATTATGTGAAACAAGCTGAACTTTGGGCTAAAGAACTCTCTAAAGACAGTCTTTCAGAAAACTCCTGGTACAATTACTTTCGCGCTTGCAGGAATGCTCACGGCACTGCAGACTGGAAATCCGACTTCGTAAATGAGTCCCCGTTTCTTATGGAAGGAGGGGAAATTGTTAAGCTAATCCATAAATATATCCCCGATACTTTTATGGATTACTATCTTTCCTATATGACTAACGGCATAGGTACGGGCAACTATGAAAATCTACTTAAAGCTTATGAAATGAACCCTGATTTCCCGGGTATACATTCAAGTCTAATCTCTTATGCTGAGAGCAGTAGAAATTATGCATTCAGAAAAGAAATAAATAAAGAATGGTATAAAAAGAATTTCCTTTCTGCTCAGCTACTTAATTATTGCCATAACCTGCTAATGTCTCTTAACCCAAATGCTATTTTATTTGTGCAGCACGATAATGATACATATCCTGTGTGGATGCTCCAGGATGCCATGAACTTTCGGAGTGATGTAAAAGTCATAAGCATAGACTTTCTGCTTCTGGATGAGTATAGAGATTCTGTTTATAAAGAATTAAATATTCCGGCATTGGATTTAGGTGAAGTTGACATAGACGAATACCGTCAAAACTGGCAGAAAGTTGTAGAACATATAATTAAAAACTATTCCGGCGCGAATCCGATTTACTGTAGCATGACTTTATTTAACAGTCTTTATCAGGAATTTGACGGCGAACTCTTTGTATCAGGTTTAGCTCTCAGATATTCTAAAGAGGAGCTCGCTCTCGAACAAAAAAATCGTAATTTAGTAGAAAGCACATTCCTTTTAGATTATCTTTCTAAAATCTTCTACCACGACCGAAACCAGGCAAATGTAGATATCCAAAACACAAATTATATCAGCTGTTTTAAAGATACGTATGACTTATATAAAGCTGAAAACAAGGAATTAGAAGCTCTGAAAATAAAGGATTTAGCTCTCATAATAGCCGAACGAATAAATAATCCAAACTATCTGGCTAGAGTAACCAGTATATTTCAATAACATTCGAAAAAAAAAGCCCTGAAACTTCCACAGCTTCAGGGCTCTTAATATATTATAGGCTATCGGTTTTTATCTTTCCACTACAAATTGCTTATAGATTGACTTCTCACCTACTTGCATTTTGATGAAGTAAGTGCCGTTTGCTAAATTGGTTGCATCTATCGTTAAGCTGGCTTGCTTAGATATAAGCGCACCACTTAAGTTGTATAATTCAATATTTGAGATGCTTTCTGCAGATTCGATATTGATAATATCACTAGTCGGATTAGGATAGATATTTACATCAAGATCTGCTAAAGATTGAGTATTTTCTTCTACGTTGACAGGCTCTTTGGAGCGGAAAGTGCCATTTGATGTATAA
>JBFHIJ010000018.1:0-50324 GCA_041596515.1 Chlorobiota bacterium
AAAGAAGCGGAGCTGACGAGACTCGAACTCGCGGCCTCCTGCGTGACAGGCAGGCGCTCTAACCAAACTGAGCTACAGCTCCATAATATATTACTCTTTTAGTAAAAGTGGACCTAAGGAGAGTTGAACTCCTGACCTCTTGAATGCCATTCAAGCGCTCTCCCAACTGAGCTATAGGCCCATAGGTGCTAATTCCATTCCCTTCACAAAAGAGAATTCAAAAGTAAGCATTTATTCTGAAATAACAAACAAAAAATATATAGCATTGAAAATTTGTTTTCCACAACTTAACACTTGAATATAGTCTATATAAGCGAAATAGGAGACATAATACATTAAGTAGACAAATATAATATACCAAAATTTCCAATAATTATTTGTTTCAAAAAGGGAGTTTAAGCGTTATGTTAACTTATTTTCTTATATTTGGTAATTATCAATATTAATATCACTACGAAATGAAAACGATTCTTATTTCCGGTGGAGCTGTTAGATTAGGGGCTGAGCTGGTTAAAAAATATCACATACTTGGGTATCAAATTGTGTTCCTTTATAATAGCTCAAAAGTTGAAGCAGAAAGGATAACAGATCGATATCCTAAAATTAAAGCAATTCACTGTAATTTACGGGATACCGAAACTATCTCAGATGCTTATAAAAAAGCTGAATCATACTTTGGTGTGCCGGATGTTCTCATCAATAATGCCGGCGTATTTCCTAAACCTATAGAAGTAGAAAATTTAACAGAAGAAGATTGGGATTTTGCTTTGGATATTAATCTAAAAGGGCATTTCTTTTTATCTAAAGCGTATTTCTCATCTGTTAAGCAAGCAAACAGGAGAGGGAAAATCATAAATATAGCATCTCTGGGAGGTGTAGAAATTTGGGACAAAAAAATACAATATAATGTATCCAAATCAGCTCTTATAACACTAACCAAAGCAATGGCAAGGAATATGGCGCCCTGCGTTGCAGTTAATTGCATTTCGCCCGGCTCACTGGATCTAAGCCAAGAAAATGAGTACAAAGATACTCCTTACATAAAAGTAGAAAAGATACCAATGCTTAGGCATGGGAATGCTGATGATATATTTCAAGTAGCAGAATTTTTTGCTAATTGCTCTGATTATATCACAGGTCAAAACATAATAGTCGATGGTGGCTTTAATTTAACTAAATAGAATAGAGAAAGGATTACAATGGAAAAAGAAACAAGATTAGGTAAAGCTGACAAAGCTTATGATAATAAGGACTTTTTGCACAGTCGCGATGGAAGAACTCTTCGCATATTATCTGAATATTTATACCCTGAGAAATATTTCAATTCTCACAATGTCAATCGCGTTGTAGTGTTTTATGGTTCAGCGCGCTCAGTTTCGCAAGTGGACTGGAATGCAACTGCAAGAGATTTGCAGACCCAACTCACAAATGCTACAGGTGACGAAAAAATTGCAATACAAAAGAAAATCGAGTTCCATGATCGTAAGAAACTTATAAGTAAGTACTATGACGAATGCGAAGAAATTGCATATAGATTTGGTAAATGGTCTATGGAGTTACCTGAAGAAAAGAGATATGATATATGCACCGGTGGTGGGCCCGGTATGATGGAAGCTGCAAACAAAGGTGCGAAACGCTCCGGCTGTAACTCTATCGGACTTAATATAAGTTTGCCATTTGAGCAGGAACCAAATCAATTTATTACTCCAAGTCTGAACTTCGAATTTCATTATTTCTTTATGCGTAAGTTCTGGTTCGTCAATCTCGCTAAGGCTTTAGTTGCTATGCCGGGTGGCTTTGGAACAATGGATGAGCTGTTTGAAAATTTAACATTAATACAAACAAAGAAACTTACTCGCCAGGTTCCCGTATTATTATATCCAAAGGTATATTGGCAAAAACTAATAGATTTTGATTATTTCTTAGATATGGGAATGATTAGCAAGTCAGATTTAGACTTGTTCCATTTTGCGAATACACCTGATGAAGCAGTAGATTTTTTAATCTCAGAGCTATCAAATGTATAAAAATATAATCAACTATTAGGAGGTATCGATGAAGAAAATACTTTATATTTATTTAGCTTTTATATTTGCACCGGTGTTTGCTTTCGCACATGGACAAATGCAGTTAGTGCCTCAATCCACTACCTCTTATAAGATTGATTATGACGCAAAAGAATATTTTGGTAATTCTGCTAATCTTGCTGCATATAATTATGTATTTGATAAAGATGAGGATATGCCAAAGTTGATAATTACGGATCTACAAGCAACTAACGGAAAGTATACGGCTAACTTGAAGTTAGATGCAGAGCCATACTATATAATTTCCAAAGTAGTATCAGCAGATGGCAAAATTGATAATAACTTTATGAAATACTTTGTATTTCTTACTAAATCAATCAACCCGCCCGAAAATTATTTCCTTAAAGTAGCTTTGTTCTACATGAGTAGCTTACCTGAGAATTGCAGAATGGATATAGACTATACCATAGCCGAAGATTACTTTAGAAAAGAGTTAAAGCAGAACCCGGATAACTTACAGGCAGAAATTGGTTTAACATCACTTTTATTTGATATTAAAAAAATCGGACAGCAGGAATATACCCAAAAATTGGAAAATATACTTCGCAAAAAGTTTGATATAGATGACGAAGCAAATGTGAAATCTGCTTCACGTGCTTTGAAAATGATTAATCAAGCAGAGTCTGCAGAGAAGTTAGAGAAGCTATTCATTCAAAAACATCCGAAGAGTGACTTAGCAGAAGAAAAGTTGCTGATGGAACTAGCAAATGCTTCTTCCAGAGATCAATTTGTTAGCATTGCAAAAAAGTATTTTGCTGAGTTTCCTGACTCAAAAAGCAAGACAAAAATTTATAATGCTTTAGTCTCTTCATATTTACAAAATGGCAAATATTCTGATTTGAAGGCGTTCTTAGCTAATCAAAAAGGAGTTCCGGGTGTAATATATCTATCTGTGGCAAATCGCCTCATAGAAGACGCAAATGCCTATAAAGGGGCTAACTTGGCTGATAGAGTGAAAGAGGCAAGGCAAATGATTGCTTTAAACGAGAATATGATTAATAATAGCATGGATTTGCCTCAATATTTATCTCCTAAGGAAATAGCAGAAGCAAAGCTAAATATGAACATTATGCTCAACTTTATTATTGCTAAATCTTATGTCTCAGAAGAAAACTATACCAAAGCTATTGAATCTTTTAGGAAGGTGTGGGACTATGATAGAGTTTATGATCAGAAATTTTATGAGCTTTATGCATTGTCGCTTTTTGAGTTAAATAAAATAGAGGATGGTTTAAAAGTATTGGAATCTGCTGCTATCAATACAATACTGACTCAGGAGTTAGAGGAAAAATATAAAGATAAATATACCACCGTAAATTCTGTTTCCGACTCGACATTTACTGAATATTTGGATAGCTTACTGCAGAAAAACAAAGAAAAACGTATGGCTACTTTAGCCGATAACGAGTTAGATAGAGTTATTAATACCGGCTCTTTAAAAACATTAGACGGCGAATTTGTAGACTTATCAGACATGAAAGGATCAGTAGTTGTTGTTTTACTATGGTCTTCATGGTGTGGCCCTTGTCAAACGATGTTCCCGGTATATGACGATTTGTATGAACAATATAAAGAAAGTGATGATATTATTATTCTTTCTGTAAATATTTGGGAACGTAATGACGAAGAGATTAATATCAATGATTTTCTAAACGAAGCAGAAGTAAACTTTCCTGTGCTAACAGATGAAGCTTCTTTTATTCCTAAAAATGCCGGTATAAATGGTTTACCTATGACTTTGATATTTGGCAAAGAAGGTAAGCTTAAGTTTAAAATACAAGGCTTTTCAGGAGATAAGAAGTTTGTCGCAGATGTATTAGACAGAGCAGAGTATTTATTGAAATAATTTAGAATAAGATACTCATAGATTTATTTTCGGGAGATTGACATTTAAGCATTAATACAAATGCTATTAATGACAGTCTCCTTTTATTTTGATACTTTACCATGATCCTAAAAATGTCATTTGAAAAGATTGAAAAGCTCTAAAGTTTTTCAATGGCAAGGGGTTAAATCCCCTTGGTCAATAAGCAGATTCCAAATGTTTTCTTACTTAGGAAGTAAGCATGCTCATAGGTTCTACTGCCATTTTAATGACATCTAATGACAAAACCGGGATTATGAATACTTTCACTTTCAAATCAACAAGTGCACTCTTTATAGCAAACAGTAGTTTAGGTGTTTAAATTAAGTATTTAATATATTAATTACTTATCGCATATTCTTGATATGCTCATGCCTAATTGTGTGCTTACTGTATTAATCTGATTATCGAATTTATGGAGCTCATTTTTCAAGAAAATCTCTTTATGTTTGAGTTCTTCTATTTTCTTTTCTTCATCAGTTAATGGGCTATTTGATGTAGCTGATTGAGGAGTCTGCCTTTTTACCTTAGTCTTGCCTGAAAAATAGTCGATACCAATAAATGCAGACATCAAAGCTGCTAAAATGTAAAACATCTTAGAAGCAATGTCAAAAGTAGCGTCGCTTTCAAACACAATCCCTAAAATCAATTCAGGCTTTATGCCAAGTACTACCAGAACTGCTGTCAGGGCCAAATATTTAGTATATTTTGTATTTGGTTCAATACGTAACTTAGTATTTTTTTTATATAAGTTTCTACCTTGAGGCTTTTGTGTGTTTGCTATTGCATTGAGTGCATCATCTAATTGGTCTCTGACTAAAGATAAACTTTCGGATGCTTCTTTCTTTTTATTTCCTAGTTTTGTTAATTTATCCTGTAGAGATTTTTGAAACTCAGTTTCAATTTCAGCAATGTAAGCGATTTTATTTGAATACAAGTCAGAATCTAAAATTTGATTTAATGTGTTAAGTTTGCAAGCTAAGTCATTGTTAATTCTAAGCATATTTGAGTTTAGTTCGAATAAATCAGGTCTGTTATTTATCAAAACATTGATAGCCTCAAGTTTATCAGAGAAAGCTTTTTCTAAAATAAAGTCTTTCTCGAACCAATCAAAATAAGCAAGTTCGCAAAGAATATTAAAGTCAGTTTCGTTATACTTATCGATTAACGGAGCAAGTTCGTAGTATTGTTCTGCTATCTTGCTATATCCTTTTGAGGAGCTCGGTGAGTCAAACAGGGTCGCTTTAGATATTAATTCTTTTAGTTCATGTCGAAGTTGTAATTTATCACCTTTATGGATATAAATATCACTTAGAAACTGCATGAAAGAGAATGCTATCTTTGATTTTTGTCCAATAATTTGAAAAAACTCTAAGCCTCTGGCATCAAACTCATCTAAAAACGCCGTACATCTAATCCAGTCAGATTGCTGCTCCTCAAAGTCCGATAAAATCTTTTGACCAGCCAAGTGATAAACTAAAGAAATGTTGTCAATTTCGCTGTCACCTACCTTTTTATATTCCACTTTGAGATTAAAAATATATGGAATGCCAAAAGTATTTTTTGCTAAAGCATCATAGTCACTTTTATCTATACCTTCTGAATGAAAGAAACTTTGCATGACAAGGTCGGAAGCAGGGTTTAAAGTGATATTTTTTAATTGGTCTGAATGTGTTTCCCATGCTTCTTTTAGCCTGCCCTGTAACAGATTTTCTCTAAAGCTAAACACAAACCTAAAATCAAAAAAGTCGCTAAGTTTTACTTCAGCATCTATAAAGGAAGTATCATAAGAAACAAAATCACCAAACTTTAAATTATCTAAGCATGGTAAAAGTTTTTCTAAAATCCAATTTTGAACAGTCCATGATTGCTTATCATATCCATCGATAACCATTACGATTTTATATTTTTTTTTAGGTATCGGGAATTCGGTCTGCCCTGCAAAAAGAACTGTCATTAAATCAACTATCAGAGATTCTAATGCAACTTTAGTAGGGTTGCTAAAAAAAGTTTTATATTTATCCTGGTTAGGGTATAAAGCTTCTATAGAATTGCAAATAGCTTCGTTGCTTAAATCTTCTTCTGTCTCATTTGTACTTAAGTGAAATTGATAGTTGTCTTTCAGATACTCTCTTTCGTAAATTTTTTCAAAAAGATAAGTATCCTTGTTTCTTAAAGTAGAAAGGGTGGAGGTGAATTGTTCATTAATAAAGGAAGATTCGTTATTAGAAAAAGCAGGTAGACTCTCTGATTCAATATAATATGAATTTTGAGCTAAACTTTGCAAAATGTCAATCGTAAATTTAGCATTAGTGTCAAAATCTGCCTTAAAAATATAATCTACTAAATTTTCTTCAAGCAAAGCCGGGAGTAGACTTTTTAGGAAAAACGATTTCCCGGATCCAAATGTACCATTAATTAAAACAATCTTTTTTGCAGATTCGTGATTAATATCAGCTTTTAAGCATTCAAAAGCATTAAATAGTTCTTTCTCGTGAATCAGATACATTTGCAACCATGATGAATATGAAGAAAAACAAACAGGTAATATTGCAAATTTAAAGTAAACTATTTATATCATAAAACAAAATATTTTAAACAGTAAATTTCATAGAAACTTTAGTGCCTATTTCGTTTTTTTCGAATGTTACATCATCGAGCAAAGTTTTTATTATAAATATACCTCTACCGTTCGATTTAAGCAGGTTTTCAGGCTCGCGTGGATCTGCAACTAGGTCTGGGTCAAAACCGCTTCCTTCGTCTTGTATTTCGATTTCGACAAAGTCTTCAGTTGCAGCCAGTACAACTGTAACAGTTTTGTTTGAATCAAATTTATTACCATGCATGATTGCATTATTTACAGCTTCAGTTACGGAAATAAGCAGATTGTAGAATCTGTCATCAGGTATGTCAACTATAGTTTGTACTTGTATCAGGATTGGTTCAATTTTACCCATAGAGTCTTTAGTACTGGGCAAATTTACTATTTCCTTAAAAATATAATCTTTCATTTAAAGTGCAATTTTTGTTGTCAAAAATAAATTGGGGATTTCTTTTTTTTCTAATCCCTTAATATATTGAAATTCGTACCAACCTTGTAAAGAAATTTCAGATTCCGAATTAAATTTAATAGCAACTTCGGTTTCCGGAGATATCGAGCTGCCGGAGTACATTACCGAGTTAGAACTTGGATTTGATATTTGAAATATTTGTTGCTGTTTCAGATAGTGATACCTTATTCCAATACCGATACGATAATTCATATTGGGAGTTGTATAAAACATCAATTTTGTAAATTGCTCAAAATTTCCCGTTTCCGGAGATTCCTGAAAGTCTTTCCAAAAAAGCTTGCCGGTTTCGTAATATCTAAAATTATTATGTAGCTCCACAGTGCGTTTATTATCTAATCTGACATTTAGGGTGTCATTGTAAGAAATCTGCCTAAAAGAATAACTTTCAGGACCTCTATTTATTGTTTCATAGTCGTATATTGTATAATTAGCAAGTACTTCAAAGCTAGGTCTCATAGAAAAGTTAGCGAAATTAATATCGATAGACGGGCTAAACCTAAATATTCGATTTACGTTATTAGAACCACTATTTTGCGATTTTAAATACACAAGATGTAGGTAATTAGTTGCAAAAAGAATCTCAGATGAAAGGTTTTTACTGAATTTATGTCTGTATTTAGCACTTGCAGAATAGCTTAGCTCGTCTCTGTCGCTGTAGTTTTGCTCGTCAGGTGTGTCATATCTCATAATTGCAATATATGAATCAAAGAACAATGTATCTTTTTTAGAAAATGCCATTGCTAATTCTGAATATAAATTTGTAATATTAGTTACGTTATCTTTTTGTTTGTCTAAATTACGTAGCTTTTGATACTCTATTTCCTGTAAGCTATATTTGTTAACTGCTTGGTTTTTTTCATCTCTAAATGTAATTCTATAACCAAGTTTATAGCTCGCATTCTTGAAGTGATAGATTGTATTTATGTCTAACTTTAAAAACTGCTCTTCCAAATTTCTTTGTACTCCGGAGTATTTTAGATTTTCAATGTGTTGGTTATACTCTTCAGTAACTTTTACATAACTATAGTCAATTGTAGTTGCTACATTCCAGTTGTCGAGTAAAGAGTATGTCATCGCTATATTAGAATTTATTTTATTTTCCATCCTGTTCTTGAAAATGTTTCTGTCGAACAGTTCACTACCTACGCCTGCAAAGTTGTCAAAATCTTTTCTGTTATAGTTTAGTTTTAAACCAATCTGGTCATTGTTATCAAAATTTTTTGCTACGTTTCCGTTTATCACAAAAGAACTGTTTTTTCTTCCATCATCAAGTTTTGAACTTTCAAAATTAAATCCGGATAAATAGTGATAACCATCTATAGTTTCTTGCAGCTTGCCGCTGGAAGTGTATAAGATACCGTTGTCTTCTATTCCGATTTTATTGTTTTTCTCTTTTCCAACAACCAAATCAAAGTATGCAACATCGCTATATAAGTAACTAATACCTGGGGACAAGCTAAGCTTTTCCAGCTTATTGACTCCACCAGCCTGACCATCGTTAGAGTAGTACCAGTTATTTTTTAAAATAAAACTAAAATTGGAATCGATAGCAACTGAGTAAAGAAGAGACCAATCATTCAAATCTCTAAAGTCATTTGTGATGTCAGTTAAGGCGGTGCCCACATATTTTTCTTGGAGTACTAAATTCCCCCAAAATAAATCGGTCTTATATATAGAAGAGGCTGTAAAATTGTACGTATTAGATAATTTATTTAGTCCTGTGATGATATGACTATCAGCTGAAAAAGCAATAGAGGGAATTAAGAAAAGTATAAGTAATATTTTACAAAATGTATTCAAAATATTATTTCTCTAAGATTTTGGGTGTTGTTACTGATTGACAAGATTTTCTGTAAGCAATAACTTTGTCAATTATCTCGAGTGGGGAAGAAGAAACAATTATCTTTTTACCTGATATTAGAGAAATTACAGTGTCATGTCCTGTTTCTACAGTTTCTATTTCATCTGCATTCACAACAATTTCTAAGCCATTTATTTTTTTCAGAATTATCATAATAAATACTTGTTTATAATGGGAAATATCATTAATTTGATGTTCATACTGTACTGTAACCTGTAAATCGTTCAAAAAATCTATAAAATGTACGAAAATAGAAAAAAAAGACTAATTGACTGGATTAATTCTATAGAAAATCCGGATATTTTAAATGAAATTGAAGCAATAGCCATTACCAATAGCCCTAATAAAAAAATAAGGGTGAAAACAAACGAAGGCTTAAAACTCTCTTTTGGCTTACATCCTGAAAATATTCAACCAAAGGAGAACTGCTGTTCTAATTCGGAAATTGAATATCTCAAAAAATACTTTACATATCTTCATAAAAAGAAGAAGTAGTTGTTATCTTATCTCTCTTTTAAGAGCTTCTTTCTCTATTTCTAATTGTCTGATTTTTCTTTCTACTTGATCTAATTCATCAGGCAAAGAGTCTATTTCTATCCTAAGTTTACTTGCAGCTTCATCGATTAAATCTATAGCTTTATCCGGTAAAAATCGTTCAGTTATGTACCTGTCGGATAGTTCGGCTGCAGCAATTATAGCTTCGTCTTTAATTCTGATTCCATGATGTAATTCATATTTTTCTTTTAGACCACGTAAAATAGAAATGGTATCTATTACGCTTGGTTCTTCGATTAAGACTTTTTGGAAACGTCGCTCTAATGCAGCATCTTTTTCTATATGCTTCTGGTACTCGTTCAAAGTGGTCGCTCCTATGCAGTGGAGCTCACCCCTAGCGAGAGCAGGTTTTAAAATGTTGGCTGCATCCATGCTACCGGAAGTAGCACCGGCTCCGATAAGAGTATGGATCTCATCTATGAATAAAATAATCTCTCCATTGGAGTCTGAGACTTCTTTGATGATTGACTTTAACCTTTCTTCAAACTGACCTCTGAAGCTCGTACCGGCTATCAAAGTACCCATTTCGAGGACTATAAGTTCTTTAGATTTTAAAGATTCAGGTACATCTCCGGCTACAATACGCTGAGCAATACCTTCTACAACAGCAGTTTTACCAACGCCCGGTTCGCCTATCAGAACTGGATTATTCTTAGTTCTACGTGAAAGTACTTGCAGTACTCGTCGAATCTCATCTTCTCTGCCTATTACTGGGTCTAACTTGCCTGTCGCTGCCTCTTGATTAAGTCTTCTGCCATACCGTTGCAAAGACTGATACTTCTCTTCAGGACTCTTGTCAGTTACTTTAGTGTTGCCCCTTATGTCTTTTAAAACACTATAGATATTTTCTTTGGTAATTGAATATCTATTCAATAAGACAGAGGTAACGGAGTTGAAATAAGCAAGAGCAATCAATAAATGTTCAGTACTGATATATTCGTCACCAAATACCTTAGCTTCTTTGAAGGCCTCTTCAGTAAGCTTGTCAAAGTCCTTTGATATATAAGTATCAAAATCTCCGGATAGCTTAGGCAATTTAGAAATAGCAGCACTTATCTCAATTTTTATTTCCGATAAACTGCCTGTTATCTTACTAATAATCTGATTAGTAAGACCCTCAGAGTCTTGAACTAAAGCGGCAAGTAAATGAATCGGTTCTAACGCCTGATTTCCATAAGAAGAAGCAATTTCCTGGGATGTTTTGATTGCTTCCTGAGATTTCAAAGTCATTTGCTTAAATTTCATAGTTCCACCCTTTGCAATCATTTACATTCAATAACTTAGACTTACTCCTAAATAGAATATTTTACTCTGCTACAATCAAGTCAATAGTCGAATTATAAGGGACAGTTTCTCCTGGGAGTGGATACTGACCAATAATTGCACCCGGAAGGTAAGTGTCACTTTCTTCATACTTGATTTCACCTAACACAAATCCATTGACCATTAAATAATCTTCTATATCTTCAAAAGCCATACCTTCTAACCTAGGTACTTTTATTTGGTTTTCAGAACCTTTGCTAACTGTAAGAACGAAATCACTACCATAAGGAATAAACTTGCCGGGTTTATGATTTTGTTTGAGAATAGAATCTTTAGCAATAGTCTCCGAGTTAGCAAAAATAACTTGCTTCAGATTAAAGCCCTTGTTAAGAAGGACTACTTTGGCTTCTCTGACAGATTTCCCTATGAGATACGGCACTTCTATTGTCTGCTTTCCTTTTGAGATAGTAAGGTAGACGGTTCTACCTTCTTTCACTTCAGTATTTGGATTAGGAGACTGCCTTATGACTGTTTGAGGTGGCACTTTCGCATTAAATTGTTCGCCGGTAACTTCTACAATTAAATCCATACGGAGTAATTTATCTTTTGCTTTATCTACGTTCATGCCTGATAGCTGTGGAATAAGGACCATTTCTTTGCTATGAATCATCGAAGGTAATACCCAGCTGTCTATGGATACATAAAGAAGAAATAGTAATAGTAAAAAGCCTATTATGACTTTCATATAACTTAACAGACCAATCATATTTTTGCCGCCATTTGTATTTGTCGTGTCTGATGCTTCTTCAGCTGTATGCATAGAATCTTTATCTTCATGATTTTGAGGCGTACTGGCATCGGGCTTTTTTTTATAATAATTCTTTAGCTCTTCTTTATATTGGTTGTAATCCCTTGGGAATTGGGAGTTATCTTTTTTTTCAAAATCTTTGTTTTCCATAATCTTAAGTCATATCAGTTGGGAAATACTTTTTTCTAAGATAACTAATCTAATATAAGTTTTCAAATAATTCAAAATGATATTGAAAATTGTTCGTTATTTTTGTCTTGTTAAATATTGAACACAGTAAAATAAAGACAAAGTATGAAAAACATAGATGCATCTGAAAAAGAATTACTTACTAATTTGGGGTCTATTGCTGAGTATATTCGCCATTATTCAAGATTTGTTATCATTGTCCACCAGAATCCGGATGGTGACGCTTTAGGCTCTGCATTAGCTATGGCGAATTTAATTCAACAATTGGATAAAACAGTTAATATTCTTGTAGATAATGAGTTGCCTGATAACCTCAAATTTCTACATGGTTATAATGATATTATAGTATACTCTAAATATCCCAAAAATAACTTACTGAAAAATGCAGAAGTAATCCTTGTTATGGATCTTAATGATAGTAAACGGATGAATAGTATTGAAGTAGATTTCCTAAACGCTAAAGCAAAAGTGCTCATTATAGATCATCATATTGATCCAAGGATAGACGCAGATATATTTGCTGTAGACACAGATGCTACTTCAACAGGAGAAATTGTATGGAAACTTATCAAAAATAATTTTGCATCCTACATTAATACAGAAATCGCTACAGGATGTTATGTAGCGATTATGACGGATACAGGTAATTTTAGATATGACAGAACAGATAAAGAAATATTCGAAATCGCTTCTCAACTTATAAATCATGGAGCTGATCCCGTTGCATTATATAACGATGTTTATAATACACTTTCTATCAAGGCGACAAAATTGCTGGGTAAGGCACTTTCAGGTATAGAAACATTTTACGATGATAAGATGTGTATAATGTCAGTCTCGCAAGAAGATTATGCAACGTATAACTGCACTAATGACGATACCGAAGGTTTTGTGGATTACACGCTTATGCTTGAAGGTGTAAAAGTAGGGATTCTCCTTAAAGAGGATGCCGAGCAGGGAATAATTAAAATATCGTTGAGGTCAAAAGGCAGCTACCACATTAGAGAACTCGGTGTGCAGTTTAATGGGGGAGGCCATAAGCATGCTTCAGGGGCAAAGGTTGAAAATGCTAAAATTGAAGATGTTAAAAATGAACTTGTAAGGTTAGCAGGTGAAATGATATTTTCAAAAATAAAATAAAATAATGGCGAAGCTCCCAAATCAGAGTTGGTTTTGGATTTTATCGGGAGCTTCGTCATGTTTTAGCTACAAGATTTTATTAAGTGCTTTAGTCATCACATCAAACCCGTTTGCTATTTCTTCAGTTGTAATATTTAAAGGAGGACGGAATCTTACAGAATTTGGTCCGCAAGGCAATATGATTAGTCCTTCTTCAAAACACTGATTGATAAACTTAGCTCGTAACTCTTGAGATTTCATATCAAAAGCAGAGAACAATCCTAAACCGCGAACATTACAGAAATGATCAGAATAATTGTTTACTAAATTGTGCATTTGATTTTGAAGTACAGAGCCCATCTCTTTTGCATTATTTACCAGATTTTCTTCGTTGATAATTTCTAAGTAGCGAGTAGCTCTTACCATGTCTACCAAATTACCACCCCAGGTAGAGTTGATTCTACTTGATACATGAAATACATTATCAGGTTCTTCATCTATTTTAGGACCAACTAATATACCGCATACTTGCATTTTTTTACCGAAACACATGATATCAGGAGTAACATCCATTTGCTCATGTGCCCACCATGAACCAGTAAGCCCCATGCCTGTTTGAACTTCGTCAAAAATCAGTAACGCATGATTTTCGTGAGCAATATCTTTAAGTTGTTTTAGGAATTCATTTCTGAAGTGATTATCACCACCTTCTCCCTGTATTGGCTCAATTATAATAGCAGCTATTTCATTAGGAGAATCTAAAAAAGCTTGTTTAATCTGAGCTAATGAATGTTGTTCTGCTTTAATAACATCAGTCTGCACTTCATCAGTCAAAGGAAAACGAAGTTTTGGATTGCTAACTCTAGGCCAGTCAAATCTTGGGAAAAATTTAACTTTCTTAGGATCAGTATTGGTCAAAGACAGAGTATAGCCGGATCTACCGTGGAAAGCTTCTTTAAAATGGAGAATTTTTAAATTTTCACCTACATTAGTGCCTTTTCTGTCATTTTGTCTATACTTCCAGTCGAAAGCAGTTTTAAGAGCATTTTCGACAGCTAAAGCACCACCGGAAACATAAAAAGAATATTTGAAGTGCTTAGGAACTGCAATATTATGAAAAGTCTTTACAAAAGTAGCCATAGCATCTGTATATATATCAGAATTTGATGGTTTATTTGTAGCTGCTTTATTTAAATATTTATCAAAACCTTCATTTAACAGTTTATCATGATTCATACCTATAGGCATAGATGCAAAACATGTAAAAAAGTCGATATATGACTTACCGGTTCGAGCTTCTACAAAGCGAGCTCCTTTACTTTTTTCTAAATCCAGTACAAAATCATAACCATCTACAAGCATATATTTGCTTAATTCTTCTTTGACCATTTCAGGTGCTACATAAAACTGAGGTGTGTAAGTCGCCATAATAGTTACTCCCTATAACATAACTAATAGAAATATTTTAATTACATAGAAAATATAAATCAAGGAAATAAACAGTAATAAACCCATAAAAGTACTGTTTATTTGTTTTTATTTATCGAATGGAAATATTCACGGGTAACTCACCCGTAATCAAACGTATGGTAAGATAAATCAGTCTCTGACTGATGCAAGAGATGAAAGAACCACCACGGATTGTACCGCAGCAGCTAAAAAGTAAACCGACTGTTAATGTAGTTCTTCTCATAGGTTATAACATAAGAAAAAAAATCTTAAATAAAAAGATATAGTTAAAATATTTCTATACACACAAATCGAAACATAAATTTTAACACATTATTAATTTTAGTAATTAAAATATTTGTTTAACTTGTAAACCGAATGAAAAATTTGAGCATATAGCTATGTGTTAATAAAAAATTGATTTGTTTTGCACAAAAGCTTAAATAATCTGTATTTTTTTTGTATATTATATATATATACTAAAATTATAGACAACTTGATAATAAAGTAAATACCATATTTCCATAATTCAGGAGTTAAGTACTAATGGCTAAAGCAATTTATTCTAATGGTGCAGAATCGACCAAAAAGAAGATTGGTGCCCAGCATGGCCTTATTATGGGGGTTTTAGTTGCCCTCTTTTTCAGTATGATATTTTTAGTTGCCATTCCTCAGGGTTTGTCTTCATTTATTCTTCCATTGTTTAAACCAGATGGCGAAATGATGCAAAAAATCGGATTTGTTAAATTCGATGGTCTTGTGTGGGCATCTACTACAAAAGAAAAAGCTGAAAATTTATCTGGTCAGGGCGAAGTTGAAATCAAAAAAGATTACATCAATAAAGAATATGTTTTTGATTTCTCTAGAGGCGTTCGTACTGAAGAAGAAAGCGGTTACGTTAAAGGCACATGGGAGTTTTATATCAAAGCACCTGCCCTTGGTGAACACCCAATTTATTTGGAACCTTGGATTGGCTTTCTTTTAGTCAGTTTAGCGTTCTCAGCTCTTCTTGCAGGATTTGTAACCATGTTTTTCCCTTCAGGAATCGGTTACATGGCTGCTTTGTTTGATAGACAAATTGATAATACTCAAATTAAAATTCGTCTTCAAACCGGTTTTTCTGATGATGTAGTTCATATTTTGACTCTACCAGATGATAAATTAGAAGACATGGACAGAAGAGAGGTTGAAAGAGCTCTTAGAAGAGTTTGGGAAAGAACAGTTTCAGATGCAGAAGTATCTGCTCGTCAAGCTATTAATTTTGATGAATTGTTTGATGATGATACTGACATTGTAATGTTCCGTAACGAAGCAATTTATTCTCGTATCAAAGAATTTTTCTCTGATTTCGTTGTTAAAGAAATTGAAGACACTAAAAATGGTCTTCTTTGGAGACGTAATCACCTTAAATGGGGTAAAGGTCTTAGACTTTATATGTCTCACCACTTTACAGAAAAATATGCAAACAACGTAACTGGTCTTGCTTATGGTGGTGCTGCGGTGCTTATCGTTGCAATCGGTATTCGTGGTTTGAAACTTATCCCTGCAGCTCGTCCTTCTTGGATTTTATTGGCGATTGGTCTTGAGTTTGTAATGCTTGGTCTTATGGCGTTCACTCTATTCTATACTGAAGAAGAAGAGCGCATGGACAAAATGCTTAAGAAAATGGAAGACGCTAACCGTAGCCAGCTTGAAACACTTAAAGGTCAGCAAGAAGATATCCACCAGCTTTCTACAGCTTTGGTTGGTCAAACTTCTCAAATCATCAAAACTAGAGTTGAAAATGCAATCTCTGATTACATGACTTCAGGAGATCATGTACAGAAAATGGTTGCTGAAGAAATCGCTCAAAAAATTATTTTTGGTGTAAGACAAGCAGAGAAAAAATAGTTAAGATAAATATTTTATTTTTAAAGACTATCAGTTCATCGCTGATAGTCTTTTTTTATATTGGCTAGTTTAATACATTATGCTATATTCCATGATTGTATTTGTAATATTTAAAAAATAGAATAACATGAAACGATATTTGATTATTTTGGTAATTCTTTTTGATATTGCTTTACTTCTCAAAGCAGATGAACCTACTTTTGGTGACAGAGTAGATAAATGTACAGTCTCATATGATGAACTCGATGAGCTTTCTGGTATAGTTCAATCTCGTCAGTATTCTGATGTCTTCTGGGTGCACAACGATGACGGTGATATTAAAACTGTTTATGCAATTAATTCTAAAGGTGAATTATTAGCATCTGTAGAGTTAGATGTAAAGAATTCAAAAGATTGGGAAGATATTGCAATATCAAAATCTCCATTAGATGGAAAGTATTATTTATATATTGGTGATATCGGTGATAATGATGCCGAATATGATAATAGAAAAATATATAGAATATTAGAGCCTAAAGTTATTTCCGGTCAAAAGCATGAATATATTATTGTAAAAAAAGATGATATAGACATTATCGAATTTGAATATGATAATGGCTCTCGAGATGCAGAAACATTACTGATAGACCCTATTTCTAGCGATATATATGTAGTATCAAAACGCGAAAAAAAAGTTTCTGTTTATCTTTTGGATTATCCGCAAAGCTATTCTAAAATTAATACTGCAGAGAAATTAATACAACTATCTATCGGAGATAAAAATAGTAATACTCTTGATCAAATTGTTGGAGGAGACATCTCACCAAACGGTGAAGAAATACTATTAAAATCTTATCTGGAAGTCTTCTATTATAAAAAACAAACTGGTGAATCTTATACGGATGCATTTTCTAAAGAGGTTATTAAGTTACCATACTTAATGGAACCTCAAGGAGAAGCTATTTGCTGGAGCAGTAATGCCGACGGCTATTATACTATCAGTGAAATGGGACCTTTTAAAATGATTCCACATCTTTATTATTATCCTAGGACTACTTCTAAAGTTGATGAAGTATATAGAAAGACATTAAATCTTAGCATATTCACTGAAAATGATAGTTATTTCTTTGAATATACACTTCCTGAAAGTTCTTATATTTCAATAATAGTAGTAGATTTAAATGGCAATGTTGTCAAAACTCTCCAGGAAGAGTTCGTTTTTCCCGGTGTATATAAAAGGAAAATAGAAACAAGTGATTTGCCTAACGGCTTTTATAATTTAGTTATAGATTCTGATTTATATAAAGATACTACGAAGCTAATAATTTCTAAATAGCCCTCTATTACTTAGATAGATATTCGTCTTGGTAACTACTAACAAGGTAAAAAAAGAAGAGCTTAAATATTTGGATATTTAAGCTCTTCTGATTTATCAAAACAGACATATCTTCAAGATTGTTATTTGTTTAAAACCACTTTATGAGTGCTAATTTTATTACCTTCTTGTATTTGTAAATAATATACACCATCAGCAAGGTTTTCTAAATTTATAGATTTAGAATTATTTTGAGATTGATGTACCTGTTTACCGTATATATCATAAACTGTTAGGTTTTGTAATTCGTTATTAGGTAAGTTAATATTTACTATTCCTGTTGTAGGGTTAGGATAGATAGTGTTGTCCTGAGTTGAGTTGCTGCTTGAAGTAATAGTAGTATTGATCTTTAGCTGATCAACATAAATCTTATTGTACAGTGCGTTCCACTTGTAAAGTATTTCAGAAAGTTCTGCTTCTTGACCACTTGCTTTTACATCAGTATCATTAACTACTGCATTCCCAAAAATTTGAGCAACTCCAAAAGAAACTGTTTGTCCAGGTTTTAAATTAAAAGATTCACTGGCTAACACAACTCTTTGGTCATTTGGAACGGAATTCATTGTTTTCGTATTTGAAGTAAGAGCCTCGTATGTTAATCTTGTATCTAAATTGTTTCCTATATTAAAGTTAAATGCACTTGCAAGATTGAGCCCATTAGAGTAGCTATTATAGCTGTCGTTCTCAATAGGGTAACCATCAGAATCAACTTGTGGACTAAGTACCAAAGAGAGAGCCATATAGCCATCAGGACCATCAGCTAAATCAGTCCAGCAATAAACCATACGTTTGCTTGCATCGCTATAAATTTGAGCTCTGTCTTTTAAATCCGTAGTATATGATGCTATATCTATATCAAATAGTTTTGCAAAAGTAGCATCTTTGTAATCCGTATCACTCATGTTCGTAATTGTATAAATTACCAGTACCACATCATTAAGAGGTGACTCATCCCAGAATAGAGTTTTTTCTTCTACTTGTAAATTTAAAGGAGTTCCTTGATTATTAGAACTAAAAGCATAGATATCAGGGTCAGAATCTTTGTAAATGCTTACCATAGATTCTGATGCCATAAATCTAGGTCCATCAGGATAGTAAGTTAAACTACGCGCAGCGGTAGTAGTCACATAATCACCAAAAGGACTGCTATTGTTCTTCCAAAGAGGCCAAATAGGTTCTGTGTAGTCGTTCCTGGTTCCGTAAAGGTTATAATCGCTAGAAAGATAGAGCGGATAGATAATTTCAGGATTAATACATACATATTTAGTGGCATCTATTTCATTAGACCCTGGCACAAACTGAGCTCTTGCAGTCATAGAGTTAAAAGCTTGAGAGACTGTAGAGTAGTATGACCCATCAATATTAAATATTTTAGCACCGAAAGCTATACCTGCACCTAATTGATAATGATCTGAAGAGTTTCTAGGCCAGAATATCCCATGTTTTGCATGTTGAACATCAAAACCATTTACACCATAATTTGTATTATAGTATAAAACGTTAGAACCAGTGTTTGTTTTTACCTCGTATGCGTTTAAAAAAGTAATTCCCAAAACAAAAAGGGTCAAGATAACTGTAAGCTTTTTCATAAGTAACCTCAATAAAAATAGATATTAAAATATGATTTCTTTGTAGACACTATATATAGATATAAAGTTAAAAAAAAAAAAGACTCTTTTAAAAAAAAGAGTCTTTAATATAAATATTGCTATGAATATTATCTATTTTGAGGTCGTCTAGGGCCTCTATTTCTGTCTCTGTCTCTATCGTGGTCTCTATTATCTCTGTTGCCGTAATTGCCTCTATCTCTATCTCCACCTTGAGCTTTTCTACGTTCCATTTCTTCTTTTACATGTGGAGGCATAGGAAGAAGAGCTTTACGGCTCAAACGCATTTTACCGTCGTTTGTAAGTTCCATCAGCTTAACTTCAACTTTTTCCCCAACTTTAAGGAAGTCAGAAACAGTTTCTACTCTCTCATGATCAATTTGAGAAATATGCAACAATCCTTGTACTTTAGGCAAAATCTCAATGAAAGCACCTAAACCTTCTCTGATTTCAACTATTTTACCTTCGTAAACTTTGCCAACTTCAGGTTTTTGTGTCAAAGATCTAATGATAGCAATGGCAGCTTCTGCATTTGCACCACAAACTGCTGATATAAGTACAGTACCATCATCGTCGATATTAATCTCAGTTTCAGTTTCTTTAGTAATCGAGCGGATAGTTTCACCACCAGGTCCGATAATTGCACCAATCATATCTTGAGGTACTTTTATAGAAGTAAACCTAGGTGCAAATTCAGATATATCAGATTTAGGAGCTTCAATAGCTTCGTTCATAATACCAAGTATATGCAAACGGCCTTTTCTTGCCTGTTCCAAAGCTTGTTTCATGATATCAACGCTTAAGCCTTCAATTTTTATATCCATTTGGAAAGCAGTGATACCTTCAGAAGTGCCTGTAACTTTAAAGTCCATGTCTCCAAGGAAATCTTCGTCACCTAAAATGTCACTAAGGACAGCTACTTTATCTTCTTCTTTGATAAGACCCATTGCGATACCAGCCACAGGTTTAATCATTGGTACACCCGCATCAAACAAAGAAAGCGAACCAGCACACACAGTAGCCATAGAAGAAGAGCCATTAGATTCCAAAATATCAGAAACTAAACGCAATGTATAAGGGAAATCTTCCTGATTAGGAAGCATTGATTTAAGAGCTCTCCAAGCTAAATGACCGTGACCGACCTCTCTACGTCCGACAAATAATCTGCCGGTTTCCCCAACACTAAAAGGAGGGAAGTTATAGTGAAGCATAAATCTTTCAGTAAACATTGGTTTCAAACCATCGATCATTTGTTCGTCTCTGGTTGTGCCTAATGTCAAAGTAGTAAGAGATTGCGTTTCACCACGAGTAAATAGGGCAGAGCCGTGAGTGCGAGGTAGCAAACCAATTTCGCAAGAAATAGGCCTGATGTCTACAGTAGATCTACCGTCAAGGCGTTTACCTTCATCTAAAATCATATTACGCATGATGCTTTTTTCAACTTTACTAAGTATTTCACCAGCATTTTTAGAAATAGCTGCAACGTCAGCATCTTCCACATCAGCATATTTAGCTTCAACAGCTTCTATTAGTTCGGCACTGATATTCTTTCTACTGATAGTACGTTCAGCTTTAGTAGAGCCTGAGTAGATATATTCTTTTAGTTTGTCAGTAGCATTTTCTTTTACAAAAGCTACTAACTCTTCGTCATATTCTTTTTCAGTAAGTTCAATTTTAACAGGGTTTATAAGATTTTGAAGTTCTTTCTGCATAGCATTAAGAGCTTTGATCTGTACGTGAGCAAAGTCCAAAGCTTCTAAAAATTCTTCTTCATTAATCTCTTTAGATTCACCCTCAACCATTGTAATAGCTGTGTCAGTACCTGAAACAGACATATCAATAGTAGATAATTCTAACTGAGCATCAGATGGGTTTGCAATCAACTGACCCTCTATTTTAGCAATCCTTACCTGAGAAACAGGTTCCATAAAAGGAATTTCAGATATAAGTAAAGCTGCAGAGGCACCGACACCTGCGAGAGTGTCCGGTTTAACTTCAGGGTCATACGAATAAACAGTAGCAATTACCTGAGTCTCATGATGCCAAGCTTTAGAAATCATAGGGCGAATAGGTCTGTCCATTAAGCGAGCAGTTAGTACTTCAGTGTCAGAAGGTCTACCTTCTCTTTTCATAAAACCACCCGGGATCTTTCCGGCAGAAGCAGTTTTCTCTTTATATTCGCACTGTAGTGGTAAAAAATCGATTCCTTCCATCTCTCTGGATGAAGCCGTTGCAGTTACTAAAACCATAGTATCTCCACAACGCACCATAACGGCACCATTAGCAAACTTGGCGAACCTACCGGTTTCCAAAGAATACTCTTTGCCTTCTAGGGTAATTGATACTTTTTGCATAGACATAGATATCTCAAAAAAAAATTAGAAATGTTCTTGTAAGGTTGGTAAGATAAGAAAAAAACGGCGTTTAACACGCCGTTTTTATAAATTTTTTATTTACGCAATGAAAGTGCTGCAATACAAGCACGATAGCGTTGAATATCGGTTTTCATCAAATAACTTAAAAGTCTTTTTCTTTTACTTACAAGCTTGATTAGACCACGTCGGCTATGATTATCTTTTTTATGATCTGACATGTGTCCGGTTAAATCATTGATACGAGCAGTCAATAATGCAACCTGAACTTCAGGTTTGCCGGAATCATTAGTACTAGCACCAAATTTTGCGATAATCTCAGCTTTTTGCTCTTTAGAAATCATTAATCTTGCTCCGATTAAATTTATTGCTCTATTATTTTCCAATAAAGCACAAATATAAGTAATTTATTTGTATTTATAAAGTATTTTAATTCTATGTTGACAACTTTTTTTGTCCTCTTCTAATTGATTTAGAAGAGCTTGCAAAGAATCAAATTTAACTTCTTTTCTTAAAAACTCCAAAAAATTTACAGTAATATATTTACCATAAATATCACCAGAAAAGTTAAAGAAGTGTGCTTCCAAAGTAGGCATTATGTCATCGGTAAATGTAGGTCTTGTGCCTATATTTGCCATTCCGTAGTAGATTTCATTATTGATTTTTGTTTCTACCAAATATACTCCGTTAGCCGGCATCAGCTTATGAGGATCATTTGGGCGAACATTGGCAGTAGGAAATCCTATTGTATGTCCTCTTCTGTCGCCAACAACTACCTTACCACGAATATGATAATTATAGCCTAAAAGCGAAGACGCTTCTTTGATTTGATGATTATAAAGATGATGCCTGATAGCAGTACTTGAAATTATGGAGTCGTGATCTTTCCTTGCTTCCAAGCGTTCGACAGTAAAGTCAAACTTACCTGAGAGCTTATCAAGCAAATCTTTACTTCCTTCTCGGTTCTTGCCAAACAAATGGTCGTAACCAATAAGTATTTTCTTCATACCTATCTTTTCAACCAAATAATTAGTGACAAAATCTTCCGGGGAAGTGCGAGAAAATTCATAAGAAAAAGGAATTACAACTGTATGTTCTATACCATAGTTCTCAAAAAGAGTAAGCCGCTCTTCGATTGAAGTAAGTAATTTTAGAGCCTCTGTGTCTTGCTTTTTGAGTACAATCTGCGGATGCGGATGTATCGTAAGTAACACAGGTCTTAAATTTTCCTTACGGGCAATTTCGAGTAGTTTACCTATTATTATCTGATGACCCTTATGAACACCGTCAAAAGTACCAACAGTTAATATGGTATTCTTATCAAATTTAATATCATCGAAAGAGTTATAAACTTTCATCTTGACTTTGAGTTGCTAATTCCTGAAATTCCTTGATGGTTAGAGCTTTGTCTGAGTGGAAAGTGCCAATTGCATCTCTGTGCAATGAAGCAAGATAAGCACCGGTTCCTATCATCTGACCTAAATCCCTAGCCAAGGCTCTGATGTAAGTACCTTTAGAACATACAATTCTAAAAGATACATAAGGATTATCAAATTCGATTATCTCAAACTTGTAAACCTCAATTTGTGAAGGCTTTAATTCAACAGTTATATTTTTTCTAGCCAGCTCGTATAGTTTCTGACCTTTTACTTTTTTTGCAGAATACATCGGAGGTATCTGCTCAAGTTTTCCGGTTAGTTTTCCAGCTGCTTCCAGAAGAGACTCTTTGGTAATGTGCTCTGTATCGCTGATATTTTCCTCATCAGCTTCGGAGTCATCAGTTTTGGTTGTTGCACCAATTTTAAACTTCCCTGAATACGTCTTTTCTAAACCTTGATACTGATCAATGGTTTTAGTGGCTTTACCTAAGCATAGTATCAACAGACCTGTTGCCAATGGATCTAAAGTGCCGGCATGTCCTACTTTTTTAGCACGAGTAATATTTCTTACTTTTGCTACAACATCAAAAGAAGTCCAGTCCAAATCTTTATTAATCAGTAACACGCTGCCTAGCTCACGAATATCATTCTGCCACAGATTGAAATCGGATGTATTATCTTGGGTAAGTATCATCTAAAAGTTATTCTTCCGGTATTTTGTAATCTTTATTTTCAGTTCCTTTTGCGTCAGCTTTATCAAGTAAATCCTGAATATGTTCCATCTGCTCTAAAGTGTCATCAAAAAACAGCCTTAATTCCGGAGTAAATCTAAGTCTTAGCTGCTTACCAACTAAGTACCTTAGCTCACCAACATGATTATTAAACAAATCAAGTAAATCACCGGGACCTTTATCTGATGCGAAATTACTTATATATATTTTTGCAACCTGAAGATCTTTTGACATTCTGACCGCTGTAAGCGTCGCCATGCCAAAACCATTATCAAGTGCTATCCGGGAAACTTCCCCGGATAGTACTTTTTTAACTTCATTTGCTACTTTTTCTGCTCTATTAGCCATAGAATTTTACTGTAGTGTACGTTTTACTTCTACTTCTTTGAATGCTTGAATTATATCACCTTCCTGAACATCATTAAAGTTATATAACTGGATCCCACATTCGTATTTATGATCAACTTCTCTCACATCATCTTTTTCACGTTTAAGGGAGTGGATTGTACCTTTAAATACTTCAAAACCATCACGCAAAATACGAACTCTATCATTTCTATGGATTTTACCGCTTTGTACATAACAACCTGCGATAACTCCCAATTTAGAAATTTTAAATGTCTGACGTACTTCTATTTCTGCAACAATTTCCTCATGTACATCAGGGGATAATAGCCCTTCTAATGCCATTTGCACTTCGTTAATACAATCATAAATGATGTTGTAATTTCTTATCTCAACTGACTCAGTTTCAGCAATTCTTCTAGCCTTTCCGGTAGAAGTTGCATTAAAACCAATGATAATTGCATGTGATGCAGCTGAAAGCATTACATCATTTTCTGTAATAGACCCAACTCCTTTATGCAGAATGTTTACGCGAACTTCTTCGGTAGAAAGTCTTAGCAAAGAGTCACTAATTGCTTCTACAGAACCAGACACGTCACCTTTGATAACTAAGTTCAAGTCTTTCACACCGCCGATAGAAATTTGAGCAGAAATTTCATCCAAGGTTACGTGACGTACTTGTCTTAACTCTTGTTCTCTTTTCAACTGTTTTCTTTCATTTGCGATATTTCTAGCTTCAGAGTCAGTTTTAGTAGTGATAAAACTATCGCCTGCTTCAGGCAAACCGTCATACCCGATTACCATAACAGGATCTGATGGACCTGCTTCCTCTATTTTGTTTCCACGTTCGTCAAGTAAAGCTCTTACTCTACCGGAATAAACACCAGAAACAAATGGGTCACCTACTCTTAAAGTACCTTTCTGTACAATAATAGTCGCAGTCGCACCCAAACCTTTTTCCATGTTAGCTTCTACAACAGCACCACGAGCTAATCTGTCAGGATTTGCTTTCAACTCTAACATTTCTGATTCTAGTAATAGTTTTTCAAGTAGAGTTTCAATATTTTTACCATGCTTAGCAGATATTTCTGCTACCTGGTATTTACCGCCCCAGTCTTCAACAAGCACACCATAGTCAGATAACTGTTGGCGAATTCTATCAGGCTGTGCATCCGGTTTATCTATTTTATTGATAGCCACTACAATAGGAACTTCAGCTGCTTTTGCGTGTGATATTGCTTCAATTGTCTGAGGCATAACACTGTCATCAGCCGCAACTATTAGCACAACTATGTCTGTTACCTGCGCACCGCGAGCTCTCATAGCAGTAAATGCTTCGTGACCCGGAGTATCAAGGAAAGTAACTGAACGACCGTCATCCAATTTTACTTTATAAGCACCAATGTGCTGAGTAATACCACCTGCTTCACCTGCAACTACATTTGCAGAACGAATGTGATCTAGTAAAGAAGTTTTACCATGATCTACGTGTCCCATTATAGTTACAATAGGGGAGCGTGGTAGCAAAGTATCATCATCATCATCATCATTTTCATCAACAAATTGCAATGATTTTTCATCATGGAATTTGACGTCATAACCATAGTCAACGGCAATTAGAACGATTGTATCTTTATCTAAGCGTTGATTGATTGTTACCATCAAACCAAGCTGCATACATTTCATAATAATTTCGTTTACACCTATGCCCATCAAGTTTGCCAAATCACTTGTAGTTACAAATTCTGTAAGTTCAAGTATATTGGCTTCTTTGTCAGTTTCCTCTTGCAATTTAGCTACTTTTTCTTCTCTTTCAGCTTTTCTGCGCTGTTTAATCTTATTACGATTGGCAGAAGTGGAAGAGTGATCCATTTCTGATAGAGTTTCTTTGATAGCCTTGTTCACATCGTCTTGGCTAATCATGTCTCTAACTGATTTTTTACGTTTTTTACGTTTTTTACGTGCCGGAGAATCATCATCTTGAGAAATAGTTTTTTCTATCTCAGTTTTCATCAACTTTTTAGGTGGTGATTTTTTAACCAATTTTGGTTGTTTATCCTTAGCAGTATCAGGCGTAACTTTTTTCTTTTTAACTACTTTACGAGATTTGCCTTTACCTAATCCATCATCATCTGGCGTAATATCGATTTTCCCAAGCACAGTCAAACCTTTTAATTGAGGAGCATCTCCCGGGTTAACCTCGATAATATTTTTACGTTTTTTACGAGGTCTGTCTCCAGAGTTGTAACCTTGACCGTCAGAATCAAAATTTCTATCGTCTCTTCTAGGAGGTCTGTTGTCATTATCCCCACGTGGTGGTCTGCTGTCATAAGCTCTATCTCCACGAGGCGGTCTATTGTCATTATCTCCACGAGGCGTCCTATTTTCATATGGTCTATCATCTCTTCTCGGAGGTCTGCTATCTCTGTCACCGCGAGGCGGTCTATTGTCATTATCTCCACGAGGTGGCCTATTTTCATATGGTCTATCATCTCTTCTCGGAGGTCTGCTATCTCTATCCCCACGAGGCGGTCTATTGTCACCATCCTGACCGGAATATCTATTTTGTCTATTATCTCTGTCGTCTCTATTAAAGTTCTCTCGATTAGAGCGAGGTCTTCTAGTATCATTATCAGTAGTATTTGAATTGTTACGTTCAGGTCTGCTGTTAGCAGAATTACCTACGGTATCATTTGCTTTCTTTGAGTCTTGAGAATGAGTATTATAAGTGTTTTTGGGGGTATCTCCCTTAGATTGAGGTTTACTTTTATCTTTAGATTGATTTGATTCATTGCCTTTTTTATGAGCAGATAAATCAATTACCATCCCTGGTTTGATGTCAGAATCAGAATCGGATGGTTTTACTTTTTCATGCTCTACTTTAGCAGTAGGAGTGCTTTCGGACTTAGTTTCTTTTTCGGCAGGCATAGCAGGACTTTCTACTTCCGGAGCATTCTCAGAAGCATTGTCTTGTTCATTCTGCTGAACTGTTTTTCTAGTATCCTTGTGTCTCTGCAATTTTTCTCTTTGTTTTTCTGCAGCTTTTATCTCTTTTTTAAACTTTTCATGGACAGAGTCCACCATGTCAGGCGTAAGAGTAGCCGTAGGCTTGTTTTGGACATCAAAGCCTTTAGACTGCAAAAATTCTATGATTGCATCTTTCCCAATGTTAATCTCGGAAGCGATTTTAAACAGTTTTGTTTTTCTTGCGGCAGCCATAAACCTCTAATACTCATTTTTCAAAAAAATTCAACTCAAATATCCCTCAAACACAGGATAATTATAAATCTATACTATTGATAAGTGCAACTGTCTCATCAGATTCTTCTTCTTCTAACTCAGTAAGCACTATACTTCTTAGTTCTATTAAAAATTCTTTATTCAAGCTATCTAAAGCTAACAAATCAGCAGGATCAGCATCTAAAAATTCTCTAGCAGTGTTGATTCCATCTTCAATTAATTCGTTGAATAACTCTTCACCAAGCTCAACTTTAAATTCGCTTAAATCAATGTCTTCAAAACCTTCTTTGACAAGTGAAAGAGCATAACCTGTTAATTTAGATGCCAGACGCACGTTTTGGCCATTTTTGCCAATCGCCAAAGAAACTTGATCGTCAGAAACTATCACAGTAGCACTTAAAGTTTCTTCGTCTATAGTTATTTCTTTCACCTTAGCAGGGGAAAGGGCTCTTTCTATAAAATGATTGATGTTTTCAGAGTATTCGATTAAGTCAATATTTTCATTATTTAACTCTCTTACGATAGCATGTATTCTGATACCTTTCATACCTACACATGCACCTACCGGATCTACTCTGTCATCAAAAGACATCACGGCTACTTTACTTCTTTCGCCGGGATCTCTTGCAATACCTTTAATTTGAATAATTCCATCGTATATTTCAGGTATTTCAATTTCGAATAATCTAGCCAAAAATTCTTCTGAAGCTCTGGACAAAATCACTTCAGGCTGACCGCCTGCACCACTTCTTTTGACTTCTTTTACGATAGTCTTAATAGTTTGATTTTTTCTGTGTCTGTAGCTTTCATTAGGTATTTGCTCTTCTCTCGGAAGACGGCATTCAATTTTATTATGCAACACTAAAATATCATGCCTTCTGATTTGATAAACCTCACCGACAAGAATTTCATTTGTTTTAGTAGCATATTCATTATATACATTATCTTTTTCAATTTCACGAATTCGTTGGTTCAAATTTTGAGAAGCAAGAGAAATTAATCTACGACCAAAACTATCAGCAATATTATCTAAAGTTATCTCTTCAATAAACTCATCACCTATCTCATATTCTTCGTCGCTAAACATATTAGCGTCTTGAACTGATATCTGTGTGTCATCATCTTCAAGGAAGTCTTCGTCTATGACTTCGCGAGTAAGATAGATTTCTATATCGCCTTTTTCCATATTAACAATAATATCAAAATTAGCGTCAGGTCCATATTTCTTTTTGATAATCATAGAAAGTGTTTCTTCCAATACACCTTGGAGTAAATCTCTATCTATACTTTTATGTTTCGCCATTTCGGCAAAAGCTTCAATGATTACCTTTTTGTCGTTTGTTTGTTTAACTTTGCGCCTTGCCATTGCTGTCTTCAAAATATTTGAACAAATACTGAAATTATTCGTTAGCAAGATATGTTTTCTTGCAGTTGTCTCTATAATAAAAAAAAGGCACTTGTGCCCTTTTCGTATCAGTGATACAAAAATACGAACTTTTCGCTAACTCCCCAAGCCTTTTACAATATTTTTTTTATATATACATTAAAAGATTCAAATATCTAATTTAAAATTTTAAATTTCACGAGGAAATTATGGCATTTAATGCAATTGATTATTTAGATACGGAATCTCTTTTTTCACCTGAAGAACTGCTGATAAGAGACTCTGTCAGAGAGTTTACAGAGAAAGAGATTATCCCTGTGATAGATAAACACTACAGAGACGGGACTTTCCCTACAGACCTTGTACAAAAAATGGCAGAACTTGGTTTACTTGGTATAAAAATACCTGCTGAGTATGGTGGAGTTGGTGCAAATTATACTTCTTACGGGCTTGCCATGCAAGAATTAGAAAGAGGAGACTCTGCACTTCGCTCATTTGCTTCTGTCCAAAATTCGCTTGTAATGTTTCCAATATACGAATATGCCAGCGAAGAATTAAAGAAAAAATGGTTACCTAAGCTTGCTGATGGTTCTGCTATAGGTTGCTTTGGTCTTACAGAACCTGATTATGGCTCAAACCCCGGTGGCATGATTACTAATGCAAAGAAAGTAGATGGTGGTTATCTGCTCAATGGAGCTAAAATGTGGATAACTAATGGTACTATTGCAGACATTGCAGTTGTCTGGGCTAAATTAGATGGTAAAATCAATGGATTCCTTGTTGAGAAAAACTTTAAAGGGTTTACTGCACCTGAAATGAAAGGCAAGCACTCTCTACGTGCTTCGATTACTAGCGAGCTTGTCTTTCAGGATGTTTTTATACCCGAGGCTAACAGATTAGATGTAGCCGGCTTAAAAGGCCCTTTAGCATGCTTAACTCAAGCTAGATATGGTATTGCATGGGGTGTAGTGGGGTCTGCTATGGCAGTATTTGATTCAGCTCTTGAATATTCTAAATCTCGAATCCAATTTGATAAACCTATCGCAGGATTTCAGCTTACCCAAGAAAAACTGGTTTATATGCTTAATGAAATTACAAAAGCTCAACTTGTGAATCAACGCTTAGGCAGAATAATGGAGTCAGGTAACTTCAGACCACAACAGGTTTCATTTGCAAAAAGAAATAATGTGGAAATTGCTCTTGAGATAGCAAGGAAAGCAAGAGAGATACACGGAGCAAATGGTATATTAGATGAATATCCGGTAATGAGGCACGCTGCTAATCTTGAGTCAGTTAAGACTTACGAAGGTACTCACGAAATACATACCTTAATTTTAGGTGAAGACATCACCGGCATTGCTGCATATAGATAATTAGAAACGTTCAAATTCGTAATAGCTGATATAAAAAATAGTGTAGGAAGATTTAAAATGGCTTTCTACACTATTTAATAAAAATACTGACAACAGTAAAGGTCTATTTCTTTAATTCACGTTTGCCTCTCATTACCTTCCAAAAGCAAAAAACTACCAATGCCGTTACACTACTCCAAGCAAGAGATACAAAAATAATCCCTTCAATAGTTAATTCGTTCATCAGTTTGTCTCCTTGCGATAGTCATATTTATGTCCGTTTCTATCCCATGCTATTTTTACCATATAACAAAGTGCTGCAAATACTGCTACTAAAAATCCTCTTGCTAACCACCTAAATGGAACTGCCTCTTCTGCAACTCCATCTAATAATAAAGTGGGCACTGCTTCCTGAATCGTCCAAAATATTAGAATAAAGAACAAGTATATTGGAGTAACGTATTTTATTATATAGTAGAATAGTCTAGGTATCTTTATATCAGAGCCATGATTTAGCTCTGCCCAAGCATTATCCATACCGAACATCCAGGCAAATACTATTACTTCCAATAGTGCAACAATTACCAAAGAAAAAGTTCCTGCCCAATAATCCATTTCATCTAAAAATCCATATTTCAAGAAGAAAACTACCAAGTGTACAGAAATAAAAATCAATGAACCTACAATTATAGTAGATTTTTTATGCGAAAAGTTAAATTGTTCTTTTAAGAAAGATATCAATGGTTGTGCCATTGCTACGGAAGACGTAATTCCCGCAAAAAACAATAGGAAAAACCACATAAAACCAACTATTTTACCCATGGGTATCTGCTTAAAAATTATAGGCATAGATACAAAACCTAAATCATAAGAACCTGCTTCTGCTATTACTTTAGTCATATCTACACCAAAAAATGCAACAGCAATTGGGATTGCAATAGAAGCACCAATCACTATTTCTACAAATTCGTTCAGCGATGCTGTAGCTAATCCTGAAAGTGCTATGTCATTATCTTTTCTAAGGTAACTTGCATAAGCATGGAGTGTACCCATACCTACACTAAGTGTAAAAAATACCTGACCTGCTGCTTCCAGCCATATTTTAGAATTACTGAGTTCCGAAAAGTTAGGATTCCAGATAAAGGCAAAACCGGACATAACAGAATTTTCCGGATTCGCAGCATCAGGCGTTCCAATAGTAAATACCCAAATTGTAAGAAAAATACCAAAGAAAAGTAATAGAGGCATTGCGATTTTCGCAAATTTTTCTATTCCTTTAGTAATACCTTTACCTAATACATAAAAATTACAAGCCATTGTTATCAATAGAAAAATATAAGCGGGCCATATATCAGTAAAGTGACCTTCACCTGCTCCCTGATAACTTGTCAGAAAGCTCTTCATGTGAGTCATATCATCAATCCCAAAATACTCACCTGTTATAGAAAAGAAAGAGAAGCCTAAAGTCCAAGACTCTATGTAAGTATAATAGATAATAATAATTGTAGATACAAATAACCCAAAAACGCCCAAATATTTGGATATGGAATGCTGCCACATGGAATCAAACATCCCCGGCAAACTTCCATGTTTGTACTTACCACCGTGCCTACCTATTGACCATTCAATCCACATAAGAGGAATTGCCAGCAACACAAAGGCTACAAAATACGGAATCATAAATGCCCCGCCACCATTCTGAGCTGCCTTAACAGGAAATCTTAAAAAATTTCCAAGCCCGACAGCATTTCCTGCCATCGCTAAAATTAATCCAATTCTTGAACCCCATTGTTCACGATTTTCCATACGCACATCCTAAGATCTTTAAACAACTAATATTTAGAGAAATATTTCTCGATTGAAAAACTGTAACCCAATGTTGGATATTTTATCACTATTCATTAAAATACAAAATATATTCCAAATATTATAATTGTCTTAACTGCAGAGCAGTTTGAGTATCTTCTAAATTATTGAATAATAATGCTTTATGAATTTATAGTAGTTGATATTTTGTGTATATTAATTTTTACGGTAATATAAAATTTGCAAATGCACGAATAATCAAGCTTTTAAATATAGGCAAGACTATAAGATAAACTATTAAAGAAAAGCAAATAAATCTATTTTTAGTAGTAGAAAAGACTTTGTAACTATGCTAAATATTTACATAGTTTAGAAGATTGATTAATATTAAAATTTATTTTAAATCATAAATAAATGTATTAAAAAACTACATATAGACGAATTGCTGTTGTAGTTTAGTGCAATAAAAAAGATTCTGTTCTTTAGATAAATATTTTTTATCACTAATCCTATTGGTGCTATGGGAGTATTATCTTTCCTTAAATCCACCATTTTAAGCAAAGTGGTGATGGCTTTAACCGGTCTATTCCTTGTATTATTTATACTGGGACATACTGTTGGTAACTTACAAATCTTTTTAGGTGCGGAAGTGTTCAATAAGTATGCAGCCTTTTTACAAGGGTTGGGCGAATTACTATGGGTAATTCGTGGCGGTTTGTTGATAGCATTAGTTCTCCATGTGTTTACTTCTATTAGATTGAAGTTAATAAACAATGGAGCTAAGCCCCAAGCCTATCAGGTAAAACGTTATGTCAAATCTTCTCTGGGTGGTCGTACGATGATCTGGACGGGTACGATGATTTTTGCCTTTTTGGTTTATCACATTTTACACTTTACTGTAGGTTCTGTGCAACCTGAATTTTTCCATTTTGAAGAAACATTTGGTCCTAACGGTATGTTTGTGCGCCATGATGTTTACAAAATGGTTATTCTTGGTTTTCGCGATCCTTTAGTGTCAGGATTTTATATCCTTGCAGTAGTGCTTTTAGGTTTTCACCTATCGCACGCAGTGCAGTCTATGTTTCAAACTTTAGGTTTGAACAATCCGAAATATTTCGGAACGATTGAAAAAGCAAGTAGCTTTTTCGGAATTATTATAGCATTAGCTTTGATTTCTATTCCGGTTAGTATTTTATTAGGCTTCGGAGGTAACTTATGATTTTAGATAGCAAGATTCCATCCGGGCCAATTCAGGATAAATGGGATAATCACCGTTTCAACATGAAACTGGTTAACCCGGCTAATAAGCGTAAATACAAAATCCTAGTAGTTGGTACCGGTTTAGCAGGTGCGTCTGCTGCAGCTACAATGAGCGAACTTGGCTACAAAGTAGAAGCTTTTACATTCCACGATAGCCCTCGTCGTGCTCATAGTATTGCTGCTCAGGGTGGTGTCAACGCTGCTAAAAATTATCCTAATGATGGCGATAGCGTTTGGCGACTTTTCTATGACACTGTCAAAGGTGGTGACTTCCGCTCTCGTGAAGCTAACGTTTATAGATTAGCTCAGGTAGCTAATAATATTATTGACCAGTGCGTTGCTCAAGGTGTACCTTTTGCTCGTGAATATGGCGGTCTTTTAGCTAATCGTTCATTCGGTGGTGCTCAAGTGTCGCGTACGTTCTATGCACGTGGTCAAACCGGACAGCAGCTTTTACTTGGTGCTTATTCCGCTTTATCAAAAGAAATTGGTAAAGGTGGAGTAATAATGCACAATCGTAAAGAAATGATGGATATAGTTATAATTGACGGTAAAACTCGTGGTATAGTTACTCGCGACTTGATTACCGGGAAAATCGAATCACACTGGGGCGACGCAGTTTGCCTTGCTACAGGTGGTTACGGTAACGTATTCTTCCTTTCTACTAATGCTCAGGCATGTAACGTAACTGCTGCTTACAGAGCTTATAAAAAAGGTGCAGGATTTGCGAATCCATGTTATACTCAAATTCACCCGACTTGTATCCCGGTTAGTGGTGATCACCAGTCCAAATTGACTTTAATGAGTGAATCTCTGCGTAACGATGGTCGCATTTGGGTGCCTAAAGCAAAAGGTGACAAACGTCCTGCGAATCAAATACCTGAAAATGAAAGAGATTATTATTTGGAAAGGAAATACCCTAGCTTTGGTAACCTTTCTCCTCGTGATATTTCTTCGCGCTCTGCAAAAGAAGCTTGCGATGATGGTCGCGGTGTGGCTTCTACAGGGTATGGTGTTTACCTTGACTTTGCTGACGCTATCAAACGCCTTGGCAAAGACGCTATCGAGGAACGCTACGGTAACTTGTTCGAAATGTATGAAAGAATCACAGGTGACGATCCGTATACTACGCCTATGATGATATATCCTGCTTCTCACTACACTATGGGTGGTCTTTGGGTTGACTATAACTTGATGAGTACAATCCCGGGCTTGCACGTATTGGGTGAAGCAAATTTCTCTGACCACGGTGCTAACCGCTTAGGTGCTTCTGCACTTATGCAAGGTTTGGCTGATGGTTACTTTGTAATCCCTTACACAATCGGTAATTATCTTGCTGGCAATAAATTTGATAAAATTGATACTTCGCATCCTGAATTCAAAAAAGCAGAAGAAGAAGCACACAATAAAATTAATACTTTGCTTGGCATCAAAGGTAAAAAAACACCTACTGCATTCCACAAGGAGCTTGGTAAAGTGATGTGGGAAAATGTTGGTATGTCAAGAAATGAAGCTGGTTTGAAAAAAGCTATTGAGCTTATTCCGCAAATCAGAGAAGAATTCTGGCAAAATGTAAATGTTACCGGTGAATCTGCCGACTTAAATATAGCTTTAGAAAAAGCAAACAGAGTAGCAGACTTCCTGGAATTTGCAGAAGTAATGGCGTGGGATGCTCTCGAAAGAGACGAATCTTGTGGTGCTCACTTTAGAGAAGAACACCAATATCCTGATGGCGAAGCAAAACGTAACGATGAAAAATATACTCACGTGGGTGTTTGGGAGTACCAAGGTGTTGGTAAAAAACCTATTCGCCACCAAGAAGATTTGGAATTTGAAAACGTTAAGCTTGCCGTTAGAAGTTATAAATAATGCCCTTAGTGGCCGGCAAATTTATGTCTTTTGACAAAGGAGCAAAAATGAAAATAACATTGCATATATGGAGACAAAAGAACGCGTCAGATAAGGGCAAAATGGAAACTCATAAATTAGATGAAGTTTCTGAAGACATGTCTTTCTTAGAAATGCTCGATGTGCTAAACGAAAAACTTATTATGGAAAATAAGGAACCAATAGCATTCGATCATGACTGTCGCGAAGGTATCTGCGGTGCATGTTCTTTGACTATTAACGGTATGCCTCACGGACCTGAAGCTGCGACTACTACTTGCCAGCTTCATATGCGTAAGTTCAATGATGGTGATGAAATCTATGTAGAACCATTTAGAGCTAAAGCATTCCCGGTAATCAAAGATCTTGTTGTAGATAGAACTGCTTTTGACAGAATCCAGCAAAAAGGTGGATTTGTTGATGTGCGTACAGGTCAGGCACAAGACGCTAACGCTATTCCTATATCTAAATTCAATGCTGATTTAGCTATGGATGCTGCTGCTTGTATAGGTTGCGGTGCATGTGTTGCAGCTTGTCCTAATGGTGCAGCAATGCTGTTTGTTGCAGCAAAAGTTAACCAATTTGCATTACTTCCTCAAGGTCAAACTGAAAGGAAGAAACGCGTTTTGGCAATGGTTAATCAGATGGATGATGAAGGATTTGGAGCATGTACTAATCACTATGAGTGTGAAGCTGCCTGCCCTAAATCAATTTCAGCTAAATTCATTTCAAAAATGAATAAGGAATACCTTGGTGCATCTCTGTTTGAGCATAAACACTAAGACTAATCTAATTATTAGATATTTAAGGGACTATTCTGAATAAGGGTAGTCCTTTTATTTTGGTTGGTATTGTTGCAAATTGAAGTCAAAAGTATATAACTGTGAGATTCCATAAGTCATAGGTTTGAGAATGGTATCTATCAATAATTATCGACATTAATGGATACAAAAAATTAGATGTCAACTCGATAATATCAGTTAAATTTAATTTCTCCACATTTATGATATTTATGTCAAGAAAATAGCTCTATGTCCGATATATATAGAATACAAGTACTAAATAAATACTAAGATGATGATATATGGATTCACATCTTGCAAACTGAGAAAGGATTCTCCAACGATGTTAAATTTAAAAAAGAATACATTTATGCTTGCCCTGATGCTGCTTTTTGCGGTATCGGGTATTGATGTTTATGCTCAAACCAACTGGACTGGTGGTGGCGGCGATAACTTATGGAACAATGCTGGTAACTGGGATGCAGGTGTTCCTGATAATTTAGACGATGTAAACATTCCTGATAATGCAACTGTAGAAATCAATGTAGATGCTCAATGTAAAAGCCTTACATTCCAGGACGGTGGTGGCGTAAATGGCAATTCTTTAATTACGGCTACAGCTAACGTAACGTTGACTCTTTATGGAGATTTGACTCTTACAAGAACTGACGACCAGATAAGCATTACACAAGGTGCTGGTACTCTAAACCTTGCATTTGCTGCAGATAGGACTATTACAACAGGAGCGGATGCAGATATAACAGTAAATAATCTAACTTTGACTAATGCTAATGTTAATCTTGTAGCAGGCTCATTAGATGATGATATTGTTGTTCTTGGTGATATTACTCTTTCGGGTAATAGCTCCCTAAATGATGGTGGAACAGATGCTCGTTTAGTGCTAAACAGTGGTGGAACCCAGAATATTAATGTAGACGGAACTTCTACCTTTACTGTTTCTGATTTGTATATTGATGGTGCTGGAACTGATGTCAGAACTTCAAGCAATCTTACGATAGAAGAGTTTGATATTAATAATGGTGCTTATACCCAAAGTGCAGGCACTACATATATTACTGCGTCTACTGTTTATAATGCAGGTACAGTGCAGTTCTTCAACTTAGATATAGCGGCAGGAAGTAATATTTCATGGAATATACCTTGCACTATCAAAGGTACTTTCAATAAGTCCGGTGGGAGTACTCTTACTTTTTTGTCTGCACTGGTATTTGACAACATCGCTACTCGAAGTCTTACTTGTGCAGGAGGCACAGTTACATTTGAAGATATAACTGTGACTACAAATTCGGATATAACTTCTTCAAGTTCTTTTGGTATCGGAGACGGTACAAACGGTTCTACAGTAACGATTAATAATGGTGCAACGTTTATAGTTTCAGGAGGTACTCAAACTATTGACGGCAGCAATATAGTAGTTAGTCTTGTAAATAATGGTGGCACTCTTACACTTAATGAGATGAATTGCGCTGCAGGTTTTACAAAAATAGATGGTTCTGTCAGTTGTGCAAGTTTGGCTGTAGGTGCTACCGGCAAATTCAATGCTTTCGACGGAACTAATGATATTTTGACAGTATCAGGTAATGTTACTATGACTACAGGTGGTCTTATAGGAAACGGCAATTTACCGGATATGATAATTGATGCTAATGCTAATATTACTACAGGCGGTAACGGAGATATTAAAGTAGAAAATCTTACTATTTCAGATGCAACAGTTAATCTTATTGCAAATACTGATGATGACGATTTGCACGTACGAGGTAACTTGACTCTTAGCGGCACCAGTATTTTGCAAGATGGTGGCAATGATGTTCGCTTGGTTCTGGATGGCGGTGATGTACAGACTATTTCTGTTTCAGCAGCTTCTACTTTGAGCCTCTCAGATTTATACATAAATGGTGCAGGAACTGATGTAAGAACCACAAGCAATCTGACTGTAGCAGAATTTGATATAAATAACGGTGCTTTTACGCAAAGTGCAGGCACTACATATATTACTGCTGACCCTGTTTATGCTGCGGGTACAGTGCAATTTTTCAATCTGAATGTAAATACGACTTCAGGGAATATGGCTTGGGCTATGCCTATGACTATTCGAGGAAACTTCACACAAACAGGAGCTAATACACTTACATTAAGTGCAACTACCACCATAAATAATACTGCAACAAGAACATTCTCTTTTGTTTCGGGAAAGGTTACTCTTGATGTTTTAGATATACAGGCAAATTCTGATATAACTACTACAAGTACTTTTGCTTTTGCCGGTGGTGCATCTTTGACTGTTGGAGTAGGTGGCTCGTTCACTGCAAATAGCACAAGTGTAGTTAGTATAGACCCAACGGGTGGATTTACACTGACAAATAATGGTGGAAATGATACAGATTTAAGTTTTTACGACTTAGCACTGCTGGGAAATGCAGGAACTGTTAGCACAGGCACCGATATGGTAATAACAGGCGACTTCACTGTCCCTACTAATGCAATATTTGATGCCACAGCAGGCACAGTTAAGTTTGATAATTCAGCTTCAAGAAATCTATCTGTAGATGGGACGCTTACGTTCTGTCACATGGAATTAGATGCAAATTCAACAGTAGTTTCTGACAAAGGATTTTATATATCCAATAACAATGTTGGACAATCATCCGGGATTACTGTAGGAAACTCAGCTTCTCTTTCATTTACAGATATAACTGCAAATGTTATCTTTGGTCAAACAGCAGAAAATTCGCAAAATAAGAGTATCGTAAATAATGGTAGTTTGACTTTCATGAATCTAACTGCCGGCGATTTAGCGAATAATAATGTTATTACTTCAGACGATTTTACAGTAGCAGGTACTACTTTTGATATGGGCTCAGCTAATGGTGCAACTTTTACTTCTAGTGGCGGAGAAATTACTTTTACCGATAACTGTGTAATAGGTGGACATACTGCACTTCAGGTAACTCTTTGGGATGTTTTGACTAGCGGAGCAGCAGCAGTGACTTTAACTGACGGTGATTTGTTTGCTGTAAAAGGTGACATTACTTGTAATGGAACTTCTTCATTTAAGGCTGCAGGTAGTGCTACTAAAGTTACACTTAACGGAACAAGTCAGCAGACTCTTGGAGGTGGAAGTTCAGTCTCTTATCCATTTGAGTTTGGAATATTAGAAATAAATAAATCGCAAAATTCATATCCGGCAGATTATGTTAATTTAGAATTGGATACTGAGATTAAGTCAGGTGGAGCTTTAACATTGACAGATGGTATTTTAGACCTTGGAACAATTGATTTCAAAGTTGCAGATGCTACCGTTGGTACAACAAACGGACATATAAATGGGAACGCAGGTAAGTATATTGTTGCAGCAACTCATACAGGAATTACTCTGTCTGATGCACTATTTACGCCTGATATTCCAAGCGGAACAGGTGCTTCATTATATAACTTACAACTGGGTGATGATGCCGTTGGGGGAGATGATGAAACATTAGACGGAGATTTGACTATAAACAATGATTTAATTTTGCTTGGTGGGGACTTGAATATTGACTCATACATTTTAACCGTATCCGGCAATATTACTCATTCTACTGTGGCTGAAAAAATAAATTATTCAAGCGGTAAGATTATATTAAATGGTTCGGGGGCTGTAAGTAATCTATCTAACACTCTATTTACCGGTTCGTTAGCTCCGGATATTGAATTTCAAAGACAAGAAACTCTGACAGGTGATTTGACTTTTAACAATACAGATTTGACCTTAAATTCAACTACAGGAAATCTATTTTTAGAAACATATACTTTAGAGTTTCAGGGCACAGGACAACCAATTATATTATCAGGCTCTTTGGATGCAGATTTGGCAGAGGTGATATTAACCGCTTCTACTACAGAAATTCCGGCTTCTATGTTCGTCGATGATAAAGTCGATAAAATAACGATAGCAACTACTCTTACACTTTTTTGCAATCTGAAAGTAATAACTTCCATCACAGGCAACTATGACTTGAATACAGGTGAATACTATCTTGACCTTTCAACAGGTGCTACTCATGAGTTTGACCAGGATGATAATGTTATCGGACGTTTAAGAAAAACAGTTTCAGGAAGTAGTGCAACTTTGTTTGAGTTAGGCTGTGGTAACAGTGTAGGGTATACTCCATTAGAAATCAAATTTCATAACTCATCAACTTCTCAAATAGTTGAAGTATCTGCGGAACAAACAAGTCCAGTATATGGAAGAACCGGTGATCAAAAACGTGCTTTCAATATTGAGTGGTATGTTTTGCCAATCGATACAGTAAATAATGCAAATGATTCTGTGCAAATAAATTTTGGTTGGGGCAGTGGACTTAATAACGACGGTCTTGCAGCTGTGAATGATGAAACATTTTCAGCAAGATGGACAGGAAGCGAATGGGAAGACTTCAGAAACTCTCATGAAGATGGAGCCGGGGCTGTTGGGAATGGAGATGATGGAATTTCTATGAATTCATATATATCATACCCACTCGGAGCTGATGATTTTGAAGGATATTATGCTGTATTTGATGCTCTGTCGTCTTCGGATGAAGATAAAGATGCAGCACTTGCATTGCCATTATATAAATTAGAAAGTATTTCCCAGCCTACTATAATAGAAGCAGGAACTCCATTTGATGTGGTTTTCCAATTACAAAATCAATGGGGTATTCCGGATACAACCGATACGCCTCTTACTATACAGATAACTGTATTAGAAACTTGCGTTACTCTTACTAATTCACCCATTACAGTCGTAATGCCTGCAAACGCTGATAGAGTTACAGTACCGGGGTTAATGTTACATCCTAATAATTCTGTAAATGCAGAAATCAAGGCAGTTACAACTTATAAAGGATATTCTACGTATGGAGTATCAGGTCCTATTGATATATTGCAAACTCAGCCGTCATTGCCCTGCTCTAATTTGATACTATCTTCAGTAACAGCTATATCAATGACAGTTTCTTTTGATGGAACAGGTACGGCTCATGATAAAGCAATTATAGTAGCTAGAATTGACAGTACTGTTGTTAATGCAGAATTCCCTCAAGATGGTGGAACTTACAGTGGCAACACTGTTTTTGGTGCTGGTTCTCAAATTGGTAATGGAGTTGTAGTTTATAATGGTGACGGCGAATATAACCACTCATTTACTCTTTCCGGTTTAGTACCGAACAGAAGGTACTCGTTTAGAATATTCTCATATCAGGGGGCAAATGGCACTGAAAATTATAATCAAATGCCGGGTATTATGACTTCCAGAAGTGCGACTACTCTTGCCGGAATTGATGATGACGTAGTTTATGGTTCTAATAATACTACTGATGATGCCAAATTAGTAGGTACAAATGAAGATTTTTACGGAATAGTAGACTCTGAGACAGATGAAGATTGGTTCCGTTTTCTGATCACCAATGCAAGCAGAAATGTGCGTGTTAAATTGACTAATGTACCGGCAAACTACAATCTGGAGATGTATAATGCTGCCGGTAGAAGAATCCGTCGCGCATTTTTGACTGGACTTGAGAACGAATATGTAGTTATCAATAATCTTGATGCAGGAACCTATAAAATTAGAATATATGGCGAAAACGGGGCTTATGATGACACAATTCCTTATACAATAGAAATTGAAACCGACAGCGAAGAGATATTTAGTATAAGTGAGTAGCTGGCGGAGGGTACTCCACCAGCATACTTAATTAATCTATAGTTGTACTTCTTCTAACGGCTTCAGTTCTTGTCTGTTTAGCTTAACTGCTACAGACTTAGAAATGCCTGGCTCTTGCTGAGTCACTCCATAAAGTGTTTCGGCTGCTCCCATTGTTTTTTTATTGTGTGTAACAATTAAAAACTGTGTCTCAATACTAAAGCGCTGTATCATATCAATAAATCTACCAATATTTGCATCATCTAACGGTGCATCAACTTCATCTAAAATACAAAATGGACTTGGCTTGACCAGATAAATAGCAAATAACAGAGATATTGCAGTCAGTGTCTTCTCACCGCCAGAAAGCTGCTCAATCGAGTTTGGCTTTTTATTAGGTGGCTTAGCCATTATTTCAATATCAGCTTCTAATGGGTTTCCTTCTTTTAGCCTAATGTCTGCTTCACCCTCTTCATTGAAAAGAGTTTTGAACAGCATCTGGAAGTTCTTTTTGATTTGATCAAAAGTCGCTTTGAAGTTTTCTTCAGCAGTGCGGTTTATTTCCCAGATAGTTTCTTCTAATATCTTTTCAGCTTCAGTTAGATCGTTTACCTGTTGGTTGTAGAAAGTCAATCTTTCGCTTTGTGTTTCAAATTCTTCCAAAGCCATAAAGTTAACATTGCCCAGAGATTGCAATTTTTCTTTTAGCTCAGCCACTTCTTCTCTATTCTCAACAAAGTTAAAATGTTCCTGATGTTCACATTCCTTAATTGTAATATCTTCTCCAAATTGCTCATTATATCTTTCTTTTACATTATCGATATGAACATTAATATCAGTAGCTTTTATTTCTTTGTTATGTATTTTTTCTTTTACGGAATCATACTGCTTACGTATTTGATTAAATGTAGTATTACTTTGTTCTATTTGCTCTTGTATTTGGTCTTTCTCATCACCCAGAAACTGTCTTTTGTTTTTCACATCGTTCAGCTCAATTTCGGTACTGCTGATATTATGTCTTAGTTCAATTATTTGATTTTTAAGTTGTACTTCTTCATCATCCTTGCCGTCTAATTCGTCCTGTTTCTTTTCAGCTTTAAGTTCGAACTCTTCTATTTGCTTTTCAAGTCTATCTGTATCAGCTTCTAATCTGCGAATTTCAGCAATTAATTGAACTTCTTCTTTTTCAATTTCTCTATGATTTTCCTGTCTGTCTTTTAGCTCAGCTTCCGCTTCAGATAAATCTTTCATACCTGATTTATAAGAAGTTTCCTTTTCGTCCATCTTCTCTTTGATAGAGGCTATTTGATTATTATAGTCAGACTCCTCAGACTCTATCTCACCCAAATCTTCAGTAAACTGAGAAATATTTGAATCTGCTATTTCAAGTTTGTTCTCAATAGCTTCTTTTTTTAGATTTAGCTGTGCAATATTGTTTTCATTATCTTTTTTATCTTTTTCTGCTCTACGAACATCATTAGTAAGAGCCTGGATATCAATTGCATTGAAGTCAGACTTTGTATTATTCAGCTCTAATTCTAATTCATTTGCTTTTATCTGCAGAGATTCTATTTCGGCTTTAAGTTGTTCAATACGTTCTTTTTTACCAACTATAAGTCCTTCTTTTTTTGAAGTACTTCCACCTTTGATGATACCTTTGGCACCATAAATCTCACCTTGAAGAGTAACCGCAGCAGATGCCTTCCCGGACTTGACAATGAGTTCTGCGGAGTCAAGGCTGTCAACTATAACCATGTCTCCAATAATGCCACGTAGCGCATTTCTGAGTGCATCATCAACTCTGACAGTCTCGCTGAGTCTGCCAAATATGTTGTGGTTTGTTTCAATCTCATCAAATTTTGGTAGCTCATTTATCAATTCTTTACAGATAAATGTAGCTTTACCTTTTTGCTTGTGTTTTAGAGTAGCAAAAGCAGATGCTGCGTCCTCTTTTGTATCGACTACAAAATAGTGAGCAGCTTCACCCAAGGCAGATTCTACTGCAATTCTATATTTTTCATCAGTCCCGACAGCTTCTACAAATAGAGTTTTTTCATTGCTTGGTTGCCAATCCTGCGAAGCAATTAGAAATTTTGAAATATCAGTAGTGTCCATTATTCCGGATAAAAATTCTAAAGATGCTTTTTTAGAACTAATTTGATTTTTCAAATCGTTTATTTTATTTCTCAAGTCATCTATATCTACCTGCAGTGAAGCACGGCGTTCGGTTTCTGCTTGAAGAGTCACTTCAGACTCAACTAACAGCTCATGAAGTTCTGATTTTTCATCTATAGCAGATTGTAAATCATCTTCCAATTCGCCTAATTGAGTCTTCAAGCTATTTATTTCTTCTGTAGACTGATATATTTTTTGTTTAAGATTGTTTTTTTTAGAGTCGTTTCTTTTAGCCTGCTGTTCGATGTTATGTATCTGATTTTGATACTTCATAGCTTCAGCGTGATCGTCACCGGCTTTTTTTCTAAGTTCAGAAACAAGTTTGTCTGCTTCCTGCTTTTCAGTGATAGCGGAACTTAATCGTGATTTGATTCCTTCTTTCTCGCCACTTAGCAAGGTAGTTTTTTGTTTGGTTTCTTCCAGTAAAGTTTTAGCTTGGTTAGCACTTATAGTAGCTTCTCTTATTTCGTCAGCGAGACGCTTTCTGTCCTGATCTATGGAAATAGCTTTCTGCTCGTTTACTGCAAGTGATTGTTTCATATTAGCAAGAGAGCCATGCAATTTCCCTTCGGCAGATCTTGCTTGTTTAAAATTATTATCAACAACTGTTAGCTTTTCTTTGAAATTGCTAATAGTCTTTTCCATATCAGTAATCTGAAAGTCTAGCTTTATTTTTTCACTATTGAAGTTTTTTAGTTCTTCCTCAAGGGCTATATACTCTCTCTTATAATGCTCGTATTCGTGCATCAATAAAGAGGATTCCTTTTCTTTCAACTCGCTAAGTAGAGTATTATATTTCTTAGTTTTAGATGCCTGACGCGACAGAGAATTAACGTTTTTCTGTACTTCAGATACTATATCTTTAACTCTATCCAAATCGCCTTGTACACTCTCTAATTTTCTGAGAGCCTCCTTGCGTCTAAGTTTGTATTTTTTGATACCGGCAGCTTCTTCGATCATAGCTCTTCGGTCATCTACTCTGCCGGAAAGAATAGCTTCCACTTGTTTTAATTCTATAACAGAGTAGGAGTCAGGACCCATACCAGTATCCATAAATAGGTCAAGTATGTCGCGCAGACGGCATTTAGTTTTATTGAGTAGATACTGACTCTCACCACTTCTAAAAAGTCGTCGAGTGATTGTTAGTTCTGTATATTCTGAAGGCAATACGCCTTTATCATTTTTTATTGTAAGGGTTACTTCCGCCATTCCGAGTGGCTTGCGCGTTTTTGTGCCGTTGAAGATTACGTTTTCCATAACATCAGAGCGGAGCACACTTGTTTTCTGCTCACCAAGCACCCAACGGACAGCATCTACAATATTTGATTTACCGCAACCGTTTGGCCCAACTAAAGCAGAAACACCGGGCGAAAATTTTATTTCAGTTTTATGTGCAAAGGATTTAAAGCCAACTAAATCCACCTTTGATAAATACATCTATCATCCGGTTATAGTGAAACAGAGATGGGTATAAGTTTTAGAAAACTCACCCAAGTTAGGATTACAAATGTACTGAATTTTAGAGTTTTTGTGTAGGATTTTTGTTGGTATTAGGGTATATAGTCATTAACTTAATATATTAGGATTTGAGATAGTACACAGTCTAAGCTTAAAGGGAGTAAAGTAAAAGTGGTATGGGCCAGCATTGGGTAACGCTAAGTGATTATGTGCTTTCCAACAAGTCTAAAATATATGGAATATCTTAGAGAGTGAAAAAAAAAGGCTACTCTTTTGCAAGAATAGCCCTTTTCCTAATTTAATCTATGTGATAGATTTTAGTCTTCTTTTTTAGCTTTCAAGGCTAACCAAATTGTAAATCCAACCAATGCTGAAAATGCAAAGAATGCCGCGATTTCTGCACCTTGTTCGTTAACCATCTGACCAGCTGAATTTGTGAAAACTTGCAAGTCCAGATTGACACCGAAGAATAGCAATATAGCGCCGATTACACCAAATATTGCTGCACCTGCTATATATCCTGAAGATATCAATGTTGCTCTTTGGTGGCGTGCTTCTGCCAGTTTTTTATCTTTACCTTTCTGCAAGAAATAAGCCATCAAGCCACCTACCAATAATGGAGTGTTTAATTCCAGTGGCAAGTACATACCTAATGCAAAAGCAAGAGGAGAAATTTTAATCATATTAAGCAACACAGCCAAAATACCACCTACCAAATATAGCATCCAGCTAATATTAGCTGCCGGATCCATCAAAGGTTGAATGATAGCTGCCATAGCGTTTGCCTGTGGTGCAAGCATTGGGTTTGGAGTTTCAGGTGTTACTGTAAAACCATAAGCTTGGTTTAATATGTAAATTACTACACCTACAGTAGCCGCTGAAACTAATGTACCTAAGAATTTCCAAGATTGCTGTTTGACAGGGCTAGAGCCTAACCAATAACCAATTTTCAAGTCAGTTATGAATCCACCAGCCATTGACAGAGCTGTACAAACGATACCGCCAATAATCAAAACTGATGTCATACCTGCATCGCCAGATAAGCCCATCTGCACAAGAATAAATGAAGACAAAATCAATGTCATCAATGTCATACCCGAAACAGGATTTGAACCAACAATCGCAATTGCATTCGCTGCTACTGAAGTAAATAAGAACGAAATGATTACAACAGTCAATAAAGCTACAATCGCTTGAGAAAATGTGATGTCAAAGCCGTTAAGAAGGAAAATAAATATACCAACTATAGTAAGGCCTGCAAACATGATAATGAATGGCATTTTCAAATCCATATCAGTTCTTGCAGTGCTTGGAGCTTCTCCGTCTTCAGCAACCTTTCCTGCGCCAACTGCCAATTTGAAAGCAGAACCGATTACAGGAGAGGATTTGATAATACCAATAATACCTGCAGTAGCAATAGCACCAATACCAATAGGGCGCACGTAAGCCGCAAAAATTTGACCTGCTGACATTGCTGCGAATATGTTAGTTCCGCCATCAGCTGCAATTATATTCCCAATCTCATTGATTAATGGAATAAAAACAAACCAAGCAAGCATAGAACCTACGGCAATAATCGTTGCAAACTCTAAACCTACAAGGTAGCCAAAACCAACAATCATTGCACTGATATTGAGTTGGAACAGCATTTTGTATTTATCAGCAACAGCTTCGCCAAATGGTAAAATATTAGAGGTGAATTTTTCGCCAAACAACTTGACAGATGAGAAAAGAAAATCATAAATACCACCGATAAGACCTGATGCAATCAAGACACCAGCCTGTGCGCCGCCTTTCTCTCCTGTAATTAGGATTTCTGTAGTTGCTTTGGCTTCTGGGAATGGAAACTTACCGTGCATATCTTTTACAAAATATTTTCTAAATGGTATTAAAAATAAAATACCTAAGAAACCACCTGTCAAAGAAGACAAGAAAATATGTAAAAAGCTAACCTCAAGATTCAAAATATAAAGTGCGGGGATTGTAAAAATTGCACCCGCCACTATCACACCGGAGCTGGCTCCAATTGATTGAATGATTACATTTTGACCAAGCATATTTTTCTTTTTAAAGAAAGTTGCAGCGCCAACTGCAATGATTGAAATAGGAATAGCAGCTTCAATTACCTGCCCGATTTTCAAACCGGAATATGCAGCTGCTGCGGAAAATACCACTGCCATCAAAAGTCCCCAAAAGACTGACCAAGTGGTCACCTCAGGAAAGACTTTATCCGCAGACATGACGGGATGGTACTCTTCGCCATCCTTCAACTCACGATAAGCGTTTTCAGGTAAATCGCCTAATCTTTGTTGTTGATTATCCATCAGTTAATCTCCAATAGTATTTGTTTATACATAACACAATATATTTTTTCGCAATTCACAAAGATAGCAAAAATTATTAAAGTATTGTATCCTTTTTAAATATTGATGCTTCGCCGTACAACACTCTTATCGGTAAAGAAGAATTTATTTACAATTCTAACGGTCTGTTGAGGAAGTTTGTAAACGACATAGATGCTAATAATTCTAAGTGGACTTTCACTAAAAAATATAGTATATTCGGAGGGGTGCAAAGTCAATCAATGGATGAGGCTGCTGAAGAAGTTAGTCTCACTTATGATTATAATCTTATAGGTGCCGGTGGCGAAACTCTGGTTAGATACCATGGCAAGTTAGATAAATCGACTTATGATGATTATGCTTATGTATATCCGTACGAAATGATTGTAAATGGTGGCGAAGTAACTAAACGCTTTGATGAGACACGATCAATTGCTATTAGCGGTTTGAGAGGAAATGTGAGGGTATCCGCTGAAATAGATGCAAGCGGAAATGCTGAGTATTCCTGCTTCGAATATAATCCATTTGGCAAGCAAATTGGCACGTACGCACTTTCAGCTCAAGACATTGGCTTTGGTGGTGCGAAAAAGCAAATGAAATCAGATTACTATCAGCTTGGCGTGCGAAGCTACGACCCTAACATGGGGCGCTTCCTGCAACAAGATCCGCTCTTTGAAATGTTTACAGGTCATTCTTCCTACAGCTTTGGGTTTAATAACCCTGTGATGTTTGGCGACCCAAGCGGCATGGCACCGGAGAAACATAAGGGTGGTGGCGATGTGTTGCTGGGGAGTGGTTCGTTATTTAAATATTTGGGGCTTTACTCTGCGACAACTACGGCATCTTATGCTGTTGTGACGCATCGAGAAAGAGTTCTGGTTGGGGTGCAGCGTTATGAAATAGCAGGACGTAGTGTGGATAATCCTGATGGTCCAGTTTATATTGACTGTACTCCTATTGATATAGGAAAAACACATTATGGCTATGCTGGTGTCTATGAAATGCAGAATGTTAGCAGGTTAGTCAAAATTTCAGGTGGAGTTCCTTCTGGTGGCCCCGGCCCGGGCGGTGGTGGCGATAGTAGAAGTGCAGGTGATGTGAATGATAATGGGAAAGTGAGTTATAGTATTAATAACTTAGTAACGTTTAGCTTTGAAGCAAATGCAAATTCAGATTATGTTGATAAGTTTACAAATGAAATGCAGCAAATGTATGATGTTTTTCCTGATATGTTTGAAGGTTTGTCAGATCTTGATCATAACATAGATGTTGAGATTGTTCCCGGATCTCAAATTAAAAATATGCTTCAAAAAGCTAATGCTTTACCAAAAGAGTGGCAACATATGATGGGAGTTCCGGCATTGGTCAGACTTCCAAAGGACGGAAGTTATACTACTTTGTATTTAGCAGAAGAATTAATATCTAATGATTATAGTAAATATGATAGAACAACTAAGGATGCTTTTACAAATTATCAAACTTGGGATTTTAACTATGCACAATCAGAACTTTGGATGGTTCTTGGGCATGAATTAGGTCATATTCTTGATGCTTTGGCAGTAGGATATGCGACATATGCAACTTTTGGTTCAGATTATAAGGAATTTCATGCTAATCGGTGGGCTGATCGTTTAAGAGATGCATTTGGAGATGCAAATGGCAACAAATATCCATCGAATACAACATGGAATTTATTTAAAAGTACCTTCGGTTGGGGATTGAACTTTGATTATGTGTATTATTGGATAGGAGGATTGTTTAAATGAAAAATACTCTAATTTATTTAGCTTTGATTATTAATATTACTTTAAGCTACGCATCAGAAAATAAAGAAATAATTGAAGCACAGATTTATGCCCAAAAAACTGTTGATCTATTATTAAGTGATACGACTAAAATTGATTCTGTTTTTTCATATACAAATAGAATGATTGTTGAAACAAGCTTTGATAGATTTCCTAGATTACATCAAGAAAATAAAGATATTCTATTGTCAATACATCGCGAAATGTTACAAAATAATATTGTAAATGATGTATTAGAGAAAAACTTTAAGATATATAAGCGTATGATGTCAATATTTCAAATTGGACAGATAGGTTGGGAAGGTGGTATCTATGGAATATCAGTAGATATAGAAGTAGCTGACAAGTGTTATTCATTTCTGTTTCAATATTATAATGGGTATTGTTTTTTGGAATGGGTTGATACTTGCGAAGTAAAAGATGCTATTGTAGTTAGACAATATGGGAAAAGATACGAATGAGATTTAATATATTGATTATTCTTGTAGTTACTTTTGTTATTTCCTCATGTCATCCTTCTTTGAAAAATAATAAGGATAGAAATATCTATACTTATGAATCAGAGGATGTAATATTTACTTATAAAAATGCTGGTTTACAGCGCTGGTTTGACGATATAAATTCTAGTAGCAGATGGTCAGATTATATGCTAAGTCAATGGAATGATGGTAACTGGTATTTACAGTTTGAGATTAATGATTATTATGAAAAAAGAGATTATATAAAAAAAGATAGTTATAGAACCATGAAGAAAATCATGGAAAGGTTGGAAGAAGAAGCTGGGAATTATAATAGTGAGACAGAAGAGTATCATGCATGTATAGACAAAATCGATTCTTCGATGGGGGCAGGGCATTTTATAAGAACAAAGGTGTGTTATACCACCATTGGAGACTTTGATGTTTTGTATCAAATAACTAAGCAGATGTATGAACCTAGAGATTCCTTGAGGTTCGAAGAGCTAGTTAATAGTTTTGAAATAATTAGAAAATAAAATACAGCTCCTTTCATAACCTCTCCAATCCCCCTAAAAGAATTGGAGAGGTTTTTGTATATTATCATAGCTCTTTGTGAGCATGGCGAAGTGCCATTTCATTGTACCTTAAGTGTGGTTACATATGAATACGTACCAGGCGGTGGTGGTGAAGGTGGTTTTATTGCTGCGAATGATAATGGGAAAGTGAAACATAGTCTACTAGATGT
>JBFHIJ010000019.1:0-49362 GCA_041596515.1 Chlorobiota bacterium
AACATATACTTATACACTTCCTACAGGTGATACTTACACAGGTGAAGCAGTAATTACAGTTACAGCAGTTGACGGTTTTGGTAACACAGTTACTGAAACAGCTAACTTCATGATTGATAACTCGGCTCCGGTATTGTCAGCTTATGCTGATGATGCAGAATGTGTATCAGCTCCGGTATTGGGTGCTATTGGTACATTAGTACATTTCTCAGTAAATGCAGAAGACTTAGGTTGTGGTACATTTGAACATAGTAACATTTCTGTTAATATGACAAGTGCTATTGCTAGCCTAGTAAATACGCCGCAATTAGATTTAGTAAATACAAGTGGGACCACTTATGCATTTACTTATTTAGTTGATCAACAAGATCCAACAGGTGCAGTAAACATTACATTTGATTTGATGGACTCTAAAGGAAATATTGCATCGCAATACTCTCCTGCAGGTGATGAATTCTCAATTGATAATACAGCACCAGAGCTTACAAACTTGAATGTATCTCAAAACAATGCTGTAGAAGGCGATGTACTTACATTTACATTTGATTTGGCTGATGCAGGCTGTAGTTTGACGCAAGAGCCTGTTGTTCAGTTGACATTCTCGAATAATTCAACTGCGACTGCAACTTACGTTTCGGGTACTGGTAACGGTACATATTCATACACTTACACAGTTCCTTCAAGTCCTGTAGAAGGTGGAGTAAATGTTATTGTAACTGCAGATGATGCTCTTAATAATATGGGCATACTTAATCCGAATAACTTTGAGTTCGTAATTATTTCTAATACTCCTGCAAACGTAACTTCAATCGTTGTAAACGATATGCTTGTAGAAGATTCTGATGCCGGTAATAACTTTACAGTAGCAGTATCTTACGACCAACCAATGGATGCAACTCAAAATGCTCCAGTTGTTACATTTGATCCTACAGTAGGCGCTACGTTTACTAATGGAATAGGTGTATGGAGTAATGGAAATCAAACTTACACAATGACTTATATAATCGCTGATGCAGGCGTTTGTGCAGACAACGTAGACGTAAGTGTAACAGGTGGTCAAAACACTGTTGGTATAGCTGCCAATAGCGGTACAGAAGCTAACTTGTTCACAGTTTATATGTGTGCTGCTGCAAATGCACGCTCTGATATTCAATTCGCAGGTAATGAAGCAAACGGTATCAGCTCACTATCAAATGGTGTTGTTGCTACTAATACTTCAGGTACTAGAGTCTTGAAACTTACAGTACGTGACGATATTACAACTGATACAGATACAAAACCAACAATCATTACAGCTTTGACAATCAATGCTGCGGGTGCTAATCAAGCTGCATTTAATACTCATATTAATGCTGCTGCTCTATTTAGCGCTTCTGGTGCTAAATTAGCTAATGCTACAATTGGAGCATCTACTTTAACATTTAGTGGCATGAATGTAACATGTGCTGATAATGGTACTTATGATATGTATTTGAGACTTACTCTTGCCAATCCAATGCCTACTGCAGCGGACGGCAAACGTTTAGTCTTTGCTCTTGGAAATGCTAATGTAACTACAGGTGCAAATTCAACGACAATGACTACATTTGCAAATACTTCAAGTACTGCTGCTTCTAATAATGTAATTCAAGTTGTTGGTACTAAATTAGTATATACTGCTCAACCTCAAAACACTTCAGTTGGTACAGTAGCTCCTACTGTGACTGTTGAGTTGAGAGATGTGAATGGGAATGTTGATATTAACCAAGCTAGTAATATCACATTAGGAGTAACTAATACTACTACAATTATTGCAGGCGGCACAAAAGCTTTGGTTAATGGTGTTGCAACATTCGATGGCTTACAATTTGGTTATCCTGCTACTAACTTATACTTGAATGCTAATGCAAGTATCTCTGGAGTAACAAGTGTTGTTTCTTCAGCATTCGCTGTTTCTTCAGCATTGCCTAGTCAAGTTTCTAATGTGGTTTACTTAGGTAGATCTAAAACTTCAATTGCCTTTACTTGGACTGCTTCAAGTAATGCTTTAGTTTTAGCTCAAGAAGGTAGCTCAATTAACGTTAGTGCAGGTCCTCAAAATGGTACTGCTTATGTTGCGAATAACAACTTTACTACTGCTTCTACTATGATTGGTAACGCTAAGGTTGTTTACTTCGGCTCTAATGCAACCTTGACAGTTGGTGGATTGACTCAGAATACTACATATACTTTTGCTATATATGCATTTAATTCGGATCAATCTTATACACCTGCAACGATTACATACAATACTGCTGGCGCTCCTATTTTAACTAGAACTACTTCTAGATTTAAAGATGAGATGACATCAGATATCGAACTTCGTAGCTTTGATGTGACTTCTGCTGATGTTAAAGCTTTCCTTAACTGGGAAACTATCAGAGAAACTGACAACGTTGGTTTTGAAGTTCATAGAGCTCAAATGACTCAAGCTGGTTTGGAACCTTTTGAAATGATTTCTTCTTACGAAGACAATGCTGCTCTTAATGGTCTTAACCAATCTGAATTCGGTAAAAACTACAAACTTACTGATGATGATGCTGCTCTTACTATCGGTGGTACTTATGTTTACAGACTTGTAAGCGTTGCTTCTGATGGTTACAAACAAGTTCAGGCTGAGCAAAACGTTCTAATCAACGGTGCTACTTCTATGACTGTTTCTGAAATTCAACCTAATCCGGTTGTTTCTGATTTAGCCTTCGATCTTGACATGAACGAAGCTCGCGACATCACTATTCAGATTTATGCTATAGACGGTACTTTGGTTGCTCAACCTATACTTACTAGAGAGTACTCAATGGGCTTACACAAAGTTAAAATTGATTTGGATAGAGCTACAATTCCTGCGGGAACTTACACTCTTAAAGTTATCGCTGGCGATAATCAAGTTATCTCTAAACGATTCGTCGTTGTTAGATAATATCTAAATCTTTCATACATTCTCGTAAGAGGGACTCCTAACCGGAGTTCCTCTTTTTTTTTCTCTATTCTCGATATTTCTTTGTTAAATCAAAGACTCTTTTTAACTTATACTATAAGATTAATAACATATTTCGCTTTTGAACGTATAACTATATGATTTGTATTTATGTTTAGCAAGAAAAACAAGTATCGTAGTATCAACTATCTTGACATGACACCTCTGCATGTACATGATTTTGAAATCAATACTGAGGGTTTTGTTGATGTACTTGTTCCACGTTTTAGTAATCGCTTCTTTGAGTTGTTACTTATTCCTAAGGGCGGCTCAAAGTTTATTAAAGCTAATCTCGATGATGTTGGGACGGCCACGTGGCTTGCTATAGATGGCAAAAATAATGTAAGGGATATTATTTCCCTTATGGATGATAATTTTGGTGAGAAAGTAGCTCCGGCAGATCAGAGGGTTACAGTATTTCTTAACCAACTACATGGAAATGGTTTTATTACATTTATTGAATTTATAAAAGGAAGTAACAATGGCTAATGTACTAGGTCACTTGGAACCAAAGGCTGTTTGGACAAATTTCGAATTCATTTGCAATTATCCACACCCTTCTAAGCAAGAAGATAAATTAGTAGCTGCCCTTTTAAACTGGGCTAAAGAAAGAAATATCGAAGTAGAAAAAGATGAGACTGGTAACTTTGTAATGCGTAAACCTGCGACTAAAGGCATGGAAAACCGCAGACCTATCACTATCCAAGGTCACGTGGATATGGTATGTGAGAAAAACGCTGATGTTGAGTTTGATTTTGACACTGAAGGTATCAAAACTTGGATCGATGGTGACTGGGTAAAAGCTAAAGGCACTACTCTTGGCGCTGATAACGGTATCGGTGTTGCTATGGGTATGGCTCTTTTAGAATCTACTGATATTCCTCATCCTGATTTGGAAGTGCTTTGCACTCTTGATGAAGAAACAGGTATGACTGGAGTTATGGGACTTTCTGAAACTATACTTAAAGGTCAAATCCTTATCAATCTTGACTCTGAAGAAGATGGTGCTTTCACTATCGGTTGTGCCGGTGGTCTGAACACTATGGGAAGCTATAAATTAGAAACTGAAGCTACTCCAGCTGGTAAAGCTTATAAAGTTGTTGTGAAAGGTCTTCGTGGTGGTCACTCAGGTATAGAAATTCATGACGGTCGTGGCAATGCTGCTAAATTTATGACTCGTTTGCTTTCTAACTTGTCTGAAAAATTGAATATTCGTATAGCTGACTTTAATAGCGGTAACAAACATAATGCAATTCCAAGAGAAGGATTCGCTACAGTAGTTGTCCCTAATGACGCTGTTGCTGAATTTGAAAAAGCAATAAAAGCTTACCATGAAACTGTATTTGCAGAATATAAAACTAAAGAACCAAATATTACAGTTTTCGCTGAAGCTACAGATACTCCTGCTAAAGTATGGACATCTGATTTCCAATGCAAAGTACTTCGTTCTTTCTACTTGATGCCACACGGCGTTTATAGAATGAGCCCTGATATCCCAGGTTTAGTTCAGACTTCTACTAACATGGCTATCGTTGAAACTCATGAAGATGAAGTTTACATGCTTACTAGCCAAAGATCTTCTATGGATTCTGAAAAACGTGATTTGGCTAAAAAAGTTAAATTGGCTATGGAAGTTGGTGGTGCTGAAGTGTCTGTTGGTGACGGATACCCTGCTTGGGAACCAAACATCGACTCTCCAATTCTTCAGCAAGCTGCTAAGATTTATGAAGGTAAATATGGCCATAAACCTGTGATTGAAGCTATTCATGCTGGTTTGGAATGTGGTCTTATTGGTGAAAAATATCCTAATATGGATATGCTTTCTTTCGGTCCAAACTTGGAAGATGTTCACTCTCCGGACGAAAAAATTCAAATATCTTCAACTAAAAAATGCTGGGATCTTTTGGTAGAAATTATCAAACACACTCCTGAAAAATAAGCTTTTTAGCTGAATAGATAGTATAAATCAAAAACCGCCTACAAGATATTTGATATTTTGTAGGCTGTTTGTTTGTATATATTTTTTACTTTTACCAATTCACTTGTTTGCGTCTTACAGGCATTGTCATGCATCGGCAACCGCCGCCACCGCGTGAAAGCTCAGAACCGTCAATTGTGATAACATACTTATCATAAGCATCAGGGCTTATGATACCACGAGCAACGTCTACGCCAGGAAGCACTTCGAAACCGTGATTAGATAGCTCTTCAATAGTTTTGTCATTTCTTTCATATCCAATCACTTTGCCGGGACCTATCGCAAAAAAGTTTGCTCCACTGTGCCACTGCTCGCGTTCCTGTACCCAAAGGTCAGTTTGTCCACCGCAGTAAAGTGGCTCTAAATCAACTCCAAGGCTTTTGAGAGCTTCGAGAATACTTTCTACGTTTTTGATAGAGACTACTTTACCATTGTCAATTTCAATGTGCACGGTTTGGTATTTGTTTGGTTTTAGTATAAGCGGTTCGTAAGCCATACATTTGTCAGTATCGAGCATAGTGAAGGCCATATCAAGATGTATAAAAGATTCAGGCTCGTGAGGGAGTTCTTGTACTATTACGTGTCTTTTCTCGCCGATTTTTTTGAGCTCGTCGAGTATAAAATCAATGCCTTGAGAAGTAGTCCTAGGTCCTGTACCGATAAGGAATATATCTTCCTTAATCACAAGTACATCACCACCTTCGATAGCAATTTTTGGGTCAAACTTAACAGCATTTTCAGGATTGACAGTAGTCACCCCAAACTCAGGGTGGTGTTTGAAAATGGATTCCATTATGTCTGCTTCACGTTCACGTACATTGCTGGACATTCTGCCGATTAAGATTTTATCTCTGATGGTCATAGAAGCGTCACGCGTAAAGAAAAAGTTATGCAGCGGACGTAGAGAGTATCTATTCGGGTCAAGGAAGCTCGTGAGGGTGTTTTTCTTCATCATCACACCTTCGATTAGCTGTCGGGAAATATCTTCAGGAGATTGCTCGTGAATCTCTTCAATAACTTCTGCAGAATTTTCTTTGAAAGCGATTTTTGAAAGAAGTTCATGTTTGACTTCTGAATTATTGAGAATATCAGTGAGTAAATCTCTGACTTGGAATGTTTTAGTGACTTTTTTGAGACAGTCGCTAAACTGGCGGTACTCGCGAGAAGCAACTGAAAGATTGAGAATGTCACTATAAAGTGCTCTTTCGGCATTTTCAGGAGTCATATTTTTAACTTCTAAACCCGGTGAATGTAGAATAACACCTTCCAGATTGCCTATTTCAGAGCGAACATTGACGTTCGAGTTTGCACTCATTTTATAACCTATATTATATTATTTCTGATAAGTATCATGCAAATATGCGAATATGCAATATACCAAGCAAAAAGCTAATATATTCTGTACTTAATAAGATTTAAGAATATCGCAATAGAAATAGAGTAGATTGCAAATATTACAGATATTGTAAAAGTTTTGTTATTAAATAACAAAAAAACGCAGATGATATAAACCATACTGCGTTTTTTTATAGAAATAATAATTTATATAGTCATTAATAATCCATGTCCATGCCGTCGCCACCATTGCTGTTTTTATCTTTTTCTTGTTTATAGTTATTAAACCTATAAGAAAGAGAAAGGGAGATAACAGGAGCTTCGCGTTCGAAGATATTATGAGTGTAATAATTAACACCATTAGTGGTAAAGTCATGCTTCATTGAACCAATAATACTTCTAGCATTCAAAGCAAGAGTTAGCTTTCTGTCAAGAAAGTCTTGCCTGAGTGAAGCAGACATATCAAAGAATCCTTTTACATCACCCTGAGCAGAAACAGATGGGCCATTATAAAATGTATTAAACTGAACCCTGGTCGTTTTACTTAATATAAAGTTACCCATAGCTCGCAAATTCCAACTGTTGGTGCTTTTATTTACAGCATCATCTTCATCTAGAGTGCCATCTAATTTGTAATAGAAATATGAACCTGTAAGGTTGAGGTTAAACCAAGGTGTGAACGCATAATTAGTCATCAGCTCTAAGCCTGCTGTATGAGACTTATCTAAGTTAGATGTTGTATGATAAAAAACTCCCGGTTCATCTGTATTAGTCTGAATTGTTCGAGTGATTAAGTTTTCAGATAAGCGATAGAATGACTCGACAGAAACCATGCCTCCTTCAAACATTTTTTGATACCCTACTTCCATAGAGTTTACATATTCTGGTTCTAATTCAGGATTACCAATACGAATATTATAATCATCTATAAAAGAAGGAAATGGATCTAAATCTCTTCCACGAGGCCTATTTATACGGCGACTATAACTTGCAAGAATTTGGTCTTTTTTGCCAATTTTTTGTGACATGTGAAGAGTAGGAAAAACATCCAATCTATCTATAGTATAAACTTTATTCGCTGCAGCGACATCTATAGTTCTTTTAGTATACTCGCCACGCAAGCCTAATTGATAACCAAAATCACTTACTGCACCGCTATAAGTTGCATAAAGGGACTGTATGTTTAGTTTGAAATCCATAACATTTGTAAACATATCGTCTACAATCCAATCGCCGTCGGTAAGATTATAATAAGTGTAGTTTTCAATATCTTTGGAGATTTTGCCTTGCCATCCGGATTCAAATTTATCAGTTTCAGATAGTGGCAAAGAGTAGTCAAGTTTAAATCTGTAATCTTCATCCTCTTCGTCTTCTATTGATTTAGTTTGATAGTCAAGAACTTTGTTTTGCCAGCTTTGATCTGTAGTAAATTTATTGACATAATCAGTACCAATGGCATCTTTTGCTGAATAATATACCATACCTGTCAGCTGGTGTCCGGTCTCGTCAAATTTATGAAGGAAGTCTAAAGAAGTACTGTAATAATCTCTGTCCCTAATTGCATTATTATCATTAGTATAATAATATTTGTCTTCGCGAACATCAGAGTATTGACTTGCTTTTGTGATAGCGTTTCTTTCAAATCCACGAGTTCCGATATTTCCTTCTAATTTAATGTTGGTTGCATCGGTAATGTTGATACCTACACCAAATTTGCCATTTGTCCCATTGCGGGCGAAGAGTCGTTCTCCAATGTTTTGCCTAAAAACTGTGCTATCCGTGTAGTAAGTTTCTTGCTGCATTTCGCCATTACCATCGAAATTGTTATCACTCCAGTCAAACCCTCCGAAGAACTCAAAAGTATTTGTTCTGTATGAAAGAGTAAGATCTGTGTTATATTTATCGCCAGTTCCTGCAGAAACGTTGAGGAGCCCACTGAGTCCATTTAGCATATCTTTCTTAGTAATAACATTAATAATCCCTGCCATGCCGTCAGGGTCATATTTTGCAGTAGGGTTCGTGATTATTTCTATATTATCAATGGCAGAAGCAGGAAGTTGTTGTAAAATTTCGTTACCGTCAAGCACGCTTGGTCTGCCGTCAATAAATACAGTGAAGTTGGAACTACCTCTAAGACTTACGTTGCCTTCTACGTCTACGTTGATAGAAGGTACATTTTCAAGAGCCTCTGCGGCAGTTTTGCCTTGTGCTGCAATATCAGTAGAAATATTTACTACTTTTTTGTCTATTTTAAACTCAACACGTTCTCTCTCTGCAGTTACAACTGCAGTTCCCGTGCGAGTAACGGAAGGCTCGAGTGTGATTGTCCCCAAATCTATGGTAGTGTTTTTAGGAGAGATAGTCAAATCTTTAAATATTTTTTTTGAATACCCAATAAACTTAACTTCTGCATAGAATTTTCCAGCAGGTATCTTTTCGACCTTAAAACTACCATCCGGTTTGCCGATAGCTCCGGTAACAGTTTTATCGTCTTTTACATTTTTTATAAAAATATTAGCATAGGGCAATGCTTTTTTAGTGTCAGAAGCTATAACATTCCCTACGATAGTGCCGATACTCATGCCTTGCATCTTACGTCCTCTGCCTTGCTGGGCTGAAGAAGTATATACCAAAAGCAAGATAAGGAATACGCCAGTGTACTTGTTCATTCTATCTCCAAAATTAGTGTTTTCACTTAGACCCAAATTGTTTGTTATAGTTTAAAAAAAATTGATGAAATTTCTCAATATCATACGAATTTGAAGTATAAAAGTTATGTGTATGCAATGTAACTCTTTATGTTGAATTTTACTATAAATGCAAATATGTGATTAGAAAACAAATGAAGAAGCATTGTAGCTATTAAATGGCAAGGGTTTGAAACCCTTTGTTCAATAGACAATTACGTAATATTTTCTTACAGAGGAAGTAATCATGCTCTTTGGCTATACGGTCATTTACAGCACTATGATGACATCTAATGACAAATCCGGGTTAAAGTAACAGTTAGAAATTAAAAAAACCGTTACTGATTTTGATAAAATTCAGTAACGGTCTATATGTATATACTATTGTCTATTTAATGCTGCTACGTAGGGCATTAAGAGAATCTAATGCTTCGATGCAAAGTTTGTTCCCTGTATTTACATGAGAGTAATTCCAAGAGAATCGCATCTGCAAGTCAGTATTTTTATTATTTAACTCGATAAAGAGCAAGGTGTCTCCCGGAGTGCTGTATGCTTGGGTCTTCAGCAAATTTGATTTTATAGATCTTATTGCCGGACAAAACCTAACTACATCCGCTTGACCAAGCTCAGTTAAATCGCTACGATCTGCTTTAGTATATGAGGATATCTCAGCAGCACTATTTATTTCATAAGCGTCAAAAGTATTAGTTGCTGCGTAAAAAGTGCCCCATCTGATTATTTGATTTTTATTAGTGTCGTTATAGCAGGCTGGCTTTGTAGAGCATCCCCAAATAGCAAGCAAAAGACCAAGAAAGCATATAATCTTCATATTACAACTCGCCTGATTCTTTTTTAGATAAAAATGACTCAAATCGTTTCATACACTCTTCTTTACCAATAAGAGCCATAGTATCAAACATACCTGCTCCGGCGGATTTGCCTGTAAGCATCAATCTGAGTGGGTGCATGAGTTCGCCCATCTTAACACCTTCATCTTCGCAATGGACTTTAGTAATATCATGAGTTGAGTCATGTGTAAATTCATTTAAAGTAGCAAGTTTGGCTATTAATGGTTTAACAAGTTCTGCAGTGTTTTCTTTCCAACGCTTAGCCATGTATTTCTCTTCGAACTCTTTCGGTTCAGCGTATAGGTAGTCGGTCATTTCAGGGATTTCGTTGATAAACGTAACGCGTTCTTTGAATAAGTCAAATATTTGAGCTATATAGTCATCTTCCAAATCACTTACACCGAATTTCTTTAATTCAGCTTTTAGCATAGGAATAGCTTCTGAAGTGTTTAGTTCTTTTAAGTATTGCTGATTCATCCACGCAAGTTTTTTGAGATCAAACACTGCACCTGCTTTATTGACTTTAGATAAATCAAAGAGGTCAATAAACTCTTGCATAGTGTAAATTTCTCTGTCGCCTGTAGGATTCCATCCTAAAAGTGCAATAAAGTTTACGAAAGCATCTTTTAAGTATCCTTTGGCTTTAAAATCTTCTACAGCTACGTCTCCGTGTCTTTTGCTAAGCTTAGCTTTCTTTTCATTGAGTAGAAGAGGCAGATGAGCAAAATCAGGAGTGTCCCAACCGAAAAATTGATATAGCAATACGTGCTTTGGAGTGGAAGGTAGCCACTCTTCGCCACGGATAACGTGCGAAATTTGCATAAAGTGATCATCGACAACATTTGCTAAGTGGTAAGTAGGATATCCGTCGGATTTGAGAAGGATTTGATCGTCTACATCTTTGCAAGGGACAGTAACTTCCCCGCGTATAATATCTTTGAATTTAACTTCGCCTTCTTCCGGTACTTTCATTCTTATCACATAGTTTTCGCCGGCATCTATAAGCTTTTTAGCTTCATCCATTCCAATGGTAACAGAGTTTCTCATTTTATTTCTATCATACTTGAAAGAGCCACCTTCTTTTTGGAGACGGTCTCTCATTTCTGCCAGTTCATCAGAAGTGTCAAAAGCGTAATAAGCAAGATCTTTTTCTAATAGCTCTTTGCCATATTTAGTATACAGGTCAAATCTTTCTGATTGGATATACGGTCCGAACTCGCCACCATTTTCTAAGCTTTCGTCAAATTCGATACCTGCCCATCTCAGGTTGCTTATCAAATTTTCTGTTGCATTGTCTACCAAACGAGTTCTATCAGTGTCTTCTATACGTAAAATGCACTTGCCACCATGTTTTTTGGCAAATAGGTAGTTGTAAAGTGCAGTTCTGAGACCGCCAACGTGTAAGTAGCCTGTAGGTGAAGGTGCGAATCTAACTCTAACATCCATCGTAGTATGCCTTATATTATTCTATTTTGATTAGTTAAAATATTAGAAAGCAAGATACAAAAAAAAGCAGACTTTTAGAACTTGGAAGTAATTGCACAAAGTATGCAAACTAATGAGAAAGTATACTATACAGCATGACATGTTGATTTTATAAAGACAAGATTACAGTTGTTCCTTTATTTACTTCGGACTGAATATCGACCTTGATGTTTGACTGGTCTAATAAATCTTTGACAATTATCAGCCCTATCCCATGTCCTATTTCGTGCGCAGTGCCAACAGAAGGCGATAAATTAGACTTGAAAAGTTTTTGAAGTTGAGTTGGTTCCATTCCAACTCCATTGTCTGAGATTATGAGAGTGTTATTGTCAAATGATATTGATATGGAGCCGGTATTATTGGAATATTTGATAGCATTGGACATAAAGTTTCTTACCGCAATTTTTAAAATAGGTTTATTAGTTATAACTTGTGCGTTATTTGGAATATTTAAGTTGCACTGCAAACTCTTTAAATCTAATGAGTTTTCAAATTCTTCGATAATTTCAGTTAAGAATTCGGACAAATCAAATTTTTCTTTTTCAATAATGAAATCTCGCTTCGCTTTGGACCAATTGATTAAGGTTTTCGTAATATTTATTGCATTCGTAGAAGATTTGTACATGATATCTATGAAACGCTTAGTATCATCGTCGCAATTGTCATTTTCAATAGTTTCTTTAAGTATTCTGGCAAATCCTATAATACTATTAAGAGGATTTGCTAAATCGTGAAATATGACAGAATAAATATTTTCCTGGACTTTCATCTGTTCTGATAGCATTTCAATTAATTTTGATTGCTTTTCTTCTATTGCTTTCTTTTCTGTGATATCAAAAACAATTCCTGCTAAAAAGCAGGGATTCCCATTTTCGTCTCTTTGAGTAATTACTCCTCTGTCGTGATACCATTTCCAATCACCACTCTTAGTTAGAATTCTATACTCTACTTCGTACATGTCTGAATTGTGGTGAAGATGATCCACCATATTTTGCATCACCATGTCATAATCATCAGGATGTAGCTTTTCGGTAAACCACTCGAATCCCACATTCTCAGGAATTTCATTATCACTATAACCTAAAGTGGTTGCTTTTTTTTTGTTGAATTTTACAAGGTTCTTTTTAATATCCCAATGCCAGTGCCCCAAATTACCAGTCCAAGCAAAAGTCAAGTCGAGTTCTTGTTCTTGTTCACTTTCAAAATTGAGAATAAATCTATCCCGTGATTGTAGCTCTTCTATTAGCTCTGCTTTGCTTTTTTCTTGATAATTCATATTTATTCTGACTTTAGATTTACATTAGTATCATATAATATAATATAAAATTATCAAACTGCAAATAAATAATTATATATAGTTACGAGTCAAAACTAATACATAATTTATAAAAACTATACCCTCAGATTAGTTGTGCATATAGACTTTTCTATTGCCATCATAAGGTGATTAAAATGTTTGTAGCATGAATGCAAAGATTAGAAGAAGATACAACACATAATACTTGATATTTTTTAGGAATAACCACTACTTAGAGGTAAGATTGGATGAAATAATTTTGGAATACGCAATAAGTATCTGATGTATATAATCCAGCTTGTTTGAAAAGCGAAACTTTGTTAAAAATAAAACGTTACTTTTGCAATGAGTCGCATATAGACAGCTGTATAACATATATCTTAAATATATTATTTGTTTAGTCAGATTGACAATAGCGTTATGGGAAAGTGATATTAGTCTAAAGAATATTGATAGAGTTTAATATTCTTTTACTTGATATGCAGTGAATAATGCGTAAATTAGTAATTGTATAATAGTCACTTATATCAGATGGTTTATCTCATTTTATTAATACATGTAAGGTATGTTCGGAAATGGAACATGTACAAGAAATTCCGCTTTGGGCTCTGATTCCTTTTGTGCTAATGCTCGGAGCTATTGCTGTGTTTCCATTGGTTGCAGGTCACTGGTGGGAGCATAACAAGAATAAGTTATTAGTAGCATTAGGTTTAGGCATACCAACTGCAGCATGGCTGATATTTAGCGGTATGACTCATGCTTTGATTCATCAGGTTGTATTTGATTATATCCCATTTATAGTATTGCTTGGTAGCTTGTTTGTGATTACTGGTGGGATATTTGTAGATGGTAACATAGAATCTAAACCGACGATTAATGCTTCTATCATTGGTATAGGGGGAATATTAGCATCGCTTATGGGAACTACCGGAGCAGCTATGTTACTTATCCGTCCGCTAATCAGTACGAACAAAGAAAGAAAACATAAGGTACATACAATTCTGTTCTTTATTGCTGTGGTTGCAAACTGTGGTGGCTTGCTGACTCCTTTGGGAGATCCGCCATTATTTTTGATGTATCTCAGAGGCGCAGAGTTTACATGGTTTTTATCTCTTTGGCCAAAATGGCTATTAGTCAATGGTTTATTAGTAGGTATTTACTTGATAGTAGATAATTATTATTGGAAAAAAGAAGATCCTGAAGCTGTTCGCTTAGATCATGAGCAACAAAGGCCAATCAAAATAAAAGGCAGTCTAAACTTTTTATGGCTAATTGGAGTAGTACTTGCAGTAGCGTTTATCAATGGCAATACTATTGAAGCAATTCATCATAATCATAATCTCGCATTTATTAGAGAAGGAGTTATTGCTTTGATGGCTATTTTGTCTTTGATAGTCACTAAGAAGGCTACTCGCGAGGCAAATCAGTTTACATGGGAGCCTATCGAAGAAGTTGCGTTCCTTTTCATAGGGATTTTTGTTACTATGGTGCCGGCTTTAAAATTTTTAGAGACTCACGCCGCCAGTTTAGGTATAGAGTCAGTGCAATTGTTTTATTATGCAACCGGAGGCTTGAGTGGATTTTTGGATAATGCCCCAACAGCAGTAACTTTCCACTCTCTGGCATTGGGCTTAGTCGCTCAGAACCCGACCATGGCACAAGGTGTATCTGTGGTAGCAGGAGTACCGGAAGAAATTTTAAAAGCGATATGTACTTCCTCGGTATTTTTTGGAGCTATGACTTATATAGGCAATGGACCGAACTTTATGGTGAAGTCAATAGCTGAAAGTCAAAATATCAAAATGCCGGATTTCTTTTCTTATATATTCAAATTTTCATTGATTGTATTGTTACCAATTTTCATAATAGTACAGTTGATATTTTACTAAGATATATGTAACTATTAAAAGCAATTAAGGTCATCAAATAAGATTGGTGACCTTTGTTTTTATATAATGTAAAAATATTCAATAAATAGTTGGTATAATTCAAATAATTGGGTATAATAGCAAAAATCGGCAACACCTTAGATACAAAATAAAAGAATGAATAAAAAAAGTATTACTCTTTGGAGATATATGCTAACTCTTTTTATGATAATTGAATATAAAAAATATTAGCCGTGCCTAACGGCTGATTGTGGATATTATTTTAAAAAAAAAATCGTTTTTTTCCACATGTTTATGTAAATTAGCATTCGGAAACACACACTTAGATAAGAATAAACCACTTTACCTTGTTGCTTAACGGCAAGTAAAGTTTTTACGAATTATAGATTGGGACGCGCTTATGCTGACTGATTTCGGTATAATTTTACTATTCATGATTATCGGTTTCGTCTTTGTGGGCATTGGCTTATTTGCAGCCGCGCTTGTAAGGCCGAGTAAACCGAACCCGGTCAAATCATCTACTTATGAATCAGGCGAAGTACCTATTGGTAGCCCCTGGGTAAAGTTCAATACTCGATTTTACCTTGTGGCGCTTGCTTTCTTAATATTTGATGTGGAGTTGGTGTTGCTCTTCCCTTGGGCGACAGTGTTTAAAGAACAAGGTTGGTATGCCTTCTTTGCAATGGTTATATTTGTGCTTATCCTTGTTTTAGGATTGGTATATGACTGGGCAAAAGGCTATTTGGAGTGGGACAGACCACAGCCATATATACCAAAGTTAGACGACTTGGTAATACCAAAGAAGAAAAAGTAATTATTGTTTTATCCTGGGAGTTGACGTGGGACTTTTAGACAGGCTGGACAAACCCTTCGAAGGTGGTGGTATTGTCCTTGGAGTTGCGGAAGAAATTCTAAACTGGGGCAGAAGTAAGTCAGACTGGTATTTGCACTTTGGTCTTGCTTGCTGTGCTATCGAATTTATGGCTGCCAATGCGGCTCACTTTGATTTTATGCGATTCGGATGTATTCCTCGCGCCAGTCCTCGTCAGGCTGATTTCATGATTGTCTCCGGTACTGTTACTTTAAAAATGGCTGAAAGAGTCAAAAGGCTATACGAGCAAATGCCTGAGCCAAAGTATGTGCTTTCTATGGGGTCTTGCGCTAATGCAGGTGGCCCGTATTGGCAACATGGCTATCATGTGTTGAAGGGTGTTGATCGTATTATCCCAGTGGACGTTTACGTTCCTGGATGCCCGCCGAGACCGGAAGCCTTTTTGGAAGGTATGGTCAAACTGCAGGAAATGATTAAAAATCAAGCTATCGGTAACAAACGTAAAAAAATGGCTGCGGAAGACAGAGCAGCTATTGAAGATAGAATGATTCAAATCAATCGTTTCAGAGCTGACTTTGACGACTACCATAATCAAGAAGATAAGTAATACTAAACAAAATAAATAAACATGCAAGCAAAAGATATATACGAAAAATTACAACAAGAGTTCGGCGAATCTATTATTTCTTTTCATGAAGAAGAACATAGTGATTCTTATGCTATAGTCGAACCAGCAAAGTTGCGTGATATTTGCCTGTTTCTGAGAGACGAAGAAGATTTGGATTTTGATTATTTAGCATGCCTTAGTGGTGTAGATTTTAAATCCAAGCAGTCTGATGATTTGGGTGTGGTATATCATCTGTATTCAGTTGCTCTTAAGCATACTTTTGTGCTTAAAGTAGTCCTTGGTAGAGAAACTCCTAAAGTGCCGACAGTTGAAAATGTATGGAAAGCTGCAAACTGGCACGAACGCGAAGCATACGACATGTACGGTGTAGTCTTTGAAGATCACCCTAACTTGATTCGTATTTTGACTCCGTATGACTGGGAAGGTTATCCTTTGAGAAAGGACTATAAAGAACCTGATGAATACAATGGAATTAAAGTTCCTTACTAAAAAAAGTAGATAGAAAATTTTAAATAGCTAATTCAGGTAGTGATTGTGGCTGAAAGAAAGACTATAGATTACGATTTTGGACGTGTCGACACAGAAAGGATGCGTCTGAATGTTGGTCCGCAGCACCCATCTACGCACGGTGTGTTGCGTCTTGAAGTAGAACTGGAAGGCGAGCTTGTTACTGAGGTGGTTCCTCACATTGGTTACTTGCACCGCTGTATGGAAAAAGCTAGCGAAGCTATGACTTATCCGCAAGTAATTCCGTTTTTAGATAGGATGGATTACATTTCCAGCATGAATAATGAATGGCCTTATGTAATGGGTATGGAGAAGATGCTTGACATTAAAGTCAGTGAAAGAATCGAACTTATCCGAATCATTATGGCTGAGCTAAACAGAATCGGTAATCACCAGATTGCAATTGCAACTTTTGGGCTTGATGCCGGTGCGTTTACTCCTTTCCTTTTCCTTTTCCGTGATCGTGAAATGATATTAGACTTATTCGAGGCAGCTTCCGGCGGACGTTTGCTTTATAATTATATGTGGATTGGCGGTTTGCAACGCGACGTGCCTCCTACATTTAAAGAAGACTGTCTAAGAATTGTGAAAACGGTTAGGGAAACTAACAAAGAAGTTGATAATTTGCTTTTGGGCAATAGGATATTTGTAGATAGAACTGCTGATACAGGTATTTTACCTGCTGATGTTGCAATTAGCTTTGCTGCCAGTGGCCCTGTGTTACGTGGTTCCGGAATTCCTTTTGATTTGAGAAGAAGCGAACCGTATTCACTTTATGACAGATTTGATTTCGATATCCCTGTAGGTAGGGGTGAAGTAGGAACGGTCGGCGATAGCTTTGACAGAAATATTGTCAGATTCCGCGAGATGGAAGAAAGTTGTAAAATCATCGAACAAGCTGTGGCAATGCTGCCTGATGCTAGTGAAGATGTAAGAGCCTTAGTTCCAAAAAGAATCAAACCTCCAAAAGGTGAATTTTATTGCAAAGCAGAAAATCCTAAAGGCGAGTTAGGGCTTTACATTGTAAGTGATGGCACTGCTAAACCTCAAAGGGTGAAAGCACGTGGCACGAGCTTTGTAAATCTTGCTTTACTTCCTGAAATATCAAAAGGCTATATGTTAGCAGATTTGATTTTGATTTTGGGTAGTATTGATATCGTATTAGGTGAAGTGGACAGATAATTTAATTAACATATACATTGATTTGTGATGGAACAAAATTTTGTTTATGAATGGTTGGGTCAAAACTTAGGTGCTATACTTCTGGTAAGTGTTATACCCTTAGGTTTTGTGCTCATATATGCTCTTTTAGCAATTCTTCTTGAGCTAAAAGTAGCATCATGGGTGCAAGATAGATTGGGCCCTATGCGTACCGGGTGGAAAGGCGTTTTACAGCCTATTGCGGAAGTGTTTAAACTATTGCAAAAAGAAGATATTACACCTGACGGAACGAACAAACCATTATTCAATTTAGCTCCTTTTATCATGTTTGTAGCGGCTTATGCAGCTTATGCGGTGCTTCCTTTTAGTAGCGTGTTTGTGCCTGCCGGCATTGATTTAGGCTTGTTTTTCATCTTTGCCGTTGGAGCTTTGGCTATCATCGGTATTGTGATGGGTGGCTGGGCTTCCAATAACAAATATTCGATACTTGGCGCTATGCGTGCAGCCTCTCAGATGGTGAGTTACGAAATCCCTGCTGCAATAGTGTTACTTGCGATAGCAGCACTATCAGGTACACTGAACATGCAGGAAATAATAGCTCAGCAGGGCGGTGGCATGCAGAATTGGTTTATTTTCGGTGGTGCCGGTGGAGTGCTTGGAAAGGTGCTTATCACTCCGGTAATGATTATGATGTTTTTATTGTACTTCGTAGCTTCTCTTGCAGAGACAAACCGTACTCCATTTGATATACCGGAAGGTGAATCAGAGATTGTAGCGGGTTACCATACAGAGTACAGTGGTATGAAATTCGCGATGTTTTTCTTTGCCGAATACTCCAATATGTTTATTGTGGCTGCATTGACAGCAATTCTGTTTTTTGGCGGATGGCAGTCTCCGTTTGGAGATTTCTTAAACCACCCTGCACTTCAGTCTTTATGGATGATGTTGAAAGCAGGTATATTTGTATTTGTACAGATATGGTTACGCTGGACATTACCGAGATTCAGAGTGGATCAGCTTATGGAATTAGGCTGGAAAACAATGGTGCCGATTGCATTTGTCGGTTTCTTTGCTGTAGCTCTTTGGGCAATGGTAAGGTAAAAAGATCTTATGTCTTTAAAAATTAGTAAAAGATCGGAGTAAATAATGGCAGGATATTTTCAACACATATATTCAGGGCTTTCAACCACTATGGTGGGTATGAAAATTACTTTGGAGCACCTTTTCAAAAAGAAAGTGACTTTGCAGTACCCTGAAAAATGGCATCCGATAACATCCGGGCACATGCCGCTAAACTCACGCAACCGTATCGACTTAGATATGGAAGAGTGCGATGGCTGTAATGCATGCTCCAGAGCTTGCCCTGTTGGTTGTATTGATATTGAAATCGTAAAAGTAGCTAAAAGTGAGACTGATGTGCCTAATATTAAAAGCACAGGTAAGCCTCGTAAGACTTGGGTTACTAAATACGATATTGATTTTGCTTTGTGCTGCTTCTGTTCGTTATGCACAGATGCTTGCCCTACAGAGGCAATTCAGATGACGACAGAATTCGAATACTCTACTTTTCACAGAGATGATTTGATTTATCATTTTTCTCCTCTCTCTGCAGAAGAAGTAAAAGAGAAAAAAGAAATGCTTGCCAAAGAAAAAGCTGAGGCAGCTAAAGCAAAAGCCGAGGCGGCTGCCAAAGCTAAAGCTGAAGCGGAAGCTTCAGGCGATACAGAAAGTAAAGAAAATTCTAACTAATAAACAGACTGTGTCATGGGATTATTTGAACTGGCTTTTTATTCATTTGCTGCTATCATACTGATATCTGCTTTAGGCGTAGTGTTATCGCGTAAGATGATGTATTCGGCATTTTCATTGCTCTTTACATTTTTTGGCGTAGCAGGCATGTACGTGCTTTTAAATGCAGATTTCATAGCCGTAACTCAGCTAATGGTATATGTAGGCGGTATCCTTGTTCTTATCATATTTGGTGTGATGCTTACGCAGAAAATCACCGGAGTGGACATAAAGGACGGTAGCGTCGGTAAACTGAGTTTTGCGGTCGGTGGTATAATGTCTGCATTTATCGCTGTATTTTTTACAATGATGTATATGAATGTAGACTGGTTTCTAAAAGATGCACCGATTACAGATAGCACTATAACTCAAATAGGTAAAAGTTTGCTGACAGAGTACCTGTTGGCATTCGAAGTTGCAGCCGTGTTACTCTTGGTTGCATTTATAGGAGCGGCACTTATAGCCCGTCGTGAATCTAATTAATAAAAGGAATGTGAAATGGGCATAGGTTTAGAACATTTTTTGATTGTTAGCGGATTGCTGTTTGCCTTGGGCATTTTTGGTATTATTACCAGAAAAAATGCAATCATGGTGCTTATGGGACTCGAGCTGATACTCAACTCTGCCAATCTCAATTTCATTGCTTTTGCCAGATACGGCGGCTTGAATATTGAAGGGCATATAGCTGCGATATTTGTAATAATATTGGCAGCGGCTGAGGTAGCAGTAGCTCTTGCGATAGTGCTTAATATCTATCAAAACTACAAGCACATTAATGTAGATGAAATCAATAAACTCAAAGAATAGTTTTTGGTTTTTGAGAAGTATTTCGAAAAAGTATATAACAATAGTATAAAGTTTGAATTATGAAACCGGAAACCTTATTACTACTTTCAATGATAATCATACTGATGCCTTTGCTCAGCTTTACGGTTATTATATTTAGCCAAAAAAGACTGGGGCAGGCCGGCGGTGTGGTCGGTTCTATTTTTCAAGGACTTACGCTGCTGCTTACGATAGTGGTTTCGTTTACGAAGCTGACTACGTACGCTGATGCAGGTATGATCCAGCAGACGATAGAATGGTTTTCCATAGGCAACAAATCCATTCAACTCGGTCTCGGTATAGACAATTTGGCTGCCATTATGCTGGTCGTAGTGAACCTGATAAGTTTTCTTGTCCATCTGTTCTCTACGGTTTATATGCATGGAGACAAGCGATATCCGAGATTTTTCGCTTATTTGGGGCTATTTACCTTCTCTATGTTAGGGATTGTATTGGCTAATAACTTTTTAAATATGTATATCTTCTGGGAGTTGGTAGGTATAAGTTCATACTTACTTATTGGCTTTTGGTATGAAAAAGACTCTGCCGCTGATGCCAATAAAAAGGCATTTATTACAAATAGGGTAGGTGACTTTGGATTCCTAATAGGTATTCTTATTCTATTTGTCAATTATGGCACTCTTATGTTTGATCAGGTTTATGCACAGATTGCTGCAGGCAATATTCCTTATGGTAGTGGTGCATGGCTTTCGGCTGCGGGAATTTTAATATTCCTCGGAGCTATTGGTAAATCTGCTCAGTTCCCATTGCACGTATGGTTGCCTGATGCGATGGAGGGGCCTACGCCTGTAAGTGCACTAATTCACGCAGCTACGATGGTAGCCGCCGGTGTTTACCTTACAGCTAGGATATTCCCAATGCTGACAGCAGATGCTATGATATTTGTAGCCTATGTAGGTGGTATAACTGCCTTCTTAGCCGCTACTATAGCTATTACCCAAACCGATTTCAAAAAGGTACTTGCTTACTCGACTGTTTCTCAGTTGGGCTATATGGTTCTTGCTATCGGAGTGGGAGCTTACACTTCCGGATTTATGCACTTGGTTACTCACGCTTGGTTTAAAGCATGTTTGTTCCTTGCGTCCGGCTCAGTTATTCATGCTATGCACGAATCTATGCATCACGCTCATAATCATGATATGGATCCACAGGATATAAGGAATATGGGTGGTTTGCGTAAAACTATGCCACTAACTTATACAGCATTTTTAATTGCTACCTTGGCTATATCGGGTGTGCCTCTTACCTCCGGCTTTATGTCTAAGGATGGTATCTTAGCGGGTACTCTTGCTTTTGCTGAGCTTAGTGGTCATTGGCTATTGCCATTAGCTGGGTTTGGTGCCGCAGGTATGACCGCGTTTTATATGTTTAGATTAGCAATCAATGCTTTCCATGGTGAAGCTAAAACAGATATAGCAAAGCACACTAAAGAAAACAATTGGCGCATAGTTGGGCCTTTGCTTCTTTTAGCTACTCTTTCTATATCCGTATTCTATGCGTGGAATCCTTTTAATGCAGGTGATGGCTGGTTCCACGACAGAGTAAAAGCTCCAAGGACTGTGGTTCCTGCCGAATTTCAATTTGATTTTATGATGCCTTTGGAAGCAGAGCACGGCGAAGCCGTTATGGCTCACGGTGAGGAAGCTCACAGCGAACACGCAGAAGTAGCAGATGCACATCAGGGCGAAGAAGCTCATGGCGGACATCACGCTGCGACTAAGTTTGAAGAGCAAATGCATCACGCACACTATCCGGCTATGATAGCTTCATTGCTAATAGCAGGTGGTGGTATCTTATTTGGATTTGCATTCTATCAGTTTAAAGTATTTAATGCTGATAATCTTGCCAATCTTATTAAGCCTGCATACAAGTTATCATATAATAAATGGTATATAGACGAAGTTTATCAGGCATCTGTTATCGATGGTACTATTAATCTGGGTAGAGTACTATCCTGGTTTGACTTAAAAGTAGTAGATGGTGTAGTTCATGCTGCTGCATGGATTATTAATAAAGCATCCTTAGCAGTTAGTTTCTTTGATAAATACGTTGTAGACGGTATGGTTAACTTATCTGCAACCGCAACCGGCTTTTTCGGTGCGATGTTCAGAAAAGTACAGACAGGCAAAGTGCAGGCATATTTGGCATTTACGATTATTGCCTTTATGATAATACTTTTTATTGTATTCTAAAAAATTAGATAATTAGCAAGTAAAATAATTTAGTGATCCGGAGGATTAATGACTGAGATTTTTGGAGTTGGGTTGCTTACCGCGATTACATTCTTACCTTTGTTAGGTATGATAGTGGTATTGCTCATTCCATCCGGTAAAGATGAAGCGAGTAAAGCAACGTCATTGAATCTTTTCCGTTGGGTTACTGCCGGTACCACCTTTTTGCAATTAATATTAGCATTGGTGATTTATAGTAATTTTGATTTCTCACTAGCCGGTGTAAATCAAGCGGAAACTTTCCAATTCATCGAAAAGGTTGATTGGATTCACTTATCCGGTCTTCCGATGTTGGGTGATTTAAACATTCAGTATTTTATTGGTATTGATGGTTTGTCTGCCCCTATGATTTTGTTGACAGCACTCATTTCATTTGTAGCTACATTTGCTTCTTGGTCTATCAAGAAAGCAGCTAAAGGCTACTTTGCAATGTATTTGCTTTTGGTTATGGGTATGATGGGTGTATTTATCTCCCTTGACTTTTTCCTATTTTATCTTTTCTGGGAAATTATGCTTCTACCAATGTACTTCTTAATAGGTATTTGGGGTGGCCCTAGAAAAGAATATGCTGCGATTAAGTTCTTTATCTATACATTATTTGGTTCTGTGTTTATGCTGTTGGTGATGGTTGCTCTGTACTTTGCTGCAGGCTCTTTCAACTTGTTAGACATGATGAACCCTAACAATTTCAAAGATGGCTCTTTGCTGTTGGATTCGACTTGGAGACTTATTGCTTTTGTTGCATTGTTTGTAGGTTTTGCAATTAAAGTTCCTATAGTTCCTTTCCACACTTGGCTTCCAGATGCTCACGTAGAAGCACCAACACCTATATCTGTTATATTGGCAGGTGTGCTTTTGAAAATGGGTACTTATGGTATGCTTCGTATCTCATGGCCAATCTTCCCTGAAGCTGTTGCTTACTTCCAGGATTACATTGCCTTTATAGGTATGTTCTCTATTGTATATGGCGCTTTATGTGCTTTGGGGCAGCATAAATTTGGTCAAAGAGACTTGAAAAAAATGATTGCATACTCTTCTGTTTCTCATATGGGTTATGTGATGCTAGGTATGGCGTCTATGAATTCAGCTGGGATGACAGGAGCTATATTCCAAATGTTTAATCACGGTACTATCACTGCAATGCTATTCATGATAGTGGGTGTTGTTTATGACCGCGCTCACACAAGAGGCTTGGATGATTTTGGTGGTTTGGCAAACAAAATGCCTGTTTACACAGGTGTAATGACTATTGCATGGTTTGCCGCTATCGGCTTACCTGGCATGAGTGGATTCGTAAGTGAAGTCATGATATTTATTGGTGCATTCGAATCATATATTTGGTACACAATGATTGCTGCTACAGGTATTATCCTCGGTGCTGCATATATGTTGTGGGCTTTGCAAAAAGTATGGTTTGGCAAGCTACCTGAAAAATGGGAAGGCCCTTGGGATCCTACAGGTAAAGTTTACAAGCATGATGATATCAATGGTATCGAACTTGCAGGCTTAGTGCCATTAGCAATAGTAGTGATTTATTTGGGTATTAATCCTGCTCCAATTTTGGACATGATGAATACTTCTGTAAATCATTTGATTGAATTTGTAAAAGTGAGCGGAAATTTCGCTTCTCTTGGTCTATAAAATTAATTTCAAAAACTTAAGCTGTTTATAGTATGATTCCGATAAACGAATTTGTTGACGGATTGACAAAGAGCATTAGCCTCTTTAAACCTGAAACTGCACTAATAGTAACTCTTGTGTTTGTTATCTTAGCAGACTTGATTTTCAAAAAAGTGAAGCATTCAGGCGGATTTGCTGCCCTGGCAGGTTTGGCTGTTACCGGTTGGTTTTTGTTAGACCATGGGAGCGGCGAGGCGGCAAGCACCTTTAGCGGGTTGCTCGCAGTTGATCCATTTGCTATGTATTTTAAAGTATTGATATTAATAGCTACTGTAGTAGTAGTGCTTATGGCTTTTTGCTCTAAAGAGTTAGAGGAAAAATCTCATGGTTTTGGTGAGTATTATACTCTTGTTATAGGTATGGCGATTGGTATGTTTTTACTCGCCGGTGCTTCGAACTTGATTATGATGTACTTAGCTATTGAGTTAATGTCTTTAAGCTCCTACGTACTGGCAGGTTATACCAAAGAAGTTAAAAGATCCAGTGAAGCATCACTTAAATATGTTATCTATGGTTCTTTGTCTTCGGGTATTATGATTTATGGTATGTCCATTCTGTTTGGTATCACAGGTTCTCTTAACCTATATGAAATCAATGCAGCATTAGCAGCTTACAATGGCTCTTTGCTTCCTGTATTGGTGTCCGGGCTTATGGTGCTTGCAGGCATAGCATATAAAATATCAGCTGTACCTTTCCACTTCTGGACTCCTGACGTTTACGAAGGCTCTCCGGTGGCGGTAACGGCTTACCTAGCAGTAGCTTCTAAAGCGGCCGGTTTTGCAGTGCTTATTAGATTTGTAAAAGTTGCTTTTATCGTTCCTGACATGAGTGGGGCAGAGGCATGGATTACAATGGGCACTTTTGACTGGCACATGATACTTTCTATTTTAGCAGTAGTTACCATGACTCTTGGTAACTTGGTAGCTCTTTGGCAATCAAACGTAAAAAGAATGTTAGCCTACTCATCTATCGCACATGCCGGCTATTTGCTTATGGGTGTAACCGTAATGACAGAAGTTGGTCTTGTGGGTATCAATGTTTACTTCTTTATGTATTTGCTCATGAACTTAGGAGCATTCCTTGTAGTTCAACTTATAGCAAACAAAATCGACAGTGAAGAGTTAGATGACTATGTAGGACTTGGTTATAAAGCACCATTCCTTGGTGTAGCAATGACAATATTTATGGTTTCTCTTGCAGGTATTCCGCCTACAGCAGGCTTTATAGGTAAATTAGAACTATTTACTGCTGTTTTGGATAAAGGTATGGTTTGGCTTGCAGTAGTTGGTGTACTTAATAGTGTTGTCTCATTATTCTACTATTCTAAAGTATTCCGTAACATGTGGGTACGTGGAGTAGATGATAATGCAGAAAAATTGGAATATAGCATTTTCGAAAAAATATTTGTATATGCTTTAGCTATTCCGACTTTGCTATTAGGTGTATGGTTCGAGTCGATTATTGACTGGGCAAGAGAATCAGTGAAGATATTTATGTAAATACTTTTTTGCATAAAAGATATAAAAAGCTCGTAGCTGTTTCGTCAGTTACGAGCTTTTTTTTAGAGATATGAGCAAAAATCTATTTGATAGCCAATACAAAACGTAACATATTATGTATACAAAACGGCACTCTTGTTATATATAATAGAAAAACAAAAAGCCGCTTCCGATTGACTCAGGAGCGGCTTTACTATACATATCTAATTTATAAAATCAGATTATTTTTTTGATTTCTTAGCTTTTTTAGCAGCTTTCTTTTCCATTTTTTCTTGGATAGCGATTCTTGCAGCAGCCAAGCGAGCGATAGGAACTCTAAATGGAGAGCAAGATACGTAGTTTAAGCCTGCTTTGTGGCAGAATTCAACTGAGCGAGGTTCGCCACCATGTTCGCCACAGATACCTAATTTGATACCTTTTCTTGCTTTACGACCTTCTTTCACAGCGTGTTTCAATAAGAAACCAACACCTTCTTGGTCGATAGAAACAAAAGGATCAAAAGCATAGATGTCTTTTTCAACATACAATGGCAAGAAACGACCTGCATCATCACGGCTAACGCCAAGAGTAGTTTGAGTCAAGTCATTAGTACCGAAAGAGAAGAATTCAGCAACTTTTGCAATTTTACCTGCAGTGATTGCACCACGAGGTACTTCAATCATAGTACCAACTAAGTATTCAAACTCAACATTAGTTTCTTTCATTACTTCCGCAGCAACGCGACGAACGATTACTTCCTGAGATTGCAATTCTTTTACATTACCTACTAGTGGAATCATCACTTCAGGAAATACTTTTTGACCGCCTTTGATTACTTCCACAGCAGCTTCGAAGATAGCGCGAGCTTGCATTTCAGTAATTTCAGGATAGATAAGACCAAGACGAACACCACGGAAACCAAGCATAGGGTTGAACTCGTGAAGAGCTCCAACTCTGTCTTTGATTACTTTGAAGTCAAGACCCATTTCTTTAGCTAATTCTTTTTGTTCAGCTTCTTCATGAGGCAAGAATTCGTGCAATGGCGGGTCAATAGTTCTGATAGTTACCGGACGACCGTCCATAGCTCTGAAGATACCTGCAAAGTCTTCTCTTTGGAAAGGAAGGATTTTAGCCAAAGCTTTTTTACGACCTTCTACATCAGAAGAAAGAATCATTTCACGCATTGGACCAATTTTACCTTCGCCAAAGAACATATGCTCAGTACGGCAAAGGCCGATACCTTCAGCACCAAATTTAACAGCATTTTCAGATTGATCAGGTTGGTCCGCATTAGTACGGATGTTCAATGTACGATATTTGTCAGCCCATTTCATAATTTGAGCAAACATTTGGTAGAAAGGAGCATCTTCTTCTTTCATCGTACCTTCGATAAGTACTTCGATTACTTCAGATGGTTTTGTTGCAATTTTACCAACGATTACTTCGCCAGTGCTACCATCGATAGAGATGTATTCACCTTCTTTTACTACCAAGTCAGAACCTTCTACACCAAACTGACGTTTTTTGTAGTCGATTACTAATTCGCCACAACCTGCAACGCAGACTTTACCCATTTGGCGAGCTACAAGAGCTGCGTGAGAAGTCATACCGCCGCGAGCAGTCAAGATACCTTCAGATGCGTCCATGCCGGAAATATCTTCAGGAGAAGTTTCGATACGAACTAGAATTACTTTATCGCCTTTTTTAGCAGCTTCGATAGCGTCTTCGGCGTTGAAGAATACTTTACCTGTAGCAGCACCCGGGCCGGCATTTAGACCTTTAGCAAGAAGTTTACCTTCTTTCAAAGATTTAGCTTTTTCGTCTAAGTTAAATACTGGGCGAAGAAGTTGGTTAAGCTGATCAGGTTCGATTCTCATCAAAGCTTCTTTAGGTTTGATAAGTCCTTCTTTTACTTGGTCGTAAGCGATTTTGATAGCTGCCATAGCAGTACGTTTACCGTTACGTGTTTGAAGCATCCAAAGTTTTTTGTTTTGGATAGTAAACTCAACATCCTGCATGTCACGGTAGTGATTTTCAAGAATAGTTCTGATATCTAATAATTTATTATAAGCATCAGGGTCGATGTCTTTTAATTGGTCGATTTGGTGAGGAGTACGAGTACCGGCTACAACGTCTTCACCTTGAGCATTCATCAAGAATTCGCCGTAGAAGTAATTTTCGCCTGTAGCAGCGTCACGAGTAAATGCAACACCTGTACCTGAATCTTCACCTGAGTTACCAAATACCATAGTCTGAACGTTTACAGCAGTACCCCACTCTTCAGGGAAGTTGTTCATTCTGCGGTAGTAGATAGCTCTATCGTTCATCCATGAGCCAAATACGGCATTGATAGCGCCCCAAAGTTGCTCTTTTGGATCTTCAGGGAATTCGATGCCTTTGATTTCTTTGATAGCAGCTTTAAATTCTTTTACCAATTCTTTTAAGTCGTCAGTAGTAAGCTCAACATCAAGTTTAGCGCCACGAGCTTCTTTTTTCTTATCTAAGATTTCTTCGAAAGGATCGATATCGTCTTTAGTTTGTGGTTTCATATCCAATACCACATCACCGTACATAGCTACGAAGCGACGGTAAGAATCATAAGCGAATCTTTCATTACCTGATCTTTTTGCCAAACCTTGAACAGTTTTGTCATTAAGACCAAGATTCAATACTGTATCCATCATACCAGGCATAGAAACTCTAGCACCGGAACGAACAGAGAAAAGAAGAGGATTTTTGGCATCGCCGAATTTCATATCCATTTCTTTTTCTAATTTAACGATTGCTTTATCTACTTCTTCTTTGACAGAAGCAGGATAAGTTTGTTCGTTTTTATAATAGTAAGTACAAAGTTCTGTAGAAAGAGTGAATCCCGGAGGAACCGGCAACCCAATATTAATCATTTCCGCCAAGTTAGCACCTTTACCACCGAGAAGATTTTTCATCTCAGAAGTGCCTTCTGCTTTTTTACCACCAAAATAATATACGTATTTCACATTCTTTGGCATTGGATACCCCAATTATGTTTTAAAAAAATATGTCAATATTTGTTTTCACTTAGTATAACGATAGTTCGTTATTGCATATAGATACTTACAAAAATAACCATAGTACAACTAAAGAACAAATGAATTTAACGTTGCCTAATTATTTAGAATTCAAGACTTATGCTAATCTTTTTAGATTGCCTAAACTTGTAAGATTGACGTGGTGTAAAGAGAAAAGTTACATGATCCAAGATAGGAGGGAAGTCCCCCACCACTACTTAAATAACGATAAGATGAATTGTAAGGCAAAAGAGACGCTGTGATTAGCGTCTCTTTTAGTGATTATTGAAGTTTTGTTGTCTCTTTAACTCGTATTACAATAGAATTATTAGAAGCCTGTTGTGTTTCCGTAGTTGGCTTAATCTCGTAGAGTCTTTGTTTAAGTCCGAGCTTTTGCAGTGTACTATCAAGCTCTTTGATACGGGCTTGAGTTAATGCTGTGTCGTACTTGGGAGTGGTTTCTTTCTGTTTAGTATTCTTCTTTCTTTTTTTCTTTTTAGATTTTTTAGGAGTTTCTATTACTGGTGAGTTTACTTCTATAGTAAAAGAAACGTTTTCATAGTTTGCAAGTATAGCTGTCAAAGTATCAAGAGAAGTATTTATACTTGATTTTTTATTGTCAAAAATATCAAGAGAATAAACTAGGCTACCTTCTTGTAGTTTTAATGCTTTAAAGTTATGAGGTATTTCTTTATACTCTTTGCTATGATTTACAATCACAATTGGCTTATCTACAATTCTGTTGCGAAGATGGATATTATAGTATCCACCGGACGGAATAATAGCCTTATATACTCCTTCACTATTAGCACGGCAGAGTTTACGCTTGCCATATTCATTGATTAAATAAATATTTTCTTGAATAGGATTACCTTCTTCATCGGTGATATGCCCTGTCAGCAGTACAGTGCTACCTTGATAATCTTTGATTTCAGTGTTGTTTCTGTCACTTTTGAAATCATCTTTACCGAAAGAATTAAACTGATCTTTTTTATCTTTAGTATCTGCATTTTTTATCAGCTTCCTTCTTGCTGCAGTGGCAGAGTCTTCAGGTTCATTTTTGAAAACATCCCAAAAGCTGGATTTGGATTCGCTGCTTGAAGTATCCGGCGGAGCTTCACCCCAAATTCCGAAAGCTCCTTCCTCTTCTTCTGCGGGAGTTTCTTGTTCTGTAGTTTCTTCTTCTTCCCAAAACTGTGCATTCATTGGAGCTGTGAAGCAGAGAGTGGATGCAAATAAAAAAATAAATAGTAAAATACGTTTCATAGAGATTTCTTTGTTTTATTGAATAATTTGTTTATTTAGCGGAGTTTTAAAATCTACCTTCAAATAACTACTGTCATTATCCGGATTTTCATCTACTATAAGAGAAGCGAGTTTTAGGACTGCATCTACATAAGCATTGCTGTTGTTATAGTGGTGAACTGCAGCTTTTTGCTCTTTTTCGGAGCTACCCCAGCCATTTGATTTCAAATAATTAGCCACACTAAAAATAGCATCTTCTAACTCGAACAAGTTGATTTTATCATCACCATTGCCGTCATAAGCCCAAGACATATAACTGGATGGCAAAAACTGTGACATTCCGAAAGCACCTGCCCATGAGCCTTCAATTTCAAAGATATCAATCGGAGAGACTGCTTGTAGTTTAGCCAAAGCAAGCAACTGGTCAAAAGCCCAATTTGCTTTTTTATCAGCTCTTTGCTCTATTCTTTTATAAAGTGAATCCAGTTCTTTTTCGGTACCGTCAAACTTGTCTTTTAAAGCATCTTTATTCATTTGTATGTTTTCTTCGGTATTGGCAAGAGCTGTACTAAAAAAAACAGATGCAATATTATTTTTACCTAAGTAACCTCCATGGCGAGTTTCTACCCAAAGCACTGAAGTAATAACCTCAGCGGGCACATCAAACTTATTTTCTGCAGCTTTGAGCAATTCAAAATGCTCTTTATAGAAAGTTTTTGATTTTTTGACTGAGAACTTATTATAATGATTAGAGTAATCGGGCTTTTTGAATGCACCAATCACATTAATTCTAACAAATTTTTCTTCAAATTGTACCTTAGGATTTCTCATAGCATCACTGATAAATGCGGAGTCTACCCCTGCCATATATAATTTTTCAATTAAATTAGAGAATACTTCTACTTTTTCAGTCTGCGCTGAAAGAGCATGATTACATCCAAAGAATAGTACAAAAGCCAGAGTTATATAAAGTATATTTTTCATGTTTTTTCTCTCCCCCCGAAGATTTAAATCACAATATGATTTGTAACAATATATGGCAAGATAAGTAATTTCTATATTTTAATAAAATTAAATAATAAAGAAATTATAAATTTATTTGTTTTTTGTAGGAAAAAGTTTACTGCATGTTTCGAATTGCGAAGCGAGGCATTTTTAAAGTTTTTTTGCGAGTAGAATAGTCTGTTGTTTGTTTTATTTGATAGATGATTGCAGGTCTGCTTGAATCGGTTAAAGAGCGATTATCTACGGAACTAACAGCTAACGCTATTGAAAATACTAATGCTAGAATAAGTTTCTTAAGTTTCATATCTATTTAAACATATCTAATTGATTGTTTTGTCTCATTTTTTTTGTTTCTGATCTGCGTTTTTTATTTTCTAGCCTTTGTCTCTTTTGAGCTGCACTTACTTTTGATGGGAGCCTTTTCTTTGGCACTTCTACTGCTTTTAAGATTAAAGAAGTAAGTCGGGCTACAGCGTCCTGTCTGTTTTTAAGCTGTGAGCGAAACTTTTTAGCTTCTATTATTAGTACACCTGCCTCAGTAATTTTGTTTTTGGCTAATTCTATTATGCGAGTTTTGACATGTTCGGGCAAAGATTTAGAATTGGCAACATCAAACCGCAACTGCACGGCGGTGGATACTTTGTTGACATTTTGACCTCCGGGTCCTGATGATCGAACAAAGTCCAATACTAATTCGTTTTCGTCTATTTGTATATTTTGGCTTATATATATCATTATTTATCTTTTCTATTAAAAATATCTGTAAAAATTTGCGACAAAGTGTAGAATGAATTATCTTGACGATTGTAAAATAGTAAACTTATATCCAAAAAGGAAGTAAAAACGATGAAACTTATATATATACTTATTTTATTAGTGATTGTTTCAATTTCGGCTAAGGCAATAGAGATTAATGTTTATGATTCTGATGGTGAAAGTCTTTCGCCTGTACACCTCAAAGTTATTAATGCTGTGTCCGGCGATATAATCTTCGATAAGATGCAGCTTGACAACGAATTTGATATCGAACTGAAGACTTTACATCTTATGATAGAAGTGGAAGCTCCTAACTATGCGAAATACTTTTTCCCATTAGAAATTAAGGACACGGATGCGGAAATAAATATCAATATGGAGGCTTTGCAGCTTAATCCGGCTGCAAAATCTGCAAAGTTATTAACATATAGGGGAGATTGTGACAGGCTGACTTCGTATGATTTGCCAAAAGATAAGGAGGTATTTAAAATTACTTTGGATGAAAGTGGGGAGTCTGTAAACTCGACAATATACAGACTCGCTAAAGGAAATGATCTGATATTGCCAACGAATGCTGAAAGCTATATCTATGAATGTGATAGGTTCTATGCAGTGCTGACACCTCAAAATGGTAAAGTGTCAGTTGAATTTGATCCTGCAAAGTTCCCGGCATATAGAGATGTACAACAAGTCAAATCAAATGATTTTATAGAAAGTCAAATAGAGCAACTTGATGCATTAAATAAAATAGAATTGAATATGACCAATGCTTATGCCACTATCTCTTCGGGAGTACAAACAAAAATCACTTCTGATGATTTAAAGCCTGATTTTAATCAAATGGAAGTGCTTATTAAAGATGCACCCAGTGCTTTATATAAAAAAGTTACTTTTGCATCGTACATAAAAATATGCGGGGCTGCGTTTTTGACGGGTAATTCTGAATTAGTAAAAAAAGACTTACTGGCTAAGTCATTGGATAATTTAGATTTCAAATCTCCGTTATGGAAATACTATATTGGCAGTATGGGAGTGGCTGTAGCTGCTCGGCATTTAGTTGGCGAGAAGTATTCCAATTATTTTGACTCTTTAATGTTAAGCAATCCATACCCTGAAGTCAGAGAGGATTTTGTTTTTCAGAGTTTAGTATATGCATATACTCGTGGCGAAAAAGATAAAGTAAGGCAGTACTATGAGCACTTGTTTGTCTTCTTTCCCGAATCGAAATATATCAGCTCAGCTAAGCAGCTAATGGAAAAAATAGAAAATAGTATGGTTGGTGAAGCTGCCCCTATGTTTTCTATCAGCTCATTGGACGATTCGGATAAAACATATAGCAATGAATACTTCAAAGGTAAATATGTATTTATAGATTTTTGGGCGACATGGTGCGGGCCATGCGTTAGAGAAATGCCACACTTGCACGATGCCTTCGAGAAATACAAAGGACAAATAGAATTTATGAGCTTCTCACTTGACAAGCAAGTAGGTAAAATTAAAGAATTTCGAGGCAAGAAATGGAAAATGCCATGGAATCACGCATTCCTTACCGGAGGTTTTGGCAATATGATAGCTCGAAGATTTAAAGTTTCTTCTATTCCGAAACCTATACTTATTAATCCGGAAGGTAAAATAGTTGCAGAGGGTTCCGCTTTGCGTGGTATTAACTTAATTAATACTTTAAAAATGCACTTGGAAGGCAAATGAGAATAATAAGCGGTATATATGGTGGTAGAAGATATAAAGGGAAAATTCCTGAGGGAGTCAGACCAACTTTAGATCAGGCGCGCGAAAGCATATTTAACATCCTAATGGGACTAAAAGATTTGGATGAAATGCAGATAGCCGATATATGTGCAGGAACCGGAGCTCTGGGGTTAGAGGCTCTCAGCAGAGGTGGAGAGTCTGTTACCTACGTAGAAAAGAACCGCAAAGTTATAGACATGATTAAGAGAATCATGGATGAATTTGATGTGCCAAAAGAAGAGTATGAGATAATAAACTCAGACGCACTGAAGTTTTGCAAAAACACAGATAAAAAATATGATATAATTTTTTCAGATCCGCCATATAAAGCAGGATTTACGAATGAGATGCTACAAATAATCGTAGACAGAAAGCTTCTAAAAGCAGATGGGGTTATGGTACTGGAGTATAGTAAAATTTATGGTGTAGAGATTCCGGAAGGGATGGCACTGATTAAAGAAAAGAATTTTGGGGAGACCATTGTTGCTTTCCTTGAGTGGAGTAAATAGCACTTACAGAATTTCAATCCGTAAATATTAGATATTATTGTATTTGATATATTTCTTTTAAAATATATTGAGACAAAACGGCATCATAAGTGTCTTATTTAATAAGGCATAATTTCTGTTTGCTAGAATAGAGATATTGCTTATTATGACATAAATATATTAACGGATATGATATGAAGAAATATATACTTTTTTTAGCTTTAGTGCTTAGCAGTTTAAATCTATTTGCAGTGGATGATGAGCTGTTTGGCGTAAATAATATGGGTCGTGATTTTATATTTACAGTCCCGCCCTGCATAGAAAGTGACAGCCCTTATGATAATAAAGTGTTGCTATATGTCAGCTCTCCTTATAGGACATGGGTAAACATAAATGTGGATGCAGTAAACATACACTTTAGTACTCAAATACTCCCAAATAGAACAGAAGTGATTGAGTTACCTGCCAACGAGGTGATTTCTTATTCCAAAGGCAAAATAGATATAGAAATAGAGCCTCAGGTGTTTGAAGATTATGCTATTAAAATAAATGCTGAAAATCCAATTTCGATAATAGCTTCTATCAGATATAATCAATCATCCGACGCGATAACTGTATATCCCCAAGAGGCATTGGGTACAGAATATATTCTTTCGTCATATAATGATGCCTCAGAGTATTACCCTTCCATAAGTAGTTTGTCTTCCATGGCATGCATCGTAGCTGCCTATGATAATACAAAAATTGAAGTGGTGATTGGTGGCAATGATGAAACTTTAGTCCCTCGATTTAAAAAAAGTGGGGATACCTTAAGAGCAATCCTGAATTCTGGTGATGTTTTTATGCTTCCTACTTTTAGGAATAGATCAGATTTGTCCGGAACTGTAGTAACTGCTACTAAACCGGTTGCGATAGTTAGTGGCAATCAAAACACAAATATCCCATTAGAAAATGGGAATTCAGATTATTTGGCAAATATGGAATTACCGGTTTATAGCTGGGGACATGAGTACCTCGTTCCATACTATCCAGAGCGAAGATATAGCCCGGTTGTAAGAGTTTATGCAAAAGAGCCGAACACGAATATATATATAAATGGCGAATGGGTTACAGAGCTTTCCAAAGTAAGTGGAAAGATAAATGAAGGCTTTATAGAAACAAGGATTTATGATAATTCTAATAAAAGTGCTGCTTACATAATGGCTGATAAACCTATTGCAGTATCTATGTATAATACAGGTGTGAGAGAAGATGGATTGCCCGAAAAAGTGGGAGGTCCAAGTATGGTCTCTATATCGCCAATCAGACAATTCCAAAATTATATATTGGTACCACTGATTGAAGATTATAGTCATTATACTTATGAATGGAATAAGATATCTTTAGTGCTTCCGGAAGGAATGAATGCAAATTCCATCCAAATCGGCACGAAAGATGGAGATAAAATACTATGGCAACCTTTTAGCAATATTGCTCAAATCAATAAAACGGATTCATTTTTCCCTACTTCTCAAGGTGAAACTTATGTTTTGATAGATGCTACTCTTGAATTGTCGGAAACGTTTTATTTGAAAGCGGATTTGCCGTTTATGGCATATCTAAGAGGCGCGTCTCGTCACGAGTCATACTCTGTTGGTGCTGCCTATGCCTTTAAATCAGAGGACAAGCATGACACCCTCGCACCAAGACCTCTTTGGACGATGAATTGCAATGGTGATGTAGAAGGTAATGTAGTAGACTATCCAGACAATGTAGAATTGGCATCGTGTTTGTATCCGCCTATTTTATTTGCTGACAGCACAGAAAACTACATATTAAACTCTGAAGCAGTTACTTCAAATACTATACAATCACTGGCTTGGGCTTTAAAAATCAAGAATCCGAATCTCAAAGCAAAAGCAAAAATACTTTTTGTGGACAGAGCCGGAAACGATACGATAGTCAGGATAGAGTATAATCCTATTGTTTTAGCATTTGAACCCAACATAATAGATTTTGGAGTGTTAAAATCGGGAGAAGAAGTTACTAAGCAAGTAAATCTAAAAAACATGTCAAATATTGATGCACATGTAGATGATATATTGCTAAAAAGACTTTCGAACGGATTTGAAATAGTAGGTAGTCCTGCACCGTTTATTTTACCTGCAGGAGAGTCTGAAGAACTGACTCTGAGCTTCAGAGCTGAAACTTTTGGGGAATACTCCGATTCTCTGGGAGTGCAAGATACCTGCAAGTCATTTTACATCTTATACACTCATGCCGAAATAGGCTATCCTGAAATAGATGCATACGACTGCGACTTAGGAGATGTTTTAGCAAATAAAGAGTCAGAGAGCACTGTAAGATTATTTAATAAGGGAAAATTACCATTGATAATCAATGGCGTAAAACTTCCTGTAAATCCGGATATTACAGTTGAATTGCCAAATATTCCAACAGAGTCCGATCCAATTACTATACCTAAAAAATCATATATTGATTATATAATTAAGATAACTGCTTCCCAAATGGCTGAGTACAAAGATTCTATTGTGTTTTATTCTAACACAATTCCGGAAGCGGACAGTGTCTGCGTAATCGAAGCAAAGGGACTTATGCCGGGCATTCTTTCAGATAATTATGATTTTGGAAGAAAGACTAAGGGATTTGAATATAGCGCTACGGATCAGGGGATTAAAATCCAAAACAGTGGTAATGTCCCTATAACAATAGAAGATGTTATACTGGAAAATGACAATGCAGAGGGTGTGTTTAAGTTCAATAAAGCTGATGTTTGTAAAAGATTAGGCACAGGCGATGTTATTTATCTTCCTGTGAAATTTATGCCTGAGAGTACTAAAAAATACTCTTTAGATTTGAGGTATAAATTAAGTGACGGGACAATAAGTAAATCGGCAACAAAACTATCCGGAACTGGAGTTTATGGTAAACTCCAAAGCAACAACACTGATATAGATTTAGGTATAGCTCTTATCAATAATGCCAACGATATTAAAAAAGCCAGAGTTACAATTACTAATCTGGCACAGTCTGCTTGGGAGTTTGCTGATAGAGTAGTGATTACCGGATTATCTCCTACCGACAATAGTCTTGGCATGGGCAAAGATAACTTTAGTAATAAAGGATTTGCGATTGATAACTCTCAACTGAAATTTCCACTCGAGCTTATGCCGGGGAATGCGTTTAGCTTTGATGTGTATTTTAGGGCATTTGCTGAGCATAATAAAGCAGTTTTAAAAGTTGATAATGATATAAATCAAAATATAATAATCAACTTTACCGGTAGCGGCGTAGAAGAACTTGTAGCAGTTAGTGCTGAACCTGTAACAGCTTGCTATGGAACAGAAGAGCAGATGATGCTGAAAATTGTTAACTTTGGCACTAATGAAATGGAATTTGAAGCACCGTTATTTAGTACTCCTTCTTCGGAATTTTATTTTGCTAATCCTGTTGGCGATTTTGTAGTGGAAAGAGATAGTACATACTTTATACCAATCAACTACAGACCGTCTTCTAGAGATGCTTTGAGTTCTGCTACTGTTGAAATTATTGCAAAAAATGGTTCGCCGATTTCACTTACTAAGGAAATTACCGGCACAGCTGTAAATATTAATAGAGAAGTAGCCTTGCAGCCATTGGGGTCTAAAGTAGCTATAGGTTCTAAAGCTAAAAAGACTGTTAAGCTCATGTCGGGTACAGATATATCCTATTTAGATATTCAGTCTTTACATATTAAAATAAGTTACCTGCCTAACTTTCTGTTTGTAGGCGAAGATGCTGTGACTCTAAACCAGGCATTAGTAGGATATTATGACTTGCAAAATGTCGAAATAGATAGTAGGAATGGCTTTATTGATGCTGATATAGTAAGTATCTCGGACAAGGTTATAGATAGTGGTGCAGATTTGCTTGATATAATATTTGATACATATTTATCTACTTTAGAAACAACAAAAGCAGACATACAAGTAGAGCTAAGCTCCGTCGATAGCGAATGTGTACTGTTTAATGCCATACAGGGCGTTATAGAGCTGCAACCATACTGTGCTGGAGATATAGCGAAAATATTACTCAATGGCAGTAATCTGGAGGCACCAAAAGCATTTCCTAACCCTATCAGTACAGATAAGTTCGAACTATCATTCTCATTGGGGTATGATGCAGAGATAACTCTTGAGATTGTTAAACTGGATGGTAAAACTGTAAAAACAATACTATTCGGTAAATATAAAGCCGGAGAATATATGCAAGAAGTATCAACGGAGGATTTGCCAGCAGGAGTTTATTTCATTAAGCTGCAGTCAGCTACAATGTACCTGACAGAGAAGCTGGTGATAGTAAAATAGGCAAGAGTTGAGATTAGATATTGTTATATGGCTTTGGAATTGTGCTAAATTCCAAAGCCATAGTAGTATTTTGAACTGTCCGGTTAATCTCGATACTAAAAACCATTTAGACAAATTGGTATAAAAAAAAGACGCACATATTTTGTGTGCGTCTTCTACAAAAAATAATCAGGGATAAGGTGAAGTTTATTCACCCATTTCGACACCTTTTACTTCTTCAAGTTTTGTTTTTAGTATGCGTTCTACTCCGCCTCTTAGAGTCATGCTTGCTGCGGGGCAAGTGGCACAAGCTCCGGCTAACGTAACATAGACAATGCCGTCTTCTACGCGGTTCAAATTAATAAAGCCACCATCAGCTTCAATAAAGTGCTTGATGTCAGTTTCGATTACTTCTTGCACTTTGTCGAATAAAGTTTCTGCCATTATATTATCTCCTGTCAATATAAATCTATTTAAGAATTATTGTGTCTTTGAATCAATATTTATTATTGTCAATCTTAGACGTAGCTAAGCAATGTAAATTATTCTAAAATATCAGACAAATTGATAAGAATAGATTGTACTCTAATCTTCTAATTCAATATTTTCTTTTATTGACTTTTTCAAGCTTTTATAAATAAGATTGTAAGACTCATCGATCATTTTATACAGCAAATCTTGAGGGATTCTTTCGTCAGGCTGAACAGTGTTCCAGTGTTTTTTGTTCATGTGGTATCCGGGGCGAATATTTTCATATTCCTCTCTAAGGCTGACAGCCCACTCGGGATCGCATTTTAGATTAAATGCAAAAGGCAAATCATGAGTATCAGTGAGGCAAAAAATCTTGCCTCCAACTCTGAAGCAGAGAGTTGTCTCGTCAAAAGGAAAATCTTCGCTCGTTCCCTTCTTTTCCATGCAATAAGCTCTAAGTATCTCTATATCCATTGTTTTAACCCTTCTATATTGAAAATCTAATACCATTGACAAACTCGAAATCATAGTTCTCGATACCAATAGGAGGTTTGCTGTCATACCTGTAATCTATAGCCACAAATAATTTCAGATTATGAAAGATATCGACACTAAAATCAGACTCATTCAAGAGTCTATAGTTATTTAGCCTAGTTACATCTACTTGAAAGTAGGATACAGAGCGGATAGAAAATAACTCGTTAATTTTCCAGTTTACAGATAGATAATTTGTAGAGCGAGCAAGTTTGGAGTCCTCCTTATAGCCTTCTGCATAGTCTTCTCCTTCGTACATTATGCCACTACCAAATGCGACAGCTATAGAAGTTGTGTCTGTATATGATTCTGCAATTTTTATTCGTAGCCCGCCGCCCGCAATATTCCTATCATTTAGAGAAATAAACTCATTAAATTCTTTTTGTAAAAACAGTTCAAAACTAAGATTACCGGAATAATCAAATACATTTCTAAAGTGAGTGAAGCCTTTTTTAACTATTATTTCGCTATTGGCTTCTTTATAATCCAGTTTGGCGATTATAAAACTATTGTAGCTATTGCCAATATAGTCAAAGCGCAGACCGGTATTAAAGCGAATATATTCGGTGTTGCCAGAGGTTAAAGTGCCGGCAAGGTTGAATTCCGTAAATATTCCTGTTTCGTTTGCACTTTTGCGTAGTTTTTCAGTATTGACCTGAGACAAAGCTGGGATTGCAAGTAAGAAAACTAATAATAAGGTGTAATATTTCATGTTATTCAAATAAGTTTTTAAAATAAATAAATGCTTGCAGCACCGTCCACGGCTATAACTTGGCCACTGATATACGAAGATGCACCCATAGCTAAAAATGCAGCAGTGTTCGCTATTTCATCCGGAGTGCCTACCCTACGGAGAGGAGTTCTTGCTAAGATTTTTTCTAAAGCCTTTTCATTATCCAGCACAGGTTTAGTCAGAGGAGTCTCTATGTACCATGGTTCAATGGCGTTAACTCTAATGTTATCGTGAGCCCATTCCACAGCAAGGTATCTGGTAAGATGTGACAGAGCTGCCTTGGCGCTAGCATAAGGGGCACCGGTTTTAACAATTTGCTTGCCTGCAATGGAAGCAATATTAATGATAGAGGGATATGTAGATTCTCGTAGGAACGGGTAGCACTTTTTGCATAGCTTATATGCGGCTTTGAAATTAGTATTAAAAAGAAAATCTTCTTCGCTTTCGTCGAAGTCGATAGTTTTCTTTCTGATGTTTGTGCCTGCATTATTCACCAGGATATCTAATTTCCCGCCATTTTCTCTGATAGTATTAAGTATAGTCTCTATACCTTCCGCAGAAGTAATATCAGCAGATATATTGATATATTCTGAAGTAGCAGAGTCTTCGATATTTCGGGCAACGCAAATGACTTTAGCACCGAGCTGAGCATATACTTTACAGATAGCCGCTCCAATTCCTTTAGAGCCTCCTGTAACAAGGGCTAATTTATTATTTAAGTTCCAATTATTCAAAACCAAATCTCCATAATCATGTATACAAGTATAACTAATATATAAAATATACTGCTTATGATAAAAGCAATTTACAAAACTGAAGATTAGATTACTATTAGGAAGGGGCAAAAAATACATAATACTAAGGTGATACTGATATCAAAGATCTCTGATTATTACGATATTAATTGAATTGAACAGAAAAAAATATCTAATCTGTATAGTGGTAAAACTATTGTCCGAACTGTAAAATATATGAAAATCAATATATTAGAGTGATTGTATCCATATATAGTTGCATAAATAATATAAATAAGTAAAAAGGTATGTATAATCATCTCTATATAAAGTAAAAACAGATAGCAGAAAAAAATATAAATATTTTTTGTATGCAAAAAGTAACATCAGAAATAAGTAAAATGTCTAATATCAAGTTTGAATATATATAATTTAAAATACAATCAAAAAGATTATAAAAATAGGAGTGAACAAATAAATATTATAAAGATAGTGTTATATATAATATAATTGACAATAAAAAGCTATAAAAATAAGCAAAATAGCCTTAATGTTAAAAATAAAGACTATTATATGAAATAATTATCTTTCGTATAAAGTTAAATATTATGTGGTGGGAATTCAAATATTATTTGATATGTAACATGAATTAATAGATTTTGACATAATAGAAATAATAATAGTATAGAAAAAGTAAAATACTATAATAAAAGGTAGAAATGTAACGTTGCAAGTATAATATAAAAGTGCTATATTGTCAAAACGTAGGTAGATTATCAGTATCGAATATATAAATACTATCTTTTTAAACTTATTGGAGTTCGTTATGAAACGTATGTCCTCTATTTTTGCACTATTTGTAATGGTGTTCTTAGCTGGAACACAATTAATGGCGCAAACTGCAATTACAGGTACTAAAACAGTTGGTACTGGCGGTGATTACTCAAATATCAAATTAGCATTTGATGCTATCAACACTAACGACATCAGTGGTGATGTGGTTTTACAAATTATTAGTGATCAGACTTTGACTTCTGCAGCAACTTTGGATGCATTCTCTTCTTCTGCGTCACTTACTATTTACCCAACAGGAACCTATGAAATTAGTGGTTCTTTTGGTGGCACTAATGGTATTATTGAATTTAACGGTTGCTCTAATGTAGTGCTTGACGGTAGTCTTAACGGAACCGGCAGTGATAGGAGTTTATGGATAAACCATACAACAAATTCTTCTGTTGGTGTTAAATTTAAAGGCTCAAACGATGGTATCAATGTTAAAAACTGTAGAATATCTGCAGGTGCTACTACCGGAAATCCGTCTAGCTCTTATGGTATAAGAATGTACTATAATGATGGATATTCTAATAATATCACGATTGATAACAACTGGTTTAGCCATTCATACTATGGTGCTTATATCTATGGTAGCTCCTCTCAGAGACAAAATAACATTAATATGCTTAACAACTTATTTGACGCACCTTATATGTATTATGGGTCTTACATGTACTATGTAAGTAATCTAAACTTGATAAATAATACACTTGATGCTCAAGATGGTTATACATATTATGCTTTATACAACTACTACGTTCAAAATGGTAATTTTAACGGAAATACTGTTATTGGTAGCACAACATATAATGCAAATTACTATTATCCATATTATGGTCTACATTGTTATTATCCGGAAGGCGATTTGGAATTTAATAATAACAATATCAGCCAAGTTCAATATGGTATGTATATATATTATAACCGTTCTAATGAAGTTACGGAAGTTGCAAATAATAACTTAGATCGTTTAGGTCAATATGGTATATATACATACCGTGATGCGAATTATTCAGGTACTTATAATATACATCATAACACTATAAGTAATATCGACTGTAAAGGTTATGACTATCAATATACTTACAATGTAGGTATTTGGTTAGGCTATGTCGGAGACTCTGACATACATAATAATCATATTTATAACTTGATTAAACCATTTACCGGTACTGGTTCATATCACTATTATACTGCAGGTATCTTAGTTTATGGTTCGAGCTATACAGATGGTAGAACTGATGATAATAGAATCTATCACAATAGAATTCATGACATCACTGCAAAAGCAATACCTTATTATTATTCAACTTATAACTATTTATACGCACATTATTCTATTCCTACAGGTATTTTGCTATATAATGCACGATATACAGAAATCTATCAAAATACTATTGATATGAATTTACCTTTCGTAGCCGGTGGTGAGCAAGGTGGTATTTCTGCTTGTATTACAGACTATCCTTACTATCAATCTTCAGCTGGTACAGTTATTAAAAATAACATCCTGTCTAATACAATGGTTGGTAATGGTACTTCTACATACTGTATTTACCAGGGTAAACATGCTACATCTACAACTTCAAGTAATACTTCAAATATTGCTGTTTCTGATTATAACGCCCTTAGTTGCCCTATGGGTTCTATAGCTTATAATGAAGGAACAAATACTACTTATGCATACTTGTCTTCATGGCAGTCAGCAGGTTATGGTGATAACTCAACAGATATGGAAGTGTCTTTGACATCAGATTGCCACGTAGATGGTCAAGCAGCAATCAGTGAAGATTTAAGTTGTCCACTAATTACTTCAGTATCTATTCCTACTGATATAGACGGCGAAACAAGAACTGCTGCCAATAACAAAATGGGTGTAGATATTACAAGCTTTACATTAGAATTGACAAATGATTTAATCGTAGATCCTGACAAACCTGAAGGACTTTGCGAAGGAACTCAGCAAGTACAGTTCTTATTTGGTGCCGGTGGTAATTTTGATGATGGTATCGAAAGATCTTTAGGTAATGCAGTTCAAACACAGTGGTATAAAGATGGTCTTCCAATCGTAGACACAGATACCGATAATATTACAATCAGTGGTAATCGCCTAATCATCAATGACTTGGTGGTAGAAAATGCAGGTGAATATTATGCAAGATTTTGGGCTATGGACTTAGAACCAATCCAAACATCAAGCAAAACAGTCACAGTAGTAGAACCTGTATCAATCGTTAACGAAGATATGGTAGAAAGCTATCTTGGTTGCGAAGGTTTCCACAATTTGACTCTTAGCGTAGAAACAAATAACGCTTATGGCGTTCAGTGGCAGAAAGAAATTGACGGAATGTGGAGTGATATCGAAGGTGCAACAAACCACAGTTTTACATTAGACTTCACAGAATTGACAAAAGTAGAAGCAGATGGTAAATACAGAGCAAAAATAATCGGTGACGAACTTTGCGAACCTAAATATCCATCTATACTATATACAGATACAGAAACAGAAGTAGAATTATACTTACCTGTATCTAACGAAACAATGGAATACTACTTTGATACAGAAAACCTTTGCGGTGGTATGGATTTAGAATTCTATGCAACAGCTGACGGTTCAGTTAAAGGTTACCAATGGCAAAAATATCAAGGTGGTCAGTGGTATGACATTACCAACAAGGAAAATCCAACAGCTGTAACTCAAAACTTGAAACTTACTAATGTGAATGAAACTAATACAGGCGCTTACAGATGTAAAGTTTTGGGTAATGCAGAATGTTATGACGAAGAAGTATTTACAGAAGAAGTAGCATTTGTAATCCCACCTACATTTGAATTGTTAGAAAACCCGGAATCACAAGTGATTTGCGGTGGCGAAGAAGTACGCTTCCAAGTAATTGGTAACGGCTTAGGCGAAATCCACAGCTACCAATGGTACAAAGATGGTATGGCAATCAGCACAACAGAAAATGAATATGCTGATGATGCAGTATTGATCATCAATGATGCAAATATCAACAATGTAGGTCAATATTATTGCGAAATCGAAGTAGAAGATTGCCGTGGCGAATTGACATTCACAAGTGAAACATCAATTTTATATGTATTACAAGATACAAAAATCACACGCCAACCAAGATCAGAAGAAGTAGCATTGGGCGAAACAGCAATTTTAGCAGTGGAAGCACACATGAAAGGCTTGATTCCACCATACTACCAACACGACTTCCAATGGTACAAAGCAGGTGTAGCTTTAGAAGATAATGCAAGAATTCAAGGTGCACATTCTTCAATGCTAACAATTAAAAATGTAGAAGCCGGTGACTTGTCTAATGATTACTACGTAATCGTAAAAGGTCAATGCGGTACAGACGAATCAGTACGCGTATCAATCAGTGACGTACCAACGGTATCAATCACAATGAATCCAATGGATAAAGAAACTTGCGAAGGTTCTACAGCAACATTTGAAGCAACAGCTAAATCAACAGATGTAACATTAGGTATCAACTACCAATGGTACAAAGATGGCATAGCTTTAGTAGATGGCTCAGGCATCACAGGTTCACTAACAAATAAATTAGAAATAGCAGATGTAACAGTTACAGATGCAGGCGACTATACATTAGAAGCAGCATTGGCTTTAGCTGGTTCAACACAAATGGCAACATCTAAAGCAGGCGAACTAAAAGTAGAGTTGTTACCTGTATATACAACAATGCCGGAAGCAGATGTAACTATCGAAACAGATGCAACATTGACATTAGAAATAGTAGCCGACAGCCAAAGCGACATGACATACCAATGGTACAAAGATGGTATGGCAATCGCCGGTGCAACTGAAGCAACTTACAGTGTTGACATGGTTAAATATGCAGACGCAGGCGAATATTATTGCGAAGCAACAAATGATTGCGGAACAAGAATGTCAGACATGAGCATGGTAACAGTAACTAAGAAAACAGATCCAAACAGTGTGTTTGAACAAATGGGAAGTGGATATGCATTACTCGGCAACCATCCAAATCCATTTGCAGCGACAACAACTATTAAATTTACAGTACCTGTAGCAACAAATGTAGTAGTTACATTGACAGATGCAAGTGGTCGTAAATTAGCAGTAATCTTTGACGGTATGGCAGTAGCCGGAGAAAACAATATCGACTTAGATGCAACATCATACAACTTAAGCAGTGGCACATACTTCTACACAGTAGAAGCAGAAGGTGCAGCAGCTGCTAAAGCAATGATTTTCGTGAAATAAACACTCTCGAAAAATATAACAGTACAGTTAGAAAAGCCTCCCATTTTGGGGGGCTTTTTTATTGGGGTGTGTGTAACAAATAATAAAAATTAGACTATCATAGATTACAAACAAAAAAAATCAATATTTTACAAAAAAAAATAATTTGCAATAGTAACATCCTAATACAATCAAAATAGTGAATAATAAAAATAGATGTAACTAGCAATACATAGTATATAGTCAATATAGCGAATAGATATAAACTGATAATTTTCATTATTAGGCTGCTATATAGATAATAATTGACAATAAATGCCAATATAGAGTAGTGTGCTCGGAATTAACAAGGCAGTATAGCATACTTATAAAAAAAATATAAAAATGTAAATCAAGATTCAAAATAACTTCAAAATCTATATGTAATCTATGCCGGTCAAAGATGAATTAGAAAAATTAAACAAAAAAAATGCACTTGGAAAGGAAAAATGGAATAAAAGTATAATAAAAAAACACTTTGTAACGTTGCTATTTATACAAATATATTTTATATTGACAGAAATAGTGAATCAGTCTTTAAACAATAGCAATCATATTTTATTATTTACAACAATTGGAGAGCGTTATGAAGCGTTTCTACATGTTCCTTTCCATGATAGTTTTGACTGCATTATTTGCAAGTCAAGCAATGGCTCAGACGGCGATTACCGGTACAAAGACCGTCGGTACCGGTGGAGATTACTCAAATATCAAATTAGCATTTGATGCAATCAACACCAACGACATCAGTGGTGATGTGGTTTTACAGATTATTAGTGATCAGACTTTGACTTCTGCAGCAACTTTGGATGCATTCTCTTCTACTGCATCACTTACTATTTACCCAACAGGGGACTATGAAATTAGTGGTTCTTTTGGTGGAAATAATGGTATCATACAGTTTGATGGATGTTCTAATGTAGTTTTAGATGGTAGTCTTAACGGAACCGGCAGTGACAGAAGTTTATGGATCAACCATACAGTGAACACCTCAGTAGGTGTAAGGTTTATGGGCGCAAGTAATGTAGATCTTAAAAACTGTAGAATTTCTGCAGGTGCACTGACAGGGAATCCTTCCTCTGCATATACAATTAGAATGTATTATTCAGATGGATATAGTGATAATATCACAATAGATAATAACCTTATAGATAGAGGTTATTATGGTATGTATATTTACGGTCAAAGTACTACAAATGTACATGAAAATATTACAATTACTAACAATGATGTACTACCGGGCTATATGTACTATGGTATTTATTGCAGGTATGTAGATGATCTTGTATGTAACTACAATGAAATAGAGCCAAGTCAATATATGTATTATATGACATATTTTTACTATGTAAATAATTTAGAAGCGTCACACAATAGGTTAAGAGGTTTGGAGAATTATAGTGCTACCACGTACTATCCTTACTATGGTTTGTATGCTTATTATACTAGTGGCGATATCGAAATAAATTACAATGATGTAAGTCAGACTAGTTATGGTTTAAGAGTATATTATCCTAAAAATGATAACATGGGTGAAATAGCTCATAATACTATTTATGATATTACTTATTACGGTATGTATATATATCAAGGTTCAACATACAATTTTGGTGGTTTTGATATACATCATAACGAGATTTCTAGGGTACAGAAAAGACAAAGTACTACTTCAACTTCTTCAATAGTAGGTATGTATTTTGGTTATATGGATCCTTGCTTGATTCATGATAATTATATTCATGATATTATTAACTCTTATGAAGGAACAAGCAACTATCCTGGTTACACTGCAGGGATGTACTTCTATGGTAATGCTACAAAACCAAATGAAGGTATGCAAATATATCACAACAGAATTAAATCAGTAACAAGTAGAGGTACTGATTATAGTTCTTCTACCGGTTATTATTTCCATTATATGCCGGCAGGCATATTAGGGCATACTGTGAAAAACATAGAAGTATATCAGAATACAATTCATATGGATATGCCATTTACAGCCGGTGGTGTGCAAGGTGCTAAATCGTCTTGTATTACTCTTGGTGGTTATTATGCTGCTTCATCAGGCAATACAATTAAAAATAATATTTTAGTAAATGATATGATTGGTAATGGTACAGAATCTTATTGTATCTATTTACCAGGTTACTCTTCTTATATTAATAGCGTTGGTACAGCAGACTATAACGTCTTAAGTTGCCCTAATGGCTCAATTGCAGCTAATGAGGGAACAAATACTACTTATGCTTATTTGTCTTCTTGGCAGTCCGCAGGTTACGGTGATAACTCAACAGATATGGACGTATCGTTGACAGCAGACTGTCACGTAGATGGTCAGGCAGCGATTAGTGAAGATTTAAGTTGCCCTCCAATTACTTCAGTATCTATTCCTACTGATATTGACGGCGAAACAAGAACTGCTGCCAATAACAAAATGGGTGTAGATATTACAAGCTTTACATTAGAATTGACAAATGACTTGATAGTAGATCCTGACAGACCTGACGGCCTATGCGAAGGAACTCAGCAAATACAGTTCTTATTTGGTGCTGGTGGTAATTTTGATGATGGTATCGAAAGAGCCTTAGGCAATGCAGTTCAAACTCAGTGGTATAAAGATGGTCTTCCAATCGTAGACACAGATACCGATAATATTACAATCAGTGGCAATCGCCTAATCATCAATGACTTGATGGTAGAAAATGCAGGTGAATATTATGCAAGATTTTGGGCTATGGACTTAGAACCAATCCAAACATCAAGCAAAATAGTAACAGTAGTAGAACCTGTATCAATCGTTAGCGAAGATATGGTAGAAAGCTATCTCGGTTGCGAAGGTTTCCACGATTTGACTCTTAGCGTAGAAACAAATAACGCTTTTGGTGTTCAGTGGCAGAAAGAAGTTGATGGTATCTGGACTGATATCGAAGGTGCAACAAACCACAGCTTTACTTTGGACTTCACAGAATTAACTAAAGTAGAAGCAGACGGTAAATACAGAGCAAAAGTAGTCGGCGACGAACTTTGCGAACCTAAATATCCTTCTATTCTATATACAGATACAGAAACAGAAGTAGAATTATACTTGCCTGTATCTAACGAAACAATGGAATACTACTTTGATACAGAAAACCTTTGCGGTGGTATGGATTTAGAATTCTATGCAACTGCTGATGGTTCAGTTAACGGTTACCAATGGCAAAAATATCAAGGTGGTCAGTGGTATGACATTACCAACAAAGAAAATCCAACAGCAGTAACTCAAAACTTGAAACTAACAGATGTAAATGAAACTAATACAGGCGCTTACAGATGTAAAGTTTTGGGTAATGCAGAATGTTATGACGAAGAAGTATTTACAGAAGAAGTAGAATTTGTAATCCCACCTACATTTGAATTGTTAGAAAACCCGGAATCACAAGTGATTTGCGGTGGCGAAGAAGTACGCTTCCAAGTAATTGGTAACGGCTTAGGCGAAATCCACAGCTACCAATGGTACA
>JBFHIJ010000020.1:0-49238 GCA_041596515.1 Chlorobiota bacterium
ACTAGGGTTTATACTACAACACCAAAAAAACCGAATTCGGCATTGCGTAAAGTTGCGCGTGTTAGATTAACAAGTGGTTTTGAGGTAACAGCGTATATTCCCGGCGAAGGACACAATTTGCAAGAGCACTCTATCGTATTCGTAAGAGGCGGTAGGGTTAAGGATCTTCCAGGTGTGCGTTATCACATCGTACGAGGTACTGCCGACACACAAGGTGTAGACGGTAGAAAGCAAGGCAGGTCTAAGTATGGAACTAAAAGACCTAAAAAATAATCGTTTTTAATCAATGATGCGTTAGAAAAAAAATGAGAAAAAGAAGAGCAGAAAAGAGAAGATTATTGCCTGATCCAATGTACAATGATGTACTAGTAACTAGATTTATCAATAATCTTATGCTTCATGGTAAGAAGAATACCGCTCGATCATTGGTTTACGGTGCATTTGAAATCGTAGCTCAAAAAACTAAGCAAGAGCCGTTAGAAGTGTTTAAAAAAGCAGTTTCAAACGTAGCTCCTGTATTAGAAGTAAGATCAAGAAGAGTTGGTGGTGCTACTTACCAGGTGCCGGTTGAAGTTCGCGAGGAAAGACGTATCGCCCTTGCTATTCGCTGGCTAAAAACCTACGCAAAAGCACGCCGTGATAATTCAATGGCTCAAAAATTAGCTGCTGAGTTTATGGCTGCTGCGAAAGGCGAAGGTTCATCCGTTAAAAAACGTGATGATACTCATAGAATGGCTGAAGCAAACAAAGCTTTTGCGCATTTTAAATGGTAATGAATCTAAATCGTTCTTTGTCAATTAAATTAACCTGACAGTTTATATTATGGCGCGGCAAAAAGATATTGCGAAGATAAGAAATATCGGTATTATGGCTCATATTGATGCCGGTAAGACAACTACAACGGAGAGGATACTTTTTTACTCCGGCTACCTTCACAAAATTGGTGAGGTAGACGATGGTACTGCTTTCATGGATTCCATGGATCAGGAAAGAGAAAGGGGTATAACTATTATGTCCGCCGCTACTACTACTATGTGGAAGGACTACCAAGTCAATATTATTGACACTCCGGGGCATGTTGATTTTACTGCAGAGGTGCAGAGGTCACTTAGGGTTTTAGATGGAGCTATAGCACTGTTTTGTGCTGTGGGTGGCGTAGAGCCTCAATCTGAAACTGTGTGGCATCAAGCTGATGAATATAAGGTGCCAAGAATTGCTCACGTAAATAAGATGGATAGATCCGGTGCGGATTTTTATCGTGTTTTAGATATGATGAGGGAGAGGCTAGGTGCTAATCCTCTTGCAATTCAGATACCGATAGGAGCAGAAGATACATACGAAGGTATTATCGATTTAATCGAAATGAAGGCTATATATTTCAGCCAAGAAGATAGTGGTTTGACAATGGAATATGAAGATATTCCTGAGAGCTATTTGATTAAGGCTGAAGAGTACAGATCTATAATGGTTGAAGCTATTGCCGAGAGAGACGATGATTTGCTTGGTAAATACTTAGATGGCGAAGAGCTTTCGAGCGAAGAGCTTAAAAAAGTATTGAGAGCAGCAGTCTTATCTCGTGACGTAGTGCCGGTAACATGTGGCACTTCATTAAAAAATTCAGGTGTTCAACCACTTATGGACGCTGTTATAGATTATTTGCCTTCTCCACTTGAAGTTGTTTATCAAGATGGGTATGATGTAGATAATATTGAGAAAATTATATCTCGTAAACCTGACGAAAATGAGCCGTTCTCTGCTTTGGCATTTAAAGTGCTTACTGACCCTTATATGGGAAAAGTAACATTTGCAAGGATTTATTCAGGAAAGCTTGATTTGGGGCAATCGGTGCAAAACCCGGGTGCTGACAAAAAAGAGAAAGTCTTGAAGATATTCAAAATGATGTCCAATAGAAGAGAAGAGATCAAAGAAGCGTCAATAGGAGATATTGTAGCAATACCCGGTCTTAGGTTTACTAAAACCGGTGATACTCTCTGTGATATTAAGCATCCGATTTTATATGAAAAAATCAGATTTGCTGAGCCTGTAATTAAACAATCAATTGAAGCTAAAACTTTGGCTGATCAAGAGAAGCTGATAAGCGTGCTCGAAAAGCTAAGCGATGAAGACCCTACATTCAAATATGAAAATGATGAAGATAGTGGTCAGTTATTAATCGCTGGAGTTGGTGAGCTTCATCTTGAAATAATTGCAGATAGATTAAACAGAGAGTTTAAAGTACCTACTCGCTTAGGCAAACCTCAAGTAGCTTACCGTGAGACAGTTTCTTCTAAGGTTATTCATGATGCAGAATTTGATCGTGAAATAGCCGGCAAGAGACAGTATGGAAGTGTAACTGTTGAATTATATCCTGAAGAGCGTGGCAACGGTATCTGCTTCAAAAATGAAGTGGAGTTGAAAGCACTTGATAAAGAAATGCAAGATGCTTTACAAAACGGTGCTATACTCGGATTGCAAGTAGGTCCCCAAGGCTATACGATGATAGATGTAGGTGTCAGGTTAATTAGTGTTAAGCATGATTTAGAGGCTTCCACTGCAATGGGCTATAAAATAGCAATATCAAATGCAGTAAGGGAAGCAGCTCAAAAGGCTGACCCGATATTGCTTGAGCCTGTGTTTAGTTTGGAGGTAGTTTCGCCGGAAGATTATGTAGGTGACATCATTGCCGATCTGAATAGCAGAAGAGGAAGAGTAGAAGGCATCAGTCAAAGAGGAAATATGCAGGTAATTCATGGGGTTGCCCCCCTATCAGAAATGTTTGGTTATGTAACTAAACTCAGATCGGTAAGTCAAGGGAGAGCTATTTATACGATGGTATTCTCTCACTATGAGCCTGCTTTAAAGAAAGAAAAGTTTTAATTATCCTTTTTTTTTTAAATATACGCATTAACAAAAGGAACTATTGAAATGGCTAAGGAAAAATTTGATCGCAGTAAACCCCATGTCAACGTTGGTACAATCGGACACGTTGATCATGGTAAAACCACATTAACAGCAGCTATTACTATGGCGTTGGCTGTTAAAAACACGGATGCTGAAAAACGTTCTTTCGATTCGATCGATAACGCTCCTGAAGAAAAGGAACGCGGCATTACAATTGCAACTGCTCACGTTGAGTATGAAACAGATAATCGTCACTACGCTCACGTTGACTGTCCTGGTCACGCGGATTATGTGAAAAATATGATTACTGGTGCTGCTCAGATGGACGGTGCAATATTAGTGTGTGCGGCTACTGACGGTCCTATGCCTCAGACACGTGAACACATTTTGCTTGCTCGTCAGGTAGGTGTTCCAAAAATGGTAGTATTCATGAATAAAGTGGATATTGCTGATGAAGAATTGTTAGAATTGGTAGAAATGGAACTTAGAGATCTATTGAACCAATACGAATTCCCTGGTGACGACCTTCCAATCATACCTGGTTCTGCTTTATTAGCATTAGAAGCAGGTTCGGAAGATGGTGTATCTGCAGACGACGAAAGATTGCAATGTATCTATAACTTAATGGATCAAGTTGATGAATATATTCCAACTCCAGTAAGAGATACAGATAAACCATTCTTGATGCCAGTAGAGGACGTGTTCTCTATCACTGGTCGTGGTACAGTAGCTACAGGTCGTATCGAACGCGGTATAGTTAAAGTGAACGAAGAAGTTGAAATCGTTGGTTTCGGTCTTCAGAAAAAAACAACTTGTACTGGTGTAGAAATGTTCCGTAAACTTCTTGACGAAGGTCGTGCAGGCGACAACGTTGGTTTGTTGTTACGCGGTGTAGATAAAAATGAAATCGAACGCGGTATGGTTATTTCTAAACCTGGAACAATTACACCTCACCACAAATTCACAGCACAGGTTTACGTGTTGAAAAAAGAAGAAGGTGGCCGTCATACTCCATTTTTCAATGGATATCGTCCACAGTTCTACTTCCGTACAACAGACGTAACTGGATCATTGACTTTACCAGAAGGTACAGAAATGGTTATGCCTGGTGATAACTTAGATGCGATTTCTATCGAACTAATTACACCGGTAGCGATGGAAGAAGGTTTGCGCTTTGCGATCCGTGAAGGCGGTCGTACAGTAGGTGCAGGTGTTGTTACGAAAATAGTTGAATAAGTCAGTTTTAATGAACCTGAGTAAGAACTAAACAGATTAACACAGGTAAATAAGTTGAGGAATTAAAGTGGCAACACAAAAAATTAGAATCAAGTTAAAATCATACGATCATAAACTGATTGACAAATCATCAGAAAGAATAGTACGTACTGTAAAACAGACCGGAGCAGTAGTCTCCGGTCCAGTACCTCTGCCGACTCGTAGGACTGTTTATACAGTGAATCGTTCACCACACGTGGACAAGAAATCTAGAGAACAGTTTGAAGCAAGAATACATAAGAGGTTGATTGATATTTTCAGTTCATCTCAAAAAACTATCGATGCCTTGATGAGGTTAGAGTTGCCTGCAGGCGTTGAAGTTGAAGTAAAGGTATAAGGGGAGGACAAACGAAATGCAAACAGCAATTTTAGGTAAAAAAATTGGTATGACAAGCTTGTTTACAGCAACTGGTGAACATATCCCGGTTACAGTAGTAGAAGCAGGTCCGTGCCCTATAGTATTGAAAAGAACTGAAGACAAAGACGGCTATAAAGCAATCCAAATTGGTTTCGGACAGACGACTGAAAAGCGTACAAACAAACCGATGATGGGTCAGTTTAATAAAGCCGGTATAGACCCTAAAAAAGTATTAAGAGAATTTCGTGATGTTGCTACTGAGTATAATGTGGGTGACACAATCACAGTAGAAGCATTCACTAAAGGTGATAGGGTACACGTATCAGGTACTAGCAAAGGTCGTGGTTTTGCCGGCGTAATGAGACGTCACAACTTTAAAGGTGTGGGTATGGCAACGCACGGTCAGAAGAACCGACAAAGACACCCGGGTTCAATTGGTATGTCAAGCGATCCTTCTAGAGTACTAAAAGGAATGCGCATGGGCGGCCAGATGGGTAATAAGAAAACAACTACCCGTAACCTTGAAATCGTGGAAGTAATCCCGGATAAAAATATTATCCTTGTAAAAGGAAGTGTGCCGGGTGCACCTAATTCATTATTGGAAATAGTTAAGCAATAAGGCGATAAAATGCAGGTAGATCTTTTTAAAAAAGATGGGCAGACATCCGGACAAGTGGAATTGCAAGATTCAATATTTGGTATTGAACCAAATGAAAACGCAATGCACCAGGCCGTTCTTGTATACTTAGCTCATCAAAGACAAGGTAATCATAAGACAAAAATCCGCTCAGAAGTATCAGGTGGTGGTAAAAAGCCTTGGCGTCAGAAAGGACGTGGCACGGCTCGCGCCGGATCAACAAGGTCTCCTTTGTGGGTTGGCGGTGGAACTATCCACGGACCAAAAGTGCACAGATATAACTTGAAAATCACTAAGAAATTAGCACGTTTGGCAAAAAAATCAGCCTTTTCAATGAGAGCACTAGAAAAGAATCTGATGGTAGTAGAAGACTTTTCTTTTGATCAAATTAAAACGAAAGATATGGCAGGTGTACTAAAAAGCTTGAAGCTAGAAGGCCAAAAAGTTTTAGTATTGTTGCCCAATATCGACCATAAGCTATTGATGTCAGCACGTAATATACCCGGTGTTGATATTTTTCAGGCTGATTTGATTAGCACTTATGATATTTTAAATCATAAAAAGATCCTTCTATTCAAAGGTGCGATAGAAAATATCGAGAATGCTTTTAATAATTAATAGTGGTATATAACAATGATCCAGGTATTAAAACGACCGGTTATCACAGAAAAAGCGATGAAGCTTGCGGAGCAAGGTCAATACGTATTTGAATGCCTTCCGGATGCAAATAAAATACAGATCAAACAAGCAATTGAAGAGATGTATGAAGTGAATGTGATAAGCGTACGTACAGCCAGAATTAAAGGCAAGAAGAAAATGCGTTACACTAAACGTGGTCTTATGAAAGGCAGTACGTCATTGAAGAAAAAAGCATTCATCAGGCTGAAAGAAGGACAAGAAATTGAGTTGGTAAGTGGAGCTCAAGGCTAATTTAAATTATTCTAGTATTTAAAAACAAGTGACGACGAAAGATGGCACTAAGAATATTAAAACCTATTACTCCGGGTACGCGCTTTTACTCTGTTAGCTCGTTTGATGAGATAACTACGGATAAGCCATACAAAAGACTTACTGCACCGCTTAAAAAGTCTGGTGGTAGAAATAATACAGGACGTATTACTTCTCGTCACCGTGGCGGCGGGCATAAAAGAAGATACCGTATTATAGATTTCAAAAGAAATAAAATCGGTATGGTGGCTTTCGTAGAGACTATCGAATATGATCCAAACAGATCAGCACGTATTGCGTTAGTAAAATACGAAGATGGTGAGTATAGATATATACTTGCTCCGGATAAATTGAAAGTAGGACAGCAAATCATTGCCGGACCTGATGCGGAATATGTAGATGGTAATGCGTTACCATTGCATAAAATCCCTGTAGGTTTGTTCATCCATAATATTGAGATGAAACCAGGCAAAGGTGGACAACTCGTAAGAAGCGCGGGCACTTCAGCTCAGTTAGTCGGTTTCGACGGCAAATATGCTCAAGTGAAATTGCCTTCAGGCGAGATGAGATTAATTCCTAAAGTTTGCTATGCAACTTTGGGTACAGTAAGCAACCATGACCACGAAAATATCATCAAAGGTAAAGCAGGTCGTACACGCTGGTTAGGCGTAAGACCTCAAACTCGTGGTATGGCAATGAATCCTATCGATCACCCAATGGGTGGTGGTGAAGGTACTTCGAAATCAGGTGGTGGACGTCAACATCCGAGAACTCCTTGGGGTAAATACACTAAAGGACTTAAAACTCGTAAGAAACGCAACCAATCTGACAAATACATTGTTCGTAGAAGAAATAAAAAATAATAGGTGCGTGGTATGTCTCGCTCATTAAAAAAAGGTATTTTCGTACACTATAAATTGCAGAAGAAAATCGACGATCTTAATAACGGAAATCAAAAGAAAGTTATTAAGACATGGTCGAGAGCTTCTACTATTACACCTGATTTTGTAAATCATACTGTAGCTGTACACAATGGTAAAAATTTCATTCCTGTATTTGTTACAGAGAACATGGTAGGTCATAAATTAGGTGAGTTTGCTCCAACTAGGACTTATAGAGGACATGCAGGTCACAGGAAAAAATAACAATAAGATAACACCATTGGAGTTATGATGGAAGCACAGGCTTTAAAAAAATATATTAGATGCTCGCCACGTAAAATGCGTCTGGTAATCGACATGATTCGTGGCAAAAAAGCAGATCAGGCATTGACTATTTTGAGGTTCTCGCCTAAGAGAGCTGCTAGCGATGCTGAGAAAGTGCTACGCTCTGCAGTAGCAAATCTAACTCAAAAAGCTCAAAGTGAGCAGTTGACTATCAACGATGATGAGGTTTTTGTAAAAGCTGTTATGGTTGATGCAGGTCCTATGATGAAAAGAATCCGCCCTGCACCGATGGGTAGAGCTTACAGAGTAAGAAAAAGAACTAATCATCTAACTATAGTTGTAGCAACTGAAGAATTAAAATAAGGATTTACAATGGGACAAAAGATAAACCCTATCGGCTTTAGATTAGGTATCAACAGGAGCTGGGATGCTAATTGGTTCGATGAAAAGAACCTAGCTGAAAAGTTAGCTGAGGATGTCCGTGTAAGATCTTACATTAGAAAACGTAAGAAAAAAGCCGGTATCGCTAGAATCTTAGTTGAAAGAACTGCTAAACAACTTAGAATTACTATCAATACGTCTAGACCTGGTGTAATCATTGGTCGTAGTGGTAAAGATATTACTCAGTTGGAAGAAGAGCTTAAGCAACTAACATCAAAAGATGTAAAAATCCTTATCAGCGAAGTTAAGAGACCAGAATTGGACGCTTTATTAGTAGCTGATAATATCGCTCAGCAGTTAGAAGGCAGAATTTCTTTCAGAAGAGCGATGAAACAAGCTGTTTCCGGTGCTATGAGAACCGGTGCTAATGGTATCCGCGTTATGTGCAGTGGCCGTTTAGGTGGTGCAGAGATGGCTCGTAAAGAGCAATACAAACAAGGTAGAATTCCATTACATACGTTGAGAGCAAATATAGACTATGGCACTTCAACTGCTCATACTATTTATGGTGCAATTGGTGTAAAAGTTTGGATTTGTAAAGGCGATATAATTGGTTAAATTTGTAGTAGTAGTAAATACGGCGGGTAATTTATTATGTTAATGCCCAAAAGAGTAAAAAGAAGAAAGACCATGCGTGGTACCATGAAGGGCAAAGCAATAAGAGGCTCTCTGGTAACTTTCGGTTCATTTGGTTTGAAAGCATTAGAACCTAAATGGATCACAAACCGACAGATTGAGTCAGCTCGTATTGCAATCAACAGGTACCTTAAGCGTGATGGTAAAGTGTGGATTAGAATTTTTCCTGATAAGCCTTTTACAAAGCAACCTGCTGAAACTCGTATGGGTAAAGGTAAGGGTAGTCCCGAAGGTTGGGTAGCAGTAGTGAAACCGGGAAGAGTTTTATTCGAGATAGACGGTGTGAGTGAAGAAGCGGCTAAGGAAGCCTTAAGACTTGCTTCTCACAAATTACCGATTAAAACAAAATTTGTCAAACGTATCGATTTAGTGTATAATGAAGCCTCGTAAAGCTGAAGTATTGAAAGAACTCACCCAGGAAGAACTGGTGAATGCACTTGGCGAAGCTGAAGAAACTCTCGCTAAACAGAGATTTCAGCACGCGTTAAAGCAGCTTCATGATACCAGCTACCTGAAGATCTTGAAAAAAGATATAGCTAGAATGAAAACTATCCTAAACGAACGTCATAGTTCATAGTTAGTGAGATAAGAAAATGGAAGAGATGAAAAATCAAACTGTAAATGCTCCTGAAGTAAATCAAGATGTTGTAAATGATATGACTGAAAATGCTCAGGGCGATCAAGCAGTAAAATCAAGAAAAAGGGTTCTTACTGGTAAGGTGGTATCAAATAAATGTGATAAAACCATCTCTGTTTCGGTAGAAAGAAGTATTGCGCATCCGCTTTATAAAAAGTATTACAAAAGAAGTAAGAACTTTATGGCTCATGATGTGGATAACTCTTGTAATATCGGTGACACTGTAAAAATCAAAGAATGCAGACCTCTTAGCGCTAAAAAGCGTTGGGAACTTGTAGAAATTTTAGAGCGTGCGAAGTAAAAAGGAATAAACCATGGTACACGAAGAAACGAATCTTGCTGTCGCAGATAACTCTGGTGCTAAAAAAGTTAGATGCATCCGTGTTCTAGGCGGTCATGGTAAAAAATACGCATCCGTTGGGGATCTTATAGTAGTTGCTGTGAAAGCAGCTATTCCTAACTCTGCAGTAAAAAAAGGTACGGTGCAGAAAGCTGTAATTGTTAGAACTGCTAAAGAAATCCAAAGAAGAGATGGGTCATGCATTAGGTTCGACGATAATGCAGCTGTGATACTCAACGATAAAGGGGAACCTAAAGGGACACGTATTTTTGGTCCTGTTGCCCGTGAATTGCGTGAAAAAAGTTATATGAAGATAGTATCATTGGCACCCGAAGTTCTTTAATAAAGGTGAGCTAAATGAAGTTAAAAATTAAGAAAAATGACACTGTAAAGGTCATATCCGGAAACTCAGCTGGTACAGTTGGTAGAGTTTTAGAAGTTTACCCGGAAAAAATGAGAGTACTTGTCGAAGGTGTGAATGTTCGTGTTAAACACATGAAACCAAACCAACAGAATCAACAAGGTGGCAAAGTAACAGTTGAAATGCCTATTCACTACTCGAATGTGATGTTAGTTGATTCTGACGGACAAACTACAAGAGTAGGTGTTAGACACGATATTCAAGAAAAAGACGGAAAGCAGAAAAGAAATGCTATTCGCATTGCAAAGTCAAACGGTAAAGATTTATAATTTTTATAAAAAAGTAATATGGCTAAGAACAAGAATAATCAGCAAACAGCTCCGGCAGGGAAGTCAGGTTTCGTCTTCGAAGGTAAAAGATTTGAAGATGTACAGGGCGAACAGTCTCCTACGCCAAGATTAGCTGAATTCTACAAAGAAAAAGTCGTACCTGCACTCATGAAAAAATTCAATTACTCCTCGGTAATGCAGGTTCCAAAGCTGGAAAAAATCTGCTTGAACATGGGTATAGGCGACGCTGTACAAGACAAAAAACTTTTGCAAAGTGCTATCAACGAGTTGGAACTTATTACTGGTCAAAGACCATCAGTAAGAAAAGCTAAGAAAGCAATTTCTAACTTTAAACTTCGTCAAGATGTACCAATCGGCTGTATGGTAACTCTTAGAAGAGCTAATATGTACGAATTTATGGACAGATTTATTAATATTTCTGCTCCTCGTATTCGTGACTTTAGAGGTTTTTCTGATAAAAGTTTTGACGGCAGGGGTAATTTCTCTATTGGTATCAAAGAGCAAATTATTTTCCCTGAAATTGATGTCGATAAAGTAAGTAGAATCTCTGGCTTGGATGTAACTTTCGTGGTTAAATCTAATAGCGATGAAGAGACGAAAGCTTTAATGGATGAATTTGGTTTTCCGTTTCGTAGAAAAGACTAAAGAAGGTAGCTATGTCAAAAGTATCAATTATAGCACGTAACGAAAAAAGAAAAAGATTAGTAGCTAAGTATGCAGAAAAAAGAGCTGCTTTGAAAGAAGCTGGCGATATGGAAGGTATTCAAAAACTTCCTAGAAATTCTGCTCCTACTAGACTTCGTAATCGTTGCGCAGTTACAGGCAGAGGTCGCGGTGTATACCGTAAGTTCGGGATCTGTCGTCATGTCTTCCGCCAGTTGGCTTCAGAAGGCAAAATTCCCGGTATTCGTAAGGCAAGTTGGTAATTTTATTAACGGTAGAAATTATGCCAGTAACAGATCAAATAGCAGATTTTATCACTAGAATTAGAAATGCAGGTACAGCTGGAAACAAAAAAGTTTCAGCACCTAAATCTAAGGTAAAAGTGGCAATTGCTAAAATTCTTAAAGATCAAGGTTATATCGAAGATTATAAAATCATCGATGAAGGCGTGCAAGGCACTATCGAGGTATCTATCAGATACTATCGAAAAAAATCTTCTATAATTGAGATTAAAAGAATTAGCAAACCAGGCAGACGCATCTATGTTCCTGCTGAAAAATTACCAAGAGTTAGAAATGGTCTTGGTATCGCGATTGTCTCTACATCGAAAGGTGTATTAACAGACAAACAAGCGCGCAAGATGAAAATAGGTGGCGAAGTACTTTGTACTGTATGGTAATTTAATGAAAAAGGAGCACAGTCGTGTCAAGGATTGGAAATAACCCGATCGTCATACCAGATAAAGTTACGATATCAATCGATGGTAACACAGTAAAAGCTAAAGGCCCTTTGGGTGAGCTATCTGTATGTATGCCAACTGATATTGAACTAAAATTTGAAGATAACACGATCACTTTCGAAAGAAATAGCAACCAAAAACATGTTAGGGCTGCTCATGGCTTAGCCAGAGCACTGACTTTTAACGTAGTTGAAGGTGTTGCTAATGGCTTCAACAAAGTGCTTAATATTGAAGGTGTTGGTTACAAAGCTGAAATCAAAAACGATAGATTGTACCTTTCATTAGGTTACTCTCATCCAATTTTGTTCATCCCTCCGGATGGCATTAAGTTTGAAGTGAAAGCAAACCAAATCACCGTAAGTGGTATCGACAAACAGCTGGTAGGACAAGTTGCAGCTAAAGTCAGAGGCTTTCGTCCTCCTGAACCTTATAAAGGTAAAGGTATTCGCTACAATGGCGAGTATGTACGTCGCAAAGCAGGTAAGACTTCTGCAAAATAGTTCGTATGATTATTCAGATTTTATAGCAATAAGAGCTTGAAGATGAAAGCACAAGAACTGAAGAAAAATCGCAGAATTAAAAGAAAAAAACATATTCGTAAAAATATGTTTGGCACTCAAGAAAGACCAAGAATGTCAGTTAGTAGAAGTTTGCAGCATATTTATGTGCAACTTATAGATGATGATAACCATCAAACATTGGTTAGCGCTTCTACGTTAGACGCAGAAATTAAGGCTTTACTTGAAGGTAAATCTAAAAAAGAACAAAGCAAATTAGTTGGTGAAGCTGTTGCTAAAAGAGCAATTGAAGCTAAAATCAATACTGTTTGTTTTGATAGAAATGGATTTTTATACCATGGTCGCATCAAAGAAATGGCAGATGCAGCTAGAAAAGGTGGTTTGAAATTTTAAGTTCTGGAAAAGGAGATATCGTGGCAAAGATTAAAGCCTCAGAACTCGAATTGAAGGACAAGCTAGTTTACGTAGGCCGTACAGCTAAAGTAGTAAAAGGTGGTCGTAGATTTACCTTTTCTGCAATGGTAGTTGTTGGTGACAGTAATGGTCACGTTGGTTACGGTTTAGGTAAAGCTAGTGAAGTCGTCGATGCAGTTTCTAAAGCAACTGATACTGCTAAGAAAAATATAGTTAAGATTCGATTGCAAAATAACACTATCCCTCATGAAGTGCTTGGTAGATATGGCGCGGCTAAAGTGCTTATCAAACCTGCATCTGCTGGTACTGGTGTTATTGCAGCCGGTGGTGTTCGTGCCATCTTAGAATTAGCAGGTGTACAAGACGTACTTACTAAATCGTTGGGTTCGTCAAATCCACATAATACAGTTAAAGCTGCTGTAGCTGGTCTTGCTTCATTGGAAGACGCTCATGCAGTTGCTGAAAGACGTGGTGTTCCTATTGAAAAAGTAATTAACGGATAGTCTGCTAAATGGCAGAATATGGACTAATCTTAATAGGTGGTGAAATGGGTAAACTAAAAGTTACTCAAGTAAAAAGTATAATAAAAACTAAGAAGAAGCAGAAGCTTACGATTGAAGCATTAGGACTTGGAAGACCAAGATATTCTAATGTGTTACCTGATAACGCTCAAACGCGTGGTATGATCGAAGTGGTGAAACATCTAGTTAATGTTGAAGAAGTTTCTGAATAATATAAGAAGTTGATAGATGAAACATATAGGTAATCTTCGCTATTCAGAAGGGGCTAAACAAAAAAGCAAAAGAATAGCCCGCGGGCAAGGCTCTGGTCATGGTGGAACTGCTACTCGAGGACATAAAGGTCAGAAATCTCGCGCAGGTGCGAAAATTTCTCCTTCTTTCGAGGGTGGTCAAATGCCGATCAACCGCCGTATTCCAAAGTTTGGATTCACTAATATTTTTAGAACTGAATTCCAAACAGTTAATGTCGGTACTTTGCAAGAATTAGCCGATAAAAATAAATTTGAAGGCGGCAAAGTAGATTTTGACGTGTTGTTTGATTTAGGTATCATCAACAAAAAGTCACAACCTTTGAAAGTATTAGGTAATGGCGAACTTAGTATCGCTCTTACTGTAGAGGCCGACAAGTTTTCTAAACAAGCTAAAGAGAAAATTGAGTCTGCAGGAGGGACAGTAGTAAGCAATGGCTAGTATCGTACAAACACTCCAGAATATTTTTAAGATTGACGAGCTGAAACAAAGACTAACTTTTACGTTAATTATATTGTTTGTTGTTCGTGTAGGCGCACACATAACTATACCGGGTGTAGATATTAACACTTTGCAGGCTTCAATGGCCAGCAATGATTCTGACACATTATTTGGTTTATTCGACTTGTTTGTAGGTGGTGCGTTTTCAAATGCTGCAATATTCGCTCTTGGTATTATGCCATACATTACAGCGTCTATTATATTTCAGCTTGCCGGTGTGGTAATTCCTGAAATTCAAAAGTTGCAGCGTGAGGAAGAAGGTAGAAGAAAGATTAATCAATATACCAGATGGTCTACAGTCGCTATTGCTGCATTGCAAGGGTGGGGTGTGTCTATCAAGTTAGCTTCTCAGAGTGCCGGTAGTGTTCCGGTTGTTCCTGAAGCGGACATTATATTTACTTTATCTACAATGATTATTTTGTCTGCGGGTACTATTTTTATGATGTGGTTAGGTGAACTAATCACTGAAAAAGGTATCGGTAATGGTATTTCGCTTATTATCTTTATTGGTATTATTGCGCGATTGCCTATGTCATTGATACAAGAGTATCAATTGATTACTTCCGATCCAAACCCTGCTGGTAAGTTAATTGTAGACGGTATTTTGATGATCGGTCTTGTTGCCATCATTGCTGCAGTGGTATACATCACTCAGGGTGCAAGAAGAATACCGGTACAGTATGCAAAACGTCAAATCGGAAGAAAAGTATTCGGTGGTACGACTCAATATATTCCATTGCGTGTTAATACTGCAGGCGTTATGCCAATTATCTTTGCACAGTCTTTGATGTTTATACCAAACACAATACAGCAATTTTTCCCTGAGAGCCAATTTATTGCATCAGCAGCGAGCTTATTTTCACATGAGTCTTTCTTCTATGCATTCTTTTATGGTTCGATAATTGTGTTCTTTACATATTTCTACACTGCAATTATTTTCAATCCTAAAGATATTGCTTCTAATATGAAAAAGCAAGGTGGCTTTATACCTGGTATTAGACCAGGGGCACCTACAGAAGAATATGTGGATAGAATTATCACTCGTATAACTCTACCGGGCTCTATCTTTTTGGCTATTGTTGCTATTTTACCTACTTTTGTAATCAATTTGTTTTCTGTTCCTCCGGGATTTGCACAATTCTTTGGCGGTACGTCACTTTTGATTATGGTAGGTGTAGCATTAGATACATTGCAACAAATAGAATCATATTTATTGATGCGTCACTACGACGGATTCATGAAGAGCGGTAAATTAAAAGGAAGAGTTGGAGTAGGTGGGTTTTAAAAAATGGCTAATAAACGCGAATATAATGATTACATCAGTATAAAAACTGAATCTGAAGTTAGTAAAATTGAAAAAGCTTGCCGTATAGTGGCTGATACATTCAATATTATTAAACCTTTGATGTGTGCCGGTACCGGGACATTAGAGATTGATAAGGTGGCAGAGGATTATATTCGTTCTAAAAATGCCAGACCTGCCTTCAAAGGTTATGAAGTCGAAGGTAAGTTCTTTCCAGGAACGTTGTGCATATCAATAAATGAAGAAGTAGTTCACGGCATTCCTTCTGATAGGAAACTGAAAGAAGGTGATATAGTGTCCGTAGACTGCGGAGCTGAATTAAATGGGTATTTTGGCGACAGTGCTGTAACTTTCGGAATAGGGGCTATTGACTCCGAAGACGAAAAGTTAATGAAAGTTACTAACGAATCGCTGTTTAAAGGTATAGAAAATGCAGTGGCAGGTAAAAAACTTTATGATATTTCCAGAGCGATACAAGAACATTGCGAAAGTAATGGTTACTCGCTCACAAGGGAATTAGTGGGGCATGGTATTGGTCAGAATTTACATGAAGAACCGCCAGTTCCTAATTTTGTTCCTCCACTGCTTTACCGGTCAAGATACCCTAATATTAAATTAAGAAATGGTATTGCTTTGGCGATTGAGCCGATGGTTCATAGAGGAAAGAAAGAAATCAGATCGCTACAAGATGGTTGGACCATTGTAACAGCAGACAAAAGCACTGCAGCTCACTTTGAGCATACTGTGATAATTGACAACGACAAAGCAATAATACTAACACTTAGAGATTAAACTGATATGGCAAAACAAGAACTTATCAGAGCAGATGGTATAATACAAGAAACCTTGCCGAATACTCAGTTTTTGGTAAAATTAGATAATGGGCATACTTTACTTGCTCATATATCCGGAAAGATGAGAATGAATTTTATCAAGATTTTGCAAGGTGATAAAGTTACCGTAGAGCTCTCTCCATACGACTTGTCAAAAGGCAGAATCGTTTACAGATATAAATAATTTAAAAACTATACATAGCAAGTAGCGATGAAAGTACAAGCTTCAGTTAAGAAAAGAAATCCTGACGACAAAATCGTTCGTCGCAAAGGTAAAATCTATATTATTAACAAGAAAAATCCTCGCTTTAAACAAAGACAGGGATAAATAATCAAGGAGAAGTATTGTGGCTCGTATAGCTGGTAATGACTTGCCTAAACAAAAACGCGGCGATGTAGCTTTGACATATATTTTTGGAATAGGTCGTACAACTGCAGGTAAAATATTAGATCAAGCAGAGGTAGATAAATCTAAAAAAGTTATGGATTGGTCAGATGACGAAATTGCAAGAATTCGTCAAATAATTGACACAATTCTTGTAGAAGGTCAATTGCGTTCCGAAGTTCAAATGAATATTAAACGTTTGATGGATATCGGTTGCTACAGAGGTTTGCGCCACAGAAGAGGTCTGCCTGTACGTGGTCAGAGAACTCGTACAAATTCGAGAACTCGTAAAGGTCGCAAGAAAACAGTTGCAGGCAAAAAGAAAGTTGTTAAATAATAGTTTAGCAGCATAATCTTTTAAATTTTAAAAGGTTTCGTAAATAATTAGGATAGGTATACATCCGTGGCTAAGAAAAAACAAAAAAAGAAAGTTGTAGCGGACGTACATGGTAAAGCTTATATAAGAGCTACGTTTAATAACGTGCAAGTAACTATTGCAGACATGTATGGAAACGCTTTGTGTTGGTCATCAGCCGGCAGAAACGGATTTAGAGGGTCTAAGAAAAACACACCGTATGCTGCTCAGGTTTCAGCAGAAAAAGCAGCTAAAGAAGCTTATGATATGGGTCTTCGTAAAGTAGATGTGGTTGTGAAAGGTCCTGGTTCAGGTCGTGAGGCAGCAGTACGTGCTTTAACTCAAGCTGGCTTGGAAATCCATAGCATTATTGACAAAACACCTATACCTCATAATGGATGTCGTCCGCCAAAACGCAGAAGAGTATAAGTTTTGGGGTGTTCTCTATTTTTTTAGTTTGAAAAATCCGGCAAATAAATTTTATGAATACTCAATTGCAAATGCCCGATAGGGTTCACATTGAAGAATCATCGTCAGATTTTCACGGCAGATTTATAATGCAGCCGTTAGAAGGCGGGTATGGAGTTACTATTGGTAATTCTCTTAGGAGAGTTTTACTTTCTTCTATCCCAGGTGCTGCTATTATAGGTGTTAAAATCACTGACGTGTTGCATGAATTCCAGACAGTAGATGGTGTTATGGAAGATATGTCAGAGATAATCCTAAATTTGAAAGAAATTGCTCTAAAAACTAATGAGAAAAAGCCTTTTAGAGTTATGTTTCATTTAAAAGGGCCAGGCACTTGGACTGCTAAGGATATCAACGAAGCTTCTGACTTGATCGAAATTTTGGATCCTGATAAGCATATTGCCACTCTTGCTGATGATGCTGAGTTCGATGTAGAACTTAGAATCGGTAAAGGGAAAGGTTATGTGCCTTCAGAAGAGCAGCAAATGGTGGATTTCCCTGTCGGGATGCTACCAATTGATGCCATTTTCACACCAATTAAAAATGTAATTTACAAAATTGAACCTCATCGCGTGGGGCATAGAACTGACTATGAAAAACTTACGCTTGATGTAAAAACTGATGGGACTATTTCGTCTCAGGAAGTTGTTCACCAAGCCGCTAAGATTCTTAATGATCATATTAAGTTCTTTATTAACTTCGACGAATTTGAAGAAGAGCAACAACAGCAAGAAATCGAAGAAGAAGAAGTTAAAGCTGCAGAACGCAATCGTTTGAGAAAAATTCTGCTTACGCCTGTTGATGAGTTAGAGCTTTCAGTGCGTGCTCATAATTGCTTGAAAGCTGCTAATATTAAAAATATGGCTGAGCTGGTTAGACTACAAGAGTCTGAATTATTGAAATTCAGAAACTTTGGTAAAAAGTCATTGACTGAGTTGTCTGATGTTGTTGTTCAGTTCGGTCTAGAATTCGGTATGAATGTCGATCAATATATAAAAGATGACAAAACTACTGTAAACGAATAATTTATTTAAGTAACTAATTGATCTGAGTATAAGTTATGAGACACGGAAAACGCGGTGTAAAGCTTAATAGAACAAGCAGCCACAGAAAAGCTCTTATGCGTAGTTTGGCTACTGCTTTGTTTGAGCACAAAAAAATCGCTACTACTGAAGTAAAGGCTAAAGCGCTCAGACCTTTTGCAGAAAGACTTATTACAAAAGCTAAAAAAGCTTTAGCTAGTGAGAAACAAGGTCTTCTACCTGAAGGTCAAACTATAGATGTTCATAATAGAAGAATCGTCTTTAAAATCATCAAAAATAAAGCTGTTTTACAAGAGCTTTTTGATGCTATTGCTCCTGTTGTTGAAAATCGTAACGGTGGTTACACTCGTATTATTAAAACAGGTCAAAGAAGAGGCGATGGTGCTAGAACTGCTATCATTGAGTTAGTTGATTTTTCTGCTGAACAAGATGGTGCGACTTCTATTAAACCAAAGAAAAAAGCTCAACATAAAAAATCTACAACTAAAAAAGCAACGCCAATAGTTGCTCCTGTAGAAGAAACTGTTGATGCTGATGCTGTCAAAGTAGCAGAAGAGATTGTTGATACTCCTGCTGATACGAAAGTTGAAGAAGCTCCTGAAGCTCCTGAAACTAATACTGAAGATAACAAAGAAGAGAAATAAACTTTTGTTATTGAAATATTCGACAATAAAAAAAGTGCCGTATGATAATGGCACTTTTTTTATTGTGTTGAATTGTTTTGTTATTTTGCCAATTCTATATAAAAGGTAGTTCCTTTATTTTCATAGCTTTCAAACCATACCTTGCCATCAAGATAGTTTTCTGTAAACAGTTTGATGCTATAAGTACCTATACCCCTACCCATTCCTTTTGTAGAAAATGATTTTCTAAATATTAGTGCTTGAATTTCTTCTGGCATATATTTTTTGTTGTGCACATAAAATACAAAAGAATCTACATTTTCTTTAGAGCCTAGAGTAACTGTTCCCGATGGATATTCAGCTTCCAAGGCATTTTTTAAAAGATTGCTAATTACCCTGCCAATAAGTGCGGAATCACTATAAAAATCAAAGTTTTCAAAATCTTCACTTAGTCTGATTTTACTGTCTTTTACAAAACTGTAAGAAGAGTTAGTCCCTATCATTACTTCAGCAAAATGTAATGAGTTTAACTTAGTTTTCTCTACTTTTAGTTTATTTTGTTCTGCTTGTAAAAGCTGTTTCTGATTCACTATTTCTACAATTAATCTGTTTGACGAATCATTGAGCATCTTTTTGTAGTCGCTGTATTCATCAGGTAAATCCATTTCTAATAATTTGGAAATAGATGTAATTGATGTTGCTGTGTTAAGAATATCATGAAAAAATACTCTTTCAAGGACTTCTTTTCTTTTTTCATTGCTTATGTCTACTAAAGAGAATATTATAAACTGTTCGTCTTCAAGGATAGTGGGGGAGGATTTTACTCGTAATGAGTATGAATTATTTAAATTGTCTAATATATTACATTCATTTGTGTTGTCGTTACCATTTAGTGCACGGACTATAGATAAATATGCACCGCAATATTGGCATTCAGTTTTACAACCGCAACCACCTGAATTATTATTAGAGTTTACACAATTAAAAATTTCACCTGGACGCTTTCCAATCGTATTCTTTGGATTTAGAAAAGAGAATATGCTGTAAAATGCTTTGTTTATAAAAACAGCTTCTCTATCACTATTTAAAATTATAATTAAATCTGGTATTTTATCAAACAATGTATGATAAAGAGGTTGATTATTAAATAGTTTGATTTGTCTTTCTAAATTATCAGCTTTCAATGTATCAGATTTATCCATAATATACTCAATCCGTATACTTAATATTTTATCGAGTCAAAGTAATATACAGAAAAACTCTGAAATATGAACAACAATTTTACTATTTTAGAAATATATATTAGTATACAATATCTTTATAGGAGATTACTATGAAATGTCATGAAGTAGATTATGAAATATTTGGTGATGATTTGCAAGCTGTAGAAATAGAGCTTGATCCTCAAGAAACAGTTATAGCCGAAGCAGGTGCTATGAATTGGATGGATGATGGTATAGACTTTGAAGCTAAATTGGGCGATGGCTCAAAACCAAATCAAGGCTTATTCAATAAATTATTAGACGTAGGAAAAAGAGTTATAACTGGTGAATCTGTGTTTATGACACATTTTACTAATATCGGACAAGGCAAAAAACATGTAGCTTTTGCTGCTCCGTATCCGGGTAAAATTGTATGTTTAAACATGGGCGATATTGGTGAAGAGTTTATCTGCCAAAAAGATGCTTTTTTGTGTGCAGCAAAAGGTACAGAAGTTAGCGTAACGTTCAATAAAAGATTAGGTGCGGGTTTCTTTGGCGGCGAAGGTTTCATATTACAAAAACTTCGTGGCGATGGTATGGCGTTTGTGCATGCTGGCGGTACAATAGTAAAGAAAGAATTGAATGGAGAAACTATAAAAGTTGATACAGGTTGTATTGTAGGATTTACTTCAGGTATTGACTATGATATACAAAGAGCAGGCGGACTAAAATCTATGTTTTTTGGTGGTGAAGGTCTGTTCTTAGCGACTTTGAGTGGTCATGGCACTATTTACTTGCAATCCTTGCCATTTTCTCGTATGGCTGACAGAATCTTGCAACATGCACCAACTGCAGGAGGCTCTTCTAAAGGAGAAGGTTCTGTATTAGGTGGATTTGGAAGGATGATAAGTGGTGACTAATAACTAAAATATATTATCTTTTAAATATAAAACAAGGTAGGTTAAATATTTATTCTACCTTGTTTTATTTTTACTACCATATCAAATCTTGAAGAAATAGCCAATATTTATTCCTAAGGAATATGCAATGCCTAATTGGTAACCATTTGGATATCTTAGAAGAGGTATGTCTGTGAAAGCTGCTATATTAAAATTATCAAATTTATAATTTATCTGAGGAGAAATAAAAATAAAATTTCCTCCTGTATTGTCTACTTCAATGCCAGATTGGTAATCATGTGTTCTATTTGTATGCTGAATTTCTAAGATGCCCGTAAGGCTTTCTGTTAGTGGGTATGATGCAAACAAAGATGAAGATACATTATTTCCAAAGCGGTATTCATCATCATTTTCACTTGTTAACTCAAATCTGGTGAGAGCATAAAGATGTAAACCATTTTCAAATCCTTTGTGGGCAAACATATTAAATGTAACAGCCTGGCTTGCAACCGAGGTACGTTGGTAAACGGCTATTTCGTTCTTTTTATCATTATCATTTACAAATGGGAATTTTATACCAACACCGCCGGAAATTTCCATATCATATTTGGGTTTTAGATAGAAAATATACTTTCCAGAAATGCCGATATGTGATAAACCTTTAGTTTTATAAGTTCCGGACCCATCAGTAAATTCTCTATTCAGGTAATAACCTGTTTCTGCATCAAGCATGAATCTATCTGCAATGCCGTAACTAATGTTAAAAAGTGAATATAGGGCATTAAAATCGTTATATCTCAGGCTAGTATCAACTGCATTGCCTGCATGATAATAGGTGTCACCGCTCATAGTTTTAGTACTTAAGGAAAGAGAAACGTACCTTTCTTTAATAACTCCTGTGCTGGTAATAGATGCTGCCGGCGAAAAGCCACCAAATATAGTACCACCCCAGCAGTTACATTGAGCAAAAGAGGAAATTGGCGATAAAGTTAGTAAAACAACTAATAAGGTATATATGTATTTCATGCTTTAATCATTGCAGTATTTAATAATATCTTCTTCCCAAGTATAAATTGGGCCTTCACTTTTACCTATTAATATACCATTTTTTTTGATAAATAGAGATGGAATAGAATAAATATTATAGTCCTTGTAGGTGCCTGTGATTTCTTCAAAATCATCATTTAGGTTGTAAATTTGTACATGGGATTCGTCAATGGAGTAAATCTCAAGTATTTTTAAAATTTTGGCCACTTCAGTTTTGCAATGTTCACACTGTGTATTAGCAAAAATAGTAAAAATGAAGTCTCCGGATATAGAGCCAGATATTTTAAATGTGTACTCTTCAAAAACGGATAAAGTGTTTGTTTCTTGAAGCCAACTAACTGGTGTCATCTTGTTATACTTTATATCAATATTATTTGATGTCGAAGCACAAGAATTAAATGAAATCAATAATGACAAAGTGGTAAATAGGATACCAATACGAATAATATAAATAATAATGTGCATGGCTTAGATAATATTATTGTAAATGTAATAAAAAATAATTATATTTTGATTGATTGCATATACTAAAAGCTGATACTATGAATATCGAATATAAAAGCAAAGAAGATCTATTGCAAATAATAAAATCCTTAGAGCAAGAGAATGCTTCTAAAGATACGCAAATTAGTCATCTTACAAAAGTAGTTTCTAATCTTACCTATCATAACGATAAACTACTAGAAGTTAGTAGTATACCGTTTCTTTTATTCGACGAGAAGTTTAACATACTTGATACAAATAATGCTTGCTGTACTACTTTGAACCTCAGCAGAAATGAAATAATAGGGACTTGTTTTTTAGATTACGTGGTTGATGGTAATTATAAGAGTGTTGAAGGTTTATATTCCTTAGGTGAAATTCATAGTACTCAAAAATTGGAAGAGATAGGGCTTCACAATAAAAAGGATATCAAGATTTTTACAGATTTAGAGCTCAGCATAAGTTATGATGCTGATGAAAATCAAAAAGTAGCTAGATGTATTATACTAGATATACAAGAAACCGAAGTTACTCGACAAGATTTGGAAAGACACGAATCGCTTTATACGAATACATTTCTTTCATTACCTCTTGGTGTAGGGCATGTAAAGGCCACAGGTGAGATACTTAGGTGTAATCCTAAGTATGCTGAAATTCTGGGAACAGATGTAAAAAGTATTATAGGGAAAAAGTATTCAAGCTATGACTATAGTGTTACGACTTCAAAAGATGAGCAGGAAGGTCTTCAAAGGGTTATTGATAGAGAAAGCTCCATTTATGTAATGGAGAAGAAAAAAATAAAAGATGATGGCACGCCGATATGGTTGCAGGTTACAGTAACAGCTATATTGAATAAGGATAACAGTTTTGCTTACTATTTATCTGTTATAGAAGACATTACTGAACGTAAAGAACAGAAAGATACTTTACTGCTTTATCAAAATATAATAGAAAATGCTAATTTTGGGATTTTAGTTTTAAACTTAAAGAAAGAAGTGTTATACTCTAATCCGAATTTTGAGAATGCACATCAGAGGAAATTAAAAGATTCAGTAGGGAAAATGATTGATATATACCATTCTGATAAACAGGTTGAAGAAGCATATTCAATATTTAATAAAATGGTGCAGGGAAATCTGCACAAACCAACTTTAGTTTGGCACAAGAAAACTGATGGCACTGAGTTTCCTATGCTTATGAGTGGAGGGGTAGTTGTAGATACCAGAGGGCAGACTTTTGTAACAGCGTCTTCGATTGATATTACGGACTTGTATAATCAAGGAATAGAGTTAGAAGAGAGCAAAACTAAATATTCAACCTTGTTTAAACAGTCTCCGGATTGTATCTATTTGGCGGATTTAGATACATTGCAAATATTAGAAGCAAATGATGCATTACTAGAACTTACCGGCTACACTTCTGAAGAAATTACTAAAATGACTTTAGTAGATTTCATTGATGCTAATCATTATGACGTACAAGAGAAAAAAAGATACTTGAAACAGCATAATAGCATTAGCTTAAAACAACGTCAGTACATAAGTAAAACAGGTAAAAAAATATCTGTAGAAATTAATTATAGTCTGATAAAACTTAGAGATAAAGTTATTATTAGTACCATTGCTAGAGATATTAGCAAGAGATTGCAAATAGAGAGTGAACTGAAAGAAAGAGAAATTTTTATTAGAAATATTACTGACAATGTGCCAGTAATTATCATAGTATTTAATCTTAAAAGTAGAAAATCTATATATTCAAATAATCAGTTATATCTGCAGTTGGGCTATACAAACTCAGAGATGAGTGAAAGAAAGGATGAGATATTACTGGATATTTTACACAAGGAAGATAGATTAGATTTGCTAAATAAAATTTCTAACATGGTTGATAAAGTATATGCTGAATTTAGGCTAAAACACAATCACGGAAACTATCTATGGTATAGCTCTACGATTAAACGAATAACTATAGGTGAAGATAGCTCAAATTATATTCTTGGTTTCGCTCAAAATATTGATGTAAGAAAAAAATATAGTGAGGCTTTAATCCAAAGTGAAAGTAAGTTTCGCTCATTAGCAGAATCTTTACCTGACACTATAATACGATTTGACAGAGATTTAAGATACATTTATATCAGCGAAAATGTATCAATATGGCTAAAAATGCAAGCTTCCGACATGCTATTTAAAACCAACGAAGAATTAGGTATGTCTGACAAATTGACAGATATCTGGACCCAAAGTCTGAAAAGAGTTTTTGATAGTGGAGAGCCTATTGATATTGAATTGACAATCGAGAATAATGGAGAAGAAAGGTTAGTCGAATTGCGACTAATGCCAGAGTATAACAGAGCAAATAAAATCGAATCAGTATTGGTTGTTGCTCGTATTTTAACAGATTTGAGAAAGACAGAGCGAGACTACCAAAGATTATTTAATGAAATGACATCAGGTTTTGCAATTCATGAGATTATTACTAATGATTTGGGTAAACCTATTGATTATAGATTTATAGCTGTAAATAAAGCATTTGAAAAAATGACAGGTTTGCGTAATGAAGATATAAAAGGGAAAACTGTAAAAACAATTATGCCTGGTACTGAGGATTCGTGGATAGAAAAATATGGAGAAGTAGCTCTTACGGGCAAGACTATCAAGTTTGAGGACTATTCTAGCGAATTAGATAAATTTTATTTGGTAACTGCCTATTCTCCACTTAAAAATCAATTTGCTACTATCATAGAAGACATAACAGAAAATAAAAAAATTCAAAATCAAATAAAAGATCAGGAAGCAAAATACCGATTAATTGTTGAAAATCAATCTGATTTTATCTTTAAATTAGATAATCATTATAATATAATTTATGCAAATCCTAATTTCCATAAATATTTAGGTGTTGATGAAAAAGATATTTTATCTAAGAATTTTATCGACGTACTATCTAATGCCCAAAGAGAATGTTTCGTCGAGATACTAGGTGAAATTTCAAAAGGCAAGACCTGTGTTACTAGAGAATGCTTGATTGAAAATGCCAATAGATACATTAGTTGGACTATTAAGACTGTCAAAGACGGAAATGATAAGGTAGATTATTTAATTGCTGTTGGTCATGACATTACTAAAATAAAAGAAGTACAGACTGAGATAGAGTATCTTAATAGTGAGCTTGAAGAAAAAGTTCTAGAAAGAACAACTCAGTTGCAAAATGCTGTTACAAAATTGGAAGAAGAAAATAATCAGCACAAGAAAACAAAAATGCAATTAGAGGTAGCCAAAGATCAAATCGAAAAAACTTTGCAACAAGAAAGAGAGCTTAGTCAGCTGAAAACAAGATTTATCTCGATGGTTTCTCATGAATATAGGACTCCCCTTACTGTAATACTTTCTTCTTCATTTATTATGGAGCGCTTAATTAAAAAGGGAGAACTTCAAAAGCTTGAAATGCACTTAGAAAAAATACGTGCCGGTGTGAGACAAATGACTAATTTACTAGAAGATGTTATTTCTGTTGGTAAAAGTGAAGAGGGTTTGCTAGATTCAAAACTACAATATTTTGATATTGAAGTTTTAGTTCGGACACTTATTGATGAGGTAAATTCAATTGATAGCAGATTGCATACTATTGAATTTAATTTGAACATTCATAATACTATTATCTACTCTGATCCAAAACTATTGCGTCAGATTATTAATAATTTACTAACAAATGCTTGTAAATATTCTAAAAGCGGTACGGAAGTAATTATTACAATGAAAGAAGATGAGAAATACTTTATAGTGGAAGTAAAAGATGAAGGAATTGGTATGTCGCAGGATGACATGAAACAATTATTTACTCCATTCTTTAGAAATAAAGGTCATATTGGCTCTATTCCAGGCTCTGGTTTAGGACTTACTATTGTTAAACGTTCAATAAATTTACTTTTCGGAAAGCTGGATGTCAAATCAAAGTTGCACCAAGGAAGTACATTTAGTATGTTTTTACCTTTAAGTATTGTGTATCCTGATTTTAAAAAAAAGGATTAGATTAAAATGATTAGGACTTTAATAGTAGATGATGTAGAACAAAATGCCGTTATGCTCCGGGCGCTTCTTGAAAATTATAATCACAGAGTATTCTTTGCTTCTAATGGCAGGTCTGCAATTGAGATATTAAATAATCAAAGTTTTGATTTGATTATTTCTGATATCCAAATGCCGAATATGGACGGCTTTGAGTTTTGTAAGTATTTAAAATCTAATCGAGATACTAAAGATATTCCTTTCATTTTCTATACAGCTACTTTTATGGACTATGAAAGTAAAAAACATGGCCTTTCATTAGGAGCTGATAGATATTTGCTGAAGCCTTTGGAGCCCAAACAACTTCTCGCTACTATCGAAGATGTATTTGAAGAGTACCGTAAAAAAATGGGACTCCATAAAGAGGATATTGTGTTTTATGAACATGAATTGAGTACAAAAGAGATACATTTAATGGAGCAACTTGAAAAGGGGTTGTTCTTGATGGAGAAAAAAAATAAAATACTAAAGAATCTAAATAATTTAATATTTGAACTTTTGGATGCCGACTCTTTACAGGGTTATTTTGAAGTTTTACTGAAAAGTACACATAAGTATTTTCAGCCCAATAAAGTTCTTATTACAGTCTTAAAAGATGGCGAGTTCGTTACTGTCTTAAATAAAGATATACCATTGACTACGAAAATTGTACTTCTCAAGTATGCTACTGAATCTAAAGGTCTTATGAATTTTAGTGAGCATATCCATATCAGTAGTGATTATAATTTGGGAAAATCTCAGATGCCTCTTAATATATCCGGTTCATATTGCTTTTTACCATTTAAAAACGGAAATACATCTGGCATAGTTATTCTAATTTCAGAAACGGACTATATCTATGACTTTGCAGAATACTATTTTGATAATTTGAAACCAATATTAAATAAAACTATCCGTAATTTTTAAAATTTACCAAATTTGAAAGCTAATGAATAGGAAATACTTTGCAAATCTGAGTTTGTTGTGCGTGTAAGATTCAAACCACTTACAAATCTATACGATATGCCGGAACTTATTCTAAAAAAAGGAAGGATGTTTAATTCAATAGTCAACCCGGGTTCTAATACAAAGAAGGCAGAATTCTCATGATTATAGGTAGGATTATTATAATTATTTTGACTTTCTGACTTGCTTTGACTGGTGTAACTTGCCCCACCTGCCCCAATTAGGGTATTTACTGTCAAATGCAAAAACTCCTCAGAGTTGTGAGTATATTCGAGAAAAAATCCTCCATACCCTAATTGAAGATTTGGAATTTCCCATACTTCACTATCTAAAATCTCTGAGTTGCTGTAGTCATCTACAGTAAATTTCGATACCATACCAAAACCACCACCGCCTATAGAGAAAGTACTATTGATAATCCATCCACCTCTGGCACCTATAAAAATTGCAGTGTTGTCAGAGCCATTTAAGTTTATGTTATTTACGTGCATTTCAAAAGCACCATAGCCACCACTTTCTATTTCACCGATATCAATAATAGTTGCTTCTTTTACATTGTCTTGCAGCTCTTGAGAGTTTGCTGAGTGTAAACTGGTCAATAATAATATAATGTAAAAATATTTCATATTGTAAGATTTCCTTTTAGTAAAATCCAAAATGTAAACTCACTCCCCAGTATGCATTAGAGCAATCTTTATTGGAAATGTCAAAAACATCTTGGTAAGTGTAATTAAAATTCGATTGTAGTTTATAGCCGGCATTCAAAGATGCATCCAGCCAATCTCTTACTCGATAGTATATATTGAGTTCGGGCACTAAAGTCATTACTTTACTTGTGCCTAAGTCTAAGCTTATTACTTCACCATTTGAATCAGCATAAGGCGGTTCAAACCAAAAGTTACTGCGCCCAGCATTAAAGCCAAATGATATGGCCCAACGAAGACTCAGATTAAATTTATAAGCTAAACCAGCATAGTAAAAGCTATTGTAAAAAACTGCATTTTCCGGAGTAGAGTTTGGAGTTATCTCACGAACTATATTTTTATTAAGTAAGCCTTCGTAGCCGATATTAAACAGTAAAGCGTCATTCAGTATGTAACCCATAGACATCCCGGCATTAGTTGCATAAGTATCAAGCGATTTACTTATAGGCATGCTAGTATGAAAGTCAAAGTTTACCATTAAACCAGATCTACTCTCGTCAGTAGGTTCATAATCTGCGTACCCAATGTACGATGCAAGTATAAATAATATAATAAAGATTTTCATTTTAGAAATATGTTTTTATGGCTAAAGCAACTATTAGACCCTGTAGATCTTTACTTTTAATAGATTTAAAATCGAAGCCGGACATAAAACGGAAACCACCCTGTGTTTCTAACCATGTAGAACCACCTAAATTTACACCAAAAGCGAACTTTGGCATTATAGAGAACCCCCATTGTCCATTAAGATCAGCAGATACGTCTACTCTCCCATTTGTACCGTAACTAATGTAAGTCATCGCAAATTCGGCCGATGGTGTAAAATATAGATAATCTGACATATCAAAATCGTAGCCTACTAAAAGGCATATATGAGACATCCTTAGAAACGGAGTCCCAAATTCGCCTTCTATTTCGTATTCTATATTTTTACTGAGGAGTGAGTGCATCCCAAACCCCATAAAAAAATCACCACCAAATGTAGAACCGAAGTCAAACCCCATCTCTACACCGACAGTTTTGTTGATTATTGGTGTTGCAAACCTATAATCAGCAAACATACGGCTTTCTTCTTTTTTTACCTTTTTTTTGTTAGCATTTTCCTCCTCTTCCAGTCCACCGGGTAGGTACTGCGCTACAAGTATAGCAGGAAATAGCATGAATATGAGAATTAGTATACGTTTCATATATATATTATTAAAAATATTGAACAAAACAAGTAAATATTCGTTATCCCTAACATAATATAATAAAATATTGTGCCAGTTATAAGTTTATTGTTATGCGAAGTCTTATATTTCTGTTGAGCTTGGTTTTTATTGTCACCAATGCTGATGCTTCTCAGACTGTTTATGGAGTTGTAAAGAGTAAAGATAAGAGCTCACCTCTACCCGGAGCTTCTGTACGAGTTGTCGGTACTCAGCGTGGGACTTATGCTAATAGAGACGGACTATTTAAATTGCAAATACATAATACCAATAAAGAGCTGCTTATTAAATATATCGGCTACAAATCACAAAACGTATCTGTTAGTTCCTTGACTGATACACTCAAAATATTTTTAGAACCTGAAAGAGTACTTAGTGGCAAAGCTATTGTCTACGGAGATATAGAGCCTAACATTTTGATAGAAAGGGCTATCGCCAGAAAAAATGAAAACTCTAAGAAAATCAAAACAGTAATGGGGAAACTTCAAACTAAATTATATATAGATGCAAGTGAAACCTTAGTGCCTTCCGCAGATGATAATAGTATGTCTATCTCCTTGTCTGCAGGCGAAGAAAAAAAAGAGCCACCCAAGAAGTCACTCATGGAAACTATCTCTATGACTTATAAAGATTATGACAAAAATATTTATCACTCAAATATACTTTCCAGAAGACAAACAAAAAATGTTCCTGCTCAGTTCAACCAAGTTGTCTTATCTGAATTTATAAATTTTTATGATGATAGAATTGAGTTCGGTGAAACTCAAATAGTTTCTCCACTTGCTAATGATGCATTGGACTATTATAAATACAAGATAACTGACAAACAAGTGTTAGATGGCAAATACATTTACTTTGTAGATGTAATCCCGAGCACTACCCTGTATCCTACTTTTGACGGACAAATCCTCATCTCAGAGGGAGATTATGATATGGTTGGAGTTGATTTGACTCCAAGCTCGCATACCGCAATAACTTTTTTTAAGAATATCAGATTTCAAGAGAAATTTGAAAAATATAAAGAAGATTTATGGTATCCGGGTTTCCTGCAATTTGATGCGACTATAGGAGCAAACATACTTGCAGGTGTAGTAGAGATTAATGTTGATGCGACTGTTACCAGTATTTATAGCGAATTAAAGCTAAACGAAGCTCTTCCGGATTCTATCTATGAAGCTAATCAAAAATATATTACTGTATCGCCTTTAGCAGACAGTACAGATAAAGATTATTGGCAAGATAATTCTCTCTTTTCTACTTCTCAGGAAGATGAGAAAATATATGCAGAAATTGATTCAATGGTTGTAGAAAGTGATTCTTTAGAGCAGCAGAGTGATTTTAGCTATAACATTACTCCCTTCCTTGACTTTAATAGAGCATTTGATGTATCTTATGGTTTGACTCCGTCAGTAACTTATGGTGCCACTTCATTGACTTTAGATGCTTATTATAGCACGGGGCTGAAAGATTTTATGACCTCAGTATATTTAAATAATACATTTGCAATAGGAGACATCTCTTTTAATGCAGAGATTGGTTACTATCAGAAAGCAGGGACTTTTTCGGATGACAAATCTTCACCAAGGTTATTAAATACCATACATGCAGGCTTGTTTGCAAGGGATTACTATGATTATTTCAAAGAGGATGCTTTCAAAGTAAAGCTTGATATGAAATATCAGCAGATGCAGCTTGGTCTTGCTTTTGCACAAAGTCAGCAAGAAAGCGTTGGAGTTAACACTTCGCGATATGCTTTTGGAGATAATGACTGGCGAGCGAATCCAAAAATCACAAGCACTGAGTTTCAGACTTTAAATTACAATCTGTCATTTGGTAGCAAAGGATTATTCGGTATTGGAGCAACTCCTTACTATTTAGGAGTATATGGTGTAATAGGAAAAGATAAAGACCAAGATAAGACTTTTAGCACTTGGCATGCAGAAGCAAAAGCCACCATTCCTCTTTTTGAGACAGGATATACTCCAATTGAATTTTCTGTTGCTGCGCAAGCAGCCATGGCTTCCGAGGAAACTCCGGCTCAGTATCAACTGCGTCTCCAAAATAATATTGGGTTGCAGAAAAGTATGTTAGGGCTATATTCTGCTCCATTGGCATATTATGGTGGGAGTGAGTTATATAGTAGTACCGTTTCCTTAAATTTTTCAGATTTCTTATGGAGAGCAATCGGGTTGCCTGTATATAATGGGCGAGGCTTAAATTTATCTTTTATAGGATCAGCAGTATATACATATACAAATAGTAAAAGTTATTATATCTCTACAGGAGATAAGGGATATCTGGAAGCCGGTTTTCACATTGGTAGAATTCCATCTATTTTCTCTGACGTAATATTTTTTGGATTTGATTTCAGAAAGCAAATTGATGGTAGTAATACCGGGTGGGGCATAAGCGTTTCTGCACCTTTCTAAATAAATCAAAACATTAACCGAACAATGTTTATATTTGATTTTTGGAATACAGTAAGGAATCTAAAATACATGTTTAAGCGAATACTATTTATAGTGATAGGATTAGTTGTTGCGGCGGCAGTTGTATCAGTGATAGAGGCTTTGTCGCATCAAATATATCCACTCCCTGATGGAATTGGGTATGAAGACATCGATGCTTTGAAGGAATATATACAAAACGATTTGCCTGTGGGGGCTATGTTGTTCGTAATGCTTGCTCATGCTGTTGGTACTTTTGCAGGGAGCTTCACCGCTACAAAACTGTCAAAAGGCAAAGCATCAGCCGGTATTATTGTTGGAATGGTAATGATGATATTTGGGCTGATAACTCTATTTACTTTACCGCATCCACTTTGGATGTCAGTTTTAGACCTTGCCGTATATTTGCCCGCGGCATACTTTGGTGTAAAAGCTGCTAAATAAAATATATTTAAAATGGGAGAGATTAATGCTGAAATCTATATTTATAATGCTGCTTGTTTTCGCAAGTACACTTTTTGCCGCTGATGAAAAAGACGCTGTCTTAGGCACTTGGCTTGTAGAAACCACAGATGCTAAAGTTGAAATTTACAAAGAAGGTGATACATACTCTGGGAAAATAGTTTGGATTAAAGAGCCAAAAGATGCTCAGGGTAAAGACAAAACTGATAAAAAAAATCCTGATGAAGATAAGCAAAGTCGCAAGATTATGGGGCTAAAACTATTGTGGGATTTTGTCTATGACGAAGATAATGTCTGGGAAGATGGAGAGATTTATGATGCTAAGAGCGGTAAAACATATTCATGCAAAATGACACTTAGCGAAGACGGTAAAACTTTGGAAGTGCGAGGTTATATTGGTTTTTCACTCCTTGGCAGAACAACTGTGTGGACTAGAGTAAAGTAAGAGAACAGATAGATGTAATATGACAGAAAAAGGGTTTGCCTAAAATAATAGACAAACCCTTTTGTATTAAGTTTTATTTGCAATATTACTTGATAGCTTTCAAAGCTTCTGTGTAGTTTGGTTCTTGAGCGATTTCAGGAACCTGCTCTTTATAAACTACATTGCCTTCTTCGTTAAGAACAACAACTGCTCTTGACATTAGACCAGCCAAAGGACCATCAACAATACCAACGCCATAAGCTTTGCTAAAGCCAGCATCTTCTCTTAATTCAGTAACGGATACTACATTTTTTAAACCTTCAGTAGCGCAGAATCTTTGGTGTGCAAAAGGAAGATCTTTTGAAACGCAAAGAACTACTGTGTTTTCTAATTTATCTGCTTCTGCATTAAATTTTCTTACAGAAGTAGCACAAACAGGTGTGTCTAAAGAAGGGAAAATATTTAAAACAACTTTTTTACCTTTATATGCATCTAATGTTACGTCAGCAAGTTCTGATGTAGTTAATTTAAATTCCGGTGCTTTAGTTCCAACCTGAGGTAATTCGCCAACTGTATTGATAGGGTTGCCTTGTAATGTAATCTTAGCCATGATATCTCTCCGATTAAAAATATTAAGTATTTATTTCTTCAGTCAGTGATTATAACGAAATATGTATAACATATATTTTAGGTTTGCCTCAAAAAAACAGTATATATTTGAAAAAAACCATAGAAAAGCGTAAATGGGAGCTGTCTCTTAGAACAAAGTAATTTTCTATCGGAATTATGGGATTAATCTGGAATATGTGTAGAATCTTGTAATACATACCAGAAAAGGAGCTAAATCTAAATTTTGTTGGTTCAATTATTAGATTCAACTCCTTTTCTATTCTAAGCACAAAAATTTTAGCGTAGTTTGAAAGTAGAAATAGCAATGATAGCCAATAGCACAGCTACAATATAAAATCTGTTTACTATCTTAGCTTCATGTACGCCGGCCTTCTCAAAATGGTGATGCAAAGGTGCCATGTTAAAAATGCGTCTGCCTTCACCATACTTCTTTTTAGTATACTTGAAGTAACTAACCTGAAGTATAACAGAAATCGCCTCAGCGAAGAATATACCACCTAAAACAGGTAATAAAAACTCTTTCTTGATAAGAATTGAAAGTCCGCCGATAGCTCCACCCAAAGCTAAAGAGCCGGTGTCTCCCATAAATATCTGAGCAGGGTAAGCATTAAACCATAAAAAGCCTAAGGATGCTCCTACCAGTGCTGCAGTAAAAATAGTAAGTTCGCCACTGCCCGGCTGGAAAATGATATTGAAATACTCGGCATAAGTTGCATTCCCTGAGAAATAGCTCATAGTCGCAAATGCAAGACCTGCTATCCCGACTGTGCCTATGGAAAGACCGTCAAGCCCATCAGTTAGGTTGACTGCATTAGATGTAGCAGTGATTATAAAAATAACTAATGGTATATAGAGCAAGCCAAAGTCTACGTTCCAGTTTTTATAAAAAGGAACAGTGGTCAGCGTATTTATCTTTTCGAATCCCGTAGGAAATAAGTCAGGGAAGAAATAAATAGTTGCACCTACTATCAGACCGATACCTACCTGGCCGACAATCTTGTACCTGCCAATAAGCCCTTTGGGCAATTTTTTAATTACTTTGAGATAGTCATCTAAAAAGCCCACAGCTCCTAACCATGCAGTGGTAAGAACAATTAGAATAATGTACATATTTAGATTTGACCATAGCAAAGTAGGCACAAGTAGTGCAAGAAGAACTATCAGCCCACCCATAGTAGGCGTGCCTGCTTTCAAAGAGTGATTGCCTACTTTTTGTAGTTCTTTCTTTGCCTGTTCTCCAATTTGTTTACTTTGCAGACGTTTGATGATTGCAGGACCGAAAAAGAAACTAATCAGAAGCGCAGTTACTGCCGCCGCCGCAGCTCTGAATGAAATATATTGAAACACACCGAACCCCGGTGGGTCAAACATTTCATTGATCCATTTGAATAGGTAGTATAACATATTTTAAAAGAAGGGTTGTGAATAATATGCTGCATTCTAAAGACAAAAGTAAGCATAATTCAGGAGCTTTAAAAATATAAATTTAAAAAGTTTCACTTATGTATCTATTCACTCAAGAATTTTGGAAACTCCATTTGTATATTGATAACATATTAATATTATAATGTTTACTCTATTACAAAGCGGATACAACTTTTATCTCTGCCATTATCAATAAGAAGGAAGTAGATACCCGAATTTATTTCTTCTACATCTATCTGCTTGATGCCCAAGTCTTCGCCGGTATTATAAGCGTAACTAGCATCGAGTTCCTTCACTTTTCTTCCCATGTAATCATATATCTCAAATTTCATCTTATCCCTTAAATTTGGGCGAGTCGAAAACTCTAAATTGATATACTTTTTTGTAGGGTTTGGATATAGTTTTGTATGGTTCAAGCTTGTGAATTGATCTGTGTCTTCTATTGCGTCCGGCTCTTCAAATATGTCATAAGAAGTCAAAAAATAGTGATATGGTATATCATTTATTGTAGTATCCGGTTGAGTGGCACTTATAAATCCAAACCATAGTCTATCTTTTTCAGGAGTGAGTATTAAATTTGGAGGTCCCATTTTCATGTATTTGCTGAACTTATCCATTGGAATCTTTTCCCACTCCTTATCTTTAAATTTGATATAGAGCAAGTTAGAACGACTACAGTTTGTATTATAAGCAAGCATATACCTGTCATTTGCTTCCCAAATATTTATTTTAAGTTCAGGATTCAATTTGATATTGTCGGTGTACATAGGCGTTTTTGTAAGGTCTTCAACTTCATAGCTGTTTGTACGAAGATTATATTTAAAAAGCTGAAAACCAGTAGTGCTTATGTAAATCAGGTCGTTCCGACGGCAATAAGAGTGGGTTGATATTATTTCATAATCAGAAAACACCTCACGGAAATCAAGTAAAGTGCTCGTAGTGTCATTGATAAAAACTAAACCACAAGAATAAGCAGTGTAGACTAAACTGCTATCATATTTAAACATAAATCTGTTTGAATATATGAAGTTTGTACTTTCTTTTATATCTGAATAGGAAAAAAATTTGAATTCTGACCACTGCTCTGTTCTCGTATCAAATTTGACAATTCCGTCAAAAGGATAAGTATATCTTTTAGCAGGCAATATAAAACAATAATAAGTGCTGTCTATATAAAATGCCTTATCTATTACAGGGTACTTCCTTTCAGTATTTTTAAAAAATGGAAAACTCTTGTCAAATTTCAATATTTTATCAGCTGTAATATATAGGATTGTGTCATGGCAGTTTGCTATTGCCGTTTCTTCTCCAAATGCAATAGTTGCAATTCTATCTTCATCAGTAGTGTATTTATTATACCATACCGTGTCCGTGCCTCTGACTATTTTATCTATATGCTTTATAGAATCACCTGCTTTATTGACAAGCCAAAAGCTCTTTTTAGTTCCATACCATAAATTTCCGGTAGAATCAAAATTATATCCGGATTGACCTAATATATCCTTACCAACATCCATATATAGCTTTTCGTTCAACTTTCCTGCGGTCAGTGTAAAATTTGATAGGACTAAAAATGCAATATAGATAAATAGTGATTTCATAATGTTTCCATCAAAATAAATTTTATAAAACAGTATTCTAAACTACTCAACAGCAAAACCTATACTTCTTTTTTCACTGCCATTATCAATTACAAAGTAATAAATACCATGATGTAGATTTTCTATGTCAATCTGTTTTTTGCCAAAAGCAGTTTGTGCATTGTATGTATAGCTTCCATCCAAATCTTTAATTATAATACCCATATAGTTATATATTTGGAATTTGACTTTTTGTGAAAAATCAGGATGAATGAAAAAGTCTACATTTATACTCCTTTTTGCCGGATTTGGATATACTTTTGTGGGATATAAAGTAGGCAAAGCCTCTGTTTCTTCTACATTGTCAGGAGATGCATAAATATCATAGCTCCTAAGGAAATGAGAGTACTTTTTACCATCGTCTCCTTCTACCGGAGTCCACCAACGAAAATAAAACCACAGTCTAGTTTTGTCAGGTGTTAGATGTATATTTAGTCTGGAAACTAAATCGCATTCCTCATCTGGAGAGAGGTTAATTAGCTCCCACTTATTAGTATTGTTGTACCTAATGTACAGCGACGAATCCCTATGTACATCAATACCTAAAAACAACATATAATCTTCATTGACTTCTTTGATATTTATGACCATGTTTGACTTTTCCTCAATATTATTTAAATATAGTGGTGATGTAGTCAAATCTTCAACTGTGAAATCAAAGCTTGTCATATTAAGTTTATAAAATTGGAATTGTCCGGTAGTAAAATACATAATCCCATCATATAGAAAGCTTGATTTGACGAACATATTTGTGTCTTTTACTTTTTCTCTAAAGTCAACATATTTTCGTTCAGCAGTTTGGGAGTTATATGTAGTAGCTCCATATAATTCAGAGGGGTATATGAGTTGATTGTTTAGAGTAGTTAAATATCTTGCACTACCCATAAGTTCCGGAAGGTATTTCTCCGAATCAAAGCGAAACACTCTAGTCAGTGTGCTGTCTCTTTCTGATAGCTTGAAGATGCCCGGGAATATAAAATCACTATTACGTAAAATCATATAAAATGAGCTGTCGTAATAAACGATCTTATCCAATCTTGGGTTTTCAAATTCTATTTCTTTGAAGAGTGGATAACTTTCATCAAACTTTATTATAGATTCTTGTGTTAAATACAACAGTGTATCTGCACAAGAAGCTACTGCCGTTTGTCCATGAAAAAAAATACTAGCATCAGCTTTATATGATGCAGGAAAGTTCGAATAAGTTACAGTATCATCGCCACGGGTAAGATAAGGGATGAAACTAACGGAATCAGCATCTTTATTAACTTTCCATAAACACGCATTGGTACCCACCCACATATTATATAAAGAATCAAATACTATGCTTTCAATATTACTCGCCATATGGCCATTATTAAGATATAAAGGTTTATTCCACTTACCGGCATCAAGTGTAGGGGCTAAAAAAATGGAAAAAACCATAAAGATATATAAAAATTTCATGAGAGTACCTATAAATTTGCTATGGAATAACATGTACGGTGCGAGGCTTGGCAATTTGCCAAGCCTTTTTTGAAATAAAATCAATTTCTTTAGAGACTTTAATGTTAAATCAAACCATAAATAATACCTTATGTTAATTATAATGCAATACATTGCAATATAATCAAAAAAATTAGCAAGAAAAATTTCATATATACGGCGGAAATATATAATATTAGTTAAGATGTGTAAGGGTATGTGATGTAAAATGAGAAAAGTATTGCCGGAAAAAACGTAGGAATTCTGCTGTTGCAAAATTCCTACTAAGATATAAGTTTCTAAATCTGCTTCTTAATTCTTTCTAAGTCACCGCAAAGTACGACTGTTTTTTTAATTTTTCCGAAAAGCTCTGCCTGAAGTGGTAATAATATTTCGGGTGTGGCAGTGCTGATTTTTGTTACTAAATATTTATGATGATCTATAGGCAAGTCATAAATTTTAGTAGTTCTGATTAAAGAAGCTGCCTGCTGCGGAGTTTCTGTTGATCGTAGGAATATTCCTAAAATATACCTTTGTGCTTGTAATAACTCTTCCTGAGGTATTGGATTATTTGCGATAATATCAATTTGCTTATCTATTTCTTCTAAAGTTTCCTTTACTTTGTCGGCGTTGATATCTGAGGAAATATAGAAAGCCGACGCAGCTTTTCTGTTTTCGATTGTAGAATGCAGTCCGTAAGTATATCCCTTTTCTTCGCGGATTATTTTATTTAATCTTGACAGAAAGTACCCGCCAAGGATAGTATTTATCAGTTGTAAGTAAGGGTAATGTTCATCTTTTCTGCTTATAGTCGGGAAGCCGTATCTGATGGTAACTTGAGGTGCTTCCTTTTTCTCAACTAAAATAGGCTCGTCAGTGAAATTATAGTTGACAGCTTGGATAGTCGGCACTTTATCAGAAGTAATAGAGTTGGATAATATATTTTCCATTTGGGCTAAAATTCGGTCTTTATTAAAATTCCCTGCTATAAATACAGTCATTTTAGATTTTAATAAATTCTTATGCCAATCAATGCAATCATCTCTGCTGATTGAGCCTACATTTTCTATAGAGCCTATTCGCGATCTGCCGTATGGGTGTGATTTATAAAGACTGCTGTTAAAAGCAACTTGAGCAAGGAAGCTTGGATTTACCAAGTCTTGCTCTATAGATGAAACAGTTTTAGCTTTTAGGAAATCTAACTCTTTCTGTTCAAACATTGGATTAATTAGAATGTCGCCTAATATATCCAAGCCACTTTCTATAAACTGCGGCATCCCGGTAAGATTGAATGAAACTTCATCCCATAAGCCTGAGCATGAGAGGTTAAGTCCCATATTCTCTAATTTTCTATTGATTTCAGATGCCGGATAATTCTTAGTGCTCCTTTGCATTAGTTTTGCGGCAAATGCAGCAGTTCCGGGATGTTTATCAAAATAGGCACCTGCCGGAGCAATTATGTTTATAGTAGTAATCGTTTGATTAGCATCATTTATTAGGTAATACTCAGTTCCATTTTTAAAAGTCCCGGACTCAAAAGCAGGGACATCAAAAACAATTTCTTTATCAGAAAATGGAGGTTTCATAAGGATTTTTAACTCGGATTGGGTATAAAAAAGACAAAGATATAAATATAAATGCCACTCTCAAAATATATTAATCTTTTTATTTCGAGAATGGCAAATGAAATCTAAATATGTTTATGGTCTTTTTAATTCTACTTTATAGGATACATTCGCTCCTGCAAGTTTCATCATAGCAGATGCACCACAGTATTTATCCTGCGACAGTTCCACAGCTCTTTCCAAATCATTTAGCTCAGCGTCCGGGCTAACTAAAGTGTATTTCAACACGATAGTCTTAAAAACTTTAGGATGCTCCTCAGTTCTTTCGCCTTCTATGTCAATCTGTAAATCATTAATCGTTTTTCTTTTTTTGCGTAAGATGCTAATAGTATCCATAAACGAGCAAGCTGCAACAGACTGAAGCATTATTTCCATAGGAGTGGCTGCAGTATCTTCGCCACCGACTTTAGGACTGGTATCAAAAGTAGTTTCCAAACCTTTTTCATTAGTTCCGATAATACGCATATTGCGGTCGAGTTTCAAATTGGCTTTCATAATTATCCTTTGTAAAATAATATATATTACTAACTTTGCTATACGAACAAGATTAGCTATTACTGTATATTATCAGTAAAAGTTATTTAGTCAAGCTTGATAAGTGTGTATTGCTGCACTAAAGTTTCCGCATTCTTGATAGTAAAGTTATACATAAGGAGCGAAAATTTATCTTCTCTTTCCCATTTCAGTACTACTTTGAAACGGTTTCCGTGTTCGTCATGTGCATTAGTTAAAAAAGAAAAAGACTTGGACTCTGTATCATAATCTCCCGCGCCGTAATAGGGATAAGTCATAGCAGAATTTTTAGAATACAGTACATATTTATTGCTTATACAATCATAGGCAAAAGTCCAAATCATTTTAAATTCTGAGTCTTCTGTGGATAAGTCAAAGACCATATTTAAATAACTACCTTTAAAGTCTGTTGAGATATTAGCTTTGCCTGTGATGGAGCTATTTAAATTATGTGCAAGGTCAAATCCATTGTATATAATTTTCCAATTCCCTGTAAAATCTTGAAACGCTTTTTGTTTCTCACCGGTTTGAAATTTTGGATCTTCTTGTGCTATGGCCACAGAAAAGGTTAAAAATAATACGAATAAATATGTGATAGTATTTTTCATTTTTTTAGTCATCCACGTTTTGTTTAATAATATTATCGTCAGGAGTTTCCATCATTCTGGCAACAAAATTTAGCGAATTTGTTTGTTCAAAAACAATTTTGAGTATAACCATTAGGGGGACGGATAGCATCATGCCCGTTATTCCCCATATATATCCCCAAAATACAAGTCCAAATAGCACAGTAAGAGTATTTAATTTAAGTCTATTGCCCATTATAAGAGGCTCTACAACATTTCCTACAATAGCTTGTATGGCGGTTAGTAAAAGAGCAAGGAACAAAATTGCATTTAAAGAATCTAACTCAATAATACCCATTAAAATAGGAGGTACAGTAGCTACAATAGAACCGATAGATGGAATGAAATTTAAAATAAAAGCAATAAATCCCCAAAACAGTGGAAATTTAATATCAAATAAATAACAAACACCGGTAACCAAGCCACCTGTAAAGAGGCTAATCATCGTTTTCCAAAGCATATATGAAATAATAGACTTTTGCATCTGCATATATCTTTTGAAAGCTCTGTCGCCATTTGCCCCGGCTACATATCTGATGTATTTTTCAGTAGAAGCCATGCCTGCAAGCAGTACTATATAATAAAGAGCAAACATAAAGAATGAACTTGTAAAAGAGCCTAAACCTTTTACGACGCTGCTGATTAATGCAGACACTCGCTCTGCGCTCAGCATTGATTCTAACTCTGAAACGAAGCTTGCTTGAGAAAAATCATTACCTGAAATATCATTTAGCCAGATAATGGATGCTTGGAATTTTGCCTGCAGCTTAGCCAACAAATAATCTTGTTGGATGGCAATAGCATCGACTGTCTCAATAAAAATATTTGCGATACCATAGAGCACGGCTAATGTTATAATAGAGATAAGCGGTAAAATAATAAAGTTAGGGATTTTCTTTTTGCTTAAAAAAACTATCAAGGGAGAAAACAGTGAAGCCATCAAAAAAGCAATAGCTAATGGCAATAAGAGAGACGACAATACGGAAAGCAAGTAAAATATCAAGACAAAAAGAAACACCATTAAAATATTTTTAGAAGTATTATCCATTATTTTCCTAAGTGGAATTAATAAATTTGATTACTTATGCTCCTATCAAAAAAGAGACCAAATTAGTGATTTAGAGGTAGTTTAAGATACGCTTTGGTTCCTTTATTAACTTCAGACTCGAGTTTGACTTCTGCATTAAGCAAATCTGCAGCTCTTTTGATGATAGCTAACCCCAAGCCAAGCCCCATAATCATTGGATTTGAACTAAAGTGGTAGTATATTTCAAAAATATTTTGAAGTTGTTCCTCTTCTATGCCATATCCCGAATCAATAATCTCAAATTCTGCAAAGTCTGCACTGATTTTACAATTAATTATAATCTCAGTATTGCGGCGTGAAAACTTGGCAGCATTACTGGCAAAATTTAGTAAGATACGTTTAAGTAACGACCTGTCTGAAGTAATTAAATCGGTTCCCTCTTCCTGATTGATGCGGAAAATTCTATTTAAAGATTCTAATTGATTGATTTTATGAGCAACTTCATTGAGTAAAGCGTTTATAGAAAAGCTACTATATTCAATATTTACCTGCCCAGAGTCAAACTTAATTATAATTTGTGCTCTTTCAATATTGTAAGAGATATTTTTAGTAGACCGTATAAGTAAATCTGTCTCTTTGCTTATATCCAAGCCTGCAACTCCTGCTTTGTGCTCTATAATATTAATATTGTTTTGTATAGTCGCAAGAGGAGTTCTAAATACGTGAGCAATCACATTGGTAAATCTACCTTTAGCATCATTTAATATTTTTTCTCTTTGAAATGATTTTTTTACTTTCAATTTTTCTTCTTCTAACTTCTTGCGACCAATAAAATCTATACGTTTATAGAAATCTATAGTATATCTACCAATAATGAGTGTGAAACCAAGAGAAACAAATAATACGATGTTTGTCAATATGAAATCAGAGGGGACATTGCTTTTTTGGCTTATAACTAAAAAGTAAATGAGAGAGATGATAAAGTAGTTTATCGTTGCAATGGTAACCCGGATATCTATCATAATAAATCCAAATACAAGGGTTAGAACTAAGCCATAAGTATAGCTATCTGCCAAGTGCATAGGAGTTTTAAAAATTACATAAGAAATCCCTGCTGCAGATATTATTACAATTAAAGAAGCAAAAAGTGTAAAATATTGTTTCAAACTTGGCAAGATGGAAAAAGTCCATATTAGCAGGAGTGCAGGAGTAAATATACCAAGCCTTGCTATTAGTAATTCGTCAACTGCATATAGTTGAAAAAATACATCATAAAAAGCAAAAGAAGCAAAAAATATTATGCCGGTTAACAGTAACAACCGTTGAGACAGATAATGCCTATCAGTGTTATCTTTTCTATACTCGGACTCTAACTTTTTATCTTTAAAACTAAGCAGATAAAGGTTGATTAACTGAGCATCTAATTTATTTAAAATATTCATAGTTTAGTCTATACTTGTTTAGGTAATGTAAAATAGAACTCAGATCCTTTGCCTACTTCTGATTCTACTCCTATGTCACCTTCATGCAGAGTAACAAACTCTTGGCAAAGTATAAGTCCAAGCCCCGTGCCTCTTTCATTATTAGTACCCAGAGAAGTAATATGTTCGTCAATCTTAAATAACTTCGATTTGATTGTATCATCCATGCCAACGCCATTATCTATAATACTAAAGCGAACAAAGTCGTTGTCATCATCTTTAGAATATAAAGAGATACTACCTCCTTGCGGAGTAAATTTAATAGCGTTAGAAACTAAGTTTCTAATCAGAGTTGAAAACATCATATAGTCTGCTCTGATTTTTGTCTTTTCGTTAATATTGTTTGTAAGAGTTATCTCTTTATTAGACGCTTGAGTAACAAGTAACTGCAGAGTTTCTTCGGCAATTCCTTTAGCAGGCAATACAATCGGAGCAAATGTATTCACTTTTCTTTGCACTCTAGACCATTCTAACAGATTTTCCAGCAAGTCATATACATGTTTAGAATTATTAAGTAAAAGCCCAAGTATCTCGTGTTTTTCATCATTGCTCATAGTGTCTCTTTCATCTTGAATCATTTGCAAAAGACTGCTAAGGCTCGAAAGTGGACTTTTTAAGTCATGTGCAATAATCGAAAAAAACTTGTCTTTTTCTTTGTTAGATTTTTCTAAATCAGAGTTCGATATTTGTAATTTCTCCTGTGATTCGGCTAATTCACCTAAGACTTTATTCATTTGAAAAGCATTCTCTTCTACGCTTTTTTGTGATTCGTATAGATCACTTGTGTAGCGAATAAGCTCATCGCTCATTTCTTCCATTTCATCTTTTTGCATATTCATATATTGATATGCCATAGATAGCTTGAGTAGGTTATTAATTCTTACATTTAACTCTCTGATACTAAATGGTTTAGTGATATAATCAGAAGCACCTAGTTCCAGACCATGTATGATATTTTCAACGTCACTTTTTGCAGTTAGAAATATGATAGGTATATCTTTAGTTTCTTCATGATTCTGCAATATTTTACAAACTTCGTAGCCATCCATTTCCGGCATCATGACATCTAAAAGAATCAAATGAGGTAAGATTTTTTCCATTATTTTGAATGCTTTTTCTGCACTATTCGCAATTAGAAGCTTGTACTTTTCTTTAAGTACATTCGCTAAAAGCTGGATATTTTCCGTTTGATCGTCAACTATTAAAATAGTCGGTTTTTCTTGAAATTCTATATCAATCATAATATTGAGTTGTTTGTTTACTAAAATAAGCTTCTCAAAAGCATTATAGTTTTTATACTATAACAGACTTGTCAAAAGCATTATTATTTATAAGTATTTTGATAAAAAAAGAATAGCCACAATCTTCACAGGTTATGGCTATTCAGTATAAGATGCGGCTGATTTTATTTGAATTTATAGTTGAATTCTAGTTCTAATCTGTTTCTAGTAAGCAAATTGATTTTATCCGCATCTCCGGTTTTTTTATCATTGATTTGATATCTAATGCGAGGTGTAATGTCAAAGCTACCATTTTCAGAAGAGTAAACTATCCAAGTGTATCCTGCCCATAGATACATAAAATTATTTTTGTCTTCAGTTCCATCAATCATTTTATCTGTTCTGTTTGCATAATCAAACCATGCCACTATTTTACCCGGTCCTAACTTTTTAGTAGTTTTTAATCTAGCTAAATAGGCAGAGTATTCATAGTTTGGATAGCCATATTGCTGTGGAGAAGGATTGTTTTCTTCATCTACAACAAACAGATCTTTTGTCTCAACTCCCTGTTGAGAGTAGCCTGCGAATAAGTCCAAAGTAAAACCTGCTAAATCTTTATGACCTATGTTCAAACCAAATGTCATAGGAGCAGCTAAGGAGTCATCTGCCATTGTATAAAGACCTTCTAAGCCAAAATGCAATTTGTCGATATTATGAGTGTAACCAAGCATCAAAGTATACTGATCTGTCGTATTCTTTGTTTCATTTCCGTCAGCATCTTCTACTTTCATACCTTCATTATCGTCAACCATGACTGACATGTTGAATTGGCCGTCACCTACTTTTAAATAAGCGTTACCGCCATAATATGCATCAGTGTTAAAGATGAAATATGGTATATCTACCATTTTAGTTGGGTAGAAGTGCAAATCATAGATAGGATTATTCGTAGCACCGGCACCAACAAGACCTAAGAGGAAGCCAAACTTTTCACCCTGATATCCGAAGTTCATTTCGAGGAAGTCTAAACCAGAACGTTTGGCTGCATCATTGCCAAGTTGACTGGCAGGCTCATTGCCAAGCAAATCCGGAGAAGCCCCTTGAGCAAAGTTGCCGTTATACTGACCAATACCATTATGACCGATCATAGTATTCATAATCCATCCATCACCAATACTGACTTTTGCCTTTACTCTTGCTCTGTACATGTAATAGAAATCTTGAGAAAGAGTTTTTCCTGCATCGGTTGCATCTTTGACATCCATACGAGGACGGACTCGAGCATCCCCACTGATTTTAATGTCAGCTGCATATGAAGGAATAGCAATAACTGCTAATAAGATTAGTAATAGAAACTTTTTCATACCCATAGTCTCCCAAATTTTGAAATATTGAAACATTGTTAAAGTCAAAGACTGATTAAGTTAATATATATTTGCGAATAGAAACTCAGTAATAATTTTTCAGACTATCTTTCGTTTCTATACTCAGAAGAAACAAAAAGCAAGCCAAAAATAAATCAGGGTTCAATTATGTTTAGAGATGAACTTATAGCTCTTAGACAAGAATATAAAAATGAAGAATTTACTCCGGCTCTCAAACTCCTGGAAGAGGCTTATAATGCATATATGAAGGGTAATTTTGGGATATCAAGTTTTATTTATTCGGGCGATGAAATAATTGCTCACGGTCAAAATAGGATGGTGTTCCCGACTTTTTCAAGTGCCTTGCATGCTGAGATGGATGCTATTAATACTTTAGAACATGAGAACTCGAAGCTATATAACGTATCGGGACTAGTTTTATATAGCTCACTGGAGCCGTGCCCAATGTGCATGACTCGCATCATTAACAGTGGTATTACAAAAATATTTTACATGGCTGATGACAAAGAGGGCGGTGCTAAGCAATATCTTAAGGTCATGCCTCCGATATGGCAGAAACTGGGAGCTAAGTTAGAAATTCAAAAAATGCAACTGCCTTCTCACTTTGAATATCTTTCTAAAAAGTTGGCATTTGCAAATGCAGATAAAATCCACAAGATAATACTTCAGAGGCAGTGATTACTTTCCAAGAACGTGAATGACGTGCTTTACAACACCCTGAATAGAGAAATCATAATAGCTGAGAATCTCTATGGGGAGGAATTTATGATTTGCCGAGAATAGGTACACCGTACCGTCTATTACCTTGTATGTTTTTACGAGTAACTCCCCATTTACAGAGGCAATAACTACTTTGCCGGAGCTTGCTATTTCAGTAGAATCCACAACTAATATGTCTCCGTCGAAGATATTTTCGTCAATCATGCTTTCGCCATTGACTTTCACTAAATACATACCCACTGGCTTTGTTTTCAAGAGCTCATTTAGATTGTACATCTTTTGGCTGTTAGTATGTGTCAGTTTACCAATAGGCACAGACGCATCAAACAGAGGTGCTTCATAGTCAATACTCGCTTTGATAGAGCTGATTTTTTTAGCCTTCATTTATCTCTAATTATATTATAAAGAATGAATAATAGCAGTGATAACTCCAACAGTTTTATAGCTTAGTTCGCCAATACTTAGCGGTAAATACTGCCTGTCATGGGACTCCAAAAACTCTTCACCTTCGATTAGGCGGTAGTTTTTTACAGTAAAATTGCCGGACAAATCAACAAGTATTAGCTTGCCGTCTTCGGGCTCCACAGCTGTATCAACGATAAGAATATCTCCATCGCAGATTCCATAAGGCTCCAGTTCTGTTCCATTAATACGGGCAAAAATTGTAGCCGCCGGATGTGCAATAAGCATTTCGTTTAAGTCAATTTCTTTGTCTACTGTGCTGTCAGCTGGCGTAGGGAAGCCGGCTGAAACGCTCATCTGAAACAAAGGGATCTTAACTTCAGATTCGGTCTGCGACTCAAATCCAATGATTTCTATGGTAGTCATAGTCATTTTCCATATTAATTATTATGCTGCAAGAGAGAGGCCAAAACTTCTAACTCCCCCGAAGTTTTGCATTTATACAATTAAAATAATTTATCCCTAAAATCAAAATGATTTTTTATTTCTTTAGAAAGTCTTTTAAAATCAGCATATTTGTATATCACAATAAAAAGGAATAAAGTTGAGTACATATATTGTATATACAGACGGTAGTAGCCTTGGTAATCCGGGACCCGGTGGCTATGGAGTTGTAATTAAGCATGGAGATGAGAGACAAGAGTTTTCTTACGGGTTTAGAAAAACTACCAATAACCGCATGGAGATGTTGGCAGCAGCTATAGCACTTGAGAATATTCCTGAGGGCAGTGAAGTGATGCTACACTCTGACTCGAAGCTTCTCATCGATGCTTTTAACAAAAACTGGATAAATGGCTGGCAGAAGAGAGGATGGAAGAAAGCAGATAAATCTAAAGTGCTGAATATAGACCTGTGGAAAAAAATCCTTGAAACAATGAAGGGAAAAACTGTTAAATTCGTCTGGGTAAAAGGACACGACGGCATCCCTGAAAATGAAAGATGCGATGTGCTTGGCAGGACTGCGGCAGGAGAAAGTCCGACTGAAGCAGACAAAGGTTACGAAGGAGAAGCTGATAGCAGTTTATTTGACAGGGCAGAGGAAGAAGACACTTTTGTGCCAGAAACTCGTAAGGTAGATACCTCTCTGGGCTATAATGGTAAGGATAGAAATTATAATTTCTCTGCTCAGGAGATAGTAGGAATAGGTACTTTTATTGAAATGAAAATTCAAAAAGGTGACAAAGAGAAGAGCTTTTTTATAGGTAAGGATGATTTGCAGGGCGTAATTGATGCATTAAAAACATTTTTGTAGAGAGATAAAAACATGGATCGCAGAAATTTTATAAAAATATCAGCTCTTACTTTACTATTTGCCAAGTCCGGCTTAAAAGCTGCTGCCTCGCAAAGAGATTACTCGAAGTTTACTAAGGCAGACTTAGAAAAATTCAACAGCGTAATTACTAAATTTTCTAAAGTTAAGTATAAAAAACTTACCAAAACTGAGTTAGTCGCTGCCATAGGTAAAGAGTTTATTGGCATTCCTTACGTAGGTGGCACATTGGAAGTTGCTGATAAAGAAACATGTGTGCTTAACCTAAGTGAATTAGACTGCGTTACATTTTATGAAAACTCTCTTGCACTTGCAGAAATTATAAAACAGAAAGAACTGACAGCAGAAGCATTCCGAAATGAGCTGACAAGAATGAGATATAGAGATGGGAAAATTGATAGCTATCTTTCACGCTTGCATTATACATCAGATTGGATCAGAGACAACGTTAAAAAAAGGATAGTGCAGGATATTACCCCTAACTTTAAACACATAGAAAAAGTTGGAGACGTTGGCTTCATGAGTGCGAATCCTAAATACTATAAACAGCTAAAAAACAACCCTGACTATGTAGATATAATACAATCAATAGAGAACGAACTTAACTCAAATAAAAGAGTTTACGTGCCAAAGCAGCACGTAAAAGAAATAGAAAAAGACCTTCGCTCCGGCGACATTATAGCTATAGCCACATCCATCAAAGGATTAGACTACTCACACACAGGTATGATAATAAAAGAAGGCAAAACTGCAAGATTTATGCACGCCTCCTCCAAACAGAAAAAAGTAATTATAGATGTTAGAATCTCTGATTACATAGCCGGCAGTAAAAAGGCTTTGGGTATAAGTGTGCTGAGGGTGATGCCCTATTCTTGATATTATTTATAGGTTTAAAAGAATTATTTTTTTATATTTGTAACCATGTGTAATGTTTTGCAATGTGGTTATGAAAGAATACTATTCTCTAGCTGAGACTGCGGAAATTGTTGGTAAATGCAAAGAAACGCTAAGAAGATGGGACAATGAAGGTGTTTTAACTGCTGTCAGAGAACCTGGATCAAATTATAGAATTTATAAAAAATCTGAAGTTGAAGCATTCATGGGGTCTTTGTTTGATAGTCAAACTGAAGATGATGAGACTAGTTTTGTTACTCCATTAGCAGATTTTACTGTGCTAGAACTGTTTGCTGGGGCAGGAGG
>JBFHIJ010000021.1:0-48737 GCA_041596515.1 Chlorobiota bacterium
AATTTGGATATGGAAATAAGGTAACTAAAACAATTCCAGTCAACATAACAGAAGCAAACCGCACAAACTCAGTGATCCTCCACAAAATCTGGGCGAAACAAAAGCTGGCAGATTTAAATTTAAACCAGACACAAAACGAAAAAGAAATAACAGCAATGGGTAAAAAATACTCTTTAGTAACTGCCTTTACTTCGCTAATTGTTTTAGAGACAGCAAGGGATTATTATTGGTATAAGATTGAGCCACCTGAAGAATTGAGAGCTGAGTATGATAGTGTAAAATCCAGATATGATAGATATTATGCAAGACGTAACAAAGATCGAGTTGCTGATAGTTTAGAAAATCTAAAATATTTAAAAGAAGAAATTCAAAATCAAGTAAATCGAATAAAATTATGGTATGGACTTGATTTTAAAGAAGTACAATACCTGGATTCCTGTTATAAAATAATCGATAAAAAAGTAGGTGAGTTAATTGCTCAGGATGATTTTACAAATGATACCAAATCTTATTATGTTATAAATTTGAAAGAGATACTTCCGAAATTCGATTTTAGTAAGCATAGATATATTAATTACAGTGTAATCGGAAGTAAAAAGGGGCAATACTATTTATTTGATAAAATGATTGAATACGATAGTGTCATATATAATGATAAAAGTACCCGTTTCAGTAGGAGTCCATATTATTATGATCTATACTATTTTAGCCATATTTACATTAAAAATTTTATGGCTGAAGAAGTAAGTGATTCAACTTTGGAAAATCTTTCTTTTCATGCTACATCAAAGTATTCAATGGAAAATGGTATTGATCCAAAATATAACAATAACAATGTTAGTATAGACTCCAATTTCAATCTTTCTGTTAACATTAGTCCGAAAGACTTGGATTCCTTTTATAGTAAATTGTATTTGATAAAAGATAGTTACCGTTATCTTCATAAGGATGACTTAAAAAAAATTGATAGATGGAATGATTATTCAGATCTGTTAGGTGATAAAATTAGATACATTAGAGATCATATTGATGAAACGCCTGAAGATGAATTAATTACTACTCTGGATTTAGACGAGATTTTACCTGAATTTAAAGATTTAAACAAAGAATATTTTAAATGCTTAGATTTATCTTGGCATTGTATTGTTCATAACAATTTAGAAGATAGTTTATATGAATCCCATAGCTCCAGTTATCAATATTTTTATGATTTAGCACAGAAAGGTATAGATAGTTCGAAGTTACTTAAAGATTATGTAGACTATTTCTCTTCAAAAAGGGAAAAGAAACTTTATTGGGAATATATATTAAATAGCTATGCAAATTTGCAGTATGTTCATAAATCCAGATTGCATCTCAATAGTCTTTATTATGTAACAGATTTACCGTATCGAGAATATGAAAATCGAATTCGCTCAAAATTCAAAGATATTATTTATGATGTTCATGGTAGAATAGCAGTTCAAATAGCTAAGGATAGTAAAGCTTTAGATATGTCCAAGGTATACATCCTAAAAAATATCGCTATGATATTTGATGATCAAGATTATTATTCCAATATAGTAACTCAATCTTTAATGCGAAATTATGATTATAGGAAAAGATCTTCTGATGAGTTATTTGATGTTGTACCTGTCAGTGATATTTTGGACAAATACTCGAATAAAGAAAAGTGCATTAGAATTGGTATCAATCAGGGGCGTTATTCTTATGATTACGATATTTTTACAATTGATTCGATTATCGTAAATGGACAGAATAAGAAGATTACAGCTGACATAAAAACCACTTCACCAAGCCATTATCCATGTACGGCAGAGAAAATATACTCAAATATAACCTTGCAAGATTTGAAAAACCAAGGAGTAAGTCAAGTTGATTCTATAACTATAAAATTTTCTATGAGAGATAGTTCCATTATTTTTTCTGAAGCTGAAGAAGCACCACTCACTTTCGATAAAGACACAAGACATTTTGTTTATTCCATTAAGATGGATCAGCGCACCGATTACACAGATAATTTTATAATGCTCAATCATCCTAAAGTTGAATATGAGAATAATATTGAAAAAAAGACTACCAAGTATATTGTGAATAACCTTTACTCTGAGCTTGATTTGGCATACCCTATTAAAGGGAAAGTGACAGATGAAAATGGCAAGCCATTACCGGGAGCCATAGTACGTATTTTAGGGACAAGAAAAGGAGCTAAGACAAAACCTAATGGTAGTTTTTTGATCAATTATGTTCCATTCTCTGTGTTTGATATCCAAGCAACTTATATTGGAAAGGAACCAAAAATTATTGAATGTGTAAGATCTCATGATAGTATTGTAAATCTGCATATTCAGCTAAAAGACAAAGTAAGAAATAATGCTAATGTAGTAATTACATCTGCTCAAGCGACAAGAGAAGATGAAGAAAATGAAGGTTTATCTTTATCTGAATCAGGTAATTCAGGTTTTGAGCTAGTGGAGAGTAAAAACACTTCCAATTCAATAGTTAATCTTACTTCCTACCAATCCTCAAAAGAATATTACAAAACTCTAAGTTCAGTTGCTCTTGGAGAGCTCGAAGATACTTATTTTGAGCTTAGGAAAGAAAACTCAATGAATCCTTCATTCTTCTTTGATGCTGCCAAAGTATTTGAAAAGCAGGGAAAAATCAAAGAAGCCTGCAGAGTTATTTCCAATCTTGCTGAAATAAATCTTGAAGATCATGAAAATCTTAGACGTGTTGGCGGCTTCATGATGGAGCATAAAGAGTATAAACTTGCTAAAAGTATTTACAAGCACATCCTAAAAATTAGAGATGAAGAACCCCAAAGCTTCAGAGATTATGCACTATGCTTGGAAGAAAACGGAGAATATCAAGCGGCTGCGGATTCACTTTATAATCTATTCAATAGTTCTATCACTTGGGAGTGTCGCGGCATACGAACTGCTCTGATAACAGAATTTAACACACTTTTGGTAGAGCACAAATATGAAATAGACATTTCTAATTATGATTCTGATTATATTTTTGAAACAGCTGTAGATTTAAAGATCGAACTTTCGTGGGTGATGGATGGAATAGATATTGATCTTTGGGTGCAAGAACCTGATAGGACTAATTGCCATAAAGGATATAGATTTACGAAAAGCGGTGGCTACTTAAGTACTAATTGGCCACGCGATTACAGTCCTGAGGTTTATATGATTAGAAAAGCTGAACCGGGAACTTACAAAATCAAAGCTCAATATAAATCAAATCGAAGACAAAAATCCAGTTTAGAACCTCAGGTTCGCTGTAAAATATACACAAACTATGGCAGACCTAATCAGCAAATGCAGGAAAATATTATAAAAATAGAGATAGACAAAGGCGAAGTTGATTTAGGTGAAGTTGTAATAGAATAGATTATTTACTTAAACAATATTACTTTTGTAAAAAACGTCCTATAAATAGGACGTTTTTTATTTATATTTGTACTTTATAATATGCAATAATTATATGGAAAGATTACATTCTAAATATCTTAGGCGACTAAATCAACTGAATACCAGTTTTGAAAGATCCCTTATACACGAAATAAATGAGGATTCTAGATTGATTTGCATCCTAGGAAGCAGAGGTAGTGGTAAAACTACTATGATGCTTCAAATGCTTTCAAACTTGCCACTTGACGAAAGCATATATCTTACTCTAGACGATATTTACTTTACCGAAAATAAGCTGAGTGACTTAGTAGATGATTTTGTGATGCGCGGTGGTAAATATTTGTATTTGGATGAAGTTCATAAATATCCTAATTGGTCGACTGAGTTGAAAAATATATATGACTTTTATCCTGAACTGAAAATGGTTGTTTCGGGTTCTTCAATACTTGAAATTTATAAGGGCAACGCTGATTTGAGTAGAAGGATGATTCTATACCGCATGCCGACAATGTCTTTTAGAGAGTACCTGATGTTAAGCGAGAATATGGAGTTCCCGGTGCTTTCATTTGAGCAAATATTGGAGAGGCATGTAAAAATAGCTCATGATATTAATCAAAAGATTCTTCCTGTAAAGCATTTCAAAAATTATTTGAGATACGGTGCGTATCCGTTTTTCATAGAATCACCTGAAATGGTTCCTATAAAATTGGATAATATTATAAATATAATTATTGAAAATGATATCCAGTTGATAGAAAAGTTTAGCTATGAGACAGTTCTTAAAGCGAAAAAATTATTAGCAATTATAGCAGAGAGCGTGCCTTTCAAGCCTAATATTACAAAACTCGCCGAAAAGATGAAGACTAATAGAGAGACTGTTTTGAAGATGATAAATATACTTGAACGAGCAGAACTAATTAATACACTTTATGACGATAAAAAAGGGATCACACGCCTCAGTAAACCGGAGAAAATATACTTAAATAATTCTACGTTGAGCTATAGCTTGTCTGCGGATAAACCTGAAATAGGGAATATCAGAGAAACATTCTTTTTAAATCAATTGAAACATAAGTACAAAATTTGCTCATCAAATAAATCTGATTTTTTAGTTGCAGATAAATATACATTTGAAATTGGTGGTAAAAATAAGCAAAAACACCAGATTCGTGATATAGACAACTCATTTATTGTTAGTGATGACATTGAATTTGGATTTGAGAACAAAATACCTCTATGGATGTTTGGATTTTTATATTAGAAAATAACGTCCTGCAAAAAATACAGTATATATTTAAAATTGTACTATTTATAGGACGTTTTGTATTAAGTCTTGGATTATTATAGCTTTAGTATTTAGAAATTATGTAAATTGTATTTACTTTTTTATTTCATATTATGAAGCGATTTGCGATGAAAAATATTCTATATGTTGGATTTATAATACTGTCTTTTTGTTTTGTTGCTTTAGGGCAGAGCACGGAAGAAAACAAATTGGAGTTCTCGGAAAACTGGGAATTGTATGAAGATTCTAATTATTCGATTCAGTATCCTGATACATTTGAATTAATTGAGTATGGTAAAAAGGGTAAAGGGATCTCAATTTTTGCCAAAGAGACATCAGATGATGACCTCTTTATTGAGAATATTCATTTGAGTATAGAAAACTTAGAAGGAAGCAATTTTGATCTGGATGCTTATATGCAGTTGGTAGAAAAGCAGATTGAAAAAAAGATAACAGATGGAAAGATACTCGAATCAACAAGAGTAACTGACGGTGAGATTGAATACCATAAGTTGGTGTATACAGGTAAATTAGGGCCGGTTGATTTGAAATGGGTTCAGCATTACAGAGTAATAAATGAAAAAGCTTATGGGCTTACCTTTACTTGTGAAGAGTCGCAATATGAGTCTTATGCAAGTATTGCTGAAAAAATAATGCTAACGTTTAAAGTTAAATAGAGCTTTGATTAGATGAGGCAGTTATATTTAACTGCCCATCTACTAAACTCTAGACTACTTATATATGATATCCCAGATCTGCTATGATTATTTTTTTCATAGGCATCATTGCTTGCATTATGCTTTCAAAATTTCCGCTTTCAGGTAAGGTCAGTGCCTCCAATAAGAACGACGGTACTATTTGCCAGCAAAGTCCATATTTATCTTTTACCCAACCGCAGGCTAGTTCAGTTCCGCCATCTGAAAGAGCTTCCCAAAATCTGTCTATTTCTTCTTGAGAGTCACATTCCACCATAAAAGAAAAGCTTTCTGCAAAGCGGAAATACTCTCCACCTGTTGAAATATAAAATCTATTACCGCAAATATCTAGTTTGGCTGACATTAACTTGCCACCACGTTCAGGTGTATTTTCCGGGTAATATTTTTGCTCAGATATTTCAATTTCTTCAAAAATAGATTTGTAAAAATTGATTGCATGCTCAGCATTACCTGCAAACATAAGGAATGGAGTAATTTTATTTTTTGACTGCATATTCTCACCTTTAAAGTTTATTCAATTTCTAAAATAAATAAAAAAAACACCAAAACTACTAAGTAATTTTGGAGCTAATAAAATCTATATAAAGTAGATTATTTTACGAAAGGTAATTTTACTATTTCAGCAGGGAATCTTTTTCCGCGTGCTTCAATTTCAACTTTTGTACCTACGTATTTTTTGTCCTAAGGAACATAAAGAATATTAACTTGATAAAAGTACATATAAGCATATTTTGAGAATTAGGAGTGAAGAGCCCAAAAGCTACCTTGATTCCACTCTAAAATAAAACTCGTTATAGCTAATTGATGTATGCCAAAAAATGACATTTGAAAAGATGAAAAAGCACTAAAGTTATTAAATAGCAAGGGGTTGAAACCACTTATTCAATAAGCAATTACCTAATATTATCTTACAAAGGAAGTAAGTATGCTCCTTGGTTCTATGCTCATGTACAGGATTATAATTACATCTATTGACAAATCCGGCTGATTTTCTGCTTCCCTCTTATTCTTCTTTTTTAAGTTCATATTTCGTAAAAAACAATGTATTTTACTATTGTAACGTCTCTGTATTATACTTTAATTTTTGGATGATATAATTTTATATGAGGCATTATATGAACTTTTTCAAAAAAACTGATTCTGTGTCAGATAAAAATCTAATTGTTATAGACAGTAAAAATATAGATTTAAAGAGTCTTGGGCTGGATGGTAAAAGTTTAGCTTTTGTACAGAAGAAAATCGTAGCTGATGAAAAGCAAATTCTTGTCAATCTTTATGACAAATTCCTTTTCATAATTATCGACGAAGAGTCTACTGATTACAAGCGCAATGAAACTCTTCGCAAAGCAGGTGCATGCTTTGCCGCTACTGCTCAGTCCGAAAAAATGGACTCTGTGGCTATTCAGGGTTTGAATGGAAGAAAAGACTCTATTTTAGCTGTGGCAGAGGGCTTAGCTTTAGCTTCCTACAAATTTGTAAAATATTTTACAAAAGACCTTGAAAAGATAACTCCTGTTTTAAAAACGATAGAGTTATTGGATAAAGATATAGAAGAAACGGACTTGGTTGAAATCAATGCTGTTGTTAATGCTACTTTGTTAGCAAGGGATATGATAAATGAACCGCTTTCTTATCTGAATGCCGTGCAATTTGCCATGGATATGAAAAAACTGGGAGATGAAGATGCCGGATTTAAAACAAAAATATTAAATAAAGCAAAAATTGAAGAACTGGGGATGGGCGGATTGCTTGCTGTAAATAAAGGCAGTATAGATCCTCCTACGTTCTCTATTCTGTCTTATAGTCCTGAAAATGCTAAGAATAAAAAGCCAATAGTATTGGTAGGTAAAGGCGTGGTATATGATACCGGTGGTTTGAGCTTGAAATCTACTCCCGGTTCGATGGATGAAATGAAATCTGATATGGGTGGAGGGGCTGCAGTATTTGGAGCCATCTATGCTATTGCAAAAGCTAAGCTTCCTGTAAAAGTAATAGCGCTAATTCCTGCAACCGATAATAGACCGGATGGAAATGCTTACGTACCGGGCGACGTAGTTAAAATGCACAATGGCATGACTGTAGAAGTGCTTAACACTGATGCCGAAGGCAGAATGCTTCTGGCTGATGCAATTAGCTATGCTAAAGAGTTTGATCCGGAAGTAATTATTGATGTAGCTACACTAACTGGAGCTGCCCACGCTGCGGTAGGAACTTTAGGGATTGTCGCTATGGGGAATGCGGACAGAAAATATATGAATGCTATAATTGAAAGTGGCCAAAACACTTATGAAAGAATTGCAGAGTTTCCATTCTGGGATGAGTACTTTGAAATGATGAAATCTGACATAGCAGATATGAAAAATATCGGTGGTAAGCTTGCCGGTGCGATTACAGCAGGTAAATTCTTAGAGAAATTTACTGATTATCCTTATATACATTTGGATATTGCCGGACCTGCATTTTTGCCATCCAATGAAGCCTATCGAACAAAAGGCGGAACGGGAGTTGGGGTAAGATTACTATTTGATTTTGCTAAAAATTACAAAGCATAATTACTTTTATATTGTGTAGAGGCACAGTTTTGTGTCTCTACACAACTAAATATTTACTTTAAACTCCGGTACTACCAAATCCACCTGCACCGCGTTCTGTCTCGTCCAATGAGTCCACTATGTCCCATTCTGCTTGTTCATAACGAGCAATAACCAGTTGAGCTATTCTATCGCCACGTCTTATAGTAAAAGCTTCTTTAGCAAAATTGGAAAGTATAACGCCTATTTCTCCTCTGTAATCGCTGTCAATAGTGCCGGGAGCGTTAAGGGCGAATACTCCGTTTTTTAAAGCTAAGCCACTTCTTGACCGAACTTGGCATTCAAATCCTTCAGGAAGAGCTATAGCCAAGTTAGTTGGTACTAAAGTGGTGTGACCCGGGTGCAAAATAATGCTGTTTTCAATAGCAGCATATACATCCATACCAGCAGAACCGGTAGTTTTGTACGAAGGCAAAGGTAAATCATTAAAAGTATCTTTTAGTCTTGTGATTTCTATTTTCAATCCCATTTTTTATTTCTCTGTATTATAAACTAAATAGTTGAATTTGCTAAGTATAAAGCGAGATATCCTGTAAAATATCTATTTCCAGAAACTTGCAACTGCTCTCATAATTTGAGATGATTTGATTAGTTTCATATTGTCTTGCTCTTCTGTGTCTTCAGTTGGTGGACTAATTATAACTTTTGCATCAGTATAAGGTCCCCATCTTTTAGCCGACAAATGAGGAGTATTTGGGTAGAGCCCGACAATATTTGTTCCATAGCCGGCAGCTATATGAAGCACTCCGGTAGAATTTGCCACCAAAGTGTCTGCCAAGTCAGTAAGCGCCATCATTTCTATTAGTGTGAACTTGCCGGAAAGATCAATTGCTTCTTTGCATATTTTATTTATTACACTGCAAGCTTCTCTTTCTTGCTTGGTGCCTGTCAAAATAATATCTACTTCGTAGTTATCCGCAATTTCTTTTGCAGCTTCACCTAAGGTAGGTAAAGGAATATCTTTTGCCGACCCACCACTTCCCGGATGGATGATAATAAATTTGTCGTGTTTTGTATGTTGCTTCAGCACATCTTTCACCGCAGCGTAGACGGACTGTTCTAATTTGGCAGCAGAGAGTTTAACAGGCAAATCCTCATCGAAGAATCTGCTAATCATGCCTACATTGTATTCTGCTTCATGTTTATCCGATATTTTTCTGTGCACATGGATTTTATGATTAGCAAAAAAGGAATATAATCTATAAGCAGAAGTAATCCTATTAGGCACTCTGGCTAAATATCCTGCTTTTAGTTCGTCGTATCTGGGGCGAGGGAAAAATACAATATCAGGCTTTTCTGTTAAGAATATTTCTTTGATACCTTTTTTATAATCCTCAATAAAAAAAGCTTTGTCTATCGCAGGATTATTCTGCACTAAAGCTGCAGTATATTTTGAAGTGATAAAAATAATCTCTTTATCGGGAAATTTTTTCTTTAGAGCCACTCCCATGGGGATGGTCAGAACCATATCTCCAATCTTGTCAGTTCTGACAACTGCAATTTTTTTAGCAGTATTAAATATATTTTTTGCTTTAATCATATCAAATTGGCTTGCTTTTTGTTATTATTGTAAAATAAAGTGTTTTCAGATTCATTAGAAATAAGTGTAATGAAATGAGATTTGTATCTTCCATATTGATAATATTGGTTATTGCTACATTCATTTGGAGCAATGTTGCAAAAGATACGCCTACTCATCTGAGCAAATCTAAGAATCTCTATAACCAATCCAAACACATTAATATTAATTTACCGCAGTACAAAGATACAATATATGTTTTGGGAGATACATACATCGAATTGCCACTTCAAGAGCAATATGTATATATCTATAGACGCAACCGTTCGGTACTTGTGTTGCCTATTTCATCGGGCACTGATAAAGTGCCTAAAGGCATTAAAACTCGCACAGGGCTGTTTGCTGTACAGAGTAAACTGAGGAAAGCTATCTCAAGACAGTTCAACAATGCGGCTTTGATTAACTGGGTAGGATATAATTACAATATTGGCTTCCATGGATTAGCAACTTCCGGGTATTATAGGTATCTTGGTAACAAGGCTTCATCGCATGGTTGCGTCAGGATTGCAAGGGAGGACGGCGACTCTCTATATCGCTCTGTGAAGTTAGGCACTCCCGTTATGGTCTACGAGGATGAGCCGGCTCGCATATTCAAATTTACAGATTCGTTAGAACTAACTCGCAGGCCACATTACTTTTTGCAAACTAAGGGGTGGTTCCAGAAAAATATGTTAGATGAAAGGCTTGCGGCTTTAAAATCCGGCATCTCAGATTATCTAAGTGATTTGATGATAGTAATGGATGGGGAAACGCAGCTACGCCCGGGTGCATACGACATTGGTAGTTACAAAGAACTTGTAAAACCACGACCAATAGTAAACTGTGATATAGTTTTAGCCATAACAGATAACACAAAAACTGATTTGAAATATACAGACATTCAAGAACCTACAATCTCAAGCGAGTAGCTATTTATATGGATCAAGATTTTTTTAAGAAACAATCTGCTATCTTTGGCTCGATAATATTAAGCATTATCGCCTTGATTGGCTTTTTATACAAGACTAGTATAATCAGTAGCCCTATGGCACTTATACTAATTCCTTTATTTTTGTTATTTCCTTACCGAAAAGAATCTCAGTTCGTAAAACGGATGATTATTTTGACTTCGATATTATTTATTGGATGGATACTATCTGATTTGGGTTCTGCGATATTGCCATTTTTTTTATCGTTTCTGATAGCATATATCTTAGACCCTTTTGTGGTCTTTCTTACTACTAAGAAAATACCCCGCTGGTTAGCATCTTTATGTATTGTTGGTTTTTTTGTTGGGGCTGTTACAGGTATCGCCATTGGAGTATTCCCAACAATTTTTTCACAGTTAGATCAAGTGTTGCGCACCTTATCAGGTTTAGTGCAATCTATGTCCGACTATTTAGATAGTAAAGAGTTTTATGAGACTTTAGCCCAGTTTGGCTTAAAAGAGAGTCAGATGAAGCCAATAATTCAACAAGAATTTATTCCCGAATTACAAAATCTATTTTCACTGATATTCAAATCTTTACTTACATTCTTTAAAAGTGTGCAGGGTGTAGCTACTCAGATATTTAATGTAATAATTGTGCCGGTGCTGTCATTTTATTTTCTAAAGGATTTTGAAAAGTTTAAGAGATTAGTAAAATCTCTAATTGGAAATAAAGACAAAAAGATGCTATATGATTTGAAAAGAATTAATAATATAGTTAGAAAATATATTGCATGGCAGGTGTTGTCTGCCTTTATTGTAGCTACTGCTACGTCTATTGCATTCTCTTTATATGACATACCTTATCCTATAGTTCTGGGCATATTGTGCGGAGTTTTTAATCCTATTCCTTATTTGGGAATATTTGTAAGTATGATTATCAGCATATTCACTGTGACGCTCGTAAATCCGTCCATGTTTTTGCCACAAGGTATGTTTATAGTTACAGTGATATCAGCGCTGCATTTTATAAATGCCTACTTCTTAGAGCCAAATATCGCAGGAAAGCAGGTAGGTTTGCATCCAATTATGCTGATTGCTTCTCTATTTATCTTTGGTACTTTATTTGGAGTAGTAGGACTATTAGTAGCAGTGCCGGGAGCAGCTATCCTGATGATGTTCTTTAATGACTGGCGCGAAAAGACCGAGCAAAAAGATAACACTGTAATCGATAATCAATAAATTTCTGATTTGGTGATTATTATACAAAAGATTTGAAGAGATGTTCCGACTATATAGTATATAGGTCGGATTTCTTTTTTGTATAAATCCTGAAATTCCAACCGGATAGAGTTAAGCTAACTCATAAATCACATCAACGTATAAAATAAGGAAGCAATTCTTAATCGTGGCATTATACTTGATAGATAAGTAAAGTAAGGTATATATACACTATATTATGACAATAATATGCAAAAATTACTACTATATACTATATTAATCTTAGCCGGGCTATCCACTGCGTACTCACAACGCATTCAGATAGTCAGGACAGATGTAGACACAACGCGTTCGAGTTTTGTTACTTCTACTTACGTTTTTGGTGTTGACATATATGCCATGGATGTAGAGGATTGTAATGAGGTCAACTTTAATCTCTATTTTGATAATATTGATGTAGTCAAGTATTCCGGCTATAATAATACAGAATTTACCACTAATGGTGGCTTTTGTAAACCTCAGTATTTTGAGAATGTGGCATCCAATACCGCTTCGATTTATGTAGGTGCTCTTTCCGGCGAATCCAAATCTGAAGCAACTTGGGATAATCCTCGAGTAATTCATTTGGAGTTTGTAGTCAATCAGTCTGCCAAAAACAACTCAGATTTGACTTTTACTATTACGGATGCTGAAGCAACTATAAAATCTGAAGATTTGCCTTTTGATTTACTTACAGAACCAACAGTATATACTATTCATAGCTTTATGGATGTGTGGCCTGGTGATGCCGATAACAATGGTGTTGTAGAGCCGTCTGACTTTAGTGTGATTGGGACTTATATGGATATGGGATCTGCTACAAAGCAGATGCGAAGTTTCAAACGTCCAAACGCAAGTACCTTGTGGCATGCTCAGCAGGTTTTGGCTTGGGACTCACTCCCGGCTACTTATGCAGATTGTGATGGTAACGGCGATGTGACAGTATCTGATGCGCATGTTATAGCGTTGAACATAGACAAGACTCATGCTGTAAGTGCCGGCAAAATAGTAGCTACCGATGGTGTCTTAGGATTTAAAACTGAAACAGTTTACCCTAATGATGCTTATAGGCAAAGCTTAAATATATCCACTTATAGAGATATTATCTCTGCTTCGGGCAGAATTTATATTACAGGCATCAGTCCTGAAGATTTTATGGGGCTGGAACTAAGTGATGCATTTAATGATGAGAGTTCGTTTTTGTATTATAAATACAACGAGGAAAAAATGTATGCGGACTTTATAGTAGGCAGCTTTGCTCATAATACCTGCAGAGGCGAAGCCGGATTAGTCAATATTGTGATTAAGGGGCAAAAACACTTGATGTATGGCATCAGTGCCGAAGATTTATTAGGCATGACAAAAGGTGGCAGTTTGATACCTTTGTCTCGTACGACTGATGTTGCGGAAAATAGTAATGGAACTCCACAACTTTTATATAATAAGGGCTTACTTACATTAATAAACTCAAAGTATGCCGGGAAAATAGAAATTAAGGTATATGCTTACAGTGGACAAGAAATACTAAAAAGAAGCACTTATGTGCAGGGAAATATTGCTTTAAATATTGGCAGTTTGCCAATGGGGGCATATCTGCTGTATATTTCTGATGGCAATAATAACAATACATTCAAATTTTTATCAAAATAAATCAGCTATATTTTGATAAACTCAGATTTTTAAATACTTTAGTATGTATTTGTTTTTATATGCTGCATCCGTTTACGGACCATTATCACTATGTGAGACGCACCAATTTGGTGTGTCTCAGTAGCACTTCTATATAACACTTATCTTATTATATACAAAAATACAGTTTTCAATACTTAATCTTTTTACTTAGATTTGGATAGACTAAATTTGAAAGTATGGAGATTAGTTATGAAGAAATTCGCAGTAATATTGGCGGGTGGTAAAGGCACGAAACTTTGGCCAAGAAGTACTGAAGATATGCCAAAGCAGTTCATCCATATAATGGGCGATGGCACAATGATTCAAAATACTTTCAATCGCATCAAGCAATATATAGATGTTTCTGATATTTATGTTGTTACTTACTCAGATTTAAAAAATGAAGTACATGAACAACTACCCGATTTGCCTTCTCAAAACATGATTATAGAGCCGTTTGGTATTAATACCGGTCCTTGCTTAGGGCTTGCAGCCTCAATTCTGTCTGAAAAGTATGAAGCAGATGATATCATGATGTCATTCCCTTCTGATCATGTAATAATGAACAAAGGAGATTTATATCAGGCATTAGACACTGCCACTCATGCAGCTTATGATCTTAACGGTCTGATTACGATCGGAGTAGAACCTAAAATGCCCGAAACTCAATATGGTTATGTGCAGGTAACAGAAGAGGAGCTTAACTTAGGTGAATTATATAATCGAGGACTGCGTAAATCAACTGCATTCGCAGAGAAACCGGATATCGACACTGCAAATAGATTTATCGAGTCAGGGGACTTTCTGTGGAATACCGGGATATTTGTTTGGAAACTTTCTGCTTTTATTCGCTCTTTTAATAAACATCTACCTGAGCATGGTGACTATTTTACCGATTTAAAAGTACACTACGGAAAAGAAGCCTTTCATGATAAGTTGGAGCTTACGTATGGCAAAATGGACAGCATCTCAATAGATTATGGTGTGCTGGAGAAAGCAGATAACGTATACTTGGTAAAAGCTGATTTGAACTGGAGCGATTTGGGCACTTGGGATGAAGTATACAATCAATCAAGAAAAGATGCAAAAAACAATGTTTTTCTTGGTGATGTTGTAGCTATAAATACCAAAAACTCTTTTATCTCCTCACGGGGTAAGCTGATAGGAGTGGTAGGCATGGATGATGTAATAATCGTAAACTCAGACGACGCACTGTTTATCTGTAAACGTGGAAATAGCGAAGATGTGCAGCAGGTGATAGATAAAATAAAAAGTCGACATCTCCACAATTTTTTATAATGAGTATTATTCGTTATAGCAAAAGAGACTCATTGTCTTGATGAGTCTCTTTTGAATATAATATAAATACTTGAAGTATAGCCAAACTATCTCTTCAATTCTTCTATTGTTTCTATTACTTTATCTACGTGACCTTTAACTTTTACTTTGTCAAATACGTAAGCAATTTCCCCATTGGGATTGATAATATATGTAGTCCTTATAACGCCCATGTAAGTTTTGCCGTACATCTTTTTCTCGCCTATTATGCCATAGAGATTGCAAATTTCTTTTTCGGGGTCTGCAATAAGGGTAAAATTCAACTCCTTGCCTTCTATAAATTTATCGTGAGATTTGACAGAATCCGGGCTAACTCCTACTACTTTGGCACCGATTGAAGTTATTCGTTCCATGTTATCTCGAAAGTCACAAGCTTCATTGGTGCAGCCGGGTGTGTTGTCCTTCGGATAAAAGTAAAGCACCAGCCAATCGCCTAATAAATCTTTGAATTCTATGTTAGAGCCCCCGTTAATCTCTGCGGAAAACTCAGGAGCTTTTGTTCCAATTTCCAAAGCCATGTTGTTATTTCCTTATTACTTATAAATTCAACAGCACAATAGCATACGAATGTAATTTTGTCTTATTGATTTTACTTACTTTGTGATAGCAACTTTCATATTTGAAATAGCACCGCTTACGTTTGCACGAATAAAATATAAACCTGATTTTAGATTATGATTGTCGAATTCACAATTAACAGAGTAAGTATTCAAATCTCCACTGCTGATAAGATGTTGATTTGCAATCATATTACCAATATTATTGCCAATGGCATCGTATATAGTAATATTCAAATTTTCAGATTTATCTGAGATATAAATAATGTCTGCTATTATTTTGCCTGATGAAACTTTAGCTGCTGCTTGAGTCAGGCGTGGATACTTCATTTTTACATTAGTTACTGTCAACGGCACTTCACACTTAGTGTCCACAATAAATACATTATGCAGTCTATTAATTTTTACTTCAATAGAGTCATAACTGCATAAATCTCTGAGTACTAACTTATCTTTTATATCGCCATAGTCTGAGCAGAAGAAGTTAACTTCTAATTCCAGAATAGAATCTGCAGGAATCAAAGTAGGCAACTGAGACTTAGGAATAGAGAAACAAGCATTTTGCTCCATAAATGCTTCGCCTAATAAGTAATCTGAGTTAGAATTGTTTTGAACTGCAATAGTAAATGATAGGGGAGAAGCAACCTTCATTTCTCCTAAATCAATATTACTTAATCCTTCTAAAGGCATTATAGAAATTTGGTCTTGAAGGTACATATAACTAATAGAAACTGTATCTGAAGCAGATGTACAAGCTCGTTTGTTTTTCGCAATAATATAATACACGCTTCCACTATCAACTTTAATTGGGTTTTGATTCGAACTTATAGGTTTTCCGTCCTTATACCAAACAAAATCACTGACATTTTCGAGCACTGCCTCCAAATAAACAGGTTCATTTTTGCAAACTGCTCGCACATAATCTTTGAAATCTACTTTACCCAAAGGAGCAAAATTAAAATTAAATTCTTTCTCTAATGTGCAACCATATTGATCTAATAACTCTACACTTACCGAAGTATCTCCTGTAAATATTCTTTCTTCGCCACTATAGTTGTCAGACCATTTATATTCCATCAATTCGTTAGCATCTATTGATATATAAGCAGTATCTCCCTGACATAAATCAGCTGGCGAGCTGTCTATACTAAATCCGGTAGCAGTATGCACATCAATCTTTACAGTATCTGCAAAAACTGTGTCGCAAGGCATGTTATATACTTTTAATATGTACGTCCCGGATTCTTCCACATCCAAATATTTGCCACCAATAACTCCATTCCATTCATAGAAGGCATAGTCACCATCTGCTTCCAGAAGGACAGGATCACCGTCACAAGATGAAGAGTCCAATATATTTATTTTTGATTGGTAAGTGCCGGGTAATTTATATTTATATATACCCATGCCTACTACAAAGCCAGTTGTATCATCTATAAAGTAGATATCATCCATATCGTCTTCGACAAGCAATCCACAGTTATACTGAGTCCATGTGTTTCCTGCATCCGTTGTCTTTTTTACTGTATTTTTTTTACCGCAGACCCAGCCAACGCTGTCTGAGATAACAAAAGCACCAAACATAGACGCACCCAAATCAGTATCTATATAGGTATAACCTCCATCGGTACTAAATCTTACTCCACCTGAAGCATACCCGCCAGAACAACCTCTTGAATAAGGTAGTATAAAAGTATTGCCCTTGAAAGAAAGTTCCTCCTGCCAGTCTACCCCTCCGGTTGTATTTCTGATTTGCCAATTTATTCCACCGTCAGTAGTTGCCCATATATAACCACTGCTAACAGCTAATCCGTCCCCAGTAGAGGAAGGTAAATATAAGTCAGTCATTCCGGTATTTGTCTCGTTATACTCGTTTATAGTCCATGTATTCCCTCCATTTGTTGTTCTGTAAAATGATTGCGGGTCATTACAACCTCCACCTATAGCCATGCCGTAGTTTTCGTCGGCAAAATAGCAACCCCAAACATATTCTTTACTCGACAAATTCCAAGAGATGCCTCCGTCCGTAGACTTATAGATTCCCCCGGGACCTGAAACATATCCGACTTTCGTATTTAAGAAAAAGATAGATTCAAAAAAACCTGACCAACCATTTTTAGTGTAATCAATTTTTGATTCTTTCCAAGTTTCACCTCTGTCAGTAGTCCTCATCACACGTGAATCTAAACCACAGATCCATCCATAATTCGGATTAGATGGTAAAAAATATATATCTAACATTATCCTATTGGCTTGGTCTTCATTATAAATCTTAACCCATTGCGCATATGATGGTAGACAAGACATTAAATATACAGAGATGAAAATTAATGTTAGTAGTGCTTTCTTCATTACTAATTTTCTCGCATTTATGATTTGTTATAATGTAGCAAAATAAATCTATGTATAGAAATTATATTTCATTATATATACTCATATCTTTAAATATTGTTACAGATTATTTGACGATACAATATCGTCGCTTGACTATAGTAATATATAATGCATAGAATCATTACTTTTGAGTTTTTGTATTTACCTGAAAATGTTAGTATATTGTTAGTGATAAACTGATTCATCTTTACTTACCAATAAAGATGACTTAAGTATAAAATAATTCACATACTTAATATTAACATGTCTATTTATAACTGACAGTGAGATTAAATGGTGTGAGTTTGTATCTTAGTCAGAGAAGGTAAAGGAAATTACAGCTGAAATTTATTTCTATATCAGATGCATGGTATGGTATGATAATATCGAAGTTTTTAGAAAATAAGTCAATCAAATATAGATATTTGTTATTAGCCAATGGTATCATGGCTGTACTTCTTGTTATATTTGGAGCAATCGACTTAATAGTTAACTACCAAGAATGGGTAACTCACCTTAAGAATAATAACCAGCAGACAGTTTATTTGTTAGCCGAGTATAACGAGAATAATTTATTTCTACATGACTCGAATCAAGCAAATGCCTCCTTAAGAGCAGTAATGGCACAATCGGATCTTGATGGCATATACATATTTGATATGAATTCATATCTTTTTGCTAAGAATTCCAGAATTAAAACATTTAACCAAGAGGTAGCTTCTTATACAGATTTATCTGACTTGGATTTAAGTGACTATGATGTGATTGAGCAAGATGTCTATTATATGGAAGATAAGTTAGGTAAAGTAGTAGCCTTGGTAAATAAGAAACTTTATTCCAATCATTTGGTTTATCCATTGATACAAATGTTTAGTCTATTTGTATTATTTGTAACCTGTTTCTTTGTTTTAACTGTATATTCAGTAAAATATATAATAAAACCAATAGATACAGCTGTCAAAGCCAGCTATCGTGCACTAAAGTCAAAAGATTATTCTGTACGTATAAAAACGGATATAGATGAGGATATAGGTTTGCTTTATAATTATTTTAATGAAATGCTTGCCGACTTTGAGCTACAGACTAATGATTACAATAATAATAAAGAAATTCTTAAAGAATCTATTGAAAATTATAAGGCAATATTTGATAATGCAGCAAACCCGATTGTAATTTATGATTATGATGGTGTAATACTTTTGATTAATAGGCAGTTTGAACAGCTAACCGGCTTTACAAAACATGAATTAGAAAACAACTGGTCTTGGTTTAATTTCCTTATCAAAAATAGTAGAGATAAATATTTAAAAGATCATTATAATATGCTGGATGGCAGGAAATACTCATCTATACACCATTTGACTTTGAACAACATTAATGCGGAAGAGAAGAAACTGTTTGTTACTATCAATCATCTTCCTTCAAGCAGCCGGATAATTGCGTCAATTATTGACTTTACAGATTATAATGTGGCTAAAAAAGAGCTAAAGGCTAACAAAGAAAAATTTGAAATAATAATGAATACTATCAGCGAGCTTGTTTTTACTATAACAACTGAAGGTGTTGTTACTTTTTGCTCTCCTTCTTGGGAATCTGTATTGGGATATAACCCCTCGGATATAATTGGTACTTATTTAATAGATATAATTCACCAAGATGATAAAGTTACTTTCCAAAAACAGCTTGAAATTCTAATATCGACGGGTGAGCATACAGGATTATATGAATATCGTATGTTTGGTTCGGATGATAAATGGAAATGGATGAGCACAGGGCTTGGCATCACTTCAGATAATGACGGTCAAAACATGACAATTACCGGTACTTCTCACAATATTACTAAGAGAAAGGCTGCAGAGTATGAGCTTCAAAAAGCAAAATACGAAGCAGAAACTGCCAATAAATACAAATCAGAATTTATTGCAAAGATGAGCCATGAAATTAGAACTCCTCTTAATTCTATACTTGGATTTGCAGAGTTATTGCTCAATAAAAGTGAAGATGCTAACTCTAAGCATAAGTTAGAATCGATTATAAGTGGAGGGAATACGCTTTTAGCAATGATTAATGACATACTGGATTTGTCAAAAATTGAGGCCGGCAGAGTAGAATTAAAAAAAGAAGTAATAAGTATAAAGTACTTATTCAATGATATAGAAAGGATGTTTGCACCGAATCTAAAATCAAAAGGAGTTGATTTTAATGTTCATATTTCAGAAGACCTACCAAGTCACATTAAAACTGATGAAGTCAAACTAAAACAGGTTTTACTTAATTTAGTTAGCAACGCTTCAAAATTTACGGAGCAGGGATATGTTAAAATTGAAGCAGATATAGTTCCTCAGATAAATTCCAAAACTCTTATTATAAAAGTTAGTGACACAGGCTCAGGCATAGAAAGAGATAATCATACAAAAATATTTACTGCATTTCAGCAGATAAAAAATGAAAATCAAACCCCGGGGACAGGCTTAGGCTTAGCTATAACTAAACGCCTTGTTGACATATTGGGCGGAAAAATTTCATTTGACAGCGAATCAGGCAAAGGAAGCATTTTTGAAGTTATTTTACCGAATATAGAGATAGTAGATTATGTTAAACCTAAGTTAGATACAAATAAATATTCGTTTGTATTTGAAAAGACTAATATTTTAGTTGTTGATGACCGAAAAGACAATAGAGAAATAATGGCAGAGTACTTAGGTGAAATAGGAAGTAATGTATATCAGGCTTATCGGGTCGAAGATGTCCTAAAAATAATGGAAACTAAATCCATCGGGCTCATACTTATGGATATAAATATGCCTGAAATCAGTGGGTTTGACTTAGCGAACATGATTAAAGCAGATAAAAGGTATAAAATGGTTAAGATAATAGCATTTACTGCCTCTGCAAATCAGGAGGAGTTTTATGTAACTGCTACTCCATTTGATGGCGTATTAGAGAAACCTGTAAATAAAAATGCTATTTTCAAGATGCTGTCTCGCCATTTGGACTATAGCGGTAAAGTTGAAAACTTAGATTTCAAATCGTCTATTGATTATAAGTCAACTCTAAAACTATCATCTGAGCTGATTGCTAGATATAGAGCATTGGTTTTACCTAAAATTGAGCATGCAGCCACTTCTAACTTTATTGATGATTTTGAAATACTTGGCAAGTTTATAAGTGAGCTTGCTGATAACAATGGAGATCAAGATTTGGCAAAAGTGTCAGAGGAAATTAAAATTATTGTTGATAATTTTGATATAGAACGTATACCCAAATTATTAAAATACTTGGAAAGTACTTTTACAAAAGACTTATAAATGCTTGGCTTATATATGTATACATACTATTAGAAAAGTGGCATAAATATTGATTAATATGGGTATAATGATTATACTGACAGGAGTCAATAAAATGCTTAGAATACTAGCCTATATGTCTTTATTTACTTTTTTAGCAATAAATACTTATTTTCTACTGATTGCTTCTGATGATATAAAGCAGGAAGATGTTTCGCATAGGTTGTCATACTTAGAGCATGACTATCAGGATTGCATTTACGAATGCTTTTTTGCCTTGGACGAAGTTCGACCTTATGCAATAATTCAGGTAGATAGACTTATAGAAGTATATAACAACGCTTGGATTGAGCCAAACAAAGTAGCAGGTATGCTTACAGCAAGTGAAAAACGTGCGTTACTTTCTAAAGTTACTCAATTTGTAGAAGAAAAAGAAGAAGTAGAGCAGTCTATATTGCTCAACAAAATAGTTAACTGGTGCAGAGTAAAAAAACTGTTTTCAGTAATTGATACTGATTACGGATTTCCAAAATCTGACTTAGTCGAGGTTACTTCTCATTTAGATGCTACAAGCTATATTATCCAATCTTTGACTTCTCAGTCTGCCCAGGCAGATTTGAGTACAGAGAGTTTATCACTTATCGAACAGAATGAAGTGTATTATAAAACTATAAATCATATTTCCGGATTGCAAATCAAGACACAATTTGATTTATATTCTCAGATTTTTAAAAAATTAGCGAAAACGAGCGAGTAAAGAGAACTACATTTTCTTTTCCGTATTTGAGCGTACTTTAGCGAAGAGTACGCTTTTTTTAATTTTAGGAAGTCGGGATTGGAGAGGAATAGACATAAATCAAATTCTACAGATAGTGGTAGTAGTCTGATGAACATGCAGTCTCAAGGTGCTAACATTGATCTCACGTAGTTCGAACACAAAATTATGTAACCAAAAAATGTTATTTAAAAAAATGAAAATGATCTAAAGTCATTGCATGGCAAGGGGTTGAAACCCCTTGTTCAATCAGCAATTACGAAATATTTACTTACAGGGAAAGTAAATACGCGCCTTGATTCTACGGTCATCTACTGCACTATGATGACATCTAAAGGCAAATCCGGGTTTAAGGAAATCAATTGCAATATACTAATAGTTCATATCTTAGATTTTCTTCAATATTTAGACTAAAACTACTAAATAGATAAATTCCTATTTCAATTTTTTAATGCTAATATTTTTAAGTGTTTTATACTACTAAGGGCTGTAAATTTGTAACAATTAGCTAAAACTTGTAAAACAAAAACGATTATATTATCATGGTGTTTAAAATATCTGAAAAAGTTTCTTGGATAGGCAAAATAGACTGGCAGCTTAGAAAATTTCATGGAGATCAGCTGACTACAAGGTTAGGTTCTTCTTATAATGCTTATTTGATTCAAGACGAAAAAAATGTAGTAGTTGATTCTGTATATAGACCTTTTGCTGTAGAGTGGCTGGATGAATTGAAAAAAACAATCGATTTGGATAAGATTGATTACATTATAGCTAACCATGGCGAGCCGGATCACAGTGGTGGTTTGCCGGCGTTGTTAGAGCTAATCCCTGACGTTCCGGTTATCTGCACTGCAAATGGTGCAAAAACATTGAAAGGTCACTACCACAAAGATTGGAATTTCCAGATAGTCAAATCAGGAGATACATTAGACATAGGCTCTACTAAACTTGAGTTTATAGAAGCACCTATGCTTCACTGGCCTGATACGATGATGACTTACATGCACAGCGAAGAAATCTTATTTTCTAATGACATTTTTGGTCAGCATATAGCCTCTGAAAGGATGTGGGCAGATACTATGGATCAAAATGACCTTTACGAAGAAGCTATGATTTATTACGCTAATATTGTTGCTCCATTTTCAAACAAATGCCTCAAAAAAGTACAAGAGTTTAAAGCAATGAATTTGCCTGTTAAATTTATATGCCCTGCACATGGTGTAATGTGGAGAGATAATCCTGCTCAGATTATTGATACTTATGAAAAATGGGCGGACTCATATCAGGAAAATCAAATTACATTGATATATGACTCTATGTATGGTAATACTAGAAGAATGGCTGAATACATTGCAGAAGGCATCAGAGAAGAAGATAATGACGTAAATATTAAGTTATTTAATACAAGTGCGACTCCTTCCAGTGATGTAATCACCGAAGCCTTCCGTTCTAAAGGGATTTTAGTTGGCTCTTCAACTGTTAATAACGGCATATTAAATAGTGTAGCCGGAGTTATAGAAGAAATAAAAGGTATGAAGTTTACCGGCAAAAAAGGTGCGGCTTTTGGTTCTTACGGTTGGGCTCCCGGCTCTGTAAAAATCATCAATCAGATTCTTGAAGAAGGTGGTATAGAAGTAGTCGGTAAAGGCTTAAAAGTGCAGTGGAATCCTGATGAAGATGCAAGAGATAAGTGCATAGCTTTAGGGAAAGAATTTGCAAAAGCTTTTAATGCGTAAAGTCGCTATTGAGTTCTAAAAATATTAAAAGCTCACTTCTGTTAATCAGAGGTGAGCTTTTAATATTATACAGGATAAGATTTTACTTTTTTATCCATGCTTTGCCGGATTTCAAAATCTCTCTGCCGGCTAATCCATTTAGAATAATTGCAGCCATCATGTACCAAGCGTTAAATGCACAAGCTATCAATACGTAAGCTGCTACTGTGTTCATTATAGGCATTCCAAAGTGCCCCAAGTCTAATAAAATAAACCCAGCCAAAAGGAGAGTAAAAGTTGTTGCCATTGCAGTATGAATCATCATAGCACCTATCCAAAGAATAGCTGTAAGCAAGGTCCATGCAACTAAATACCAGCCTACATCAGTATGAGATGAAGCATAAATTCCAAAATGATTGGAAATCCAGATAATTCCTAAACCAATCCAAAAAGCACCAAAGCTGGTGAATGCAGCAAAACCAAAGTTATTCCCGGTTTTTTGTTCTAAAAGACCGGCAATTAATTGGGCTAATCCGCCGAATATAATACCCATTGCCAATACAGGACCTAAGCCTAATAATCCAAGGTTATGAATTTGAAGAAGAAAAGTAGTCAGACCGAATCCTGCTAATCCGACAACAGCCGGGTTACCCAATTTAATGTCACTCATCTCTGTGAACTCCTAAAAGTTGAAATGTATAAATAATTTGAAAAATGGTGCATGTGGAATGTTGAAAATACAAATATCAAGAAAGTCAATATTTCACTTTGAAAATAGAAATTTTAAATATGGCATAAAACGAAATGTAATATACAAAAAAGCTTTTGGATGAATAATTGTCAGAAAAAATATATTTCATTCATTATTGATATCAAAGTGATAAGAGGTGTGAAATTTTCTATTAAAAAAACAATCGGCTTGATAATTGCCTTCAAGCCGATTGTTCCTTATAGTTATGTTAGAAATCATCTTCCCAAGATTTTGACTGAGTGTCACTTAGTACAGAGTAATTCGGATTGAATATTATATCCTCAGGCTCTTCATCAAATGGCCCTAAGTCAAATTTCACCTGTTTGCCTTGCACTACTGCTCTTGTCATCAAGTATTCGTCGTCATCGAATTCTATTCTTATAGGTACAGGCATCACAAATTCATCCGGTACATTTTCTTGGCGTACCTGACATTGTACAATGTATTGACCATTTTCGTTTTCTACTGTTTTTGAAGCAAATTTGTAAGTTGGTATTGCTGTGCCGTCTACCCATTGGTCAAAGAACCACTGCAGAGAGTTACCATAATACTTTTCAAGTATAGTACGGAAACCATTTACTGAGTATTTTTGATTTTTGTAAGTCTGATAGAACTCATTGATTACAGACATAAATCTCTGCTCGCTCATGCGGTTTGCATAGTCGATAAGCATATTTCTTAGCATGTGGATGATAAAGAAAGATTTCAAATTCATAGCAGATCCGTCTGCTCTGTATTTTTCATTTCCATAACTACCCAAACTTAAGCAACCATAATCTGAAAAATCCTTATTTGCATTGTCCAATGTTATAAAAGCTTTATGATATGCATCTAACGTCTTTGGATAATAGGTTTTATCTTCAAAGAAGATTTGAGCGTATACATTGACAATAAATTTATATAAAGCTCCGTATAGCCAACTGTCTCTGTTGCTCACTGGTTCAAAACCATTACCGAACCAAAACGTTGACAGCATGCCTACGTAAGATCTGACGGTATTCATGCCTCCTACTTGAAAATATACGGGACCCAAGGCAAGTGTTCTGTTGCAGAAGTAGCTATATGCTGATACTGAGGATTGGAAGTCAAAGCCTGTGTACCTCTCAAATATTGTTACAGATCTATTGATTTCTTCAGGGAGCTCATATATAAATAACTCTTGGTCAGGCAATGGGCCAAATATAGAGGATAAATACCGATATGCTAAAATGTAGTTGTCTTCCAGCATATCCAAATTAGCAACGCTATTATATTTGAATGTAACTTCTTTAGGTCCGTAACCCGGATCAATTTCTGTTTCCCGGTAGTTATTCAGAATAATCCCAATCTGATATAGAGAGTCAGGATATTCCCATTTTGTGATTACGGAGCCATTGCCATCTTCTTCTTCAAAAACTTTATTACCAAAAGCAAATAATTCTTTGTTGGTAGTAGATTTTACTTTTAAGTGAAATTTTTTCTTATCGTAAAAGTTATTGTCTACAGGGTACAGATTACTCCGACGAATAGCATCAACACCAAAGAGGTTACACTTTTGCCTAAAGGTAAGACTCGCAGTCTCACCTGCTTTCAGTTTCTCAGGGAAATTAATCCAAACTTTATCGCTTATGGTTGGTTTTTGGTGGTAAAATCCAATATCTTTACCATTTCCATCTTTAACTGATAGCACATCGTATTCGTCATTTGTACTAAAGCTGGCCCACTGAAAATCCTCCAAGGCTTGTAGTTTCAAAGTAGCAGTAGAATAGAAATTTTTATCTCTGTAAAAGTCTATATCTACATCTATATCATTGACAATAAACTTTTGTTTTGATTTTGATCTTTCTAACTCGCTTAGCTGTAAATCTTCTTGCTTGTCGAAAGTAAAAATGAGTTTCATATCATGTTCGCTGTTTCCTACACCGTCATTAACCATGTACAAACTGCATTCTTCTTTGTCCATAGGATTGATTACCCAAGCATAATGATCTGTCACCCCTACTAAAAATTCAGAGAAGGAGAAGTCAGAGTTACCTTTCTCTAAAATAGCATGAACTAAGCCATCATAAACATGCTCATAAGTTGGCATAGTAAAACTCTTCCAAGCATCAGTGTAAAGAGACTGCACATCGTCAGGATCCGGAACGCTTGTTTTAATGGAAGAAGAGCTTACAGACTCAAAAAAATCATCATCAAATACAAAACAAGCATCTTCAAAAGTAGTAGAGTAATATTCTTTATTAAAAGTTCTGATTGCGTTTATTCTTTCCACTTTTATGCTCGGCATTACTTCAAAAGAACCTGCACCACTGAAGATAGCAATATGCTTTCCATCTCCAATATCCTGCATGAAATAAATCACGCCTGAATCCAGCACGGTTGTTCCTGCATCCTGCATCATAACTATGTCACTTACTTTGTAAGCATGCTCTGTATCTACTTGCAGGTTCTCTAAAGCATCATAAAATTCTTTATAATTTTTAAATTCTTTAGCTTCAGAGTTCACTAAAGAGAATGAACTGATAAGTACTAACAAAATACTAATTTTAAAAAACGCCATTTTCATAATGTATTATCTCATAAATAGTCAAATAACATAATACAAATATACTATAAAATTAATATTTATAAAAGATATAGATATTAAGTTGCAATATTTAAAATATAAGATTGTAAATAAGAATATTGTAAATAGTATTTAACTAAGAAAGGCAGACATAAATATCGACTTGCTTCTTGAGCTGAGTATCAAAGTAGGGGAGTATATTATGTGACAAAATAAAAATTATCTGTTGATATTCTTGTGGGATAGCATAGCTGATAAAAATAGATAGTCTTTTTCAAATATGCAGAGTAAAAAAAAATTTAAATATTTGCAAGAAACAATTAAATACCGGGGATACGGTTTAGTATAGTCAATGCTTCTTCGATATGCCTGTTATCAACCATTGATGATTGTTTTAGCTCGTCTTTAGCAAAAATCTCTTTCGCTGCGGAGTACTGTTTCATCGCCAGGCATGCAGATGCTAAAATAAATAGTCGTAACCCTTCGATATTTTTATTATCGGAGCGGAAGTTAGTATAATGCTTTATATCTTCGATATTATCATCAGAAAGAGCCATTTGGGCTAATTTAATATGTACCATGTCGTTTTGTTCGACAGACAAATCCTTAATATCAATAATATCATTTAGTATTTGCTTAGCCTCGGAGTAGTCTTTGAGAGCAAAATAAGTATTAGCAAGATGAAATTTCACAAATGCGTCATCCGGTTTGTCGTTTGCATCTAATTTAAGCAGTTCAAGGTTTCGTTGGTATTTAGTTATACTTTCCTTGTTGTATCCGGTATGTTGAATAAGTATATTACTATCTGCTATTTGATAGCCACATTCTTCTATAGAATTTCGGATTTGCTCGTGGATTCTACCGGTAAAGAAAAAACGCTTGTCATTTCTGAAGATACGAGTGTATTTATGTATGGACTTAGGCGATTTACTGTCAGGCCCAAGCAGATTCTCAATTCGTACAGTAACGCCACCGATATTTTCATCTAAAAACAGCTCAGATTCTTCATCTATAGACTTTTTTTCTATGATTTCATCAGTATCCACGCAGATTATCCAATCTGTTCTCATCAGAGATATTGCGTAATTTCTAGCTTGACTGAAACTATCCTGCCATTGACTAAAATGCACTTCAGCTCCACATCTGGTAGCAATCTGAGGTGTATCGTCATCAGAACCAGTGTCTATTACTACAATTTGCTTGCAAAAAGTATTTAAATGTTCAATCAACTTTTCAATTGACGAAGAAGAGTTTTTGGCAATTATCGCTGCACCTAAATCAATATTGGGTCTAAATAGCATTTCAACCTATAAGAATTTAAAATGGTTTTGAAAGGATAGCAAGCTAACAGTTTATCTTATATGACAAAAATACTTACAAAATAGTGCAAAGGCAAGCTAAATGAAAAATATGAGTGTAATTTCCAAAATATTAAATATTTCTCCTTCAACTATGGCATATTGGCTCACAAAAGGGAACTATCAAATTCCGAAGCATATTGAATACATAGAAAGACTGATACTAAAGTCAATTGCTTCCGGCAGTAAATACTTATGTATCAATATGCCGCCTCGCCATGGGAAATCAGAATATTTATCTAAGTTCCTGCCTCTATGGTATTTGACTACTTTTCCGGATAAAAGGATTATTCTTACTTCCTATGAATCTTCATTTGCAGCAGAGTGGGGGCAAAAAGTGAAGTCTTTATTGTCAGAAAATGCTGATATATTAGGCATTTCTATAAGCAGGGACCAAAGAAGTAGCAGTTTCTTTGCTCTTGATGGGAGTAGTGGAAGCATGAGTTGCGTAGGAGCCGGTGGCCCAATCACAGGCAAAGGTGCAGACTTACTTATTATCGATGATCCTGTGAAAAATGACGCAGAAGCTAATAGTAAACACCAACGAGATATGCTGTTTGAATGGTTTAAAGATACTGCCTTTACCAGAATTGAACCCGGTGGCATTATGATATTACTGATGACCAGATGGCACGAAGATGACTTATGTGGCAGACTCAAAGCGATTTATGACAATGATAGTAGTTGGGAATTTTTATCAATCCCTGCTTTCGCAGAGAGTAATGATATTTTAAGCAGAGACGTCGGAGAAGCTTTATGGGAAAAACGATATAACGAAAAAAAACTGAATGACATCAAAAAAGCTTTGGGAAAATACTGGTTTTCTGCATTGTATCAGCAAGCTCCAAGCCCGGCAGATGGTGCAGTATTCAATAAAAGACATTTTAAATATTTTTCTGAGAGCGAATTCTATTTTACAGCAGAAAGTGAACGAGTTTTAAAATCCGAATGCAAGTATTATGCAACAGTAGATTTGGCGATAAGCACTTCCGAGATGGCAGATTACAGTGTCGTGCTTGTTTTTGCCGTGAGTAAAGACAAAAAAATATTTATAACAGAAATTATAAGAGAGCATTTTGATCCTACTCATCATTTCAAAATAGTAGAGCAAGTCAACAAGCAATATAGTCCTGTACTAATAGGGATAGAAAGTGTGCAGTATCAGGTGGCTCTGGTCAAAGAACTTTCTCGCAATGGTATACCTGTCAAAAAGCTAACGCCACATAAAGATAAGCTTTCTCGTGCTCTTCAGATAGTCTCAAAAATAGAGTTGGGTGATATTTATTTTTTAAGATATGCACCATGGCTTCAAATTCTAGAGAGCGAAATGTTAGAATTTCCAAATGGGAAACATGACGATCAAGTTGATTGTCTTAGTTATATTCACGACATGATAGGTCATACTTCGGATGTGCTTCCTTCTCTAACAAACACACCAAGCAAGAGGGAAAACACATTTATAAGTAAATATGACTTGCTTTGAATTAGATTCTCTAATGTCAAGTAGTATCTTATTATCTTATGTATAATTTAGTGTATTTGTTTCGTCGTGGAATACGTAAATTTGTATCTATACAAAATATAAAGAGATTAACATGCCTTATCAAAAAATAAATTTAAAGCTCCCAACAGACTTTACTTCCGAGCAGTTAGAAAAATTAATCAGTCGCGAGATTCAAACTTCCGAATTTGAATACTCAATAGATAAAAAGAGTTTAGATGCACGAAATAAAAGAAAAATTCACTGGTTAATTTCTGTCTTAGTTAAATCAGAAGCCATAAAGGGTGATGACACTATAGAAGAGCAAAAGCTACATATTCCTAAAATGGAAAAAAGCAAAACAGTATTAGTTGTGGGTAGCGGCCCGGCAGGATTCTTTTCTGCTTATGTACTCCAAAAAGCAGGCTACCAAGTGACTCTTATAGAGCAGGGAAAAAAGGTAAAGGACAGGCATAAAGATATACTTAGCTTCGAAAAGACAGGGGAGTTGATTGAATATAGCAACTATGGTTTTGGCGAAGGTGGAGCCGGTACTTTTTCTGATGGAAAGCTTACCTCCAGAACCAAATCTATTTCCTTAGAGAAGCAGTTCATATTTGACGAATATGTTAAAGCCGGAGCACCTGAAGAAATAAAATATTTAGCTCATCCTCATATAGGAAGTGATATCCTCAGAACTGTAGTTAGGAACTTAAGAGCTCAGTTTGAAGCGGAAGGTGGTAAGATATTGTTCTCGACTAAGCTGACGGGTATAGAAAAGAAAGGAAGAACTATAGTTCAAGCAGAAAGCTCTGCAGGGCAGATAGAAGCAGACTATTACGTAATTGCTCCCGGGCATTCCTCGTATGAAACATATAAAATGCTAATACAAAACGGAGTTCGATTTAGAACAAAAGGCTTTGCCATTGGTTCCAGAGCTGAGCACAAACAAGAATTAGTTAATACTGCTCAATGGGGAAGAGCGAGCTTGGACGGAGTAAAAGCAGCTGAGTATAGACTTACTTCTAAGTCAAGCACCGGATCCGCATTTACATTCTGTATGTGTCCGGGTGGGATGGTAGTGCCTGCAGCTACGCACGAAGGTATGAATATAGTAAACGGCATGAGTAACTATAAAAGGAATTCGCCTTTCGCAAATGCAGCAGTGGTTGCCAGTTTGAATTACAATGAGATAGAAGGCAGGGAAGTAGACCCTCTGGAAGCACTTGAAATGCTTGCTAGATTAGAAAATTCCTTCTATGAATATTCTAATGGGTACTCTGCTCCATCTATGCTTATTTCTGATTTTATCAAAGGTAAAGCAAGTGGCAGATTAAATGACAGTTCGTATCCGTTGGGATTGAAAGCGGCAGCACTGCATGATATGTTACCAAAACAGGTTATTGATAATTTGCGTCAGGGGCTTATGGATTTTGACCGCAAGATGAGAGGATACAGCAGTGGAATGCTTTTAGGTTTGGAAAGTAAAACCTCTTCACCTATTCAAGTAATAAAAGATGATAAGGGCAATGCTGCGGGTATAGATAATCTTTTTATTTGTGGTGAGGGGAGTGGCTTTGCAGGAGGTATCACCAGCTCAGCAGCAGATGGAATAAAGACAGCAATGTTGCTCTTGAAAATTAGATAAGTTACATAGATAAGGCAGAGCGACTGAGTCACTGTGCCTTATCTATATAAAGAATTTGTGTTGGGAGAATTAGATATGAATCCCAATAATAAACCTGGTCATAAATTCTGATCCTCCATCTTCTATCCCTCCGGCACCAAAAAGCATACCCCATGCAGCCCAAATACCATTGGCTCCGTGAGAAATGGTTGGACCTACATAGTGCCCCGTCTCACTGCCTTTAGCCTCTAACCCAAAAGCAAACAATGGGCTAATTTTGTAGCTGGTACCAATTGCATATTTGGGAGCAAATTCAGTTTCACCATCTTTAAATTCCATTTCAAAATAGGGGTTCAGTGAAATGTTGAATTTTCCAAAATCTTTTGCTAATATGAATTTTGTTTCGATTTCATGCTCATGGAAGTCTGGCTTACCTTTATATTCTACATAAATAAGTGGATCCATAAAAAATTGGTCTTTTTTACCAATTTTAAAACGCGATCTTAGTTTAAACCCTGAATAAGTTAAATCACCATCAGGACCTTGCTTGAAGTTTTGGTATATAGCAAAATCAAAGTGCTCAGTCATTCCAAATTCAGTTTCAAAGTTAAGCTCTGTTGAAGTTTTACCTTCCAAATCTCCTATCTTCGGCCCGGAAAATGTAGTGTAAGTTTCTATCTCAGCCCTGCCTGGATCCATAATCATATACTCATAAGTCCAAACATAGGATCTTTCATCTGCATTGATATTTGTTACAAGCGCAAAAAATAAACTTAACCCTAAGAAAAATAGGCTTCTCTTTTTAACCATTTTAGTCTCCGATATTATAAAAGTTGTACAAAGCAAAACAATAAGTTAGGCAAGCCAAATAAAATATGCAAGCAAAAATTGCTCTTTGAGTTTAAATGTATGATAAATAATAGAACTAGTTTGCTTTGTTACTGTTAAAAATATACATTTAAGAATTTTTTTAAATTGGCAAGTATTAAACATTCAGCTGAGCATTTTTAGAGATAGTTAAATAGATTAGGTTCAAAAAACACTTGATTTATCAAAATAATCTAATATTTTAAATGCTTTGCCGTTTATACAAAATATTTATCAATTCAATATTGGAGATTTTAAAACATGTATAAGTATATCCTACTTATTTTACTTTTCCCGTTTATAGCTTTTGCTCAGAAAGAAGCAGAAAAAGATCCCGATTTAAACAAATGGATTCCCAAAGGCACTGCGGGTGTAAATATTTCTCAGATGGCTTTCAGTAATTGGTCTCAGGGCGGAGAAAACTCCATGACTTATTCCATAGTCGGGAACTTTGAACTGAACTACAAAAACGAGTCTCTTATTTTTACGAATAGTTTAAAAGTGGCTTATGGTCAAACAAAGATGGGAGAAGACGATTTTAGAACAAATGACAACGAATTTTACCTTGAAAATGTATTGGCTAAACGTATAGGCTGGGCAGTTGACCCTTATTTTTCTAACACTGTTCGCTCAACCGTAGCTCCGGGATATAAGTTTAATAAAGACATAGAAGAATATGTTCAAATGTCTGACTTCTTTGATCCCGGTTATATCTCACAGTCTCTTGGTTTCACTTACAATAGCTCTAAAATTGTACAGACTCGACTGGGTGTAGCGCTCCAGGAAACATTTGCATCAACTTATACAGGATACACTGATGATCCTGAAACGACAGATGAAATAGAAGATTTCAAATTTGAAACCGGTATAGAGTCGGTTACAGATGTGGAATATTCTTTTATGGATAATATGCTTGTAAAAAGCAAACTAAGACTGTTTACTCGATTTGATAAAATGGATGTTTGGGATGTCCGTTTCGATAATACTATTAGCGCACAGGTAAACAAGTATATCGTAGTAAATCTAAACGTATTAGTAGTATATGAACAAAGTCAATCACTTCGCACTCAAGTTAAAGAAGCTTTGCAACTTGGTGTAACACTTAATCTATTTTAGGAGATCACATGGAAAATTTTATTGACATTTTATTGAGCAATATCCAATTTTATGCTCCAAAAGCTTTACTGGCTTTGTTGACTCTTTGGATAGGTTTTAAAGTTATTAAAAAAATGACTTATCTATTGGAAGTAGCGATTGAGAAAAGAGACATAGACACGTCTTTGCGTAAGTTTTTATCTTCGCTTTTCAATATTTTAATGAAGACATTGCTGATATTAAGTGTAGTATCTATCGTTGGTGTTGACACTACTTCGTTTGTGGCTATTCTTGCTTCTGCCGGTTTTGCTATTGGTATGGCGCTTCAGGGCAGTTTAGGTAACTTTGCAGGCGGAGTGCTGATTCTATTCTTTAAGCCATTCAAAGTAGGTGATTTTATAGAAGCACAAGGCTTTATGGGTGCAGTTAACTCTATTCAAGTATTTAATACTATACTGAAAACTCCTGATAATAAAACAATCATTTTACCTAACGGGCCTCTTGCAGGTGGTGCTATTACAAACTATACATTAGAAAAAACAAGAAGAGTTGATTTTTCTTTTGGTATAGGTTATGGTGATGACATCAAAAAAGCAAGAAATGTAATAAAAGATATTATTGAAGCTGACGAAAGAATCATGAAAGACCCAACTTATATGATTGCAGTTGGCGAGCTTGCGGATAGTTCTGTAAACTTAACTGTTAGAGTATGGGCTAAAACAGAAGATTACTGGAATGTACACTTTGATATGATAGAGCAGGTTAAACTTAAATTTGACGAAAACAAAATCTCTATACCATTCCCTCAAACAGATGTACATATTCAAAATGCTAAATAAGAACAGCAACTAACAGAATATTTTATAGAGACGCTCTTTTGGGCGTCTTTTTTTTTTGGGTGCGCCCAGCATGGGTATCAACTATAGGGTGAAGTACTGGCATTAGTTGAGGAGTTTAATAGTGTAAGGCGAATCCATAACTATCAGAAACTCGTGTTGTTAGTCTATAATTTTATGAGGATAAAGTGTATATTTTTACTAATGTAACTTCTAAGTGTGGTACAATCACTATTTTAGTTACCGATTAAATTGAGACCTTTTATAATTAAATGTGTTTCTAATAATAGATAGCTAATTTAATATTATTAGAGGTATAAAATGAGATATTTAGTTTACTTATTCTTTTTGATTTTTGGTCTAACAAGTTTAAGTGCTGTAGAGTGGAAAAAATCCACACTTCCATCGCTTCCATTTTATAGGTTAGATTATGATCAAAAAACCGGAGTTGTTAATTATATAGGTGTTGACTCTATACCTAGCATATCATTTTATAAGATAGATTATGACTTTAAGCCTACGATGAAACAAAAGTTGTTTGAACTTGGAGCGGATACAGTTGATTTTGATTACTATATAAACATAACAAACCCTTTTTTTAATGTTTTATTTGTCGAATCATTTCGTTTCGAAGGTAACTATTATTCTCATGATGGTGGTAGGAACTGGTATAAATCTACATCTGAAGTAGGTAATGTATTGTTGTCTAAAAGTTATCAAAATCTTCATACTGCAGTAGTAAGTAGTAATTTTTATATAGGTCAAGATCGAGAGGATGCTATTGCTTATACTACAGATTCGTGTAAATCCTGGGAATATTTGGTACAAGAAGATGGTGTGATTTTTAACCAACTCCAAGCAGTAAATGATTCTACTTTGTTTTATATTAAACAATCTTCTTATTCTACGGACTCTGCTGTTTATCATAATATTAACACTGGTGACTATGAGGGGAAAGCTATCCCGAATCATATTCTAAAATTGTCTTATGATCCGACTGTTGTCAAAGGTGATACTATTTATATCTTTATTTTGGATTTGCCCGGCAATATATACCTAAGTAGGGATAGAGGTGAAAACTGGGGTGTATGGTTTGCAATGAGCCACATATTTTGGAAACTTAGTTCGGCATCTGGTGATGTAGTGAATGAGTATTACTTTAGTGGGAATGCGATAGTATCATCAATGAATCTTAAAGACTCTAACGGAAAATTTACAATGCAATACTGTGTATCTCATGATTTTGGACGTACCTGGTATTTTACCGGAATAGAAAGACCATCCATAATAGATGCTCATTGCTATTTAAAAAAAGGAGATTATAAAAAATATGATTTAGAGAAAGATGAAGTTTCCAATATAAGTTTAAGAAATATACCTTACGGAACTTACAGAAAGAAAGATGACAATATATATTTCCAAAACCAGCAACTGACTACAACATATATCCAGTCTAAAGACTCATTATTCTGGCAAAATATAGAACATCAATTCCGTAAAAAATATATTACTAAAGATGGTAGAGAATATTTATTGACCGATGATTTTAATCTCTATTTAAACGATGTAACAGGCTCTGCTTTACTTGCAAATGTTAATTCATTTAGAATAATAAGCGATTCTAAGGGACTCGAGGTTTTATCATGTAATTTTATAAATGGTGATAATGAACATATAGTTTATATTCAAAGTGGTCAGATTGTAGACCAATTTGAATTGACTCAAGAAGATAAATATTTAGCAGGTGTTGATTTAAAAAATCCATTGCTGCATTATTATTTGGAAACAAAAAACAAAACAAATCTCAAGCTAATTACAAATAATATCAGTACTAATGAAAGAGATAGCATCCCACTTAATGTGTTTCAGAGCAACGACAAACTAGTCAAGATTTTTGTAAACGGTAATGAGATTTACCTTGTGGGCGAGTCATATATTTATCTCTCAGATGATTATGGTGAGTCATTTACTCAGGAAGAAAACCCTGTTAGATTTAAAGCTCCTGACTTAACTCTTGATAATGTACAGTTAGAAAATGGAGTGTTATATCTTGCAGGCGTTGAAGGGCTAAAGATGCAGACTAAACGATTTACTTTCAAAAATATATTGGAAGATGTAACCGGCGATTATGTATTTGCTGTGGAGTTTGTTGATAATAAAATATATGCATATACCGAGCAAGGGCTGTACATATCTGATGCCGCTGAGAAAGTAAGCTCTAAACCTTCTAAACGTGTTGCTTTGTATGAATACAGATCTGGAATTTATCGAAGTGATGCCACTGAGGAAGATAAATTCGCTCAGCAGCTGGAAAGAGAATACCCTGATTCTTTATGTTTAATTACATATCATCCCGATAATATAGAAACTGCTCCAAAAACTAATGAAGTTAAGGATCTTAGAACAGCAGAAGCGGATGTTGTTGTTGAAGAGATAGGTATTCAATTTAACAACTCACTTGTTTTAAATCGTAATAAATACTTTAACCTAATAACAACTGTTGGCTTTGAACCTAAATACCATCATGAAGAAATTAGGACAGAGCTTGAAGAAAGTCTGGATGTGTTTTCTGCTGTTAATTTACAGGTAAATGCAGATGTTAATCCGGAAACAAGGAAGCTAACTGCTGATGTTTCTTATTATTTTACATCCACCTCGGTTGGAGGGCATAAATTATCAGTTTATCTGCTTCAAGATAATATCAAAACAGCTATGAAGTTCAAAGAATCTAATCCGGCTCAAATTGCTACAGATGGTGAATATTTACTCCAAAATGTATTTAGAATGTCACTTACAGAGAAAGTCACTGGAGACACCATAGAAAATACTTCTGAAGATATGATGGGTGAGAAAATTTATACAGTAGTACTTCCTGATTCAATCAGAAATACCAAATTGGATTTAGTCAACTTGAAAGTAGTTGCATTTATTCATAGAGACGACATTGGCACTCTGAATGCAACATCTTCAAAAGTTGAAATCCCAGACCAACATAAAGTAATGTTGTCTTTAGAAGACAAAACGAAAACTTCTAATTACATATATGATTATATCAAACCTAGAGTAGAAGTAAGGAATAATGGGAAGCAGGATGTTACACAATTTGACTTGCACTTTAAGTTTCAAGATAAGATGTATTCAAAAACAGTTACTCAATACCTTGAAAAAAATAAATCTATAATAGTTGAATTTGACTCTGTAAAAATTGATGATTATGGCAACTTTTTATATTCTTTTTGGGGATTTGAGAATATAAATAACTCAGAAGTAACTGGTGAATATATAGTGGATTGTACGCCTTCAGATAATGCGATTTTGCTGGAAGGTTTAAGATTGAAAGAAGATGCTTTTGATTATTCCGATTTTGATTTTGAGGAGGCTTCATGGTTAGGATATGGTTTTGATAGAATTGGCGGACAAAACTCCGGCATGTTATTATATGACGCATTTGTTACTCGCACAGGTATTATAAAGCTTTCCGGGAACGCTGCTGATCAAACTGACAAAACAGTTGTTTTCCATTGGAATGACGATGCAGGCAAAGAAGCAAAACCTTCTTATCTTCTTTTTGGTGAGATTAATCTTATGGCAAAAGAAAATGCATTTATATCATACTATTATGCTTTGGATGGAGATGGCTTAAAAACGACTCTACCTGAATATGAAATTGAATACTCAGCAGATCATGGCAAAACATGGAAATTGATAGATTCATTCGCACCGGAAGCTACTTTCAAGAGTGACAGCGGAGATTATTTAACTAATATCAAATATAGTGCTAAGACTTATGTGTCTTTAAAGGAATGTGTCGGCAAAAGAGTTATTATAAGATTTGCAGTTAGTCCGGGAGAAAAGGGCAATCACTTTTTCATAGACCAATGCACGTTCAATGATAAAGCACCACAAATAACATCGGTATCAGATAGAATCGATTTTGGGAAAGTTACGCTTGTTGATGGAGTTTTTGAAGATAAGAGCATGCAATTTAGCAATATTGGGAAAGAGACTTTAAAAATTGATTCTGTAGTTATTTATGGATCCGACAAAGCATATTTTGAATTAGTTTCTTCATTTACTGATAACACTTTATTTGAAAGCGAGACGGATGAACTGAATATTCGATTTTCGCCAACAAAAGTGGGTTATTATTTAGCAAACGTAGCTATATATTCTAACGATCCGGAGAATCATATTTACTATGTGAGACTTGAAGGGACAGCTGTTGGAGTTTCAGTAGGAGAGGACTTGAGACAAAGTGAAAGACTTTCTATATCTCCAAATCCTGCAACAGAGTACATTAACTATTCTTTTGAAGGTCTTGTAGAACAGATAGAAATAATTAACCTAAACGGTAAATCATTCAATACAGAAAGAACCGGAGATCAAATTGATATATCTATTCTACCATCAGGCACTTACTTCTTGAAAATTAAATCTGAAGGTAGAGCTTTCTTGAAGCAGTTTGTAGTTGCAAGATAGAATATTTCTTGCTTGAAAAAAAGAGAATGGGGATTGAACAATAATGTACGAGTTCTGATATTGGAAAACGTAGCTAAAGGTAAGGGGTTCATCGTGAAATGAAATCTAAAATCTGGGGAAACATTCTCTGAAATCGCAAAGAATACAGCAAATCAAGCAACTATGAGTGACTGAAAACTCTTAAGGAAGTAAGCTGATGCCACAAAACAATAAAAAATAAGTGAAAGGCTGAACGATAAACGGTAGGAGCGTGAGATAATCATGCTCCTGCTACTTATTAGTATTTAGAGATAAAAGCTGTATCAATAAGCACTACAGTGTCGTTCTTATAATAATGACACTGTATTTGGTTTATTTCATAACACCAAGCTATCCTTCGCAAAACTCTATAAATTTCTCTGTCTGAGTCTGGTAATCATAGTTTGATTTAGCAAATTTGAGTCCGGCTGTGGAGTATTGTCGGATTAGGTCGGAGTTGCTATATAATCTTTCCATGTGGGAAGATAGGGTTTGATAATCTTTTTGAGTAAATAGCAAACCGTGTTTCTCGTGATGGATTATCTCCGGTACTCCTCCGCTGTCTGTAGCGATTACCGGCAGTCCGGCGGCAAGTGCTTCAGCATTTACCAGACCAAAAGTTTCTGACTGGGATGACATAACAAAGATATCAAAAGCATTCATAAGCTTGTCTACGTGAGGCGTAAAGTCCAATATTTTTACTGAATCTTCAAGATTATGAGATGTTATTAGTTCTTGAAGTTCAGCCTTATACTCTTTAGTTGCCGGTGTGCCTGCTAAGCACAGAATTGCATTGTTTAATTGAGCCTTAGCAAAAGCTTTGATGGCAGTTTTTTGGTCTTTATGATTTTCTATGCGTGCTATGTATCCAAAAATAAACTTATCAGCAGGCAGATTAAATAACTCTCTGCATTTAGCCTTATCATGATTTTTTGGATTAAATTTTTCTGTTTCTATGCCGTATGGTATAGCTTTTACAGCATCAGGTTTAATAATAGTATTTTTGATAAGCTCTTTTCGCATCTTTTCAGTTAGCGTTATAGCTCCTTTTATGTTGCGATAGATATAGCAGTGGACTAAATCCTTTTTGCGGATGTCCGATTGCATTTGTTGGTATAAGTATATATCTAACTTTGCATTATATATTTTATTTGCAAGCACAGCTGTGGAAAGCATAGCTGTTGTACCCACGATACATTTTTTTGAATCATGAGATTTAGCAGTATTTGCAATACTTTTTGCTAAATCGAAGTCTAAATATTTTCTTTTAATTCGTGCGTGCGTTCTTGGTATGTTTAACTCTGTGGCGTATTTGTCCAACCTAGAATTATCTAAAGTTATTATTACAGAGTTGCTACCACAATTTATGATATCCCGTGCCCTTTTTGCCATTTGCATTTCAAGACCACCAAAGCCTCCAAGAGGAATCGGAAAAATATAGTTACTGATTGCCAATTCTATCCTACTGAAATATCAACAAATTCAAATTTAGCACCATCGAAAAGACCTTTGTCACTTAACTTCAAACTTGGAATAACGAGCAATGCCATAAAAGAAAGAGTCATGAATGGAGAATTAAGGACGCTACCCAAAGACTGTGCCTCTTTGTTTAACACTCTATAACGGTTACCTACTATTTTTGCGGGTTCGTCACTCATTAGTCCTGCTATCGGCAAAGATAAGGCGAGGTTTTTATCATCACTAACCAGTGCCATTCCACCTTTAGAATCAATCACTGTATTGATTGCTTTAAGTAAATCCTCATCGGAAACACCAACCGCACAAATGTTATGAGAGTCATGCCCAACGCTTGATGCAATAGCACCTTTCTTTAGACCAAATCCTTTAATAAAAGCACAAGCCGGTTTAGTTTGTTTATATCTGTTTACTACGCAAATCTTTAATATGTCTTTGTCAGTATCAGTAATATACAGCCCATTTTCAATCTTTGCATCACTGATAACTTCGTTCGTAATAAGCTCGCCATCCATAGCTTCTATGACGCGAATTTTGTCACTATTAGCATATATTTGTAAGTCTTGTATTTCTATATGCGAAATGTTAAAGTTATTAATAGGCTCTGATACTTTTGTGCTTTCTATAATAATATTATGCTCTTTATTGTAGACTTCAGTTCCGTCAATAAAAGTTCGGAGTATATCAAAATTGATAAGACTATCGACAACAATCATGTCTGCCGGATCGCCTATTTGAAGCATCCCACATTCCAAACCAAAGTGATCTATCGGGTTTTTGATAGCGACAGTGAGTACGTCAAACAATTCATGTCCGTAAGTTAAAGAGCGGGAGATAAGCTGATTGATATGCCCATTATCCAAATCATCAGGGTGCTTGTCATCGCTGCAAAGCATAGTCATCTCTGTGTGGCTTGAAATAAGAGGGTGAAGAGATTCATAGTTTTTTGCTGCCGAGCCCTCTCTAATTAGAACTTTCATGCCTAAGGTAATTTTTTCTTCGGCTTCTTCGAGAGTAAAGCATTCGTGATCTGTAGAGATTCCTGCTTTTACGTATGCCGCAAGGTCATCGCCAACCAAGCCGGGGGCATGCCCATCAATAGGTTTGCCCAAAGCTTTGGCGATTTCCATTTTTTTTGTTACTTCCGGGAATTTATGAATCACTCCGGGGAAGTTCATCATTTCACTGAGGTATTTAAGCTCGTATTTTTCGAATAGGTATTTTATATCTTCAATATCTATATTTTTTCCTGCAGTCTCAAAGTCTGTAGCCGGCACGCATGACGGCACTCCGAAATAGAATTTGAAAGGAACAGAATTGCCGTTTGCAATCATAAATTCTACACCTTCTCTGCCACAAACATTGGCAATTTCGTGTGGATCGGAAACAGTAGCTACTGTTCCAAATTTTACAGCTGCTTTAGCAAATTCAGCCGGAGTAAGCATTGAACTCTCAATATGAACATGAGAGTCGATCAAACCGGGTAATATATATACATCAGGTGCATCTGCAATCTTTTTTATATCAGAAATTTTACCATTTGATATTATAATTTCACCAGAGAAAATTTCTTTTTTTATAATATCAACAATTTTTCCTTTTACAGAAAATACGTCCATGATACACCTATTCTTATTATCTCACCAACTTAAACTTTATATAATCAAAGGGAAGCGATGCCCTACTTTTTGCGTTCAAACTCAGCTAATACTTCTTTAGTTATGTCTTTTGTGTAAGACTCTCGATTGTCAGAAGAACTTGATTTGCTTTTATAAGAGCTATCAGATTTTTTACCGTATGGTTTATCGTCGCGTTTCTTATATTTATTTCTATCATCTCTGTCTTTTGAGAACTTTCTGTCGTTTCTGTTTTTCGAGAATCTTCTGTCGTCTCTGTCTTTCGAGAACTTTCTATCGTCTCTGTCTTTCGAGAACTTTCTATCGTCTCTGTCTTTCGAGAACTTTCTATCATCTCTGTCTTTTGAGAACTTTCTGTCGTCACGGTCTTTTGAGAACTTTCTATCGTCTCTGTCTTTCGAGAATCTTCTGTCGTCTCTGTCTTTCGAGAATCTTCTGTCGTCACGGTCTTTTGAGAATTTTCTATCGCCTCTGTCGTTAGAGCGCCCCATGCTTTCCATTTTTCCGGGTATAAAGCGGTTACGTTTTTCAGGTATTATGCTTTGCTCAGTTCCCTCAAAGCAAATTACAAATTCTGCTTTAATTCTCTTTTCTGAAAAATGTTCAAATAGCTCCTGAAACGTACCATAGTGATGTGTTTCAAAAGGCATGGTAAGATTGAATCCAATATACGCCCTTCTGTTAGGAATTATTGTAGCTGCTGCTTCTAACAGAGGCAGTAACCTGTATGGAGTTTCAAGCAGGCATACTGTTCTTGGCTCTTCAGCAAGTTGCTTAAACTCTTCAAGCCTTTCAGACGGCGTGCGAGACAAAAATCCTGCAAAAATAAAAGATTTCATAGGGAACGAACTTCTAACAAGTGCTGTCATAATGCTGGAAGCACCGGGCACCACAGTCACAGGTATGTTATTGTCTATCGCTCTTTTTACAAGCATATAGCCCGGATCTGCAAATACAGGAGTACCGCAGTCGGAGATTAAACCAAGAGATTTACCTTCTTTTAGCATATTGAGCAATTCAAAAGTTTTAAGGTCTTCGTTTTGCTCATTTAGATTATCCAATTCGTTGCGTAGGTTAAGCTGGTGCAAAAGTCTGGCACCAAGTTTAATCTCTTCGCAAACTACTAAGTCCACATGTTTAAGTGTGGAAATTGCACGTTGAGTAATATCATTTCTGTTTCCAATCGGAGTAGACACAACGTAAAGATGGCCTTTCGCTGTACTATCATCAGAGATTTCAGTTTCTCTGCTTGTTGGATTTTCCGTTATGTTTTCTTCGTTATTGATATTAGTGTTTTCCAACATAAAAAATGCCTCTACAAATGAACTTAGTGCAAAATTGCTTGTATAGTAACTTACAAAGATAAGTAATATATAAAACAAATGTCTCAAAAAAACCAAGTGTAAGTCATTTCATTTAGATTTTTTGACATTAAATCCTTATCTTTGCATTGCAAAATATATATAGTTTGAGGAATAATCATGGCAAACAACTCTGCCTCTATTTTAGGCAATAAAAATACAAACAAAAGCCCGGCTTGGCAGTTTCCGTTGGATAAGGAAAACTTCAAGTGGTTGGGGATTGGCTTAGCTGTTATAGTTTTAGGCTATATCTTGATGTTTACAGGAGTAACAGAAGAGCCTGCGGTCGTTTCCGGCACGTGGAATAACTTTATGGCAGTTACTTTGGCTCCTATTTTACTTGTAATTGGTTATATAGGAATTATCCCTTACGCTATTTTAAAAAAATCTAACTCAGCAGAAGAAATAAACAAGGAATCTAAATAGTTTGAGTACTAAATCCGGATATATAGCCTTAGTCGGCAAGCCTAATGCAGGCAAATCAACGCTAATGAATGCTCTAATGGGCACAAAACTTTCTATAGTAACTCCTAAGCCACAGACTACCAGAAAAAGAGTCTTAGGCATATATACTGATGGAGATATGCAAATTGTGTTTCATGATACACCCGGTCTTTTGAAGCCGAAGTACGAAATGCAAAGGACGATGATGGAGTATGTAGATGATTCTATGCGTGATGCTGACATAATTGCTGTTTTGCTGGATTTGGAAAAATGTAGAGATCCTAAGACTTATTTCCACGAAACCTTTATTGAGAATCTAAGTAGAATTAAAAAGCCAAAATTACTTCTTTTAAACAAATTAGATACAAAAACTGATAGAAAAGAAGTTTTACCTCTTATAATTGCTATAAACGAAATGGCTTTGTTTGATGAAATAATTCCAATATCTGCACTAAAAAGCTCCAATATAGGCACCTTCCTCGAAGTTGCTAAAAAGTATTTGCCCGAAGGCGTATTTTATTACGACCCGGAAATGCTTAGCACACAACCTCAAAGGTTCTTTGTATCCGAAATGATTAGAGAGCACATTTTCAGAGGCTTTGGTGATGAGGTTCCTTACTCCACAGAAGTAAATATCTCTGAATTCAAAGAAAGAGAAAATGGCAAATGGTTCATCTCCGCAGACATAATTGTAGAGCGAGATAGTCAGAAAAAAATCATGATTGGCAAAGGCGGTTTAAAAATCAAAACTATTGGCGAAAAAGCTCGTGCTGATATAGAAGAACATCTTGGTCTTCCTATCTATTTAGAGCTATTTGTCAAGGTTCGTAAAGACTGGCGTGACAAAAAAAATATGCTGAAATCTTTTGGTTACTAAGTAGTATAAATAAAAATTATCCACATTTATGCAATTATTTGACTAAATCTAAATTTTTATTTGGATATTTGTTGAATATATTTTAACTTGTCTGTGTGAATATGGTGTAACATTAAACTCATGGGTATCTTCTGTAAGTTTATACTATTTGGATTGTCATTATACGTAAGGTGGTTGCTATGGATGCAATTACAGCTATAGCTAAAAAAAGTGAAATAGCAAGATTTAAAGGTCGTTTAGGCTTGTCTTTATTTGCATATTACTTATTGCTATTCTCAGGATTTGTTTTGATTAATTTGATTCAGCCTTCTCTGTTTCAAGAGAATGTTGTAGCTAATATTTCTTTGGCAGAATTTTATGGTTCAGGTTTATTAGTTGTCGGCGGATTTTTCGTAGCAATTTATAATATCAGGTCCACCAGATTTGCTAATAAGATAGAAAATTCCTAACTCCAATGGGGAGAGTCTCAGTAGTTAGGAAAAATTGAAAATGCTTCTAAACTAAATCCTTATATTCTCATTCTTATAGATTATTATAGCCCGCTATTTTGATAGTGGTTTGTTTTCTTGTATCGAATCTGAAAAATCAACTGTAAATAGTTATTTCAGACACTTATTTTATTGCTGAAAATCAAGATGTAAGCAAAATTCTTGCTAAACAAAGGTATTATATAAATATATCGTGATATTTGCTTTATTGAATAAGTGCCATAGATATTATTCCTGCTGTTTGCATTAGTGCAATTTTATTTTATTTGCAATAAAAATAGATATTCAATTTCTATTATGTAACAAAGTCAATCTATTTTGTTATTTTAAATGAAATACAAGAAGAATATTTGGACTCTATTGTAAATGAAATATATTATAATATCATTGCTTTCTATTGTAGCCCTCCATGCGGAATCTATGGATGATTTTTTGTTTCCTGTCCGGCTTACTATTGATTCTGGTCAAGTACTAAACTTTAGATTTGAATGGAAAAAAGATACAAATTCTCTTAAATATAATATCTCGAAGAAGTTAATTACGGATTCTTCTTTTGGGAGGCCAGTTGCCGTATTACCACCCTATGCCACTTCCTTTACTGATTCTTCTGTAAGTAAAGGTTTACATTATGAGTATAAAATAGAAAATTTCCAGACAGAAGTTTCAGCATATAATTATATTGCAGCAGGAGTAGACATTCCTATAAAAGAAAAAACTTCTATTCTTCTTCTTATTGCAGATAATACAGACTTACCTAAAAGCTTTTCTACATATACTTCATTATTAAGCACAGAATTTCTAAATGTTTACCAAAGAGAAGTGCCTGCTTCTTTAGAGTTTGAAAGCAACAAAGTGCACAGGGTGAAAGAAATTATTAAAGAAGAAAAACTCAAAGATCCTACAATTACCTACTTAGTTTTAATTGGGAACGTTCCAATCCCTTATTCAGGTAACTTTTCGCCGGATAATCATAAGGAACATATTGGCGCATTCCCTGCAGATGTTTGGTATTCAGAATTAGACGGGGAGTGGACTGATGAAATAATTAATGCAGATAGTGCATTAGCTGCCCGGCAGTATAATTATCCGAATGACGGCAAATTTGACAATTATTATCTACCCTCAAAATCCGAACTGATAACTTCCAGGATAGACTTCCGGAATCTGCCTGCTTTCTCTGAAACAGAAGAGGAACTATTAGATAGATACTTTACGAAAAATATTAGATACAGGACTGCAGAATATCAAGCTTTGCCCAAGGCATTTTTGAGTGATGGTTTTTATGATTATGCAGGCTATCCTTCAAGCGCAATATATAATCAATACGCATCTCTCTTCGGAGTAGACAGCATTACACAGATGAATATGAGAGATAGCATGAGTAGTGGAAGTTACTCAATGGCTTATGCTTGTGGATCAGGTGGGTATAATTCTGTTTATCTTACATTGTACTCTGAGGATATGACTTCTAAAGAGTATGATGCGGTATTTTTAGCATGCTTTGGCTCATGGCTCTGTGATTGGGACTCAGAAAATAATCTACTTAGGTCTGCTATCGCCTCCAGACCGAACATACTATGCAGTTGGTTTTCCAACAGGCCACAAGTGCCGCTGCATTCTTTAGGGCTTGGCAGAACTATCGGTGAGCAAATATATATAGCCCAAAATAATAAAACAGTTTACGAGTATTGGTTTAATATTTACCAAAAGGGAGTGCATCTTGAATTAATGGGTGATCCAACTTTAAAGTTAAAACATATCGCAATGCCTAATAATTTGAGTCTTGAGCATTCGGACAAATCAATTAGTTTAGAATGGGAACCATCAAAAAGTGCACTTGCCTATAATATCTATAAAAGCGAGAAATCTAATTCGCTTGGATTACGGATTAATTCAGAGCCGGTCAAAGGAAATAGTTTTATAGATTACGAAGTACTGAACGGCAAAATATATTATACCATCACATCTGTTGAAAAAGTAAATACTCTAAATGGCTCGTACTATGATGAAAGTACAGGTATCAGAGACAGTATCGAAAACTACGGCTCTGAGGATATTCTGATATACGTACAGAATCCAATCTATTCAGGAATGCTAAAAGGTTTTACTATAGTGCTGAGTGAAAAAGGTTCTATTCGTTACATACTCACAAATTTAGAAGGTAAAGTAATTAGTAAAGGATATTCTGATTTCGAAAGTTATAATCATATTATTGAAATTAACAAAAATCTATACCCAAGCACCTATTTCTTGCGGATAGTAAACAGCAAGGGCATAGAAGCAGTTTCAAAATTTGTAGTTGTTAGATAGAAGCAAGATAGTTACACTTCTCCAGTTTCATCTCACATTTTGAGAATACTACAGGTAACTGCAAAGCTCTTGCAGAAATTTCAACAATAAGGCTCTTAAGCAGCGGACTGTTTTTATCTAAATTCAGTGCGACAGGTTTGCTCATAGTAACAAAGTCAGTAAACGATGAGGCGTATGGGTTTTGAGCATAAAGTGCTAATCTGCTAAATCCGTTATTAAGTCTTTTTTGCATAGCCAAAGCTATCCAGCCATTTACCAATGGTCTGGGATTTTCCTTGATCATATGAAACTTTTCAAATCTCTTTTGAAATGCTTTGCTAAAACTGTCTTGTTTAGGATTTACTTTGTCGTCAAATTTATCTTTAAGACGATTGATAAAATCATCATGCAATTCTTCTACGATTTGCTCAAGACTCATATCAAACTTCTCTCTAACCAGTTTACTCAGATTTGTATTTTCTACAGAATCTAAAACAGTTATGGCATCTTCCAATAATTTAGTTTCCTGAGTAATTTTATTAAGGCAGCAACCTATTTCATTTTCTCTATATGCTTTTTCGTAGTTGATTTTTAAAGTTGATTTCGGGAATATTTCAGAAATTGCATTGGTTATTTTAGTTGTTCCATTTGAAAGGAAAGACTCTACATCAAACTTCCTCATTTTCAAATCTCTCAAAAGCATTTCCCAAAGTGTACTGTTATCATTACTCTGCACAGCATAAGCAAGCACAACACCAGATAAAACATCAATGGCAAAAGCTATGTGCATTGAGTTTTTATCTGCATCTTTGCAGGCACAAGCAAAACTTTTGCCTAATAGAGCAACTACTTTTATTTTGCCGGGCTTTACAACATAGTCTAAATAATCGCCCCATTGAGGGCACTCTTCCAGGAACGTTCTGATTTTTTGATTAATCCTTAATGGTGAGCTGTGATACACATCTACAAGCTCACGAAAAGTCATACCGTTAAGGTATGCCTCTGCAATGTCAGTAACTTCAGGTCTAAAGTTTTCAGCTTTTTCTGCAACCCAAGTTTTTTTGCAATCTCTGCATCTAAATCTAGGATTACCAGTCAAAGTCTTTCCATGTTTGATTACTTTGTCTGACTCACAAAAAGGGCAGTTAGGTTTTATTATATCTGTCATTTCAGGAAAAATTATTTTTGTATCAAATATGTTGTTAAGATATAAAAAAAGAAAACAAAATCAAGGCAAAATATTGTAGATAATCTCTTTGTATCAATTTTTGTAGCGAATACTTTTAAAATAAATGCTTGCATTGCAAAATGCTGAATTTCAATATCCGTAGCACAATTCTTGTATTACTATAGCGTCATATTTATTATTTTAAATATTCTACAAGGCTTGTATTTTGTCATCTAAAAGCAAACATCAACTCATACAAGAAACAATCACATTTGAGAAAAGATTATTCTTTATTGTAAATGTTTTAGCAAGCATTTTTTCGCTGATTGCTTTTATTGGAGACTTATCAATAAGAGAAGACTCTTGGACAGCCATAAACTCTTTCATCCCTTTGATAGTATTTTCTATTATTACTTATTTAGCCTATAGAGGAGTTGATCATCAAAAACTTTTATATCCTTTTAT
>JBFHIJ010000022.1:0-48040 GCA_041596515.1 Chlorobiota bacterium
CTTTTAGAATTTCTATACGCTCTACATCTTTTATATTGATTCTATTTAGGATATGATTTCCATAGATAGTTTGCCATGTTGGGGTATTATTTATCAGCAGTAAAGTTTTATTGCTATAATAGTTCTGCAGAATTCCCCTAAAAGTTTCTACATTTCTATCATTATTAGTTTGTGTTATATCGACACCTGCAATAACCCTAATAGCATCTGCAATACTTTCAAAATGATAGTTCAATATCATGTCTTTGTCAATCACAGAAACAACTGAAGGAGTGCTAAATATTTCTTCAGGGATACTTGTAGATACATTGATTGGTATCTGCATGAGCTCTTCCATAGTCATATTGCGGACACGTTCATAATTGTCTTGAGACTGTGCATTATAAAATGCTACAAAGACAAAGCATATTAAAATAAATCGATTCATTAGCAATCCCAATCATACCTATAAATAATTGACTATTAAATAATTCTTATATTTTATTGTCCTTAGGAAATAGCTTCAAACGTATTATAAAAAAACTAAGGTTAGCATTTACTACCGATAAAAGTGAAATGCTAACCCTATTAGATGCATACCAACCCAATTATCATTAGTATCTGTTTCGCTTACGATAGTGAGTATGTAAGAGTTTATGTGATTTATGACCCAGAGGCCCTGTAGTTAAAAATTCATTATATAACTGATTAATTTCAGGGTTTTCGTGAGATTTACGAATTTCTAAACCTTCATCTTCTTTGTATATTGCCTCAATTCGTTTATTTCTTATCTCATCGTTAGTTGGAATTGGCTGACCGCCTCCACCGATACAACCACCAGGGCAAGCCATTATCTCTATAAAATGATATGGAGATTTGCCTTCTGCTATTTGATCCATGATGATTCTGGCATTTTTGAGACCATGAGCTACAGCTACTTTCAACGTTACTCCCTCTAAGAAAGACCAGTCCGCTTGCACTTGCTCTAACTTAATCTCAGCTTCCTTAATGCCTTCAAGCCCGCGAACCGGAATAATATTTAATTTTTCGAAAGGCACTTCTCTACCTGTAATTATTTCATAAGCTGTGCGGAGAGCTGCTTCCATAACTCCACCTGAAGCCCCAAATATAGCACCTGCTCCTGTAGATTCTCCCATAAAGCTGTCAAAGCTTGCATCAGAAAGCTCTGTAAACTCTATCCCGGCTTGCTTTATCATGTGAGCAAGTTCGCGAGTAGTTAGACCTGCATCAATATCTCTAAACCCACTGGAATTCATTTCAGGTCTGTTCGCTTCATACTTCTTCGCAGCACAAGGCATAATAGAAACACTTACTATATCTTCGGGTTTAACATCTATTTTTTCTGCAAAGTACGTTTTCGAAAGAGCTCCAAACATCTGTTGAGGTGATTTGCATGAAGATAGATGACCTAAATGATTCGGATACATGTGCTCAATAAACTTAACCCAGCCAGGCGAACAGGACGTTATCATAGGAAGAGTTACATCTTCTTTGGTAACTAACGCTTTTTTCAATCTACTAAGGAGCTCATGGCCTTCTTCTATGATAGTCAAATCTGCAGTGAAGTCAGTATCTAATACAGAATCAAAGCCTATTTTTCTAAGAGCTGCAGCCATTTTACCAGTTACTACTTCGCCGGGTTGGTAACCTAACATTTCACCTAATGCAACACGCACTGATGGAGCAGTATTAACCACCACATGTTTATTTTCATCTCCGATTGCTTCCCAGATATCGTCAAAGAAGCGACGTTCTGTCAAAGCGCCAGTAGGGCAGTGAGTAATGCACTGACCGCAATTCACACATACTACTTCGTTTAACGGCAGTTCCATAAAGGTAGTTATTTTCATATCTTTGCCTTTGTGAGCCACACATACGGCGTTAACATGCTGCAGTTCTGCACAAGTCCTTACGCACCGCTGGCATCTAACGCATTTGCTATCATCTTTTTCGATTGACCACGAAGATTTATCTATTTCGCTTTTTTGGCAAATATTAATATAAGTATCATTATCTACATTATACTCAGAAGCAAGTTCTTGCAACTCACAATTAGTAGAGCGATAGCAGGTAGTGCACTGAGTATTATGTTCAGAAACAAGAAGAGCAATAAGGTCTTTTCTGGCAGTTCTTACTTTTGGAGTATTAGTTTTGATTTCCATGCCTTGCTCACATGGGGTGGCGCAAGAAGCAACTAGATTCCTGTGACCATCCACTTCTACTACGCAGACCCGACAGTTACCTGCAATACATAAATCTTCATGGTAGCAGAGAGTAGGTATTCTGACGCTTACCTTTTTAGCAGCTTCGAGTATTGAAGTGCCTTTTTTTACACTAACATCTATGCCGTTAATTTTAACACTTATTATATGTTCCATATCTATTTTTCGCAGAATTATTTGACAAATTAGTAAATCATCTCTTCTCTAAAATTTATCACAATAGAAGCAAATGAGTTCGCAACTGATTGACCTAAGCCGCACTTGGCAGTTATTTTCATAGTTTCCGATAGTTTCAACAGCTGCTCCAAGTAATGAGGAGGTCTGTCCCCTTTTTTAACAGCAGCTATGCCTTCTTTGAGTTGCTGACACCCTACCCTGCAAGGAGTGCACTGCCCGCAAGACTCTTCTTCGAAGAACTCTAAGTAGTTATCCAATACTCTATACATAGACCTCGTGCTATTAAACAACATCATGGAACCACCGGTAGGAAGTGAATCGCCTGACAAGCCTCCCGGGAAGCCAATAGTAGTAGAAGCAAACTTTTTACGAGGCACGCAAAATCCGGATGCACCACCTACTTGTACTGCTTTAGTATCGCCATCACCAAATTCTCTAACGAAATCAGACAAAGACATTCCAAATTCTATATCATATATTCCCGGCTTCGGAGTGTCGCCGGACACAGAAAACAATTTAGATCCTTGAGAATCCTGAGTCCCTAATTTTTTAAATTCTTCAGGGCCAATTCTCGCTACCATGAGTGCAGAAACTAAAGTCTCTACGTTATTAACAACAGTAGGTGAGTTTTTATAGCCATTATTTGTAGGAAAAGGAGGTTTATTTCTAGGTTCACCCCTTTTGCCTTCCAAAGAGTTAATTAGTGCTGTTTCTTCGCCGCAAACATAAGCACCACTACCAAGGAAGATTTCTATGTTAAAATCTAAACCAAGTATTTCTGCATGTACATGGAATTCGTCAATTTCTTTCTGCAACTGTGGAACAAGATATTTATATTCGCCTCTTAAATATATAAACCCTTTATGAGCACCAATTACTTTCGCACAGATTCCCATACCTGCAAGCACTCTGCGAGCAACTTTAGTAAGGATTTCTCTATCTTTAAATGTACCCGGTTCGCCTTCGTCGGCATTGCATATTACATATTTTTCTTCGCCTTCAGCCTGAGCGGCAAACTTCCATTTAAGACCGGTAAGAAAGCCGGCTCCACCTCTGCCTTTCAAGCCTGAGTCTAACAAGTCTTGTATTATTTGCTGATTAGGGCGCTTCATGCATAGCCCCAAGGTTTTGTACTTATTGGAATCGTTATAATTTCCCAATATGACATCTACTCTTTTAAGTCTATCTTTCATTATAAAAGCTCCCTTGATTATCTATTTCTATATTCAGCAATAATTTTTTCTACCTTTTCTGGCGTAAGTTCTGTGTAAATTTCATCGTTAATTAGCATAGCCGGTCCTTTATGGCACCAACCTAAGCAGTTTGTATAAAGAAGTGAAAACTTGCGGTTCATAGTAGTTTCGCCTACTTTAATTTTAAGCTGGTTTTCCAAAGTTTTAAGAATAGCTTCTTTTTCTTTCATTTCACACACTATGGTTTTGCAAAGCCTGATTACATATTCCCCTCGTGGGACTGTATCTAAGAAATGATAAAAAGTTGCTTTACCATAAACTTCGGCAGAAGATATGTCAAGCTGCTTAGCTATCTCTACCATAGCCTCATCAGAAACGTAGTGATCATAATCGTATATCCCTTGCAAAATAGGCAACAGACTCGTTCTTGCTTGCCCATGTTTTTTCACTAAAGATTGAATTCTTGTTGCTGTAGTGGTCATAGTAGCCTCCGGCATACTTTTTAAAATGAATTGGAATATATAGTATATATATATCAATTAGACAATTAGCATTAAAATTATAAATATATGGTTTTAATTTTTGCAACTTGTCGATTATAAAAATATTAATAATATTATCAGTAATATCAAAACGTTATTTTAAGTATTTAAATTATGTAACCTTTATGTTGCATTTATAATTTGCATATCATCCCTCTTTTTCAACGCTCTACCTACATATACTACAGCCCAAAGAAAAGTGATTAACTATGATATTCCAGATCCGTATTTTAGATTAAATTCTTAGAACATTGTGGAGTATTGCAATGAAATTTGCAACAATAACATTATACCTTATAACAATCTCTCTATCTAATCTGTTTGCACTACAAACAAAAAGTATCAGAGGATATGTGTTCGACAAAGAAACTTTGAAACCACTTCCAAGTGCTACTATAATAATAGATGACACAAAATTGGGAGCAAAATCAAATATAAAAGGAGAGTTTGAAATAAAAGACTTAACTCCGGGCAGATATACTATTATCGTGAAATACGTTGGGTATAAACCAGCAGTAAGAGCGAATCTCATCCTTTCATCTTCCAGAAATATATTTATAGAGATTGGGCTGGAAGAATCGGTCAGCAGGACTGAAAAAGTATATGTTACTGCAGAAAAAGATAAATCAAAATCAATCAATCAAGCATCTCTTGTCAGCTCTAAAACATTTACCGTTGAAGAAACTAACAGATATGCAGGTGCAATGATGGATCCTGCACGAATGGTAACAAATTTTGCCGGAGTCAGTGCTGTAAATGATGATAGAAATGATATCATAATTCGTGGTAACTCCCCTCTGGGTGTGCTTTGGAAACTTGAAGGTATTGCTATCCCCAATCCAAATCACTTTTCATCCTATGGAAACACTGGAGGCCCAATAAGCATATTAAACAATAACAATTTGTCAAACTCTGACTTCATGACTGGTGCTTTTCCTGCAGAATACGGCAATGCAACCTCTGGTGCTTTTGATTTGACTCTGAAAAAGGGTAACAGTAAAGAATATGAAGTATTGACTCAAATAGGACTTACAGGATTGGAAATTGGTTTAGATGGACCACTTTTTGTTGAACAGTCTTCTATTATTATAAATTACAGATACTCTACTTTAGGGCTTTTAGATAAAGTATCTGACGTATTATCTGACCTACCGAGCATCCCAAAATATCAAGATATGACTTTTAAAATTTCATTTCCAAATACATCTACAGGCTCATGGGATATCTTTGGAGTTGCTGGGTTATCCGAATCTGATTTCTTATACAAAGAAGAGAAAGACGATAAAGACTTTAATACCTATGATGAAAATTTAAAGAAAAACATATATAGTCGAAACAAACTAGGCGTTTTGGGTATTTCAAATACTCTGATGCTTAGCGAAAAAGGATTTTTACAATCAACTGTTGCTGTAACAGCTACCAAAAGCAATACACAAACAGATACTCTCACAGGTTCTCAATCATTACTTAGTATCAACAACGCAAAGGAAATCACATTTCAAGTAGCAGAGCATTTTAGTTATAAACTAAATACTAAAAACATCTTTACTTCCGGATTGAATGCAAAATATTTGGATTTCACATTAGCTGACAGCAATATAATAAACTCAGGTAGTTCGGTGGGTGTCGGTAACGGGCTAGTTTATAAAGTAAATACTAACTTGGCTAATAATACGCTACTGACAGAGGGATATATGCAAATCGAACATAAATTTTCAGATAGTACTAAAATAAATTTTGGTATGCACGGTACTTATTTTAATCTCAACAAGACTTGGTCTGCAGAGCCACGTTTAGGATTTTCTACGACTTTAAGTAAAACTCATATTCTATCCTTAGGGCTTGGTTTACATAGTCAGTTACAACCTCTGCCTTATTATTTTTATAGAAATAATGAAGGAGAAACTCCGAACAAAGGCTTAGATTTAACTAAAAGCTTTCATACTGTTGTATCTCATAAATGGACTCTTACCAGTAATTTATATCTAAAAACAGAGGCTTATTATCAGTATTTATATGATGTACCTATTGATAAAAAACCGTCCACTTTTTCCATGGTAAATGCAGGTGCCGATTTTGAACTTCAAACTAAATCAGAATTGGGAAATGAAGGTACAGGTAAAAACTATGGACTTGAACTAACTTTAGAAAAATTCTTTAATGATGGCTACTACTTATTAGTTACGGGTTCAGTTTTTGACAGTAAATATACTGCAAGCGATGGCATCGAAAGAAACACAGCTTTCAATGGAAATTATATGTTAGCAGCTCTTAGTGGAATCGAGTTTGAGATATTTGATGGTTTTGATTTTATCATAGATACAAAGCTTACTTTTGGCGGAGGAAGAAGATATATTCCAATTGATTTGACAGCATCCATATCAGAAGGACAGACACAATTCAACGAAAGTCACGCTTACAATAAGAGATATAAAGATTATTTCAGATGGGATATAAAAATTGGATATAGGATGAATCTTAAGAGCACATCACACTATCTGATTTTAGATTTTATGAATATTCTTAACACCAAAAACGAATATATGCATCTATACGACCCTATAAATAAAAACATAGCATCTATATACCAGTATGCTTTCTTGCCAAATTTGATATATAAAATTGAGTTCTAACATGAGCAAACTTAAAAACTATTCTATTAGATTCTTAGTAATTAGCGTGATTCATATTTATCTGAAGATGTATGACACTACATTCTTTGGGGTATCTATATTTTTTGATTCACGTGATGTATTCTATTATTTATTTACTCTTATGTTTGGTTTTATAGTTTGGGAATTAACGGAGCAAACTAATAAGCGCATGCTCAATGCAAATGAGGGAAAAGAAATTAGTAAAAAAATAGTGCTTTTCACTATTATGCATCTCGGAATGGGTATATTTTGGGGTGCTCTGTTTTCGACTGTGTATTACTATTTAACTCTGTTTCTTTTTAGAATTAAAGTATTTGATAATTTCTTTATTTCAGATATGGATTTATCCTTTGCAATCTTGATATTTTATTCAATTGTAAACTCTATAGCAGGTATTAAACTGTTTTACTCTCACTGGAAAAGTGAACTGCTCAGAAATGAGAGTCTGGAAAAAGAGTATGCACTTTCTAAATATGAAGCGCTTAAGAACCAAATAGATCCCCATTTTTTCTTTAATTCATTGAGTGTTCTTTCTAATTTAGTATACAAAGATCAGGACTTGGCTGCGGATTTTATTGGAAAACTATCTAAGCTTTATAGATATATCTTAGATATTCGTGAACGCCAATTGGTAAGCCTTAAAGAAGAGTTGATTTTTGTACAAAACTACTTTTATCTTATGAAAATCAGACACGGAGAGCAAATCATTTTGGACATTTCCGGCTTAGAGCATGAAGAGAGCTATATTCCGCCTATCACTCTTCAACTTTTAGTAGAGAATGCTATTAAGCACAATATTTATTCAGATGAAGAACCTCTATTGATAAATATTTTCAAAAAAGGCGATTGCATTTGCGTCACAAACTCTATCCAAAAACGTAAATTACTCAATCCCGGATTAGGTCTTGGTTTGACTAACATAAAATCGAGATATAATTTGATTGCAAATAAGGAAGTTAAAATAGAAAAATCAGATAAGGATTTTAGAGTATCTCTACCAATTATCAGGAGTAAAGAAGATGAAAGTAGTAATAATTGAAGATGAGACACATTCAGCTGAGCGACTTGTAAAACTGATAGAAGAAATTGACAACTCAATTGAAATTGATACAATTTTACCAACTGTGAAGCTTGGAATTGAATATTTTTCAGATTCACCCCACGCAGATTTATTACTATTAGATATACAACTATCTGATGGCAATTCTTTTGATATTTTTGACAAAATTACTACTAATATTCCTATTATCTTTACCACTGCTTTTGACGAATATGCAATAAAGGCTTTTAAGCTAAATAGTATAGACTACCTACTGAAACCTATTGACAAAGAAGAGCTAAGAGTTGCTCTAAATAAATATCGAAACATACTCTCAAAATCTGAGTTTGACTATCAATTTCTGACTGATATTTTAAGCTCCCAAAATAAAACTTACAAACAACGCTTTTTAGTTAAAAAAGGAAATAATCTAACTTATGTCCTTTCAAATGAAATATCATTTTTTAGATTTGCTGATGGATTAGTAGACATCTGCACCTTTGATAACAATATTTATTTAGTAGATTACACTCTTGATAAAATTATAAAAATGATAGCTCCTGATAAATATTTTAGAATCAACAGACAATATATAATAAGTATAGAATCTATTATCTCAATCCATACTTACTTCAACAGTCGGCTTAAACTCTCTATCAAAGGGAGCTCAGAGGCTCTCATTGTCAGTCGTGACAAGGTAAAGGAGTTTAAGTGCTGGTTAGATCGCTAAAATTAAACAATACAATCCCCTTTTTATTCGTTGTCAAGATAAAATACAAATAAGGAAATTGATATGGTTTTTAATTCGTTCGAAGAAGTTATCACATTTGCTATTAACAGAGAAATTGAAGCAGCTGATTTTTATAATAAGTTGCAGAGCTTAGTTAAACATGAGTCAAGCATTAAACTTCTTAAAGAGCTTGAATCTATGGAAATAGCACATGCAGATGTGCTTAAGAAAATTAAAAAAGAAGAAGTAGAATCAGAATACGTTTCACCCAAAATTCAAAATTTAAAAATATCTGACTCTATGGAAGATATTGGGCCTCAGAGCGAAATGAATTATCAGGAGATTCTCATACTCTCAATAAAAGCAGAGCAATACGCTAACGAGTTATATCTCCAATTGGCTGATGAATCTGATGACAAAACTACAAAAAATCTATTCCTAAGATTAGCTGACGAAGAGGCTAAACATAAGCTGGAATTAGAGAAAATTTACGACGACGAGTTCATGGTAGAAAACTAACAACTATCTACCTCGCATATCATGTAAAAATAAAAAGTAGTTCTTAAATATGGGGATAGCTTGTTACCGTAAACCTTATATAAAGAACTGCTTTTTTTTATTTAAAACTATATCATAATGAGACAAATATGTCACAAGACCACTCACATCACGGACATGATCATACCGTCACATCTGAAAATCTGAATAAAGCATTTTATATTGGAATTGCACTCAATCTTGCATTCACAATCATAGAATATGTGATGGGATATATTTATGGTTCACTGGCACTGTTATCTGATGCAAGTCATAATCTAAGTGATGTAGCAAGTCTCTTTATCTCACTGATAGGTATGAAACTGGCAAGCGCAATTGCTAAAAAGACATTTACTTACGGATACAAAAAGGCTTCTCTATTAGCATCTTTGATAAATGCTGTATTGCTGATAATAGTAGTCATTGGAATCATCAAAGAATCTATAGAACGTCTTCTCTCCCCCACAGAACTAGGCGGAATGGCTATTGTGATTGTAGCCGGCATAGGCGTATTAATCAATACAATTTCAGCTTTTCTCTTTTTTAAAGGACAAAAGCATGATATCAATATAAAAGGTGCATTTCTGCATCTTATGGTAGATGCTTTAGTTTCAGTTGGTGTAGTTATTTCCGGTTTAGTAATCTATTACACGGATTGGTATATTATTGATCCCGTTATTAGCTTAGCAATTGCAGCAGTAATATTAATTTCTACCTGGGGCTTGCTGAAGGAAAGTATCAGACTGGTGATGGATGCAGTTCCGAAAGAATTAGACACTGCAAAAATCACTTCTTCAATATTGGAAGTTAAAGGCGTAAAAGATATACACCATATTCATATCTGGGCTCTTTCTTCAACTGAAAACGCACTTACGGCTCATGTGTTGATTAACGAGAATGAAATGGAAAACTGGGATAATATTCGTGATGAAATTAAACATGAACTGGAGCACCACAAAATCTCACATGCAACTCTGGAACCTGAAGCAGAGAATACAGAATGCAAGCATAGTGGATGCTGCGGGTAGCTTGTTCTATCATAAACATTTTGTGTAAATCAGCATTTAGAAGGAATTTTTGTATCCAATACCAATTATTTTTGCAGCTTGTAAGTTGTAGTTTTTATTCGCTTTAATATACTTTTCCTAAAATGCAAGCTCCAGAGAAGTATAATCACCAATAATGATATTATGTGAAATTGAATTGTCCAAAATTGATTTTTACTATTATCAAAGTCCGATGAATAATTTAAGTCTGTCGCTCTACCCCATGCTATAAAGGCATCTGCCATAGGAAATTGTCCAAATACATATTGCTTCTGACTTTCATTTTCTGAGCTAAACCCTAAAGCATGTATTCCCTTATATTGTTGCTGTGCTAATTCATGATTTTCATACATAGCATAAGTGCCAATCATTACAATAGTTGCTGAGAATCCTACACCAAAAATAACAGGACCGGAATCAATATCTCCCGAGCCGTCTACTCCTTTAGGATATTCTCGTATGTAGGGTAATCCCAATGTTTTCTCTATAAAAAGAGAGTCGAATAAATGGTACTGATTTCGAGCAAAATCAGTATCTATTTCTGCTAACATCCGTAAACTTAAGCCACTAGAGCTACCTCTTGTCCTTTGCAGAGCTTTTCCACTCTCATAATCGACTTTGTGAGGGAGCATATTTGTAGAAGGATCCACTCGTTCTTTGATATCATTAAGCCAAGCTGTTATTTGAGAATTATACTTCTGCCCAAAAATCTTGTCAAAATTACTCAAAGACGCCACTGCCACACACATATCTGCAGGCCAGCAATGTTCTTTATATGATTCCAAATAAGGAGAATCCAAGCTTTTTAGCGCATCAGAGATGCTTGCACTCTGATTTTTATATGCAGTTATATATATTTCGCTTTTTTCAAAAGCTGTATCTACAGTCAATATTCTTGAAAGAAGATAGTTCTTCCAACCGTTATAAAAGATTCCGTATTCAGGAATCACATTTTTAGGGAAATGCTTTTTGGCTTTTTCTGAACTCAAATTATTATAGGCATACAAGGCTTCGTTTAGCGCCCGACTTTTCAACGCTGTGTCTTTTGAATCCGCCAGACTAAGCTCACACCATGCTAAGCCATATAGTGCATTTATAAAAACATAACCTTCAGGATAGATTTTCTGCATTCTATCCCCCAAATTATTGTTCTTAAGTTCTGATTCCAAAAAATTCAATTGAAGAATAACATCTTCTTTCTGCTCAGTTCTTGTATAATTCTGAGTATGTAACTTAATGTTAACACTGGAAAGGAAGTATGTTATAATAATTATGACTGCTAAAGATATATATTTCATCAGTTTCTAAGTTGTTGGTTGTTTGATAATTAACGTTACTTGCTGGATATCGAGCTTGTTGCATTCAATCCAGTTGCTCAATTACTATAAGCCTGACTATACGTGTATTATTTTTACTTTCCTTGCATTAGAAAAGCAACATCGTATAGAGTAGTAAAAATTTTTATTTGTATGGCTTAGTACTTTTATTAGAATAGATTTTGAATATAATCTACAAAATAGTTTATTCATTTGCTTAGTTTTATGGCACAGTTTTTTATTCTTTTATGAAAAAGAATATTTTTGAGGTGCATAATGAATGAGCTGTTCCCTTCATCAGATCCTAAACAGGATAAGTCTTATCAGCCACTTGCCGAAAGAATCAGACCGCGAACTATTGACGAAATATTTGGTCAGGAGCATTTAGTAGGTGATGGAGCTCCGCTTCGTGTCTTTATGAAACGTAAGCAGTTTCACTCCATTATTTTCTGGGGCCCTCCCGGTACAGGTAAAACTACTCTGGCTTTGCTAATTGCGGAGTATGCTGACACTGATTTTATCAGACTTTCTGCCGTGGAAGCCGGAGTGAAAGATGTTCGCGAGGTTATCTTAAAGGCAAGCCAAAGGCTCAAGTCAGGTAAACGCACTCTACTTTTTATAGATGAGATTCATAGGTTTAACAAATCGCAGCAGGACGCTTTGCTACATGCTGTTGAAAATGGTATAATCATTCTGATTGGTGCAACTACTGAAAATCCATCATTTGAAGTAAACTCTGCTTTGCTTAGTCGCTGCCAGGTATATAAATTAAAGAGCCTAACTGATGAGCAGGTACTAAGCTTAATAAATCATGCACTCGAAAAAGATGAGTTATTAAAAGCTGCAGGAACTGAAATAGAAGATAAAGATTTCCTCGTCAGTATTTCCGGTGGAGATGCTCGCACTGTGCTAAATGCTATAGATTTAGCTTTTAAACTAGCCGAGAAGAAAGATGGCAAGGTCAACTTGACAAAAGATTTGTTCCATAAGGCTCTTCAGCAAAAAACTACGATATATGACAAAAAAGGTGAAGAACACTACGACACCATTTCAGCATTTATTAAATCTATGCGCGGTTCGGATCCTGATGCAGCTCTGTTCTGGCTTGCAAAGATGTTAGAAGCAGGCGAAGATCCTAAGTTTATAGCTCGCAGATTAATCATATTTGCATCCGAAGACGTAGGCAATGCAGACACTTATGCGGTAACTTTAGCTGTTTCTACTTTCAAAGCGGTGGAAGTAATCGGAATGCCGGAGTGTAGAATTAATCTTGGTCAGGCTGTGACATATCTTGCCGCCTGCCCTAAATCTAATGCAGCGTATCTCGGCATTAATAAGGCAATGGCAGATGTAAAAAGTGGTTCGGATGTGTCAGTACCCATGCACTTACGCAATGCTCCTACTAAATTTATGAAAAACGAAGGTTATGGCAAGGGCTATCAATATCCTCACGACTTCCCGTTCCACTTCGTCCAGGAAAGTTACTTCCCAGATAGCATTAAATATAAACAATACTACGTGCCGGGAGAGTTTGGCAAAGAAAAAGTCTTTTTGGAAAGGCTCAAACTTATGTGGCCGGAGAGGTTTGAGGAATAATGCAAAGTTTTAAAAATATGGGATTATAGAAACTTATAATCCCATATTGTATATTTAATCTTTCCCCTGCTTCACCTCAGGTTTTAAATTCCACTTTTTATCTATTAGCTTAGCAAGCACAGTAATCAGAAAGCCTACACTCGTTCCTAAAACTGCTCCTGCTGTAATATCAATCGGATAGTGCACTCCTACATATACTCTAGAAAAAGCCACAGTTGCAGCTATGGCATAAAACCAGTATCTACTTTTCCTGAAATAATATGTCAATATAGTAGCCAGTGCAAAATTATTAGTAGCATGTGAAGATGGGAAGGATTTGCCTCCCCCACAGCCTACAAGTAGGCGAATATCGTCTCCGCTTAGCGTATGACAAGGCCTGGGTCTTGCAAAAAGTTCTTTCAGTATACGACTCGATAACTCATTGGCAATTCCGACAGTTAAAACAATCATAAATGCATAAAATAGACCTTTCCATCTATATTTTATAAATAAAAATAAAAATCCAATGATATATACAGGAGTCCAATATTTTATGCTAGTAATAATTGGCATCGCCAAATCCATTACTATATTAGACATTTCGGTATTTATAAACTGAAACATTTCAGTATCTATTTGTAAAATCTGCTCCAACATACTGAATACCTTTTTATTATCTAAATTTTGTTATAGCTCTAACTATTTATCCACAAATAAGTTACAGCGATGTGGGATACTTGTGGAAAACAATAGTCTTTTATGAAAAATATACGCCTTAATTTGTATCTTAAGCGAAGTAGCCACTAAAAGTAACTAATATTAGTATACCCCTTTTATGTAACTCGCTTGAAGTTTGTTATATACTATAAATGTATATATCAAGGTTATGTTTCACAATATACCAATTTTTAAGCTGATTTGGTATATTGTCAAGTGTAATTATTGATATTTCCGACGGTGACAGCATGAAATTTAGCCGACTATTTACGAAAGATGGTGTAAGTCCATTCGACTTATTTAAATATACAAAACGGACATCAGTTCTCAGGAATCCGGATGGCTCTGTCGTATTTGAAGCAAATGATGTAGAAGTTCCTACTTCATGGTCTCAAATGGCAACTGATATTCTTGCTCAAAAGTACTTCCGAAAAGCAGGGGTTCCTCTTTTTGACGAAACCGGCAAACCGGTTTTAGATAAGGATGGCAATCAAGTGCTTGGTAGTGAAAAATCTATCAAACAAGTGGTTCACAGATTAGCCAACACTTGGAGAACCTGGGGACAAGAGCACAACTACTTTGATACAGAAGAAGACGGAAAAATATTCTATGATGAACTTGTTTATATGCTTGTAAATCAAATGTCTGCTCCTAATTCGCCTCAGTGGTTTAATACGGGCATATTTAACGAGTATAACATCACAGGCAACAAACAGGGCCATTACTATGTAGATCCTATTTCTAAGAAGATAAATAAGTCTAAAGATGCTTACTCTCGCCCTCAGCCTCACGCTTGCTTTATCCAGTCAGTGGATGATGACTTGCTAAACGAAGGCGGTCTTTTTGATTTGGCTACCAGAGAAGCACGTATATTTAAATATGGCAGTGGTACAGGAACTAATTTCTCTAACATCAGAGCGCTGGGTGAACCACTTTCCGGTGGCGGTATTTCTTCCGGTTTGATGAGTTTCTTAAAAATCTTTGACAGAGCCGCCGGAGCTATCAAATCAGGTGGCACTACTCGCCGTGCGGCTAAGATGGTTATTTTAGATATTGACCATCCGGATATTGAAGAATTTATTACTTGGAAAGCCCGCGAAGAAGAAAAGGTTGCTGCATTAGTTGCCGGCTCCAGAATCAATAAAGCATTTTTACAAGCTATAGTAGAAGAAGCGATTAGCAACGGCACAGACCGTAAAAATAATCAGCGCCTTAACACTCTTATCCAAAGAGCTATACATAGAGGTACTCCTTTAAATATAATAGACAGAACATTGGATTTAGTTTCTCAGGGATTTACTTCACTTGACTTCGAAGATTTTGATACTTATTACGAAGGTGAAGCTTATCTTACTGTAAGTGGTCAAAATTCAAATAACTCAGTGCGCATTACTAATGACTTTATGCACTGCGTTGAAAATGACGAAATGTGGGAATTAAGATACCGTACCACTGGTGAAACGGTCAAAGCTATCAGAGCCAGAGATCTTTGGAATAAAATCAATATGAGTGCTTGGAAAAGTGCTGACCCGGGTGTGCAGTATGACTCTACTATAAACGAGTGGCACACTTGCCCGGAATCAGGCAGAATTAATGCCTCTAATCCATGTAGCGAATATATGTTCTTAGATAACACCGCTTGCAATTTAGCCAGTTTGAACTTAATGAAGTTCTATGATGAAACTACCGGCAGCTTCCTGATTGACGAGTACTTACATGCTATACGTATCTGGACAGTAGTGCTCGAAATATCTGTACTAATGGCTCAGTTCCCTTCTAAAGAAGTTGCACAAAAAAGTTTTGATTTCCGTACTCTTGGCTTGGGATATGCAAACATCGGCACGTTGCTTATGGTAAACGGCATTCCTTACGATTCTCCTGAAGCTTTGGCTATGACAGGGGCATTGACTGCAATGCTGACAGGTCAGGCTTATGCGACTTCTGCGGAAATGGCTAAAGAGTTAGGCACATTTGACAAATATGATATTAATAAAGATCACATGCTGAAAGTTATTCGTAATCACCGCCGTGCGGCTTACAATGAAGCACCGGCAAAATACGAAGACCTTACTGTTAGACCAATGGGTATCAATCCAAAATATGTAGATGAAAAACTGGTTGCTGCGGCAAGAGCTACATGGGACAAAGCTTTAGAATTAGGCGAAGAGAATGGTTACAGAAACGCTCAGGTTTCTGTGATAGCTCCTACCGGAACTATTGGTCTGGTAATGGATTGTGACACTACCGGCATAGAACCGGACTTCGCTATTATCAAATATAAAAAACTTTCAGGCGGCGGTTATTTCAAAATTGTTAACCAATCAGTACGCAAAGCTCTTTCTAAATTGGGCTACAGCAACAAACAGATTGAAGATATTGAAAAATACTCAAAAGGTAATGCGACTTTAGCCGGATGCCCTTATATTAATAAAAACTCTCTTGAAGCAAAAGGCTTTTCAAAAGAGCAGTTAGACGCCATCGAGCCTCAACTTGCTTCTGTCTTTGATATTACTTTTGCTTTTAATAAATGGTCCCTTGGCGAAGACTTCCTAAAATCTTTAGGCTTCTTCGAAAGCGACTATAACGATTCTAAATTTAATTTGTTAAAAAGACTTGGATTTACGGATCAGCAAATAGATGCCGCTAACGATTATGTATGCGGGACTATGATGATTGAAAATGCACCTCACTTGAAAGAAGAGCATTTAACTATTTTTGACACTGCCAACAAATGCGGTAGAAAAGGAACTCGCTTCATTCACCACATGGCACACGTCAGAATTATGGCTGCTGCTCAGCCTTTCATTTCAGGCGCTATCTCTAAAACTGTAAATATGCCACAGGAAGCTTCTGTTTCCGAAATTGGCGACGTTTACATGACTTCATGGAAGTCTATGGTGAAAGCTATTGCCCTCTACAGAGACAGCTCTAAACTTTCACAGCCTTTGAATACTACGAACTACTCGGATTTGGATGAAATTATCACTCTTGGTGATGAAAACACATTAGACGAAACTAAAGGACCAAAAGAGGTTCAGGAAATCATTGCTGATAGAATTCATTACAAACTTGTACGCCATAAACTTCCTAAAAAACGCTCCGGTCACATCAGAGAGGCTTACGTTGGTGGGCATAAAGTCTTTTTGAGAACGGGCGAATATGAAGATGGTTCTCTAGGTGAACTCTTCATCGATATGTACAAAGAAGGTGCTTCATTCCGTGGCTTGCTGAATAGTTTTGCTATTTTGGCTTCAAAAGCATTGCAATACGGTGTACCTTTGGAAGAATTGGTGGATTCATTCACTTTTACAAGATTTGAACCTGCCGGATTGGTAGACGGCCATGAAGCTATCAAAAATTCCACTTCTGTTCTGGATTATGTTTTCCGCTCACTTGGGTATGACTATCTTGGAAGAAATGATTTTGTGCATGTTAACGCTGTGGACGAAGACAGACATGATAACGACTCAAGTCCGGCAATCTCTACTCCTACAATTATAGATACAGATGAAACTCTGCCATCTGATGAGGAAGATATCGAGCCAGAGTTTATTGATGAGTTAGTGTCTGTAGGCTCAGAAGCAATCACTAACAGCAGTACAAATGGAACAGCTACTGCGACTCTTACAGTTAGTAAAGACGATGCAGTTGCCTTTGGCTATACAGGCGAGCAATGCGCTCAGTGCGGTTCTGCCAGAGTAAAACGCAACGGTAGCTGCACTGTATGTGAAGATTGCGGTAGCACCAGCGGTTGCTCATAATTTGATTTTTAGCATTTGATTTTGATTAAGTCGTTCTGCGAAAGCGGAGCGACTTTTTTTGTAAAGGACAAATATTTAGTTATTTACCAATACATCTTCTACATACCTATTCCCTTGCCGCTTCAATTATTTCTAAAATATCTTATGAACTAATTTTTCATATCTGTGTACTTATTTTATGTCAGGGAAATAAAACTTATCCATTCGACATATTTACTTTTCCAAATGTGGCTTTTAACTAATCTTTATTCCTTATGCTGGTACTCAGGATTTAGGAGGTGTATGCTTGTATCCGAACTTCACATGAGGCAGGTGTTTTTTTGATTTGAATAACAATGCAGTAGGTGGTTGTAAATACTATTGTTGTCAATTATTTTCAGAGGAAGATTATGCAAAGATTTGATTTTAAAAACAACGTCATGTTCAAAGTTGTTGTTATTGCAGCCCTTATTATTATCCTTCAGTTCCCTAATGCTTTGGTCAGATCTCTTATTCATGAAAGAGAGAATATTCATCAGGATGCAGTTGTGGAAGTCAGCAAAAAATGGGGTACTGGGCAGACTATCACCGGGCCGTATATTTCTATCCCTTATGACAGAGTTATCACTAATAGGGGTGCTTATGCTGACACTACTGCAAGCATCGAGATTAAAAAAGAGTTCTTATACATTCTGCCGGAAAATCTTAAAATCAATGGGAAACTTAAGCCTGAAGAGCGATACCGTGGGCTTCATGACGTTGTAGTATACGAATCGGATATTAAGCTGGAAGGAACATTTAAACCATTGGAACTGTCTGCTATGGACTTAGATATAAGACGCGTTCATTTTAACAAAGCGCAACTTAATGTCGGGATTTCTGATCTGAAAGGGATAGAAAAGCAGATAAAGCTCAAGTGGAATGGCACACAGGAGTTCTTTAATTCTGGCTTAACTACTAACGACATTGTCCGCTCCGGCATAAGCGTTCCTATTGATGTTTCTGACACCTATAGCAATGGCTATAATTTTTCACTTAGTCTGGATCTAAAAGGCAGTCAAGACGTATTTTTTGCACCTCTGGGTAAGACTACAGATGTATACCTCCAATCATCATGGAAGCACCCAAGCTTTGCCGGAGAGTATCTGCCTGACTCAAGGACTATCAATGAAAATGGCTTTAAAGCTCACTGGAACATACTCCACCTAAATAGAAATTATCCGCAAATGTGGACTAATGATAAATATGAAGTTGGAAAAAGTCTATTCGGTGCTAATCTGTTACTCGCCGTTGACAGATACAAAAAATCCGACAGGGTTGCTAAATACTCAATCTTATTTATAAGCCTAACTTTTATGGTATTTTTCTTTGTTGAGATTTTAAATAAATCGTACATACACCCTATTCAGTATTTACTTGTAGGTACGGCGCTAATAATATTTTATACTTTGCTGCTATCATTTAGTGAGCACATGCTATTTAATGTAGCTTACCTGCTTGCATCACTGCTCACTTTACTTCTGATTTGCGGATATACCTTGGCGATACTCAAATCTAAGCAAGTCAGTCTTCTGATGTTTGGCATATTGGCAATACTTTACGGTTTCATCTTTACTATTATCTCTATGCAGGAATATTCACTAATAATCGGCAGTATAGGCTTATTTATGATACTTGCCATTGTGATGTATTTCTCTCGCAAAATAGACTGGTATGAGATTAAGTTAGGCGGAAAATTGAAACAGGATATAGAATAAATATTTAAGTTATGTTGAGTTGAGATATTTGCCCCGTGCAGCCGCACGGGGTGTGTTTTTTAATCGAATATTAAAAATTATTTTAATAGATTTATACAATCTTTTATATTAGGAAAATATATGAGTCTTTCAATAAATCTTGAAATGAAAATGCACAACGATTCTAATTTAGAACAAAACCAAACACCTACAAACAATGCATCAAAGAAAGTTGATTTAGTTACACTTTTAGATGATATAGACCAAGGTGAAATATATAAAGAGTTCGAAACCGGTAATGATGTTGGTAATGAGATTTTAGAAACGGAAAAAATATGAAGGAAATTTTCAATTTAATTTATATCATAGCTATACACATTGTATGTTTGCCAATATTATATGTTTTTATATATTTTACTTTTACGAATACTCTTAGATTATTCTTGATTTCGGATATTAGATTGAAACCAATCTTATCTAAACCTTTTGGTATTGTCGGCATTTGTTTAGTTGAGTATTTTCTGATATTAGCGGATATACCAGATGAAATTACGAACCTATTTATGTTTCTAAATGTAATTTTAGCTACTAATATTTTATTCTACAAAATTATTCTAAGTGCAAGAAAAAAAAATGGAAGACCTTTTTTAATTGCACATTTAGGAACTGCAGTTGTTCTATTGCAGACATTGATTGCATTTACCGTTTCAGCATATTTAGATAAAACCAGTCCAAATGAATACTACGACGGTAAACCTACGATTGATATCATAAAGCAGGATATTGGAGGATATTTAAGAGTTGAAAAAGTATCAGATATCTATGATTCTTGGAATATCAAGACTAAATACATGTATATTACTCTTTCCAACGATACTTTGAAACTTGGTGAAGGATACTTCTATCAAATTTGGCAACCACCTATTAATCAGATTTATAAATACAAAAACTGGTATTTATTCCCTTCATCAGAGCGAAAGGAATCAAAATTGATAATGTGGAATTTGGAAACTGAAGCAATAAAAAATTGGATTCTATCAGAAGATGATATTATTGACACTGAAATATGGCAAGATAACAAACCAGACAGTTATGAGAATAATACAGACAAATCTTGTAATTTTATATCAAAAATTAAAGACAACATCGTTTTTATTAGATACGAATATAAATCTTTAGACTCTGAAATTGAAGAAGATTCCCGTATACTAAAATATAAAATCGATCAGCAGACTGGTGATTTAACTTTGATTGATGTCATTGAGGAGTAAAAATGGAATTATTATGGGGAATAATATACTGGTCAGGCTTGCATTTAGCATTTGCCTATCCCCTATTCCTTCTTTTAAAGCAAGGAAATGATATACTTAATAAAATTGGCGAGACTGAAACCGGCAAAAGGAAACAGAGGATTTATTTGATTCTGTGTTGCTTAGCTGTGCTTACAATAGAAGCGCTGGTATTCACTAAAGCCCTTCCACATTGGCTGATGATGCTTCAGATATTTATAAATCTGATGATTCCAAGTTTCCTGGTTTACAGCAAGATGCACGACAAACAAAGAGAACAAAAATTGAAAGAGTATGGGAATGTGTTTATCATAACTTTGATTTATATTCCACTAATTGCTCTCAGCATGGGTGTGGCATTTGCTGTTACTATATTTATGATGGAGTTGACTAATAAAATGGGATACTAGAAACTGTGAATTTCAAATCATTCTGCCATCTTACCCACCATTTACAAGGGAGGGTCGGTTTTCCATAGGAAAAGCGGGGTGGGTTTTAACGCTCTAAATTATCCCTCCAAAAAACCACGTATACACTCTCTTATTTTATGCATGCCTGTTAAATTTTGTGTATATTATAAAATATCATTAATTATATAATTACACAAAAACCATGGCAAAAGATAAACTTAGATATATCACTGATCAAGCTGCTACCCAAGATGACTTCGGTACGCACAAAAATATCGCCACCACGCTACTCGACACAATCGCAGATGAAGATAATAAGCCTATGACTATAGGTTTAGAAGGCTCCTGGGGCTCAGGCAAGTCCACAGTTGTGAATTTGATGTTTAAAGACATAGATAATGCAAAAAATATTTCTGAAGAAGAAAAAACAAAGGAAACTGATCCAGAAAGAAAAAGAAGAGAACGACTTGAAAACATAGAATACTTCTATATAGATGTCTGGCAGCACGAGCACTCTTGTATTAAGAGAGCGATTTTGCATGAGATGATAGAATCATTGACAGATAAGAAAGACAAGAAAAATACGAAGCAGTTCCACGATATTAAGAACAAAATCAAAGGAACATATTCAACTTCCAACTTTACAGCACTTACCTTGCTTTTTCTATCACTTACAATTTTGACTCCATTCAGTACAACTGTCGGTTTGAAATTGTACGAAGCTGAAGACTATTATTGGGCTTTCGCAGCTTGTTTACCTGTTATTAGTTTGCTCATTATAATATTCAATCTATTGAATAAAACTTTTAGAAAAGACTTTTATGGAGAAAAGTCTGATGATTTAACTCTTGCAGAACAAGTCACTACAACTTTCTCGAACTCTTCAATAGAATTCAAAGAATACTTTGATCAAATTCTATCGATGATAGATAAAAAGAAAACCCTAATAGTCTTCGACAACCTTGATCGCATAGATGAAGAAAATGCTAAGAAGATGTGGGCTGAACTCCAAGTCTTTATGCAGTATAGAAATCCGGGTGCAACTGAAGAAGAAAAAGAAGAACGCCCATGGATTATTATTCCTTATGATATTGATGGGATTAGGAAGATTTGGGGAGAAGATGAGAAAGTAAAATCATTCTTACAGAAGACTTTTCAGATAAGAGTTCATGTACCTAAACCTACTTATACCTCTTTGAAATATTTTGGAAGCATGATAAATAAAAAAAGAGCAGAGGCAGAGAATGTAAATATTAAATTCCACACTCCAGAATTTGATTCTGTGTTTGATGATGGATTATTTACGGACTTTGTCAATATTTATAACTCTTTGAATAAAGATAGAATTTTAACCCCAAGAGAAGTCATTGCATTTAGAAATCAAGTACATTTTAACTTCGATTTAGTAAAGTATATTGATACAACAATTGAAAAAGAAGCACTCTATTTTGTAGCTATGCAAGATTCACTTTTTAATATCTCCCAAACCACTTCTCAAAATATTGATGCAAATAAATCAAGATATTTTCAAACAATTATTAAATATTTCGGATTGAGTCGTACAAAGAAAAACTATGACATTGATATTTCAGTTACTGCGATTGAAAATGGAATTCCAATCGCTAACGCATATGAAGTTAACCTCTTGAATATCTTAAGTTATTATCCTGTAGACAAGACTCTTTTAGAGATTAATCAGATTGAAGAATTAACAAAAAACAACAAAGAAATATCATTTGTAAACAGTGGAACAAGATTGATAAATGCTGAAAAAAATAGTCGTAATATTTTTTGGATTTTATATAAAGCCTTGTTATCTAGATATAATTCTGGAAATGAAGTTGCTCCTATTGGACATGTTTATATAATAAAAGCTCTGATAAATGATGATAATAGAAGCAATATAGAACAAGTGTTAGAGCAATTACAATTCATTTTTGAGAGTGATAGCTTCAGAACTGTAATAAGCCAAATACATACTCCATATCTTGATTATATTGAACTTGGGGTTAAAATATTAGATAATACTGAAAAAATAGGTCCCTATTTAAGTCCAATAGTAGAAAACTATGGAGACTTGTTCGTTAACTATACTAATTATGATAAGGAAACTAAAGAAGCTATTGAGGCTCAAATCCCTACAATTTTCAAAATCTTAAAACTGCTTAAAGAACATGGTACACTCAAAAAAATACCTATAAATATAAGACAACTTCAACATTTTATAGATGCTTGTTATACCCAAAAGATGCCAATTACTAAATATTTCAAAGTGGAACCTGGTTCAATTAGGGTAATATCTAATGTATCAGATATAGATGGAAACAACAATGTAATCGAGCATAAAAGTTTATTAAATGCATTGATTTTTACAGCGAAAAGTATTTTGACAGATAAGCTTGATTCTGATGCAATATTTGACTATTTCAATCAAGCTGCTAAAATATACAATTCTAGTGAATATACCTGGAATTTAGAATATATTAGCTTCTCAAATTTGACTAGAAAATTAATGAATGAAATAAACAAAAAAAATAAAATTGAAGCATGTGCTGACTATCTTGCAATAATAGAGAATAAAGAAGAACTCACATTAGATGGATTCTACAATATTGCAAAAATACATAGAAAGAATTTTGAGCTATTTATGAAAGTATATTCTATCGATGTTGTAGACTTTGTATCAAGTGATCTCTATCTATCCAACAAACTAGTTTCTGAACTTGCACAAGATAGCACAAATGTCATAGAATATCTCATTCAGAATTGCGAAATACCAAACAATAGTATGCTAATAATACTAAATAATCATCTTGAAAGAATGCAAGATCAAGATTACACAAATGTCAATCCTATTCTTTTACTCTCAGATTTAATAAGATACAATGATGAGCATCATATTTTTGAGACTAAGCAATTAAGGCAAATCTTGGAGCATAAAAGAATAATTCATGTACTTACTTTGAATTTCAATGGATTTAATGATGGTACAAATAGAAATTATCAAGATCTAGTAAGCATTATTTCTAAGAAAATAAAGTCCTTAATAAACTCTGACAATTATACTGTACCAGATAATCTATCAGAAAAAGAAGCAGAACAGATAAAGATTCTATCTATGCAAAAAAAACTAAGACCATAGAAAATAAGAAGATAAAATATTCAGACACCTAAAAAAAAAACCCACTCTCAAAAAACTGAAAGTGGGGGTTTCATTTTTCAAAAATCAAAGTGGGATTATTCTTATGATTTTTGATGCAATGGGAATTTTGCTGTAAATTCTTTTACTTCGTTTCTTACTGCTTCGTAAACTTCTTCGTTACCTACATTTGTAAGTACTTTGTTGATCATGCCGGCAATTACTTTCATGTCGTCTTCTTTGCATCCGCGAGAAGTCATTGCAGCAGTACCCAATCTGATACCTGAAGTTACTAATGGAGAGCGTTTTTCGCCCGGTACAGTGTTTTTGTTACAAGTGATGCCCGCTTCATCCAAAGCGTTTTCAGCTTGTTTACCATTGATGTCTTTATTAGTAAGGTCGATAAGCATCAAGTGGTTATCAGTACCGTCAGAAACTAATTTATAGCCGTTAGCCATCATTTCTTGAGCTAAAGTTTGAGTGTTTGCAATTACCTGATCGATATATCTGTCGAATGAGTCAGTCAAGCATTCGCCGAAAGCAACAGCTTTAGCAGCAATAACGTGCATTAAAGGACCGCCCTGTACGCCAGGCATAACAGTAGAATCCAATAGTTCGCTCATCATTTTAGTTCTGCCTGATTTAGGCGCAACGATACCAAATGGATTTTCGAAATCTTTACCCATCATGATAAGACCACCGCGAGGGCCACGCAAAGTTTTGTGAGTCGTAGAAGCTACTACGTGGCAATGAGGAACAGGATTGTTCAATTTGCCTTTTGCAATAAGACCAGCCGGGTGAGCGATATCTGCAAACAAGAAAGCACCGATAGAATCAGCGATTTCACGGAAGCGTTTGAAGTCGATATCTCTTGGGTAAGCAGAAGCACCAACAGTGATAAGTTTTGGTTTGTGCTCTTTAGCTAATTTTTCAACGTTATCATAATCGATTCTGCCTGTTTCAGGATCAAGAGTATAAGGAATAAAGTTATACAATTTACCTGAGAAGTTCACAGGAGAGCCGTGAGTCAAGTGACCGCCGTGAGAAAGGTCTAAGCCCATCACAGTGTCGCCCGGTTTGATAAAAGTCATGTAAACAGCCATGTTAGCCTGAGAGCCACTGTGCGGCTGCACGTTAGCATACTCAGCACCAAAAAGTTCTTTAAGTCTGTCGCGAGCTATATCTTCCGCCACGTCCACCCATTCGCAGCCGCCATAGTAGCGTTTGCCCGGGTAACCTTCAGCGTATTTGTTAGTAAGAACTGAACCCTGCACTTCCATTACTTCAGGAGAAGTAAAGTTTTCACTGGCGATAAGCTCGATTTTTTCATGCTGTCTATTATATTCTTTAGTGATAGCATCAAAAACTTCAGGATCTGCTTTTTTGATCAAATCGTACATTTTCGATATCCTTGATTTTTATTTAAAAGTAGGTATTATTCAAGATTATATAAAGCATTGTAAAATTATCCAAAATAAAGGATATTATCAAATGATTTTGGTTTCAGTAATATAGCAGTCAGTGGTTAGAGAAAGTAAATAATGCTCTTTTAATATCCACTACCTTCACAATCTACTCAAACTCCATCAAAAACTTACGCACGTGTAGGTGCTCTATACCTTTATAATTGCCATCTGCAAATGGATCCATTGATAATAGAATTTTTCTGTAATTGTCATCTATCTCAAGTAGATTTCCGAACTCTCTTTGCCTTGTGGATTCGTCTGATAGCATATAAGCGACTTGTATATAGATAGTATTATCACCTTTTTTGGAAACAAAATCGATTTCTTTATCGCCGAGTTTCCCTACATAAACATCATACTGCATAACTTTCAGATGATGATACACAAGATTCTCCAAAACTTTAGATATATCATTTATCTGATATGGTACTATTGAGTGGCGCAATCCCAAATCTTCTAAATAGAACTTTTCACCAATTTCGAATATCTTATTGCCTGCAACTTCGCTTCTTTTTACTCTATCAGTAAAGAATACACTTTCCAAGTGCGAGAGATATTCAATAATAGTTTTTGACTGAATATTCAAATTTTGTGATTTGAGATACTTACTGATATTTTGTGCTGAAAATATACTCCCCAAATTATCGCATAGATAATGTATCAGATTATCAAGAAAACTAACATTTCTAATTTTATATCTTTCTACCACATCACGTAAAACGATGGAGTTGTATATGTTTTTTAAGTACTCGTAGTAAACAGCTTCATCTTTCTTTAGATTGATAAGGTGCGGCATTCCTCCATACTTTATATATTCCAATAAACTTGCATCACTATCTTCAAGCTTATGAAAATCTAAAAACTCTTTGTAAGAAAGAGAAAATATACGAATTTGGATATATCTTCCGGCAAGAAGCGTAGCTATCTCGCCCGAAAGCAGCTTGGCATTACTACCCGTGCAATAAATATCATATTTGCCTGTTGTAGAGAAGTGCCTTAACGCCTTCTCAAATTGCTCTATATCCTGTACTTCATCAATAAACAGATAGTTATTTGATTCAAAGGAATTTGCTTCTACAAACTCAATCAGAGACTTATAATCAACAATGTTATCGAACTCATAGCTTTCTTTATTGATATAAATAATATGAGCTTCCGGGTTAGCATTTTGTATTTCATCCATCAATTGATAAAATATATAGCTTTTCCCTACTCTACGCTGACCAATAAGTACTTTTATCAAATTAGAATCGATATAAGGTCTTATTCTTTCGATATAAATGTTACGTGATTTGAATGACTTTTGCAAACTATTTTACTTATAAGTAACAGAATGCCTAAATATACAAAAAGTTTTACTTATAAGTAAAACTTTTAAGGTTTTCTGTATTTACGATACTCATCCTTATTGTGCGGATATTTCAACTACATCTTCCGGGAGCTTCAGTATATCTTTAAACTTTCTATTATAAAGAGTAATAGACATAGGATCAAAAGCAATTTTCAGCAAATACTTTTCTCCAAATTCAGCTTCCAGATTCAGTATTATCTCATTGTTCACATCTTCCACAGATACTATAGTTGAGCTGCATAATCTATGCTCCAGTATCATTTCCGATAAATCATGAATGCCTTTCACTACGGTTTTGTCGCTCCAGTCCAAGGCAGCAGTAGAAAATAAAGGGAGCTTATCAGCAGGAAATTGTTGCAAATCATCAGTACTAAACCCCAATCCTGTGTTTACAGGCATAGTCTCATTCAATTCAAAGCCCGAATGAATATATGGTACACCATCTCCCAAAATCATCGTTAGAAACCAAAAAACTATATTTGCATGCTCATCATCAGGCAACAGGTATTGAGTTCTAGGAGTGTTATGACTCTCAGTAGTAGCGAAATATTTAATATTCGGATTTTTTCTTTTCAGAAAATCAATCAACTTATCCTTAGAATAATAATCAAACGGAAGGGCCCCAATCGCCGCTTGATAGCCAATCTTAGCGGACTTTTCATCTAAATTGAAATTTTCCTCTCTCAGAATCAAGTCGGGCTTTGCCTCTTTTGCCTTACTAATTATATTGCGAAGTAAAGTATCAGGCAGAGCATGCCCCATATCTACCATAGCACCATCAATTTTGTAAGCTCTAACATAATAAGGAATTATATTTTCTAGATATTGATGCAATTCTTTATTTTCATTTTCAGGCTTCATCAGATCTAAGTCGTACATTCTTAGAGTATTATAAGCCATATAATCAAACTGATCCGCATTATATAACTTTAAATAACTTACATCTGACCATAGAGGCTGAGTGTCGTCAGGTGGCCAGTCTGCAAAAGCACCGGGGATAGTAAGCTTTTCGCCATTACTATCGAATGCAAACAACTTAGCATTAGTCAAATCACGTCTAACTTTTCCTACGGGTTTTGCATATTTATTACGATAAATTTCGTCCGGCACAGGAAGATTAGAAAAATCTTTTGAGTTTATCTTGCTCTTAATCACGTCCAGTGTATGATTATCAAATGACGGCGGAGTAAAATTCTTTTCAATCTCAGACTCTTTCACCCAGTAAAACCAGTCAGGATGCTCTATCGCAAGCTCTGAGTCAATAGAGGCAGTTCGGAATACAAACTCACAAATTACGTTCATATCCAGCAGATGAGCCGCTTCTACAAATGCTTCAAACTGTAACTCTATAGGTAACTGCAACAAATCTTCGCCAAGTCTCTCATCAAGACTGTAGTGATTGTTTGTAGCATAAGGGGAACCAAGATCTCCCTTTTTGCCATAAGAGCCTACCGAATTGACAGGTAACAGGTGAATAGTATCGCATCGAAGTGATTTAATATATCTTAACATCGCTATGGCTTTCAAAAAAGTACCAGACGATTTAAACTTCCCACGAATATCTTGAATTTTACCAAGATTATAATGATCGAAAGCAGTACTGTAACGTATCATCATATTATAAGTGCAGTTCTTGATTGGCTTGGTATTATCACCTGCCTTGATGAGGAAGATTGAATCTTCAAAAAAATGAAAAGGGTCTGTCCGGACACCTGTTTTTACATAGCTGTAAGGGTCATACCATTGAGTAGGCACATAGATTGGCTCATGCTTAATCTCACGGTAAAGCACTTTAATTCTTTGCATTACAATATCTAAAGCAGATGCCATAAGCTAATCGCAGTAATGTGATATAACAAAATAAGTTATTTTTTTGTAAATTGCATAATTATTTCATCCCATAATCAGAGAGAATCGAAAATGATTACTTTGAATGTGAATGTAGATCATGTTGCTACATTAAGACAAGCACGAGGCGGAGTAGAACCCGACCCGGTAACTGCTGCAGTTACTGCAGAGTTAGCTGGTGCAAGTGGCATAGTTTGTCACCTACGTGAAGACAGACGTCACTTACAGGATAGAGACCTTTACGCTCTAAAAGATGTAAACCAAACAAAGCTGGACTTTGAAATGGCAGCTACCGAAGAAATCATCAAAATTGCTTTGGATGTTGTGCCTGATTTGGTAACTATAGTCCCGGAAAAACGCGAAGAACTTACTACAGAAGGTGGTCTTGATGTTATTAATAACTTTGAGCTTCTCAAAAAGACTACTGAAAGGATGCACGAGAAAGGCATAGAAGTAAGCATCTTTGTAGAACCTGATGAAAAGCAAATAGAAGCTTGCCTCAAAATTGGTGCTGATATGGTAGAACTCCATACTGGGACTTATGCAAATGCTATCAAAGGCGATTTACTGCAGAAAGAATACGAAAGATTAGTTTTCGCTTCTAACTTAGCCGCAAACGAAGGCTTAATGATTGCTGCAGGTCATGGTTTGAACTATACAAATTCAAAACCTATCTGCTACATCCATGAGATTAATGAGCTAAGCATAGGTCATTCTATTATGGCTCGCTCTATCATCGTTGGTATTGACAGAGCTGTCAGAGATATGCTTGATTTAATTAATAATGCAGTTCTTTTGAGAAATCTTGATTTATAAATAATTGGAAATAATATGTGTGGCATAGCAGGAATCATCAATCCGGCAGGTAATTCTGAAAAACTCAACTTAAACATCCTCACTAAGATGACTGATGTTATAACTCATCGTGGTCCTGACTCCGAAGGGCAATGGATATCGGTTGACAACAAGTGCGGCTTAGGTTTCAGAAGACTCTCTATTATAGATTTAAGCAATGCCGGCAATCAGCCTATGCACACGCCAGACGGCAGATATTCCATAGTTTTTAACGGTGAAATATATAATCACTTAGAGATTCGCAAAGAGTTAGAAAAAATTGGCTATAAGTATAGTTCCGGTACTGATACTGAAACTATACTTTACGGCTATGCAGAATGGGGCAAAGGCATCCTTGTGAAAATGAGAGGTATGTGGGATTTTGCCATTTATGACAGCCAAGAGAATAAGCTTTTTGCTTCTCGTGACAGAATTGGTATCAAACCATTTTACTTTGCTAATTACAATGGAGTGTTTGTATTTGGATCTGAGATTAAATCTATTCTACAGCATCCTGCCATTCCTACTGAACTGAATGAAAAAGAGTTGCCAAATTATCTTAATCTTGGAATGAGTAGCCAAAAGACCTCGCTTTTCAAGCATATTCAAAAGCTTTCTGCAGGGCACTATCTGGAAATCGATAAAAATGGCGAAATAAATGTACAGCGTTACTGGTCTCCTTTAGATAAATCTGAAGAATCATATCATGATTGGGATCAGAAGAAAATACAAACTCATCTTATAGAACTTCTTAGAAGTGCAATAGATGACCGCATGATGAGTGATGTACCTTTTGGAGTATTCCTTAGTGGTGGCATTGACTCAAGCCTTAATGTAGCTTTGATGGCAGAGCTTATGGATAGACCAATAGACACTTATACCGTTGGCTTCAAGGAGCTTGAAGAGTACAACGAATTGGAATATGCTCGCATCATTTCTAAAAGGTATAAGACTAATCACCACGAAATACTTATCGACGAACGCGACTCTATCGACGTACTGGAAAAGCTGGTTTGGCATGAGGACGAACCCAATGCAGATCCTGTATGCATACCTCTCTATTTCTTATGCAAACTTACAAAGGAAAGTGGCACTACTGTGGTGCAGGTAGGCGAAGGCAGCGACGAACAGTTTGTAGGATATAAGTGGATGATGCGTGATTTGAATTTTTACAATTCTTATTACAAATATTTTGCAGCGCTGCCGGGTTTTATGAAAAAGGGTGCTTATGGCTTAGCAAAACCATTATTCGAATCGCAAAATCAATTTCTGGCTTTAGATTATCTTCGCAGAGCCACTTATGATAAACAGTTTTATATGAGTGGTGTATCTATTATTTCTCCTGCTCACCAGCAAAGATTATTCAAATCTACTCACCATGATTTGACAAATATCCCTGATGAATATGCAGAAATGCTACATAGTGAAGCTCTAAAAATTAAGCCTGATGCTGATATATTGCAGCGTATGTTTTTTGTAGAACAGCAGCACCGATTAGCAGAAACTTTGCTCATGAGAGTTGATAAAATCGGCATGGCTCATAGTTTGGAAGCACGTGTTCCATTTTTGGATAACAGGATTGTAGAGTTTACTACTGCACTTAGTCCTCAGCAGAAAATTCCTGACAAAAGCATCACTAAATACATCCTCAAAAAAGCAGTTGAGGACATACTACCTCACGAAATAATTTATCGGAAAAAGCAGGGCTTTTGGGCTCCCGTCTCCGAATGGCTTAAAGATCAATGGTATGACTTTGCCAAAGAGGAAATTTTAAACTCTGACATAACAAAAGAGTATTTCGATAGCAAATTTATTGAAAAGATGTTCGAATTGCACAGAAATGGCAAGAAGAAGTACTCCACCGAGCTATTCTCTTTGTTAAATCTATCTATCTGGCATAAAAGATTTTTTTAGAACATTTTATTAATATAAATCGCAACAAAATAGATAACTTATACGTATCAAATATATTGACCGATTGTAATTATTAAAATACAATCCATCAACTCATATTTTGGAGTCTTATCATGCGAAATTTATACTTTATTATCTGTTTTTTAGCTATTCCTACACTCCTTTTTTCTCAGGATACAATCAGCGTTGACCAAGCATACAAACCAAGAGAAATCCGGCAACATAAAAATGTCGAAAAAAGCTTAACGCCCGGCCAATCATTTCTATCGATTGGGTATATGCCGCTAAATTATTACCGTTTCACAAATAGTTTTACGGATGGTGATAATATGATGGGATATTTAGGATTTAATCTTGGATGGGCACTTTGCCACACCAAAGGCCATTTCCTTAATTTCAGCTTGGGTTACGACGAAATGTCTAAAGACAATATGATTGTAGGCAACAATGTAGACAATATCGATATATTTTCAATTTTTAACTCTGACATGTACATAAATCAACCTTACGTATTAGGTAAAGATTTTGCTAATTTTTATATAGCCATTACTGAGAATATAGCTTATGATAATCTGATCATATCCTATGGCTTGGCTTACGCATATACCAGTTACAGATTTTTGTATGACTATAGCGATAGATTTGATAATAGTTACTGGCAGAATGGCAAACGGGAAACAATAGAATCTGTCTATGCTTCTATAGATCCTATGTTCGCTGTAAAATATTATTTTTTCAAGAATTTTGGAGTTGAACTTCAGTTTAAATTTGCAGGCTTAGAATTTAAAACCAGAAGTCAGGATAGAGATTCACAATTTTCAATAAATCTGGGCTTCAACTATAGAATCCCACTTCAGAAAACAAAAATAGAATTTAGAAATGGCAGCTATTATGAAGTAGATTAGATTGTAAAAAAAGAGTTGCCTTTTTTTGAGAAAAAGACAACTCTTTTTTTAGACGAATAGTGCTGAATCAAGTCAACAATGTATTATTCAAAATTAAGGTAATTTCCTTTTTTCTTACAAGAAATAAGAAAAGCTATTCAAACTCTAATCTTAAAGAGCACCATCGTCATAAGCTCTTTCACCGTGTAGTGATTCATCAAGACCGCTTTCTTCATCTACATCAGATACTTTTACAGGAGTAATAAAGTTGATTACTACAAGCATAATGTATGTAAAGATGAAGGCATAAGCTGAAGCAACAACAACGGCTACTACTTCTTTCATGAAGAATGCTGAATTACCTTCTAATAGACCTGACTGACCATTGATAGCTTCAGAAGCAAAGATACCTAACATAATAGTACCAAAAACGCCACCCATACCGTGAACGCCCCATACGTCTAATGCATCATCCCAGCCAAGTTTATTTTTAAGTTTTACTGCTAAGAAACAAGCTGCACCGGAAACAATACCGATAAGCATTGCATCTTGAGTAGTTACAAAGCCTGCTGCAGGAGTAATAGTAGCGAGACCTGCTACAGCACCTGTCAAAAGACCAACAAATTTAGGTTTTTTCTCAGTAAACCACTCGATAATCAACCAAGTAATTGCGGCAAAAGAAGCTGCAACGTCAGTATTCAAGAAAGCCAAAGTTGTGATAGAGTCGACACTTAATTCACTACCGGCATTAAAACCATACCAACCAAACCACAACAGACCTGTACCAATCGCTACTAAAGGAATGCTGTTTGGAGGTGAGTAAGTATCTTTTCTTTTACCTACATAAATAACTGAAGCTAACGCTGCAAAACCGGCTGTTGCATGAACTACGATACCACCTGCAAAGTCAAGTACGCCCCATTCTTGCAATAGACCGCCGCCCCATACCATATGTACGAACGGATAGTAAACAAATATTTGCCATACAACAAGGAATATCAAATATGATTTGAATGTTACCCTATTTACAAACGCACCTGTTATAAGAGCAGGAGTAATAATTGCAAACATCATCTGATAAGCAATAAAGATAAGCTCTGGGAATTTACCTTCAGGGCCACCATAAAGAGCATCAAACGGAATTCCGTTCAAAAATGCTTTGTCAAGATTACCAATAATGCCGCCTTCGCCGCCTGAGAAAGAAAGTGAATAGCCAATGGCTACCCATAAAATTGTTGTAATACCTAAAGAAACAAATGTTTGAATCATAATACCAAGAATGTTTCTTTTACTTGCCAAACCTCCGTAGAAGAATGCAAGTCCGGGAGTCATGAGCATCACAAGTGAAGTTGCGATGACCATAAAAGTAGTAATACCCGTATCCATCTAAATATCTCCAATTGAATTTTATAAACTAATGCCAAAAACTAAAAACATATTTTCGGCTTGAGGATTCGTAATAAATGATGCCTGAACAGGCAAAGAAAATGATTCTGTAAACTTAATCTCTTTATGAGCAGTAACTCCAAAGTTTACCACTCCGAAAGTTTTTCCATAAAGACCATCGTCTAAGGCAAAGCCCATGAATAAGTCAAAAGCATTATCTCTTACTTTACCACTGTAAGTAAATTCTAAGTACATAGAATTATCTTCATCATAACCATAGAAATTATAATTAAAAGATACACCGATTGGAATGGTTTCAGTTCCATTGAAAGCCAGATTAGCTTCTAAAGTGTGACCTGTGCTTCCATCTTTAAAGTCAAAATATTTGTTATTATCTAGTGTATCATTCGGGAAGAAATAGTCAGTTACACCAACTGAAAACATCCCATCGAACAAATCGCAAGCCATATATAAATCAGCTTCTTGCATATTAGTTCCATTAGTAGTAAAAGCACCCCAGGAACCAATTTTAAAGAAATCCCAAGCGAATTCAACTGTAGGTTGGATACTTGGTGAATCGCCAAAATCAGTACCACGCCATACATATCTGCTCATTAAATCTGCACCGGCAGATAATTCAGGTCCACTTTCTTCTCTCGCTTTTTGAGCTTGAGCATCAACTGCAATCAAAGGAAGAAGAAGCAACAAGAATAATAAGTTGTACATTTTCTTAAACATTAGACAGCTCCTTATCGAATAATAATTACACGACAAATTTGCCTAATATTGAGAAGTTTAGAAAGGGAGATACTCGTAAAGATAAAACGGAGTTTCACGTATTTTTTTTACGTGTTTTACTGAAAGGATTTTATTAATAATTGTCTATAAGTCAACATATTTGTTTTTTATGGCGTATTTAATAAGGTCTACGGTGTTTTTAAGTTGAAGTTTTTGCATGATATGATTTTTGTGGGACTCTACAGTTCGAACTGAAATAAATAATTTATCAGATATTTCTGAATTTGAACTGCCTTCGGCAAACAGAATTAGTACTTCTTTTTCTCGTTTTGAAAGCTCTTCTGAAGTATTTACATCCTTTTTATTTTGTACCTTATTTACGTAGCTTTTCAGAATAATTTCAGATATCTCCGTGCTAAAGTATTCATTACCTGTAAAAATGGCTTTAACAGCAGCCAATAATTCTTTTTTATTTGTATTCTTAGGCAAGTAGCCTTTTGCTCCGGCTTGCAAGGCATTAAATATAAATTCTTCGTTTATATACATTGATAAAATTAATACTTTGATGTCAGGGTGGCTTTCTCTCAAAATACTACAAATCTTAATCCCCGAGACATCAGGCAACGATATATCTAATACAACAATGTCACATTTTCTATTTTTGAGGAATACTTGAAGCTCGTCGAAGTTAGACGCTTCGCCTACAATCTCGATATTTTCCTCAGTCTGCAAGATAGATTTTATACCATCCCTCACTAAGGAGTGGTCATCCACAAGGATTATTTTAATCTTCTCCATTTAAATACTCTTTCTTTATAGTTAATGAGATAGTAGTTCCAATATTAATTTTGCTTTCTATTCCTAGGATTGCTCCAATAGACTCAGCCCTTTCTTTCATGTTCAGCAATCCATTATGATTAATAGTCGTCACAGATTCAGGCAGAAATCCTTTACCTTGGTCTTTGACGCTAATTCTTAATATATCATTTTGATATTTCATACTTAAATATATTTTACTTGTTTCGGCATGCTTTATAGCATTGTTCAGAGCTTCCTGCACTATTCTATATATATTAATTTTAGCATGCTTTACCAGAGTGAAAGGTAGCCGTTGAGAATCAAATAATATCTCAAGATTTTGGCTTACATTCAGAGTTTCTACTAAGTACCTCAGAGAGGCAGCAATACCAAATTCTTTTAACACCGAAGGCATCAGATTATTAGAAATTCTCCTTATATCATCTACCGCTAAATCTACTGAGTTTGATAATAATTTTAGTTTATTTGCAGACTCCTCATTGAGCCTGTTATAGTCAAAACTTTCAATTTGGAGTTTCAACGCTGTAAGAGTTTGACCTAATCCATCATGCAACTCCTTAGAGAGTCTTTCTCTTTCGTTCTCTTCGGCTTCAAGCCTGGAAGTGTTTCTGTCTTGTCTTTCAGCTTCGAGCTCTCGATTTGCAGATTTTATTTCATTAATCATTGCATTAAAAGAATTGACTAAATCACCTATTTCATCATTAGAATGCTTGATTTCAATGGGCTTCAAAATTCCCTTTCCTATTTTCGCAGCACTTTTCTGCAATTCAAGTATTGGCCTTGTAATATTTTTAGAGAATATAAAAACAACTATAAATATGATAAATGCCAGCATGATAGTCGAAAATATAATTTTATTTCTGATATCATTTATAGACTCTATAGCTTCATGATAATCTATTTCTGCAAGTAAGCACCAGTCTAAGCCAGCTATATCCATCTTGCCAAAAGAACTGAAAACGTTGACTCCTCTGTAATCATCAAACAAGCCAGTGCCTTCATTACCTTCCAAAGCCTTAGCAACTCCCTCAGTGGAAACTTTTATCTTCAGAATAGAATTTTCTTTAAACCTTGAAGTGGTGCGAAGCAGCGAATCTCCCCCAACTATGTATGATTCCCCTGAATTGCCAAGCCCTGAATTTGGAGAGTTCTCAAGCATTATTTCATTAATAACCGAATAATCTATCAACATGTCAAAGACAAAGGTTTCTTTGTTATATTTAAAAGCTTTAGTGATGTGTAAATTCAAAACTCCGTCAGACTTATCTTCATAGATACCTGCTTTTCTTATATTATTATTATATATTTCTTCTTTAGTGATAGATATATCTCTAATTTTCCTGTTATGCGATACGAAGTCAGTTATTAACTTTGGTGTGTCCTTCATCTGCACATCAAAAATAAGATGCGCAAACATATTTAGTTCCTCTTTTCTATCTTCAAAATAATTAGAAATTTGTCTGCTTTTAACGACTCTTACAGATGTTAGCTGCTCTAAAGTCCGACTAATTAAGGCATCTTTTGCATCTATATACGAAACGATACTTACTGTTAAAGTAGTAAGTACACTAATCAGTATCACATAAAGTATTAGTTTATCTGTAATTGAAAATTTTACCATTACCCAATGCCTTTTTACCTAATAGCTATAATTTAATTCTAAAAAACGAATAATCAAACTAATAGCTAAATATTAGTAAAAATTTTAGTAAGTTTTGATCTATTGAACACTGTACAAGCTGGCAAATGACTAACTACAAAAAAATAAAACTAAGTGCTGTGATACTATCTGTATTATTCTTTACTGTAATTACTCCTTTCTATTTAAGCTACGGCAATCCTCTTCCGCAAGCCGATTATTCTATTTTCGGGAATCTGTGGCTTACTGTTATTCCTATTATGCTGATTGGTTTGTTGGTTGGTATAAAATGGGAGAAGTTAGGTGCATATATGATTATATTGCCGGTATCTATTGGTTTTATATACTCACTATTAGCATGGGAAGATCCTTGTCTGCCTATGGTATTGCCGTTGATTCCGGGTATTTTATACTGGAAGAGCAGTAAAGCTAAAGTATAGCAATTATAAATCTAACCACTTTTTAAAATCGGTAGATCTTTCTATACTTACTATAATATCCGATTCTACAGGCTCTGGTCTCAAATGCAATTTTACTCTACTTCGAGACCAAGCAGTCATACTAACTATTGAGTCAATGCTTATCAGATACTGTCGGTTTATTCTAAAATAATCGTTTTGATCTAATATGTTTTCTAAAGCTTCAAGACTATAATCTACCGGATAAAGTCCCCCGTCAAATGTCTTAAAGTAATTGCTTTTATTTGAAGAAAAAAAATAAGCAATATCTACGCAGTTGATATTTTTTAGTTTATTCCCAACTTGCACAAGAAACCTTTTCTTGAAAACTTTTCCTTCTTTAATGCCTTTACTAATTTCAGCATAGTCTCTGTTAAATTCAGATTTAAGCGCAGAAATTTTCTCAAGAGCAGCAGATAAATCGCTTTGTCTAATAGGTTTTAGTATATAATCAATACTATTTAGCTGAAATGCCCTTATGGCATATTTATCATAAGCACTGGTAAAGATGATAGGTGTAGATACTTTTACAAAATCAAAAATACTAAAGCTAATTCCATCCGATAGATGAATATCTAAAAATATCAACTCAGCACTATTATTTCTAAGCCATTCCACAGACTCCTCTATGGAGCTTAGCATAGCTAAGATTTCAATATTAGCATCAATATCTTTTAACATGCTTGCAAGCCTTTCGGCTGCTATTTTCTCATCTTCAATAATTATTACTTTCATCTATCCATGTTCTTATTATGGGAAACTTGCTATAGTAGAAACTATTCTCTTCGTAGTAAATCGGTAATTTATCAGACACAATTTTGTATCTATTGTTTATGTTTTTTTGCCCAATTCCCGAAGAATACAATGTTGAATGTTTTTGCTGAATATTATTACATACAACTACATATTCATCCTTAATTGAAAGATTTAAATGCAAAGGCATTTTATCCGATGCTAAATTATGCTTTATTGCATTTTCAATTGCGAACTGTAAAGTCATTGGTGGAATCAAAGCATCAACATCTAATACGTCAATTTCAAAGTCTATTCTTGTGCCATATCTGATTTTGATTAGAGCCAGATATGATTTAATAAAATCTATTTCCTGGGATAATTTTACAATTTTAGAGTCTATAGTCTCTAATACATATCTATAGACATAAGCCAATTCATCAATAAATTCTTGTGCTTTTATGGGGTCAATACTCACAAGACCAGATAGTACATTAAGGCTATTGAAAAGGAAATGAGGATCTATCTGACTCTTAAGTACCAAATATTTCAAATCACTAACCTCTAAAGCAAGTTTATCTTGATCTCTTATGGCCCTGTTTTTTTCGAAAAGAGCAATCCATAACTCCAACACTGCAGTAATCAATATATTACCAACTGCGACGATCATAATATTATTAACTATTACTCTCCCTAAAGGCTCTCCGTATGAATTTAGCATTTCTGCAATTAGAGTAATAGCTATCGCCACAACTACACCAATAAAAATAACGACAATAAACTGTACGCATATTCTTAATCCTGCTTTTTTTGCCCAAGTAATTTTCCTATTCAAAATACCAATAAAATACAAATCTATATATGCTATCAAGACACAAGCTACAAAGCTAAGTGAATAGCTATAAATTAAACGAATTACAAATTCTACCACAGAATTTACAGTTACATACCCCGTAATAGCAACAAAAGAAACCACAACGGTTTCTATAATTACCACAAAGACCGCACAAAGTACCAGCATTCGCTTGAGTGGTATTATTGTATTGAGATATGTAAGACTCATATAAAATTGCACTTAAATTCTACCTTGACTGTTAAAAATACACCTTTTATGTCAATAAACAAAAACTGATATGACGACTAAATACATATAGAACCTCATATTTGAATATTGACTAGATAACTTTCATGTTTTTGGCATAAAATATTAACAATTATTATTCTTGAGTAGGTTTGTTGGAATCAGAGGGAATTTGCTAAAGTATTTACTTCCATCTGTAAAGTATTTTGGCTCCATTTCAGTAATCAGAGAGTATCTTTTATTAATATTACTCTGTCCTAAGCCAGTGGAGTAGTCTTTGGAGAATTTATAGCTTATATTATTGACCACAAATATTGAACCTTCACTACAGTATATATTAATTATCAATGGATGTAGCTCAGATGCTGAGTTATGTTTTAATACATTTTCTACTGCGAACTGCAAACTAAGAGGCGGTAACCACCACTCAAGATATTCTTCTGATTTATGGAGATTAAATATTATAGTATCAGAAAACCTAACATCACTTAAGTAAATATAAGAATTCAAAAATTCCAGTTCTCTGCATAGTTTGACGCATTTGCAGTCTATAGTAGCCAGTATGTATCGATATATCTGAGAGAGTTCCCCAAAAAACCTCTGAGCCTTTTCAGAATCAGATTCAATAAGATAACTCATAGTATTTAGATTGTTAAAAATGAAATGAGGCTCTATCTGACTTTTTAAGACATCATACTTTAAATTACTTATCTCATTTTCAACAATCTGCTCTTTCAATTCCATTTTATTCTTCTCGATTATAGAAATCCATAAATCTAATATAATCATTAGCATTAAATTACTCAGGATACTAACCATCATATTATTTACGAAAGCTTTATAAAATTTCTCAGGGTATTCCTGAATAGTATTTACAAAAGCGGTCAAAAAAAACGCTACAAATATCCCAATGATGGTCACAAACAATAATTGTAACGTTAATCTTAAAATTGGAGTTTCCTGCCATGTAAAATATCTATCCAAAACTGCAATCCCGCGCAAATCCATAAAGCCGGCTACATACCCTCCAAAGAACGCTATAGCAACGCTAATTAAATATCTATACATCAAATAATAGAAGTTCGTAATTGGTGCATATCCAATATAATCTAAGTAAAACACTATGAATAGTTCAACAAATGCTACATATACAAAAACTACTGCCGCTAACTTTTCAGGAGAAAGTACTTTATATATTTCAGATTTTTTCAACTCTAAATCTCATCATTATTTCTGTGAATTATATTGTTATTGCTTATATCGATATAGTATAGAAGCTGTCGAAAGTATTGAACTATAATTTACTCTGAGTATAACTTAGTTTCGACAGCTTCTATGAGATTAGTTATTGAGTCTTAATTAATCTGATATTTAAGAGCTAAGCCACCGCTTATGTTATTGAGCAAGAACTCATCTGTATGATGTAATTCTATTGGCGATGTTAGTTTGCCGGAAATTGTACATCCAATCCACCATCTTGAAGAAAGTTTGTACGATAACTCTGCAGCAATTATATTGATAACGAAGTTATCTTGATCCACGATACGTTCGTACCATAATTTATCTTTGCGGTATTCTTTTTCTAATTCATATTTGATTAGACCAGTGCCAGTAGTATATTTAAAACCAAGTATGAGATTATTGGATATTCCAGTTTGATATTCTATGAATATGCCTCCATATCCTCCTTCCATCCTATATGCTCCTGTTTCTACTGCATCATTTAAGCTATGATCATAATAAATACCTGAACCTACTACTCCCAAATTCCAATTCTCTCCAACACTTAAGCCATATTGGATTGAAATTATTCCTGCAGGTTTGGCAAGTATTTCGGTATACTCTGAATTTAGACCTACATATGATTTAAATTCAGTTTTGTTATTTTCAGTTATATTTTCTGCTCCAACAACATTTGAAAATGCAATCAGCATAAATAAAAGAGCCATTAGCAGTTGCTTGAAAGTCATAACACTTCTCACTTGTTTGTAAAAAAATTATACCTCAAACATATTGTATTAAACATTTCAATAAAACTAATAGGTGACGAATATGCAGATTTGAATGCTCAAACTGTAAATTGGCATGATGAATAAAAAAATCCATCGATTAAGCAACCGATGGATTAACTGCAAATAATTGGCAAAACAAACACTTATGTGTTTTACTGTAATTATTTTGTCTGATTAGATTTCATTTTATTCTACTATTATCTTTTTACTTACAAACTCTTCTCCTTGCTGAATTTTAAGCACATAAACACCGGGAGTTTCAAATTCTATACCGACTTTGCTGTTTTGTGCTTCTACTTCTTTCACAAGTCTACCTTCCAAATCATAGACTAAAATCGAATATTTGCCTTCAATTTGATTTTTTATATTTAAAAAATCTGATGTAGGATTTGGATATATTCCTAAATTTTGGATTTGGTTATCAGCAACAGATGTCGTAGGTTCTAAAGTAATAGCAAGTGCATCGCAATAAGCACTTTCACCACAGTTGTTTATAGAGCTAACCGATAGTAGTACTTCTCCTTCGAAGTCTTCGTTCCATGTAATAGTAGCAGTAGTATTTTGATAATTGAGTTCTCCAGCTCCAATCGGTTCCATCTTCCACAGGTATTCATTAGCTTCGGGCACAGCAGCTACTTCATAAGTAGATTGGGATTCTTTATCCGGTGCGACCAACGTCTTTCCTTGCGGGGTAGCAGGCACTGGCGGCACATCACTTAGAACTACAGAGTACTCATCAGATACATCACTTTGTCCAAGTGGGTTAATAGCTACTACCTGCACACTTACATTCCCGTTGAAACCTTTGTTCCATGTTACTGAAGCAACGTTATTATTAACTTCAATTGAGGCAGCACTTTCCGGATTAACTATCCACTCATAAGCGGTGGCATTTTCAATTTCAGAGCACGTATATTCTACGACTTCTCCAACACAGGAGCTCGTAGAACCTTGCAGGATTTCAGGTTTTGCAGGAACATCAGCATAATCATATTCAATAATAAAATAAAGAGCATTTGTTTCATCAATATCATTCCATTCGCCGATAGATCCTAAAAAGCCTGCACCTTTTGGCCAAGCATCTAAAGCAAATGCAGCAGCATCCTGCTTACCCATAAAATCATCAGGTTCGTTGGTCACACCTTGCTCTTTATTACCACCCCAGTTTTGATAACTGCCATCAACAGTTTTGCCATTTCCGGCTCCGTTTGCCCCCTGACCTTCCCAAAACTTTTCTCCGTTGCCGTCATTATCTCCATCCCATTTCCATTCACCTTCAGTTGCTTTATCGTTAGCACCAATCCAAACATAAGCAATACCACCACCATCATTGACTGCCGTATATGTTTTTTGCACTTTCCCACTAGTAATTATTTCGTGATATACGGCTTGCTGTTCTGCTTGAGTTTCAATTTGCAATAGATAGCCACCTTTTTCTTTAGCGTACTGAGCAGCATCTTCCCAATTCATCTTCTGTTCAACTAGTTCGTAAGTCTTGTTTTCGTGTTTAAACTGTTTTGCTTGAGATTGAGCATTAACAGAGTTTAAAAATACAATATTTGCAAATATTACTCCGGCTATAAAAAGAGTAGCAAATTTCTTCATTAATTTATCCCGTGTTAAATTATTATACCATACACACAATAACACACGAAACAGAACATAGTCTCATGTTTTATGGTAGATTTAGTTATACAGTAACTCAAACAATCCTAGAACCTCAACTAAGTGAGTCTTTCTTTTTTTACAATTATTTCTTGAATACTGGTATAAGTACCTTACTCTCTATTTAGACTGCAAAGCACCAATTTTAATAATTTTTTTAGCAATATCTGTATTATCATAATAACCCGTAAACTCATACTGTCCCTGCCCTATAGCAAACACAGGCACCGGCACAGCCGTATGTGAATATGTAGCCCAGTCTATACCTGCTTTTCTATTTAAAATATGATTAGCCGTGATTAGAAGAGCATTATAACCACCCCTGTCTATCTGCAACTGTTCAGGCAGTTTGTCAGATTTCCCTTTCATCAATTCATGATATGCTGAGTTCAATAGCTGCATATCATATTCTGAAAGTGTCAGTGTCTCATCCAAAGAGCTGTTTCCCAATCCTGTGTACTTCGCTAATAATTTTAGAGCTATCTCAAATGTAAAAGCTGTTCTTTCTGTTTTCAGATATTCATCAACTATTTCAGTTAATTTTTCAAACGAAACGGTTTGATATTTTAGTATTTCAAAAGCGGACTCATACTTAGTTAGAGCGTATCCAAGAGATAAGCCTCCTGTCTCATGGTCTGCAGTAACTACTATTAGAGTTTCATCCGGATATCTATTATAAAATTCTATTGCCTTTGCAACTGATTTATCGAACTCTATGACATCATAAGCAGCAGCAACTGCATCATTTGCGTGGCATGCCCAGTCAATTTTGCCACCTTCTACCATCATAAAAAAGCCTTCCTCATTATCAAGCAAGTCAATGCCTTTTTGAGTAAATTCAGATAATGAGATGTGGTCTTCAGGTCTGTCTATTTCATACCAAAGAGCAGCGTAGCTATCATAAGTATGGTTATATGCCCATACTTTTTCCTTGTTTTTGAGAGATTGAAGTTCTTCACGAGTTGAAACAATTTTATAGCCTGCTTTTTTCATATTGTTTTGTAGGTCGTGTAAAGTATCACCCAAAGCATAGCCACCACCAAAGTAATCAACTTTAGAATTAAGCATTTGAGCAGCAATTTTAAAATAGTTTTTTCTACTTGACTCATGTGCATAAAAGCAAGCAGGAGTGGCATGATCTATTGATACAGATGAGACAATACCTACCTTCATACCTTTGTCTTTTGCCATTTCCGCTATTGTTTTAAGATTGGAAGAGTGATTCCCATTCTTTGAAATTGTATTTATTGTTGTTTTATGCCCTGTAGCAAGAGCCGTTCCGGCTGCAGCAGAGCCTGTTATATATCTGTTTTCGGCATAAGTTGTTGCCATCCCCGTTACCGGGAAATCTGTAATATTCAATTTAGACATCCCGTAGGGCAGTAGATTCTTTTGATTATGATTAAGTACTACTTGAGCTAAGCTAATTTGCGGCAACCCCATACCATCTCCAATAAAGAAGAATATATATTTTGGGGTCTTGTAGCTCTGAGAATTATTTGGCAGATTTTCAGCATTATTATTATCGTTTGCTACACATGAGGACATAAGAGAAATGACAAGAATAAACAACATTACTCTTAGCGAATGAGACATTAGTTTTTGCATATATACTCCGATTTAGCAGTTATTTCAGGTATCAATATTTAAATAGAACTCAATAACTCTGTTGCTATTGAGAACTTACCTTACAAAGTTACAATATAATATAAAACAGAATTAGCAATATTTATTGTTTACTATAAACATATCCTCCAATAATGGCAGTCATAGGTGCAACGAGAACTAAACCAAAACTGCCTACCATAGTTTGTAATATTTCTGCGGCTACGAAATTAATATTGAAAATACCAATAGCAGGAGTACCTTTTGACATAAATACCATCAATGTAAAAGCAAAACTACCTGAATATGCAAAAAGCAATGTTGTTGTCATTGTTCCCAAGACTGGGTATGCTATATGAAAACCAGATTTTATAAGTTGAGCGGGTGTTATTTCCGGCTTATGCTCTTTGATTTCATTTTGGGATGCAGCTATGTCCATAGCAACATCCATAACTGCACCGGCAGATGAAATGAATATACCTGAAATAAAAATATCAGATAAATTCATACCATTGAATCCGCTAAAAAGCAAAAGCTCCGAAAATTCTTTTACTGTACCGGGAATTTGGAAATAATGACCAAACACTATAGCTAAAACAGTAGTAATAGCAACCCCTGAAATAGCTCCTGTAAGTGCAACTAATCCTTTTTTATTAAATCCGCTAATCAGTAATATGATAACAGTAGTTGCAAGAGTGACCACTGCAAACGCTGATATCAGTGGTGAGTAGCCTTTCAAAAACATAGGCACCATAATCTTCCAAATGGTGAGTGCTGTAAAGACAAACGAGAGTAAAGCTTTCAGTCCTGTCCATTTGGCAAACCCCACAAGAAATACAGCAAACATAACAAACAGAATAATCTCTACATCAAGTCTATATATATCATGAGCCCTTGCACTTATTATTTTAGTCCCTTCTTGATTTTTCTTTATAATCAAAAGTACATGGTCTCCTACCTTGTAGTATTTATCCAAGCTCATGTGCCCCATCATAATGTTATTTGCTTTTACTGTTTGTCCATCGTAGCTTCCTTCCTTTATTAAAACTTCAAGCTCCTGAGTGCCACTCAGAGAAACGCCGAAATGGTGTACATCAGAGTTATCTATAGACTGCACTTCAGCTTCCACCCGTTCAGTTTTAGCATAGTAATCCTCATTTTCAAAGCCGGTTGGTATTATAAATAAAATGATACAAAATATAGAAACTAAACTTACAAAAGTTATATCAAGCTTTTTCTTAAGAGCTACATTCATTTCATTACTTCTTTTTGTGTTAAAAAAAAGAGACACAACTTAATGTGTCCCTTCGGAATTAGTGCTTTTACTTCATTCGTTTTGAGGTCATAGAAGTATAAATCTTACTGTGTCTTATTTGTTTAAAGAACCAATTTCCATGATTTTTTTTGCTACGTCTGTGTTATCATAAAATCCACTAAATTCATATTGTCCTTGCCCCATTGCAAATACAGGTACAGGAACACCGGTATGTGAGTATGAAGTCCAGTCTATACCGGCTTTTCTGTTTAAAATGTGAGTTACTGTAACAGTAAGTGGATCGTAGTAGCTATAATATAAACTTTGATCTTCTTTCGGATAAGGAGATTCTTCTTTAACAGTCTTGTTATAAGCATTTTTCAACTGAGTCAAGTCATACTCAGAAAGTTCCAGATTTTCATTTAGAGAAGTATTACCAAGTCCAAAGCTATCTTCTATTCTTTGCAAAGCTACTTCAAAAGTAAATGCGTCGCCTTCTGCTTCCATCCATTCGTAAACTTTTTCAGTAAATTTTTCATAAGACATTTTTTGATATTTCAAGATTTCAAAAGCTGTTTCATATTCAGTATTTGCAAAACCTAAAGTCAAACCACCACATTCGTGATCGCCTGTTACTACAATTAGAGATTCATCAGGATGTTGTTTGCAAAAATCAATAGCCTTGCCTAAAGCATCATCGAAAGCAATCATGTCATAAGCGGCAGCAACCGCATCATTTGCGTGACATGCCCAGTCAATTTTGCCACCTTCCACCATCATAAAGAACCCTTTATCGTTGTCTAGTATTTCTATGCCTCTTTGAGTAAACTCAGCAAGGGAAAGATGATCCTCAGGTCTGTCCATATCATACCATAATGCGTCAGACGCATCTACTGTGTGGTTATAAGCCCAAACTTTTTCACCATTTTGGATAGCATTAAATTCATTGCGGTTGGTTGCTAGTTTATAACCTGCGTTTTCCATTTTAGTTTTGATATCTTTGTAACCATCACCGTCTCGATCTCCGTGAGCATATCCACCTCCAAAATATTCAAAATTAGAAGTAGCCATCTGCGCTGATATGTTGTACATGCTTTTACGAGTATCTTCGTGTGCATAAAAGCAAGCAGGAGTAGCGTGGTCAATAGATACTGAAGAAACAATACCGACTCTCATTCCTTTCTCATGAGCCATTTCAGCCATTGTTTTAAGGTTTTTAGAGTAGTCACCTGATTTAGATATAGTATTGATTGTTGTTTTTTCGCCTGTTGCCAATGCTGTTGCCGCTGCAGCAGAACCAGTGATATATCTGTTTTCTGCATGTGTTGTAGACATACCTGCGATAGGAAGCTCTGCTAAATTCATCTGACCAATACCAACTTCAGATTTAAGTCTGAACTGTGGGTCATTTAGTGCAGCTTGAGCTAAGTTAATTTGAGGCGCTGCCATGCCATCTCCTATAAAGAAGAAGATGTACTTTGGTGTTTTGTAAGCCAAAGGATTGGCAACTGGGTTGCTACTACCTTCGTCATCATCATCAGAACATGACACCATCATCGATACGACAAGAGACATCAATAATACTCTTAGCGTGCGTTGTAAGAACTTTTCCATAATTACTCCCAATTAAGATTTGAATAGAATTCCCATTTCAGATTTATCCCAATTTAACTTTTGTATATTAAGAGGTGTTAAACATAGAATAAATTATGGAAGCAAGGATAACATCTACTATAACTCTCTATATAACAGTTCTTTACCAAACTTTACTGACTTTCATTATCTTTATGTTTTAATTAGTACCAAAGTTTTATAATTTGCAGTTAAAATATAGATTTGAGCACACAGCAACGAACAAATAACTCATTGCAAAATTACTAATGAGTTTGTTTATAATATTTAGTGTTGTATAATTTTTTGTTGCATATATAAATCTAACTGAATCATAGAGAAGGATAGTAACTAAAGCATACTAACTACACTATACTGAGAAGTAATCATGAATAATTTTGAAATAAGGCAAACTTTTCATCAAATTGCGGAAATTTCCGGTAAAGAAATAAACACTAACAACACAATCGTAGAACTCCTTAAGCCTGTTAAACCCGACTTTATTTTGAATAATCTTGGTAATTCGGTAATGTCCATAACTTTGTGTAAAAATAAATAAAAAAAGGTATCACTCCGATGTTTAAATTTGTAATCACAACAAAACAAAAATCAAACAAAAGGAGCGACACCATGAGTCACAAAGTAAGACCATTAGACGAATTAAACAAGCAAATAAATGA
>JBFHIJ010000023.1:0-46321 GCA_041596515.1 Chlorobiota bacterium
ATAAATATAATATAATAATTATTATAAAATATTTTGGTGTAAAAATCTTTCTAGAAATAAAGAGACAGTATTGTACAAATTATTGTCATATCTTTTTTTAGAAATACTCAAATCTTCGTATTTTGAATAGATTTGAATTTAATGATACGCATAAGTAATAACGGAAGTCATGATTCGAGAAGATAATCAAACAAATAGTTTATTGAGTACCCAAGTAGAAAAAAACACAAGTTTACTTAGGGAAAAATATAATTCCCTTTTTTCAAAAAGGGAAGAGCCTGAGCACGAAAAAGAGTTAAAAGAGTTAATGGAATTATGTAAAAATACTTTCCATGACTATGATGCAAAACTGCTCAGACAAGCCTTTCATACTTCTTATGTGGTACATAAACATAAATACAGGAAGTCTGGAGAGGAATATTATAAACACTCTTTGACTGTTGCAAATATTGTTATTACTGAGATTCCGTTAGATTTTACTTCAGTCATAGCTGCTTTATTACATGACGTCCTTAACGAAAATGAAAAATACAATTATGAAACCTTAAAGCTTGAGTACGGGAAAGAAGTAGCTGATATAGTTGATGGAATTAACAAAATAAAATATATTGAAAAATATACTATTGATAGACTCAATCATCTTGAGAAATATCGAAAACTAATATTATCACTATTTAAAGATGTACGAATTATACTGATTAAACTTGCAGATAGACTCCACAATATGAGAACTATTGAATTTTTGAGTCCTGATCTGCAACATAGAATTGCAAAGGAAACGATGGAAATATATTCTCCTTTTGCAAATAGATTTGGTATTCGATCTTTAAAATGGGAACTGGAAGATTTATCATTCAAAATCTTGAATAAAGAAGAATACAATGCAATAAAAACTAAATTATCCAGTACACGCCAAGAAAGAGAAGATTATATCGTAAATTTAAAAGCCCCAATAATTGCAAGGCTAACATCAGATAAATTCTTAAAAAAACTCAAAATAACTTGCGAAATTAAAGGGCGTGCTAAGCATATTTATTCAATATTTAATAAAATGAAAGCACGTCAAAAAAGTATGGACGAACTTTACGATTTGTTTGCTGCACGCATTATAGTTGATACAGATGATCCTTATATGTGTTTTTATGTTTATGGATTGATTGCAGGGATTTATCCTCCTGTGCCGGAAACATTTAAAGATTATATTTCTGCACCTAAGAAAAATGGGTATCAATCAATTCATACCGGCTTAATTGGTCCGGGGGGAAAAGCAGTTGAAATTCAAATACGAACAAGACAAATGCATGACTATGCAGAAAACGGTGTTGCAGCTCACTTTGCTTATAAAAGTGGAATTCAAAATGCACAATCTGTGTTAGATGATGCAGATATTACTTCATGGGTCAATGCTGTCAGAGCTGTTTTTGAAAATGTTGGAGAGCACAATAGTAGGGAGTTATTAGATCACCTTCCTAAAGGTATATTTACAGATGAAATTTTAGTATTCACTCCTACCAATGAATTTAAATCTCTTCCTAAATATTCTACACCTTTAGATTTCGCTTTTGAAATTCATAGTGAAATAGGATTTTCGTGCATAGGTGCAAAAATAAACGGTAAAATAGTTCCGTTAGATTATACTCTGCAAAATGGCGACAGGATTGAGATATTAACGTCCAAAAAACAAGCCCCTAATCCTGAATGGCTCAAATATACAACAACAAACAAAGCAAAACAGATAATACATAAATATATAAGAGACTGCAGATTAGAAAATATTGACAAAGGAAGACAGATGTTTGCAGCACAACTCTCTAAAGAAAACATGAGATTAGAAGAACATGATATTCAAAAACTACTACGTTCGTTCAATCTATTGTCTGAAGAAGAACTATTCTTTTCTATAGGAAGTAATGAAATTTCAGTTGACAAGGCTTTTCATTTACTAAAATTTAAAGTAAAAGATGGATTTAAAGTTAATCCTGAGCTAATACGTAAAGATAATGCTGATATTAGTAACAGGTATAATGATTCTAATAATATTATAGAAATTGCTTCTTGCTGCAAACCTACGCAAAACGATCAGACTGCTGCAATTAGGTTAGTTAGTGGTGTAATAAGGATACATAAAAATTCTTGTAAAGAAATTTCAAATATCCCTTCCAATGAAAGGTTAAGTAACTTAGAAATAGACTGGCAATCTATCAGAAGTGAAGGGTTAGGTGATGCTACTCTAAAAGTTAGAGGTGAAGATAGAGCAAGTATGCTAAATGATATAACAAATGCGATACTTGAATATGGAGATGTAAACATAAATAAAATAAGTTTTGACACAACAGATTCTGTTTTTGAGGGTATTGTATCTATCAACTTTAATAATATCAACCAAGTAGATGCTCTTATAGAAAGATTATATAAGATAAGTGGCGTAGAATCTGTAAAAAATTCTAAAAATTAAAATACAAGTTTTTCGTTATAGTTTATCATGTGAAGATTATACAACAATTTGAGTCGGAATAGTGGAATTACAAAGTATATTTTTCGGTTTTTTAGCAGTATTTGCAATTGCTAGTGCTGTTGTAACGATAGCCAGTAAACATCCTGTAAAATCAGCTATGTCATTAATTGTGCATTTCTTTAGTTTGGCAGGTTTATACCTTACTTTAAATGCAGAGTTTTTATCGATAGTGCAGATTTTGGTATACGCTGGTGCTATTATGGTACTTGTCGTGTTTGTAATCATGCTTCTTAATTTGGGCGACGAAGAAACACTAAAACTGAAATTTAATATTCGAACAGTATTAGCAGCATTATTTGCAGTTGTATTAATTTTCCAATTAGTTTCTGCTTTCTTAGTAAATCCTGACGTAATGAGTGCTTTACCAAGTGTTTCTGCAAAAATAGGTACCGCAGATGCAATCGGCAGAGAGTTATTTAAGAATTATATTGTTCCATTTGAAGCAATTTCTTTCTTGTTGTTATCTGCTATTGTTGGTGCAGTGATGCTTGCTAAGAAAAAAATAGATTAAGAGGAGAAAATAATGTTAGAAAATATACCACAAGATTATTATTTAGCACTTGCAGCTATTCTTTTTACTATTGGAACAGTAGGTGTCCTGACAAGAAGGAATGCAATAATAATTTTTATGTCTATAGAAATCATGCTAAATTCAGTAAATCTTACTTTAGTTAGTTTTAGTTCGTTTATGGGTGACCAGGCAGGGCAGATATTTGTTTTCTTTGTTATGGCAGTAGCTGCAGCAGAAGCCGCAGTTGGCTTAGCAATAGTCCTTGGCATCTTCAGATTAAAAAAATCAATATATGTTGACGAAGTCAATATTATGAAATGGTAAAATTATGCTTTTGAAATGTGAATCCTGACAATTAACTTTGACAGGATTTTTTTATTGTTATAGGTAAAATGAAAAAGAATATAATATTAGAGAAACTGTACTCTCTGCATAGATTCGGTATAAATCCGGGACTTGAAAGAATAACGAACATATTACAATATGTAGATAATCCACATAATAATTTCAGAAGTATACACATAGCTGGCACGAACGGGAAGGGTTCTACCAGCTCGCTTTTAGCTTCTATTTTAATGGAAGCAGGCTACAATGTAGGACTTTACACATCACCTCATTTGATAAATTTTAATGAGAGAATTAAAGTGAATGGGCTGGATATCTCTGATGATGATTTAGTACATTATGCAGAAATATTTTTACCTTATTCTGAAAAAGTAAATGCGACATTTTTTGAAATCACTACAGCTATGGCATTCCAATATTTTTCTGATAAACATATCGACTATGCAATAATTGAAACAGGTATGGGTGGGAGATTTGATGCTACAAATGTTCTAACTCCTCTTGTATCTGGTATTACTTCTATAAGTTTAGAACATAAAGAGTATTTAGGCGACACAATAGAACAAATAGCCTATGAAAAGGCAGGTATTATAAAAAACAATAAACCAGTGATAGTATCAAAAAATATTGAAGATGTTTACGTAGAAATAAAAAACATAGCTGATTGTAAACAAAGCAAGTTTATACTTGCTACTGAATCTGAGACAGTAATTCAGCATAAATATTTAGATAACTTAACTACTGAAGTCTGTATAAATTTTCGAGGAAATTTAGCGTATACTGTATTACCCTTACCCGGAGAGCATCAAATAGATAATTTAGAACTTGTTTTGTCTATATTTCTTCATTCCGGTATTGAATTATCTCTAGAAAACATTAGAGATGGAATTGAAAATGTCAAGCATAACAGTAAGTTGTCTACAAGAATAGAAATGTTAAAAGATTCACCATATATCATAATTGATTCATCTCATAATGTTGATGCAGTAAAATCGCTTGTTGGTACTTTAAAACAGCACATAGGTACATATAAATTTGATATAATATTTGCAGCTATGGCAGATAAAGACATTCCTGCCATTTTGAGTTTGTTAAATACCATTACTAATAAACTAATAATTACTAAGCCTGCTATTGACAGAGCTGCTGATATTAATAAAATACAAGATATAGCATTAAAACTTGGATTTGACAAAGTCGTAACTACCAAGAATACTGAGGAAGCATTTTATAAAATCAGTCCCGACATGAATACGTTGATTGTTGGCTCTTTTTATTTAACTGGTGAAATGCTGACTCTACTTAATAAGATTTAATATCAAGTCTATCAAATATTTACTTTATTTGTAAATCAATATATTTTTTTTCTCTATCAGGAATTTATAAATGAATACTCCGGATATGCACACCATCAAAAATGCTTTGATATCGGTTTCTGATAAAACCGGTATAGTCGAATTTGCGAAGGAATTATCAAAAAAGAATGTAACTATCTATTCTACAGGTGGTACTGCCAAACTTCTTAAAGAAAACGAAATACCTGTTCATTCCGTTAGTGATATAACTAACTTCCCGGAAATTATGGATGGTAGAGTCAAAACACTACATCCAAATGTACATGCAGGTTTACTAGCTGACTTAGGGAAAGAGTCTCATCTTGCTCAAATGAATGAGCATAATCTGTTTTCAATAGACTTACTCGTTGTTAACTTATACCCGTTTGAACAAACCTTGGCTAAAGAAGATTCGACTCACGAAGATATGATTGAAAATATTGATATCGGTGGTCCGGCAATGCTTAGAGCAGCAGCAAAGAACTACAAATGGACTGCAACTGTTGTTAATCCTGATTGTTATAATAAAATTATTGAAGAAATGGGTGAAGATTGTACTATTTCTTTGAAGCTTAGATCTAAATTAGCTGCAGAAGTTTATTCTTTAACTGCTTATTATGATTCTGTCATATCTAAATATATGAGAGAGTATTCTGAAAAGGATTCTGAGCAGTATGGTCTTGGAATGAAAAAAGCACAATCATTACGTTATGGCGAAAATCCACATCAAAAAGCTACTCTTTTTGGAGCTAACTTCTATAATTTATTTAAACAACTACATGGAAAAGAGTTGTCATACAATAATATTATAGATTTGAGTGCTGCCGCACAACTTATCGTAGAGTTTGAAGATCCTACTGTAGCTCTTGTTAAACACACGAATCCTTGTGGAGTCGGTATTGCTGATAACTTGGTAGAAGCTTATGAAAAAGCTTTTGCTACTGATACTGTATCTCCGTTTGGAGGTATTTTTACTGCAAATAGAACAGTTGATAAAGAATTTGCAGAAAAAGTACATAGTGTATTCTCAGAAATAATATTAGCTCCTGATTTTACAGTAGAAGCTTTAGAAATATTGACTAAAAAACGTGACAGAAGACTTGTTAAAGTAAATTTTGACCATATTAAAGCAAATTTGTCAGTAGAGTACAAGTCTGTAGTTGGTGGATATTTAATGCAGGAATCTGACAAACAACTTCTTTCTGAAGAAGGGTACCGAGTTGTATCAGAAAGACAACCAACAGAATCAGAAATGAAAGGCCTTAAATTTGCATGGAAGGTATGCAAACATGTGAAGTCTAATGCTATCGTTTATACTTCGCATGACAGAACATTAGGCATAGGCGCAGGGCAGATGTCAAGAGTGGATTCTTCACGGATAGCAGTTGCAAAAGCTAAACTTATGAATTTAGACTTGCAGGGAAGCGTTTTAGCCTCTGATGCATTTTTTCCGTTTGCTGATGGACTCATCGAAGCAGCAAAAGCAGGAGTTACCGCTGTAATTCAACCTGGAGGTTCTGTAAGAGATGAAGAAGTAATCAAAGCAGCTAATGAAAATAATATTGCTATGATATTTACCGGAATGAGACATTTTAGACATTAATAGTTAACAATATATTTTAGATTAAAGAGAGGCAATATCTGCTTCTCTTTTTTTATATACATTTATCTAATTAAGTTGTAAAATACGGGAATTATCTATATATTAAACTATTAAACGTATTATTTAGCTACAATTGGTAGGATACTCGATGGCATTTACATTTTTCTTTAGAGACAGACACACTTTAGAGCATTTAGCAAATCATTTGATAGAAGCAAATTCTTCAAAATCAAGTATTAAAGTATGGGATGCCGGATGTGCTATGGGGCCTGAGCCATATACATTTGCACTTATAATGTCAGAAAAAATGGGGCATTTTGGTTTTAAAAAAGTGAAAATAGTCGCTACCGATATAGATGAATCAGGCAATTTTGATCAAATAATTAATAATGCAATCTATCCATATTCTGATTTATCAAGGATGCCTGAAGGGATATTAGAAAAATATTTTTCTAAATTAGACGATGGAAAATATGAATTAGATGCAAGTATCAAAAGCAGGTTGGAATATCACTGGCATGATTTACTGTCACTTCAGCCCATTGAAAATAATTTTGATGCAATAATCTGTAAAAATGTACTACTACACTTAAAGCCTCAAGAAAGAGTAGAAGTAATAAAAATGTTCCATAAAGTACTCAATCCTGGTGGGTATTTCGTATCAGAGCAGACGCAAGCAATGCCTCCTGAATGTCAAGGAATGTTCGAAAAAATAGTCAGTGACGCCAATTTATATATAAAAATATCATGAATGTAACTCTTTTTAAAAAAGATCCTAATACATATACTTGTAACGTGTATCTCATCAGAGGTGACTGGAATGCCATCTCTGATGTAAATACATTAGTAGATGTAGGAACAAATGGTTTTATTATTGATGAGCTAAATACTATTTCAACCGGAGTAGGGAAAAGAAGAGTCGAGCAAATAATTTTAACTCATGAGCATTTTGATCATACGGGTGGTCTAAAACATATAATTGAACTTTATAATCCTAAAGTCTACGCATTTTCAAAAATTAAAGGAGTAGACTACTTATTAAAGGATGGAATGCAATTGAAGATTGGAGATTCTTATGCCGAAGTTCTCCACACTCCAGGGCATTCTCATGATTCTGCTTGTTTTTACTTTCCTAAAGAAAAGGTTCTATTTTCAGGAGATACTGCTATAAATATTAAATCGCCTGGAGGGTCATATACTCAAGAATATGTTCAAGTCATAGAAAAACTAATAGACAGAAATATTGAAATCGTATACTCTGGTCATGATGATCCCCTTATAGGAAATGTTAAAACTGTCCTCTCAAATACATACCAAAATATCATCTCAAGTAAAATAATTAAGTAGCTATATTCAACCATTCACTATAAAAACCTTAAAACATATCTAATTCAATTGTTGAATATTTATCAAACAAATAGTAATTCTTGCAAAATATATCGATTTAACTTACTATATTGTAATCACAAGCAAAATAATATAGTAATTCTATTCGTTAATTAAACATATTTTCTATTTTGCCGATTATAGTTCTATGTTAGATGGGGAAATATATTTTATTACACCCATGATATGTGAAATCAATGATGAAGATACATATTTTATATGTAAATATATAATCATAAACAAAGGGTTGGGGTCGTTATGTTTTTACAAAATGTGAAAATTAGTCAAAAGTTGTATTTAGGTTTTGGTGTTGTTTTAGCTATGCTAATAATACTATCGGTAGTTGTTTTTACAAAATTTTCGGATTATAGAGATATTGCTCGTGATAATGTTCTCATGGGTAGGGTTCAAGCAAATATTTTAGAATCAAGGCTGAATGCACAAGATTTTATAAAAACAGGATCTGCAGAAAGCGTAGCAGACTTTAATAAACGAATTGAGAATGTAGAAACATTTATCAAACAAGCTCATAATGACATACAGAATCCTTCACGAACAGAAAAGTTAAGTTCTATGGATTCTTTGATATCTACATATAAAAATGGATTTGTACAGGTACAGGAATATTTTAAACAACGAAATGATATTGTATTAAATACTTTAAATCCTATCGGTCTTGAAATGAGACAAAATATCTCTAATATTATGCAATCTGCTTATAAAGATAGTGACTCTCAAGCTGCTTTCTTTGCAGGTTCTTTACAGGAAAAATTGCTTTTAGGTAGATTGTATGTAATCAAATACCTTGATGATAATTCTGAAAAAACTATAGACAGAGCAAAACTTGAATTGATTGAAAATTTCAATATTGCTTATGACATGTTAGATAAGAATTTGAACAATCCTCAAAGACGCATGATGATGGAGAAAGTAAGAAATGACATGTATATATATGTTGAAAATGTAACTAATATCCATAATATTATAAATAATAGAAATAAACTATTAGCTGACGTTTTTTATCCTGCAGGACAAAATATAGGTACTGAATCTGAATGGATAAAGTTAGATATAAAAGCAGAACAAGACGAATTGGGACCTTTTGTAAATGCTCTAATTATCATCCTTTCCTCCATTTCTGTAATAATTGCTGTAATCTTTGCACTACTTATTACTAAATCAATTGTAAAACCTTTACAAATAGCAGTAGATGCGGCTACAAATATTGCGCAAGGTAATCTGGACATGCAAATAAATACAAATGGCAAAGATGAAATATCGGTATTATTGAGATCAATGAAATCAATGATGCAAACGATTAAATCTATGGTAAATGAAACCATATCCTTGTCAGATAGTGCAGTCAAAGGTCAATTAGACAAACGTGCAAATCCAAAGGATTATAAAGGCGAATATTTTACATTAATCCAAGGTCTCAATAATACATTAGATGCTGTAATTTCTCCTTTGAATGTAACTGCAGAATATGTAGATAGAATCTCCAAAGGTGATATTCCTCCAAAAATTGAAGAAGAATACAAAGGCGATTTTAATGAAATTAAAAATAACCTTAATGGTACAATAGACGTAATGAGTGGCTTGCTTGTTGAAACTAATAAACTAATCACTGCTACTAAAAATGGACAATTAGACGTTAGGGCTAACAGCCAGAAATTTGTCGGTGATTGGGGTAGTTTGGTACAAGGAGTTAACGATTTAGTAGATGCAATGGTAGCTCCACTTAACGTAACAGCAGAATATGTAGATAGAATATCCAAAGGCGATATTCCTCCAAAAATTGAAGAAGAATATAAAGGTGATTTTAACGAAATTAAAAATAATCTCAATGGCACAATAGACGTGATGAGTGGCTTGCTTGCTGAAACAAATAAACTAATCACTGCTACTAAAAATGGACAATTAGACGTTAGGGCTAACAGTCAGAAATTTGTCGGTGATTGGGGTAGTTTGGTGCAAGGAGTGAATGATTTAGTAGATGCAATGGTTGCACCACTTAACGTAACAGCAGAGTACGTAGATAGAATCTCCAAAGGTGATATTCCTCCAAAAATTGTAGATGAATACAAAGGCGATTTTAACGAAATTAAAAATAATCTTAATGGCACAATAGACGTAATGAGTGGCTTGCTTGTTGAAACTAATAAACTAATCACAGCTACTAAGAATGGACAATTAGACGTTAGGGCTAATAGTCAGAAATTTGTTGGTGATTGGGGTAGTTTGGTGCAAGGAATTAATGATTTGGTAGATGCAATGGTTGCACCACTTAACGTAACAGCTGAATACGTAGATAGAATATCCAAAGGTGATATACCACCGCTTATTACAGATAACTATAATGGTGACTTCAATGAAATCAAACAAAATTTGAATACTTTGATTCATAACCTGAGTGATTATATATCTGAGATGGAAAATATGAGTCAACAGCATGATTTGGGCGATATTGATATAGTAATGGATGTCGCAAAATTCCAAGGTGCTTATCATAACATGGCAGTTGGTGTAAACAAAATGGTTAACGGACACATTTCTGTTAAGAAAATGGCTATGGGGATTGTAAGTGAGTATGGTGAAGGTAATTTTGATAAAATATGTCCTGAATTACCGGGCAAAAAAGCATTTATCAAAGATACTCTTGATGAGTTGAGAGCAAACCTAATTAATTTTAATAATGAAATTAATGGTCTAACTAAATCTGCAAAAAATGGTGATTTAAGTGCACGAGGCAACTCTGCAAATTATACAGGTGGATGGGCTGATTTAGTCGAAGGAATTAATGACTTAATACAAGCTGTTGTAGAACCAGTAGAAGAGGCAACTCTTGTGCTCCAGGTCATGGCTACGGGAGACTTGACTCAAAGAATGACTGGGAATTACAAAGGTGACCATCAAGTTCTTAAAAATAATGTTAACAAAGTAACAGAGTCTTTAAATTCTTTATTGTTCCAAGTGCAAGATACAGTGAAAATAACAGCAAACTCTTCAGAGGAAATCACAAGTACTTCAGAATCTTTAGCCGCTGCGACTCAGGAGCAATCAGCTCAGTCTGACGAAGTAGCATCCGCAGTTGAACAAATGTCTCGTACTGTTACCGAAAATGCAATGAGTGCTAGTAGAACTGCAGATGTAGCACAGAAAAATGGTGATATTGCCAAGGAAGGTGGGCAGGTTGTCAAGCAAACTATTCTAAAAATGCGTGATATTGCTAATGTTGTTAAAAAGTCTGCCGAAAATATCGGCAAACTTGGTGAATCTAGTAAACAAATTGGCGAAATTATTTCAGTAATTGATGATATAGCAGATCAAACTAATCTATTAGCCTTAAATGCAGCAATAGAAGCAGCCAGAGCTGGCGAACAAGGTCGTGGATTTGCTGTAGTAGCAGATGAAGTTAGAAAATTAGCTGAAAGAACTACTGAGGCAACTAAACAGATTGCTAACATGATTAAAGGTATTCAAGAAGAAACTTCTGAAGCTGTTAAAGCAATGAATAAAGGAAATGAAGAAGTAACTTCAGGTATTGATTTGGCTGATAAAGCAGGTGAATCTTTAGAAGAAATTCTGTCAAGTACTACAGATGTGATGGATATGGTCAATCAAATTGCTGCTGCAAGTGAAGAGCAATCTGCGACAAGTGAGCAAATAAGTAAAAATGTTCAATCAATTTCTAAAGTTACTTCAGAATCTGCCTCAAGAATTGAAAATGTTGCACGTTCTGCAGAGGAGCTTTCAAGGCTTACAAATGATTTGTTTACTTTGATGAAAAGATTTAAAATATCATCCTCAAATACAAACACAAATTTACTCGCGGAAGATACCGGAAGTATTGATTATGAAGAAAATAAAAATGCTAAGCATTTAGCTGCTAAAAATGATAATGCGTTTGATTTATAAAATGAATTTAATCAAAAGTCGTACATTTTATAGTGTACGGCTTTTGATTCTTATGAATTCAATTTTATCTTTTAAAGAGGGTTAATATGAAATTTAAATCTATTTCTAACAAAATATTGTTATGGCTTACTCCTTTTTTTATTGCTATTCTAGCTGTTTCTACTTTCTTGATAAATAACAAAATGAATAGTCAGATTCGAATTGATATTCAAATTCAATCAAAATCTGATGCACAACAGCTTTCTAAATTGATCGAAGAATATCAAAACAAAGCACTTGAAACAGCATTATTTATAGCCAACAATGATAAAATTATAGAGGCATATCAATATGATGATGAAAAAGCTGTTGAAGAATTAGACAAGATAATATCTCCTTTAATTTCCTCTATTACAAAAGAAAATAACTTAGAAGACTATAAAATTCATTTTCATAGACCACCTGCAAAAAGTTTATATAGAATATGGAGCAAAAAGAGGAATGATGACCTATCAAGCTTTAGAAAAACAATTTTAAATGTGTACGAAACTCAAAAGCCTCTAAAAGCAATTGAGTTGGGCAAGGGAGGATTTGCCATAAGAGGGATTGCTCCTATATTCAATGGAGATGAGTACATTGGGTCTGTAGAAATGTTTTATAATCCAATGGACATAATCTCTATCTTAACAGGAAGTGATACTACTTATGGTGCATTTTATTTAGTCAATAAAGAGGCCGCATTATCATTGTTTCTCCCTAATCAAATAAAAGAAAATTATGATGGTGAAGTAAACCATTTTATAATATCTAAAGTAAAGCAAGAATGGATTAAACCTAACTCCATTGTCAATAGTAAAATGATGGGTGAAGTAATGAGTAAATCTGAAATTGCTACTGATATTTCAGATAAAACTGCTATAAGTTACATTCCATTAAAAGACTTTTCGGGCTCAACTATAGGGATAATGACATTCGTACAAGATATTTCTACGAAGATGCAAGCCGTTACTGATTTTATATGGATTATAAACATTGTTTTGGCAGTTTTAATCTTTGTTTTGTATATCGCTCTGATATTAGTCATTCAGCTAAATATATCCAAAAAATTAACTATATTATTAGAAGCTAATAAAGCTCTTGAGAGTGGTAATCTCCAATATTTTAAGAATAATCCTAAATTTAAATCTTTACTGGACAAGGATTCCAATGATGAAATTGGTCAATTAGTAAGTTCTTATAGTAGTATGGTATCTGTGCAGACAAATTTATTAGATAGTATAGATTTATTTACCAAAGAGATAGATAATGGCAACTTGAGGTTTAGAAACTCAAATAACTTTGAAGGTGTTTATGCAGAAATAATCCAAAAGATTAATTCTTGTATTGATGTTATGGTAAAACCTATAGATATAACTATTGAATATTTAGAAAATATTAGTAAAGGGCAGCTACCAAAACCTATAGTAGATAATTATCGTGGTGATTTTGAAAGGATTAGGTCTGCATTAAATCTTTTAATATTATCTATATCATCTTTAAATGACGAATTTGACAATGTCTATAAAAATCAAACTAATGGAATAATTAGCTATAAAGCTCCAGAGGAAAAGTATTCTGGTTTTTATAAAGAATTACTTACAAAAACCAATGAGTCGTTTGGTCAACTTGATACATATATTTCTACTGCCATTAATATTTCCACTGATTACGCTAACGGTAATTTAGAAATCAGAATGAAACAATTACCAGGTGAATTAGGCAATTTTTCAAATGCTATAAATAAAATTGGTTTCTCTGTAGGAATTCTATCAGATCAGATAAATGATTTATCAAAAAGTATTTCAAATGGATTGTTAGATGTTAGAGCTGAAGAAACGCAAGTTAAAGGTCAATTCCGAGTCATTCTAAACGGTTTAAACCATACTTTAGATGCTGTTATTCATCCCCTAAATGTTACAGCGGAGTATATAGATAGAATTTCCAAGGGAGACATACCTTCAAGAATTACAGAAGAGTATAAAGGTGATTATAATGAGATTAAAAACAATATAAACCTTTGTATAGATTCCTTATCACTGATGTTAAGTGATGTGGATGTATTTGTAAGTGAAGTATCTATAGGTAAATTGCGTTATAGAGTGCAAACTGATAAACTATCCGGTGATTTTAATAAAATTATGAATGGACTTAATAATTCTATGGATTCTGTTGTTGCTCTTTTAGATAGTATAGAAGCACCTCTAATGAGCATTGATAAGGATTTCAATATACTTTTTATGAATGAACAAGGTTCTTCTTTAGATAATAAACATGGTGCTGACTTAGAAGGCTCAAAATGTTATAATCATTTCAAGACTGACCATTGTAAAACAGAGCATTGTGCTTGCCACAGGACAATGCTATCAAATTTACCAGAGAATGCGGCAACGATTGCAAGACCTGGTGTGCATGAATTGGACATTATATATAATGGTGTGCCTATTAAAGATTCCAATAATAATACAGTTGGTGCATTTGAGATTGTTTTTAATCAAACTGAAGTAAATCGCCAAATCAAAGTAAATGAGAAAGTAGCAAAATATCAAATTGCTAATACAGAACAACTTATTCATACTTTAGAAATGCTAAGTAACGGTTGTACAACTTCTGAATTTGTTATTGAGGATCCTAACGATTTAGATTTGAGAGAAGCTTTTAACAATTTTGACAAAATATCAATAGCTTTGAGTAAGTCAATGCAGTCAATATCTAATGTTTTAGCTGGCGTTGATGCTTTTGTTTCTCATGCAGAAAAAGGTAATTTGAAATATAGAATTGACACTATTCGTTTCCAAGGAGACTATCAACAATTAGTCCAAGGTGTAAATAATATCTTAGAAAATGTATTAGCTCCTATAAATGAATCACTATCTATTATTGAAGAAATGGAAGCTGGCAATCTGGATAAATTTATGATTGGAGAATATGAAGGTGACTATCTAGTATTAAAAGAAAAACAAAATTCTTTGATAATATCTTTAAATAGAGTATTGTCAGAAGTAATAAATATAGTTGATATGGTTGATGATTCTACCAATATAATAAGCAACAATACTGATGCTTTAGCTGCAGCTACTCTAGAGCAAAGTTCTCAGTCAGACGAAGTAGCCTCAGCAGTTGAAGAGCTTTCAGCTACTATTACTCAGAATGCAATAAGTTCACTCAGAACATCTGAGTTAGCTACAAATAATGGTGATTTAGCAATAGAAGGTGGTAATATAGTTTCTGAGACAATTCTAAAAATGAAAGATATTGCCGGTGTAGTCGCTGATTCAGCTAATCAAATTGAACAGTTAGGCAAAGCTTCCAGTAAAATTGGTGAGATTATTTCTGTTATTGATGAGATTGCAGATCAAACTAATCTATTAGCCTTGAATGCTGCCATCGAAGCAGCTAGAGCAGGCGAACAAGGGCGAGGTTTTGCAGTTGTAGCTGATGAAGTAAGAAAGCTTGCGGAAAGAACTTCTGACGCAACAAAACAAATAAGTTTTATGATTATAGATGTACAAAACGAAACAGCCAAAGCTGTTGAAGCTATGCATAAAGGTACAAAAGAAGTCAATGGCGGTATTGCTTTTGCAGATAAAGCGGGTGATGCTCTTAAAAAAATAGTAAATAGTTCTACACAACTTAAAGATATGGTAAACCAAATGGCATCTGCTAATGAAGAGCAATCTGCTACTTCTGAGCAGATATCAAAAAATATTGCGTCTATTTCGCAGGTAAGTTCTGAATCTGCAAAGAGAATTGAAGGTGTTTCAAATATGTCAGATCAACTTAAAAAAATGACTTCTGAACTTTCAACAGCAGTTTCTCGCTTTAATTTAAGCAGTGAATACAAAACTCATCATTCTGCTACTAACTTACTAAATGCTGTAAATAATAAGCAAAAACAATAATAAATATTTTTATTTAATACGCCATTCCTTATATTTAATATAGGGAATGGCTATTTTTATATTTAGGAGAAATTTCGGTGAAAGTATTACTACTTGTTATGTTATTAAGTGCTTATAATATAGTGTTTTCTGGTGAAAAAGAGAAAGCTCAGGCTTTTGATGTCGGACATGAAGCTATTCAAATGGTAGAGAAAGGTAAATATACAGAAGCGATAGATTTATTTTCAACTGCTATGGAGTTAGATCCCGAGCACTGGTTGTATCCATACGAAAAAGCTTTATGTTATTACGAATTGAAAGATTATCAAGAAAGCAAAAGAATGCTAGATTCGTTAGTAATACATGGGATTTCAAATCCAAGAGTATTCCAACTTTTAGGAAATAGCGAAGCACGTTTAGGTAATCTTAAACGCGCCAACGCTATTTATTCAAATGGTTTGAAAAGATATCCGGATGCAGGACGCTTATTTATGGAAATAGGTCTTACTGAAATAGCAATGGAAAAATATGATGAAGCGGAAAAAACCTGGGAAAAAGGAATAATTAAACAACCGGAATATGCTCAAAATTACTACCACTTATCAAAATATTTGGCAGAAACCAGAGAGTACTTTTGGTCAGTACTATATGCAGAACTCTATTTATTACAGTCTTATGATAGCCATAAGTTTGAAGAAATCTCAAAGCTTTTGTGGGATAATTATGAAAAACTATCAAAAAGTAAAATTTCTATATTGAAATACAAAAATGAGAATCACAAAGACGATGCGATATATAAACTATCTAGCTCATTTGAAACATATCTTAAAGATTTTACCACTATAAGTCAGCTCACTGAAATTAGGAAAAATATATTTTCAAGTCTTGCTAAAGAGGATATTACTAATCACACATTACTTCAGCATATTAATATGATTATCAACTCAAATAAGTTTCTTGAATATAACTATTGGATGTTTGGTGTAAATAATATTTCTGAACTTCAAAAGTGGTTTAAAAAGAATTCTAAACAATATATAGAATTTGAAAAATGGAACACAAAAAACAGAATATCATTTACCGATAATTCAAAGATATTGATTAGAAGCCCTTATATCGAACAATAAAATAACAATGCTATATATTAAACAAAAGAGAGATATGAAAAGGTCGATAGGTCCCGTAACATTAGGTTTCCCATTGCCGGTTTATATGGTTGGAACTTATAATATAGAAAATATTCCTAATGTAATGGCTGCTTCGTGGGCTGGAATTTGTAATAGTATTCCACCGTGCATAGCGGTATCAGTTAGAAAGGAAAGATATACTTATAAAAACATTATAGAAAAGGAATGTTTCTCAATGGCAATACCCTCCAGTGATTTAGTTAAAGAAGCTGATTATCTTGGTATTTATTCAGGAAAAGACAGTAATAAGATATATGATTTAGGTTTGACACATCAAAGACATGACACTCTTAACTGTCCGATTATTCAAGAATTCGCAGTCACATTAATATGCAAATTATCAAATAGCATAGATTTAGGATCGCATACTCAATTCATCGGTGAAATAATCGATGTAGTTGTAGATGATTCTGTCTTAGTTAATGGTAAACCAAACTTAGATTTACTAAATACTTTCTGTTATGACTACACGACAAAAACATATAAGAAAATCGGCGATAAAATATCCCGAGCATATTTAAAACATACACAAGATAGAAAAGATGGATAATTTTTGGTTTGCATTTGGACTTACAGCCTTTGCCGGATTATCAACAGGTATTGGTTCTGCAATAGCTTTCTTCACAAAAAAAACAAACAAGGCTTTCTTGTCATCTGCGATGGGGTTTTCAGCAGGTGTTATGATTTATGTGTCCTTTGTAGAAATCCTTGTAAAAGCGAAGGATGCCTTCCTTTCATTAGGGTACTCTGAAGTTACCTCCACATGGTATTTAATAGCAAGCTTTTTTGGTGGAATACTTGTTATTGGAATAATTGATAAGTTAATTCCTAGCTATGAAAATCCACATGAACCTAAAAAGGTTGAATCGTTAGATAAACCGGTAGATGAACGTAAGCTATACAGAATGGGTATATTCACTGCTTTAGCTATTGCAATACATAACTTCCCGGAAGGATTAGCTACATTCACTGCGGCTATGACGGATCCCGCGATAGGAATATCTATTGCAATTGCCATCGCAATACATAATATACCAGAGGGAATAGCTGTTTCTGTACCTGTATATTTTTCAACAGGTAGCAAGAAAAAAGCATTTTGGTTATCATTTGCATCAGGTTTATCCGAACCTGTTGGAGCAATAGTTGGATACTTATTATTGAAACCAATATTTAACAATTTTACACTTGGAATATTATTTGGTATCGTTGCAGGCATTATGGTGTTTATTTCTCTGGATGAGCTTCTACCTACTGCCAGAGAGTATGATTCAGGTCATAAGTCTATATATTCAATGGTGATAGGAATGTTCGTTATGGCTTTTAGTTTAGCGATGTTTTTATAATAAAATATATTTTTGAAAATACGTGTATACTACTATGAATAGCCCGTTATGAAGGAAAGCAATATGTCAGTAATCGAATTAGAAAATATGTCCTATATTTTGTTAGTAGATGATTCGTACGAGAATCTCAAAATATTAGAAAAAACCTTAAATAAAGAAGGATTTAAGACTAAAACTGCAAAAAACGGAGTTGAAGCTCTTAGTCTAATTTATGAAGAAAAACCGGATACTGTCCTTTTAGATGTTATGATGCCTGAAATGGATGGGTATGAAACATTATCAAAATTAAGATCGCAACAACTATATGAGGATTTGCCGGTAATATTTTTGACTGCAAAAACTGAATCTGAAGATATAATCAAAGGATTTAAGTTGGGGGTTAATGACTATATTACAAAACCCTTTAATTATTCAGAAGTGATAGCCAGAGTAAAAGTTCAAGTTCAATTGAAATTGATGAATGATAAAAATGAAGAACAGATCGACGAACTTGAAACACTTAATATAGAACTTGAGACAGCTAAGAATGACTTATTGAATAGTAACCGTCGTAAGGATAAATTCTTTTCAATAGTAGCTCAAGAGTTGAGAAATCCTTTTCAAGGATTGCTTGGTTTATCTGATTTATTGGTTTCCAGTTTTGGGAAGTTTAGTGTAGAAGAACTATTGGATATTTCTTTTAATATAAATTTTACAGCAAAACATCTCTATGATATGCTTGAAAACCTAATAATTTGGAGTAGGCTTCAAGCTGGGTCATTAGATTACCAACCTGTAGAAGAAAACTTTTCGGAAACTTTAAGATTTGTGATAGATGAGTATAAAGAAGCTTTAAACAAGAAAGATATTAAATTAGAGATTGATATGCCTGACGAAGTAATTTGGCATTATGACAGTAATTTAATTTCATCTGCATTTGCAAATATATTATCAAATGCAATTAAGTATAGTCATCCTAATAGTTCAATAAAAATATATGTTACAAATGATGATGATTATGTTTTCCTCAAAATGTCCGATAATGGAATAGGTATTGAAGAAAAAGATAGATCTGACATATTTGAGATTAAAAGTGGCACCAATCGTAAAGGCACTTCTGATGAACCAGGGACTGGTTTAGGTTTGGTGATTGTAAGTGAAGTAGTAAGAAAGCATAAAGGTCAGATTAATATAGAATCTGATATAAGCACTGGCACTAAAGTAAATATTGTTTTCCCAATAAAGAAATAATTCTATGGAAGATTTGAAACATACACAAGCTGAGCTTGATGAAATTGAAGATTCTTTAAAAGATAAATATTTGACTTTTGATATCGAAGAAGAATCTTTTGCAATTCCCATAAAATTCGTCAATCAAATTATAGGAATACAAAAAATATCCAATATGCCAGATACACCTGACTACGTGAAGGGTGTTGTTAACTTGCGAGGTAATGTTATTCCTGTTATAGATGCAAGATTAAGATTTGGTATGTCTAAAACAGATTATAATGACCGTACTTGCATTATTATTTTGATTATTGAAAATGAATTATACGGCTTAGTAGTCGATAAGGTGAGTGAGGTAGTCTATATTAAAGATGAAAATGTAACACCTCCTTTAAATAAAAAAATAACTAAAGGTAATAATTATATTGCTGGAATTGGAAAAGTTGGAGATCAGGTGAAAATCATTATATCACCTTCTGAAATACTCTCCGAAGAAGTATTTAATATGTTAAAAGAATATTAATATAGAGGTGTTACATGAAAATATCTGCTAAACTCATTTTAGGTTTTTCTTTGATTCTTATTTTGACTGTTGCTATTATCATTTTAGGCAATAATGCGATGAAAGGTATTAATAGTCAAGTTTCTCTTTTAGTTGAAGATCGTATACCAAAAGTTCAGCTGACAAATAATATAATTGATGCTGTAAATTTACAAGCACGAATGTTGAGAGATATTGTAATATCTTATAATCCAAATCAAGTTAAACTTAGCAAAGAAAGAATTGAACAAGCTAATACAAATATCAATAGCAGTGAACAGAAATTAAATGAGACAATAACAAGTGAAGAAGGGAAGAAACTACTTTCAATATTTTCTGATAGAAGTAAGAAGTTTACTGATATTTATAAAGAAATGATTAGTTATGCAGATTTAGGAACTCCTGAAGGCAAAGCCAAAGCTTTAGACATAATGTATGGTCAATATCTCTTAGTTGGTAATGAATATTTAAAAGATATTGATAATATAATAACTTACCAAGAAAAACTTCAATCTGAATCTGCGATTGATGCTAATGAAGAATATGAAAGTGCTTCTAATTTGTTGCTGACCATTGGTTTTATTGCAGGTATATTGACAATATTAATCACTATAATTACTCTCCGAAGTATAACCAAACCTCTTAATAAAGCGGTGGAAGCTGCAAATAATATAGCAGAAGGTAATATTGATATAGAATTTGATACTACGAAAAAAGATGAAATAGGCGTACTTCTTAATGCTATGAATACTATGGCAATAAATATTAAAACGGTTGTTAATCAATTAAATAATACTGCAGATGCAACTATCCACGGTAAACTAGACATCCGAGCTGATGATACAAAAGTAAAAGGTCAATATGCCACTATACTTAAGAGTTTTAACACAACTTTAGATTCTGTAATTGCACCTCTGAATGTTACTGCAGAATACATTGACAGAATATCTAAAGGAGACATCCCTCCAAAGATTACTGACAAATATGAAGGTGATTATAATGAAATTAAAAACAATCTAAATCAAACAATTGATGTTATGAGTGGTGTACTTAGAGAATCTGAAATGCTTATCACTTCAACTAAAAATGGAAAACTAAATTCCCGAGCAAATCATAATCAATATGCCGGTGATTGGAGTAAGTTATTATTGGCAATGAATGAATTAGTAGATTCATTTGGTAAACCATTTGAAATGACTGTAAAAAATATTACTGATATTGCTAATGGAATTTTGCCACAACCTATCACTCAAAGATTTGGTGGAGAATATGACACTGTAATATTTAATATAAATAATCTCATTGAGCAACTTAATGTTTTTATTGGTGATATGGATGAAATGGCTAAGCAGCAAGAATCTGGCGATATTGATTACTTTATGGATCCAAAAAAATATCATGGGTTTTATAAAGATATAGTTGTTGGTGTCAACGAGCAAGTAAACTCTCACTTGACAGTTAAAAAACGCATTATAGAGGTCGTTTCTCTGTATGGTGAAGGTAACTTTGAAACTAAAATGGAAGATTTGCCTGGCAAAAAAATATTTATTACTAATGCTGTGAATCATGTCAGACAACAATTACTTGATATTACTCTTGAAGTAAACGAGATGGTTGAAAATGCAGTCAAAGGAAATTTAGCTTATAGAGGTGAAACCGAGAAATATAAAAATGCTTACAAAGAACTTATCGAAGGTATAAATAAAACTCTTGATGCTATTTCTTTCCCAATTCAAGAAACAAAAGAAGTGTTGCAGCAGTGGGCAAACGGCCAGCTTAGTGTGCTCGTAGAAGGCAAATATGTCGGTGACCATGCTGCATTGAAAGATGCAATCAATAGTACTGCTCAACAAATGCCATTTAAAGAAGCAATGCAAATATTTGATAAAATTGCACAAGGCGACTTGTCTCAGCGTATGAAAGGTAATTTTAAAGGTGACGCGTTGAGATTAAAAAATACATTGAATTTATCTCTTGATTCAATTGAAGATATTATGCATAATGTAGCTATTACAGTAGAAGAAGTCACTAAAGGTTCACTTCAGGTATCAGATGCTTCTACTGCATTATCACAAGGAGCTACTGAACAAGCTGCATCACTTGAAGAAATTACTTCTTCTATGGCTGAGATAGCTTCACAAACAAGAACTAACGCCGAAAATGCAAACCAAGCTAATATTTTAAGTGAAGATGCTAACAAAGCTGCTGATAAAGGTAATATTGAGATGACTTCTCTTAATAAAGCTATGAATGAAATTAGCGAAGCAAGTAGAAATATTTCTAGAATTATGAAGGTCATTGACGAGATTGCTTTCCAGACAAATCTATTAGCATTAAATGCAGCAGTTGAGGCTGCCAGAGCTGGTAGACATGGTAAAGGATTTGCTGTGGTTGCTGAAGAGGTACGTAACTTAGCTGCAAGAAGTGCTGCCGCTGCAAAAGAAACATCTGAAATGATAGAAAATACAATTAAAACAGTTGAAAACGGATCTATGTTAGCTGTGCGGACTGGTGATGTACTCGAGGAAATCAGAAATGCGTCAATTAAAGTTTCAGATATTGTTGGTGAAATTGCTTCTTCTTCTAATGAGCAAGCTCAGGGAATATCACAAATTAATGAAGGTCTAAATCAAATTGATAAAGTAACCCAAACTAATACAGCCAGTGCTGAAGAATCAGCTTCTGCAGCTGAGGAATTATCTTCTCAAGCAAACCAATTGAAGCATATGGTTAGCAGATTTAGTCTAACTTCAAGTGATAGAACTTTAAGTGCGAACAATGATACTTCTATTCATTATTCCTCATCGGAGGAAGACGAATTTATTATTAACTCTGATTCTAATTATTCAGCAATGGTTCTCCCAGGTGCAGATGCAGATACTTCAGCAGAAGATCAATATTTTGATAATCCCGAAGATATTATTAGTTTAGATGAAGATGATTTTGGCAAATATTAGAATTGACTTATGATAAATCTTTCCGATAAAGTATTACTTATAACCGGTGCCTCAAAAGGCATCGGTTATTCTTTAGCTAAAAAGGCTATAGAAGAAGGTGCTATGGTATATGGTACTTCTAGAGATGTTTCTAATTTCCAAAAGTCAGACTTAAAGGATTATAAATCTTTCATTGGGTTAGAATTAGATTTAGCTTCTTTAAATTCAATAAATTGTTTTAAAGATTATCTTATTTCACACAATATTGATATTGATATTTTAATCAATAACGCTGGTGTAGCTCTTTTCAAATCTTTCAATGATATGTCTTATACTGAAATAGCTCAAGTTGCAGATCTAAACTTTAAGAATACAGTACTGCTGACGAATATCATTTTAAATATGATGCTAAAGCGAAAGTCGGGTGTTATAGTAAATATACTTTCTGGAGCTATTGAACGAAATTTCCCATTATCTACAGTATATTCAGGTACAAAAGCTGCTATTAGAGCTATGTCCCGTTCTCTTCGTGAAGAAGTAAGAGATAAAAACATTAAAATAATGGATGTTTTACCTGGTGCTACTTCGACTGATATTTGGGATATACAAATGCTCAATCAATATTCAGAGAGAATGATAAATCCCAAAGATTTAGCTGAGATTATCGTGTCAAATATTCAACTCTCATTTCTGCCAAATATTATGATAGAAGATATTATAGTTAAACCTCAATTAGGTGATTTGTAAAAATTCTTTTGTATTTTTGCATGTTTGTAACTTTAGTATTTACTATGATTTCTAGGCTATATGACAGAGCAGCTTGAAAATAAACTAAAAAACATTCCAACCAAACCGGGTATATATCAATACTTTAACAGCATTGGTAAGATAATCTATATAGGGAAAGCAAAAAACCTTAGAAATAGAGTAAAATCCTACTTTCAAGAAGGTAGACCGGTAGATGCTAAAACTAAAGCCATGGTATCAAAAATCTTTGATGTTGAATTTATTTTAGTCGATTCGGAAGCAGAAGCACTTCTTTTAGAAGATACGCTTATTAAAAAATATCAGCCTCGTTATAATATCTTATTGAAAGATGATAAGTCTTACCCTTTTATTCGTGTTACAAAAGAAGAATATCCCAAGATATACATGACTCGTAATGTGATAAGAGACGGTTCAAGATATTTTGGACCTTATACTGATTTAACAAATGCCAAATTACTTATTAAAACCATAAGAAATGTATTCCAAATCAGGACTTGTAAACTTGCTTTGAGTCGTGATACTATTAGTAAAGGAAAATTCAAAATATGTTTGGATTATCATATAAATAAATGTTCCGGACCTTGTGCATCACACATTTCTTTTCTTGAATATAATTCAAAAATTCAACAGGCTACACGTATTCTTCAAGGTCGTACAAAAGAACTTGAAAAAGAATTGAAGCATAAGATGGAATCTTTATCCGAAGAGATGAAGTTCGAAGAAGCTGCCATAGTTCGTAATCAGCTATATATGTTACAAAAATATACCTCTAAACAAAAAATTATTAGTGCAGATTTTGTAGATAGGGATATTCTCGGTATTGCCAGAGATGGGGAACTTGTATGTACATTAATGCTCAAAATTAGAGACGGTAAGCTAATCGGACGTCGTCATTTTATTATCAAAAATGCTCAAGATATACCGGATTCTAAAATAGTGCAAAGAACTCTTGAAAAGTGGTATTTAGAAACTGATTTTATACCTAAAGAAATATTCGTTCCGGAAGAGCCTGAAGATATTGAATACATTACCGAATGGCTTAAAAAAAGAAAAGAAGGTGCTTTGCACATATTAATACCTAAACTAGGTGAAAAAAGAGCTATAGTAGATATGGCAATTACAAATGCCTCTTTTTTATTGAAAGAATATCAAATAGCTATTGAAAAAAGAGAACAGGTTATCCCTCGCTCAGTTTTATCATTGCAAAGAGATTTGCAAATGAAAACACCACCACGCAGAATAGAGTGCTTCGATAATTCTCATATTCAAGGTAGTGAATTAGTATCCTCTATGGTACTGTTTGAAGATGGAAAGCCTAAAAAATCTGAGTATAGAAAGTATAAAAATAAAACTGTACTTTCTAACAATGATTTTGCTGCTATGGAAGAAGTAGTATCGAGAAGATATTCTAGATTGAAAAATGAGCTAAAGGATGAAAATCATACTCCATTACCAGATTTGATAATAATTGATGGCGGGAAAGGTCAGCTTTCTTCTGCTTATAATATTCTAAAAGAACTTGAATTAGAAAAGTACATAACTATCGTAGGTTTGGCCAAAAAGTTAGAAGAGGTATTTTTTCCAGGCGAATCGGATCCTCTTATTTTACCAAGAACTTCAAGTAGTTTGAAATTAATACAACAACTTAGAGATGAGGCCCATCGGTTTGCTATTACGTTCCATAGGCAATTAAGATCAAAAAGAACATTTAGAACGGAATTGACTGAAATACCAGGGATTGGAGAGGCTACTGCAAGCAAATTGCTCAAAGCATTTGGCTCAGTTGAAGGTATTAAATCTGCTTCATTAGAGCAATTACAAAGCAGTGTAAATACTTCTATCGCAACAAAAATATTTAATCATTATAATCAAAAACAGCTTCCTTAGGTATTAAGTTCAAATAAGGAGTGTAATAAAAGATATTAATGTGGGATAGCTGATATTTATGAATATTGCAAACATTAATAATACAATAGTGACTAAAATTTGCAATACGATACTATAGAGAGCAAGTAGAATGAATTAGCTCTTTGTTATGTAATTATATTGTAATATAAAGTATATTTATTTTATAGATACATTATTCTATAAATGGTACTAAAAAAATTATAGAGAAATATTTCTCTGTATATCATTATATTTGAAATCATTGGAACAGAACATGAGTGAACAAGTAAAACAGATGTTCTCAGATATTTCCGGTAAGTATGATTTACTGAATACTATTTTATCCTTTGGGGTTCACCACTTATGGCGAATAAAAACAGTAACACTTTCGGAAGCATCTAAGGGCAATAAAATATTAGACTGTGCTACAGGCACTGGAGATTTGGCTATAGCTTTTAAAAAGAAAGTAAAGTCAGAAGGTAGCGTTACGGGCACCGATTTTTGCGCAGGAATGTTAGAATATGCACCTGCTAAAGCTAAAAAGCAAGGATTAGATATCAAGTTTGAACTGGCAGATGTTATGAATCTTCAATATGAAGATAATAGTTTTGATGTTGCAAGTATATCATTTGGTATCAGAAATGTTGATGAGCCAAAGATTGGACTTTCTGAGATGGCTAGAGTAGTTAAGAAAAATGGTAGAGTAGTTATATTAGAATTTGGTCAACCTCAAGGAATGTTCGGAAAACTTTATAGGTGGTATAGTAAAAATATTATTCCTGTAATAGGGAAACTAATTGCAGGAAGTAATTTTGCATATACTTATTTGCCTGAAACAGCATCTAAGTTCCCTGCTGGTGATAAGTTTGTTGCAATGATGCAAGAGACTGGCAAATTTGAGAAAATCACTAAGAAACGCTTGACGTTCGGTATTTCATATATTTATGTCGGAGTAGTGAAGTAGTGAGCCAATCAAAATATGTTACATGGCTGTTGGCTACAAGACCTAAAACTCTTCCTGCCGGCATGATACCGGTATTGATTGGTTCGGCATTAGCTGTCAGAGATAATATTTTTGATTTGATGTACTTTGCATTAGTTGCTATTTGTGCACTTTTTATACAGATAATAACTAATTTCATAAATGAAATATACGATTATAAAAAAGGTGCAGATACTAAAGAAAGAGTTGGACCTGAGAGAGCAGTTGCCTCAGGCAAAATAACATCAAAGCAAATGACAATAGTTTCTGCTGTGCTGATGATTATAACTTTTGTTATAGGCATGATAATAGTAGAAAGAGCAGGCTTAGAAATTTTATGGATTGGCATTAGTTCATTGTTTTTTGCATGGGCTTACACTGGTGGTCCTTATCCTTTAGCATATAAGGGATTAGGTGAGTTATTTGTTCTGATTTATTTTGGTTTAGTTGCTGTTGCTGGTACTTACGCTGTATTTGCTCAATATTGGACTTTAGAATCGCTAATATGGGGACTCATACCGGGATTTATATCAATGAACATTCTTGGTATAAATAACATAAGAGATATCGATACGGATAGAAAAGTAAATAAAATGACATTAGCTGCTCGTATAGGTAGAGAAAGTGCTGAGCGTTTATTTGTAGCTCTATTTGTTACAATGTATATGATTCATGCTTATTTAGCCTATATAAATGAAGATTGGCTTTTGCTAATTCCAAGTATCACAATACCAATTACTTATTCTCTTTGTGTAGATACACTAAAAGCACAAGGTCAAGAATATAATATAGTTTTAGCAAAAACAGGTAAACTGTTAGTTATACATGGTGTAATAACATCAGTTTGTATTATTCTATAATTTAATAAAGGTCAACAAAACAATGGTGCAAGAATTTTCAGAGAAACACCCGATAGTAGATTATATCTTTATTGCTCTCGGATCTGCAATTATGGCATTTGGTATTGCCGTTTTTTTAGTAGATGCTTACGTCGTGCCCGGCGGCGTAACAGGTCTCTCTCAGGCTGTATTTTATATGACTGATGGTGCCTTACCGATAGGTATTTTAATGTGGCTATTTAATATACCATTATTTTTATGGGGCATAAAAGAGCTAGGTAAAACATTTGGTGTGAGAACATTTTTTGCTTTTACTACAAATTCTATCTTTATTGATTTATTCAGAGAAGGCTACTATGGATTTGGTTTAAATTTGCATAAACTTGAATCTGTTCAATACATTTTAGAACATGACTTCTTTTTCCATATCTTCCTGGGTGCTGTTTTCTTAGGTTTAGGTCTAGGTATCATCTTTAAATTCAAAGGTACAACGGCCGGTTCTGATATAGTTGCTTCTATATTGAATAAATACTTTGGTACTAAACCCGGTACAGGTATTATAATAATTGACTTTTTTGTAATTACATTTGCTTCTGTAGCAATTGCCTTTAATAAAACTACAGAAACACCGGTTGTAGCATTAGCTTTCTATGCCATGTTTTTACTATATCTTTCTTCTAAACTAATAGATATGGTGATAGATGGTATTGATTATGCAAAAGCTGCATATATAATATCTGATAAATATGAAGATATATCGAAAGCGATAATGAATAACATGTCTCGAGGTGCTACTGCAATTAAAACTCGTGGTATCTATAGGGATATCGAACGCGAAGTTATTATGACAGTAGTTACAAATAAAGAAGTTCCTCGTCTTACAGATATTATTAAAGAAGTTGATCCTGATGCATTTATGATTATAAATAATGTGCATGAAGTCGTTGGTCGTGGATTTAGAAGAAGATTCTAGAAATTATATATATTATGTATAAATAAATGGAGGTATAGAATTATATCTCCATTTTTTGTTTACTTAAAGTTGAAATTTTCTATATATTATGATATTGATTTAAGTGTCTGAGGTGATATTTTGTATTTTGATACAAAAAATAGATTTATTGATTCTCTAAATAAAGAAGTCCTGATACTTGATGGTGCTATGGGGACAATGATTCAATCTTATAAGCTTTCAGAATCTGAGTTTAGAGGAGTTCGATTTAAAGATCATTTATGCTCTTTATATGCCAATAATGACATTTTGACTTTATCTCAGCCTGAAATAGTCATGGATATCCATAAAAGATTTCTATTCGCAGGTGCTGATATAATCGAAACGAATACGTTTAATTCAAATCAAATATCTCAAAAAGAATACAATTTACAGAACTTATGTTACGAATTAAACTATCAAGCTGCTCTAAATGCAAAACAATCTATAAAGGAATATCAATCTGAATCAAACAACAATAGATATAAATTTGTTGCCGGCTCGATTGGTCCTTCTAATATTTCTCTATATTTATCTGAAAGCTACGATTTCAATAAATTTAAAGATGCTTATATTAGTCAAGTAGAAGGCCTGTTAGACGGAGGCGTTGATTTCCTAATAGTAGAGACTGTATATGATACTTTAAGTGCTAAAGCAATTTTATTGGCTATTCAAGACGTTTTTAATAGAAATAATACGAAGATTCCTATTGTTGTTTCTACGACTATAGATAGCAAGGGAAGGAACCTAATAGGGCAATCCTTAGAAGCATTATATCATACTATATCTTCTTTTGAAAATGTAATTAGTATAGGGCTAAATTGTTCTTTTGGAATTGACTCTATGCTGCCATTTATAAGGGAATTATCTGAATATTCTAATTTATATGTTACTATATATGCAAATGCAGGGCTACCTAATCAGGAAGGCATATATACAGACTCTCCAGAATATATGTCAAACTATATCCGTGATCATTTATGGGATAGAAAGTTCAATATTATAGGTGGATGCTGTGGTACAACTCCTCTCCACATCGAAGCCTTGGTGAAAAATAAAAAAATACTTAAACCAAAATTACTTAACAATATTCAAAACAATAAAATTGCAGTGGGTTTAGAATCAATTTCTAACAATGCGAAACCTGTTTATATTTCCGAGAAAACAAACTTATCTGGGTCAAAACAATTCAAAGATTTAGTATTATCTAAAAAATATACACAAGCAATCGAACTGGTGTATAGTCAGATAGAAGACGGATGTCAAATGATTGACTTGAATTTGGATGATAGCATTATAGACACTGATAATATCGTATTTGAATTTCTTGAATGTTTAAAAAATGATATCGTATTATCAAAAGTACCGGTTGTAATAGATTCATCAAATTGGGGTTTAATTGAAAAATTACTACGAGTTTTACCCGGCAAATCCATTGTCAATTCTCTATCGCTTGGAGAAGGTACCGAAGAATTTATACGAAGAGCCGCTATTATTAAGAGATACGGAGCTTCTGTTATTGTATTAGCAGCTGATGAAGTAGGTTTATCCCTAACTTATTCAAAGAAAATAGCAGTCTTTCAAAAAGCATTTAACATTTTAGTTGATGAGGTAGGTCTTTCTCAAGATAATATTATATTTGACCCACTAATTATGCCAATTGGAACCGGAATAGAAGAACATAATTCTTATGTAATAGATGTAATAGATACAATAAAGTGGCTAAATATAAACTTATCTAAATGCTCTACTATTATAGGACTGAGTAATGTATCTTTTGCATTTAGAGGTAATAATTATTTCAGGAAATATATAAATAGCATAGTTCTTCAATCAGCAAAAACAGCAGGATTAGATTATGTCATTTTAAATCCATTAGAAGTGATACCTTATAACAAAATTCCGAAAATATTATGCAAAAAGATTGAAGATGCTTTGTTGAACAATGTAGATAATCCTACAGAAATCCTTTTAAAATATTCTGAAGAAAATCAAGATGCAAATAGGGTCGCAGTAAAGAATCAATATGTTAGTCTTATTGATGCTATTCTAAATATCAATCAAGAATATATTGAAAACTATATCGCTGTAAAACTACATAAAAATATATCAGCTATAGATATTATTGAACAATATTTTATTCCTGCAATGTCAGAAATAGGAGAGCAGTATAATAATGGAATTATATATTTGCCTCAAGTAGTTAAAAGTGCTACTTCATTGAAGCAGGCATTTGGAATACTCAAAGAGAATTTTGATTTTGATTTAAAAAATAAGAAAAGTAAAACTGTACTTTTAGCTACAGTTAGGGGAGATGTACATGATATTGGGAAAAATATTATAGCATCAGTTTTGACTTGTAATAATTATAGAGTTATAGATTTAGGTGTAAAAGTTCTAAATGAAACTATTATTCAAACAGCTATTGAGAATAGCGTTGACTATATTGCAGTATCTGGACTTATTTCACCATCGTTAAACGAGATGATTAAGCTGGCGGCAATGATGGAAAGTAGAGGTCTTAAAATTCCTCTAATAGTTGGAGGTGCTGCTACTTCTAAATTGCACACAGCTACTAAAATCAGTCCAAATTATTCTCATTTGGTTATCCACATTAAAAACCCTCCCGATTTGATAAAAATGTTATCAGATTTAGAAACAGACCCAAATACAGAAAAGCAAATCAATTATGAATACTCAAATATCATATTTGCTCAAGAAAATAGAACAAAACATAATAAGCAATATTTATCCTTAAGAGAAGCTCAGGAAAATCGATTTATTAACATCCATATACCTACTCCGCCTAAACATGAAGGTGTAGCTACTATAATAGATTACGATATTTTGGAAATTGCAGATGACATTGATTGGGATAGGTTTTTTGCTATCTGGAAAATAAAAAAAGAAGCAAATATCAATACAGAAAAAAATAGACAATCTCTAAAGACCGATGCTGTAGCTATGATTGAAAAAATAAAAAATAAAAATATTTTACATGCAAATGCAAAGATTGGTATATTCAAAGCAACTCCTTCAAAAAACTCAATAAAAATTATTACTGCCTCTAACAAGGCTTATGAATTATATATGTTTAGAACACAAGCATATAAAGAAAACAGTAAGAATTTAAGTATTTGCGATTTTTTATCATCGAATGATTATATTGTCTTATTTGCTGCAACTACAGGTATTGGTTTAAATAATTATATAGAATATTTAGAAATAAAAAAGAAAGATGTTTATCAATCGTTATTGCTTAAAATCATTGCGGATTGTTTAGTAGAAGCATTTGTTGATATCTTAAATAAGTATACTATCAAAGAATTATGGTGTGATTTATTAGATTTTGACAATGCTAACAGTATAAGACCAGCTTTTGGTTTTCCAATGCTGCCTGACCACTCTCAGAAGCAACATGTGTTTGATATGCTTGATGCAGGAGAAATTGGTATGAGTCTAACTGAAAATTATGCAATGCAACCAACTTCTTCGATATGTGGTATGATTATAAATAATCCTGAAGCAAGATATTTTAATATTGACTACATAGCAGAGGATCAAATTTTGGATTATGCTAAAGTCAGTGGTATAGATGTAGAAGTTATAAAAAACAATTTGTCAGAAATAATAAGGTAAAAATATATGAAAGCAGTTCTAAAAATCGGTATAGGAATGGTAGTTTTTGTAATCATTGCAATTTCCATTATGCTATTTATCGTGTTTACTTTCTTACCTTCAGTAGGTGAGAAAAAAGAAATAACTATCAAAGCTAATGAAGCAATGTTAGTACGTGGCGAATATCTTGTCGAAAATGTCGCAGCATGTTTCCAGTGTCACTCAGAAAATAACGAACAGGTATTTTCTTCTCCTGCTATAGAAAGTAGAAAAGGAAGCGGAGGGAAACTTTTCGGTAAAGAAAAGGGTTATCCAGGTGATTACTATGCTGCTAATTTGACTCCATATTTCCTTAGTGACTGGAGTGATAGTGATTTGTATCATGCACTAACTACCGGGATTGCCAAAGACGAAAGACCTCTGTTTCCGGTAATGCCTTATAAAGACTATGGTAAAATGACCGAATATGATGTCAAATCTATGATTGCATATCTTAGGACATTAGATCCTATAAACAAAGATATTCCTAAGTCCGAACCTTCATTTCCTATGAATATTATTTTAAGGCTGATACCTTCAGAGGCAGAACCAATGGATAAACCTAAAACTGAAATAGAAAGAGGTAAATATTTAGCTAATATGGCAGGATGTAGGACATGTCATACACCATCTGTTAAAGGCAAACCTCAATATGATTTAGAGTTTTCGGGCGGAATGAAATTTATACTACCTTCCTTAGATACTGTGAGAGCCCCTAATATTACTCCAGATTTAAATACAGGAATTGGTAGATGGACTGAAGAAATGTTTCTTAATAGATTTAGAGAATACAAATCCCTAAATGATTTACCATCTGTCAAAGCAGGTTCCTACAATACAGAAATGCCCTGGTCTGAATTTGCTAATATGAAAGAAGAAGATTTGCAAGCCATATATAAATATCTGCAAACAATAGAACCGCAAAGTAATTCGGTACATGTATTCTCTCCGAAAAGGTAATTATTTGCTTAAAAAATATATTATATATGGGGTATTATTAATAATATTATTTATAGTTTCAGTAATAGTTGCTCTGTTTTCTAGTAACTATTACATTAGTAGTTACTCCAAGGATTTTATATATGATCATATTGATGATTTGCCATACAATAAGGCAGGTCTGCTGTTAGGTACAAGCAAGTATACTATAGATGGAAGAATAAATCTTTTCTTCAAATATAGAATAGATGCTGCTGTTTCTTTGTATCGGGCTGGTAAGGTAGATTATTTGATATTGAGTGGAGATAACTCAATTATTTATTATAACGAACCTATGGCCATGAGAAAAGAATTATTAAAATTAGGAATACCGGATACTTCCATATATTTAGATTATGCCGGGTTTAGGACGCTGGATGCAGTTGTTCGTGCCAATGAAATATTTTGTCAAAAACGATATACTATTATATCTCAGAAATTTCACAACGAAAGAGCAATTTTTATATCTCACAAAAAAGGATTAAATACCATAGCTTATAATGCAAAAGCTGTAAGTAAATACTATGGTTACAAGACCCATTCGAGAGAGTATTTTGCTAGAGTCAAAGTATTTTTAGATTTACTGATTGGCAAAGATCCGAAATTTTTAGGGGAGAAGATTCCTGTAGGAAGAGTTAGGCAATCTCACATGAAGGAAATAATTATTGAAAAAGATACTATTAATTAGCATTGGCACTTTATCAGTTATTCTAGGACTTATTGGCATATTTTTACCAATATTACCCACGACTCCGTTTTTGCTTTTTGCAGCATGGTGCTATGCTAAAAGCTCTGAAAAGTTCTATAATAGACTTATGGAAAATAAAGTATTAGGCGGATATATTAAGAACTACAGAGATAAAAAATCCATGCCGGTACGAGTAAAAATAGTTACAATATTGCTTTTATGGATTTCAATTTTATATTCAGCCATATTTGCAATAAGCATGATATGGCTCAAAATATTGCTTATTATTATAGCAATACTTGTGACTTTCCATTTATTAAATCTCCGAACCATAAAAGATTGAAAAAAAGGAAAATTTAATTTTGTAATTGGCTTTTATTTAGTATCTTACTGATGGTATTCTTTCCAATTTACTCCTGATAAATTGGTTTTAGTAATTTGAGGGGATATGGTATTTCTTCTACTCAATGAAAGAGGCGGAATTTTTATTCCGCCTCTTTTTTTAGTTCGACTGTTACCGGACCATCATTTATCAAGCTTACTTTCATATCTGCACCAAATATTCCATGTTGTAGATTAATGTCAAAATTCTCTCTGGTATGTGTAATCATATTTTCAAATATAGGATAAGAAATACTAGGAGTGGCAGCGTCGCTATAACTAGGTCTAAATCCTTTCTTTAACTTACCATAAAGTGTAAAATTGGGTATAAGCATAATGCTTCCTTTTACATCCTGTACGGATTTATTCATTTTTCCCTCTTCATCAGGGAATATTCGTAAATTGGTTATCTTATTTACTATCCATTTCATTATATCTTCGTTATCAGTTTGTGTAATCCCCACTAACACCATTATTCCATGATCAATATTTGCGATATTCTTACCGTCAACACTAATAGATGCTTCTAAAACTCTTTGTACTAATACTTTCATTTTCCCAATCCAAAATAAAGTAATTTAAAACTATAATGCTTCAAATTCAAATTGAGGATAACCTTTTATTCCTGCATCATTTGTAAAGCTGATAAAGCGAAGTTTAAAGTAATAACCATTACGGGATTCAATAATATAGGTATTTCTATATCTCATAATATATACACCAGCTTCTAAATCATAAATCTTCCAGTCATGACCTATAGCATTTCTGTGATTCGATAAAGAATAGTTAGCTATGGAATCAATAGTGATTAAATTATAAGTGGAATCTGTGTTAAACGTAGCACTACAACTATTTTGATTTAGCAAAATACTAGTAACTCCATACCACAAACCATCACCCTCAGATGTAAAAAGCAATTCTGTATGGCGAGTAAATAATAAATCCCAAGAATCTTTTGGAGGTTCTAAGTAAACCTGCTCATTAGAATCGAAAGAATACATACTTAAATTAGTAGTTTTGTCTTTGAGAATTGTAGCTTCGAATAGTTCAGATCCACGCAAATCTTGTATCTTAAATGAAACAGAGTTGACATCTGCGGAAGTTATTTGAAGTTTCCAATGTCCTAATTTATCACCCGCTGCATTTTTACCACGATCGATTATATATACTATGTTTTTGGGAGCTAGTGTTTTGTCATCACTCCACCAAGTACCGAAAGCTGTGGAGTCCATATTCCCACTCGCTGCATCATAGATCCACATATCGTCTGAAATAGCTTTATAATCTGATAAAACTACTTCATCAAACTTTTTATCAAATATTGGATATATTTTCATAAATTTTGCAGTGTTTAGAACAATAGCATTGATGCCTGTAACTGAATTTATAGCTATATCCCAAGCTTCAAAAGGATTAGACGATACAATTTTACTATTTTCCAAATCATAGTAAATTTGTTCTGCATAGTCACTTCCGAGTGCTATTGTTTCAGTGTAAGATGTTTTTACGATAGGTTCTATAGGAGACTCTTCTTTTATGCAAGAGACAAACGATAAGGCTAACAGAATATATAGATATTTAGTTTTCATTAGTAATCAACTCCTATCGAAATGAAATAAGTTCTACCATAATTAACTAGTGAGTTACCTCCACCTGAGTGTACTCCACCAGAAGAAGCTCCACTAAAGATTGATTTGACATCAAACAAGTTTTTAGCTCCAAAATTTAGTGTTAAGTATTCAAAGAATTTACGATTAAAAGTTAGGTCTAATGTATGAAAATCTTCAATAAAAAACTCTTCCACATTGTTATCAACCAATTCTATATATGGCAATTTACCAGTATATTTATAGAAAATTGACATACGAGTGCCACAATAAGGAACTAACCATGAAAAATTAGCTTGAAAATCATGTGAGAAGCTATATTCAGCTGCTTCAGCATTTGACTCTGAAAGTTGATTATATCTTCCGGTATAGTTATATCCTAACTTAAATATATAATCATCTGAAAAGAATGAAACATTAAAAGCCGTACCTATGGATTTGAATTTAGAAATATTCTGATTCATTCTTCTTTCTGAATTTGGATCTACTTTTACTAATTCAATTTTATTATCGATTTGATTGAAAAAGAATTTTGGTTCCACTTTTAATAATCTACCTGAGAAAAAAGCATTGTATTCTATTCCGGCATTTATCGATTTTGACTCTTCTGCATCTAACTCTTTATTACCAGTTATTTCGTGATTTGAATCAACAAAATCTAAATATAGTTCTTTCAAACTTGGAGCTCTAAATCCTTTGCCGTAAGTAGCTCTAAATGTTAGATTATCAATAATTGTATATTTAACATTCATAGCATAAGTTATAGGAGCATCGTATTTTGTATTTTCACTAAATCTAAATGTAGGTTGTAGTGTAAATGTTTCGTAAGGAGAATATTGCAGTCCTCCAAAAACTGAATAATCACTTATCTCTTGGCTATTTCCTTCTATTTTTTGTCCTGTCGCATCATCATACTTATAATCTATTCCTAATTGATAAGCAAGGAAATCTGTCAAATTATCACTGCTTAAAGTAGATCTAAACACATATGTATTAAAAATAGAAGTGTCTTGAGAACCTAAGTCAGAAACTAATATCTCAGATAAATTAGTTCTATCTATTGAGTATTTATTTCTAGTACGCTTAAAATAAGAATAGTTGGCGGTAGCATTCAGATAATAATTACCAAAGACTTTTGCATTATAGAATAAACTATTTGTTAGCCTATCCGTATAAAATCTATCATCAAATGCTCTTTCTTTATAAAAATCATACGGTTCATATCGTTTTAGTATATATTCATCAAAATAACTTCCTTGATATTTTATAGTATGATTTCCAATTTTTTTTGAAGCATTTAAATCTACAAAATATTGTTCTTTCGGAGACCATTCATCAGATCGTATATGCTCATTTTCAGAATACCCATTAAAAAAATTTCGTCCTGCATTTACGCCTAACTTCCAATTATTATTAAAATAGTCGAATCCGCCGTTTAAATTGACTTTCCCTACGCTTTCGTAATAAGATTCAGCTTGAGCGCTAGTGCCGGGTTTAACTCTATCTTTTGAAATAAGATTAATTACTCCACCTAATGCATCAGAGCCATAGACAGAAGACATAGGACCTTCAATAATTTCAACTCTTTCGATATTATTTAGATTTATTTGTGATAAATCTATGCTACCGTTCATTCGCCCTATTACCGGCACTCCGTCTATCAATATCTTAATATTCTCACCAGAAATGCCATTTAGACTCATACTTGAGCCTAAAACTCCATCTTGGGAAAGTCTAATATTTGACTCCGTAGTCATCAGTTCTCTAAGATTAGTAGCTGCTTGTTCTTTTATTCGTTCGTTTCCTATAACTTTTACAGGATACACTGATTTTTGAGTCGAACGTGGAGTATATTGACCTGTAGTTACGATGGGATTCATGTATAAAACAGTTGGTTTTAGAAATATCTTACCAGGATTCTTTTTTAGAGTAAAACTATATCTTAAATATCCTACGCAACTAATAGTAACTGAAACAGGATATGAAAATGGATTTACGAATTGACCATTATTGTCAGCTTTCATCATCTTTTTATTATCAGATTTACAATCTGAATGTTTACAAAATAACGTCACAGTTGCAGCTGGTATAGGTTCTTTAGTTTCTTGGTCTATGATTGTAATTATATCATTCTCTTTACCGGACGCTACGAAAGCGCCCAGTAAAGAGATAAAAATAAGTGTCATAGTGAATTTTTTCATTTTTATCTCACAATCAATTTTTGTGTCAAGATGCCATTTGCATTGGAAATGTTAACAAAATAAACTCCGGATGCGAAATTTAAAGCATTGATTGAAATGTTTTTGAGATAATCAGATTCGATTGATTGTGTTAGTACCTTATTGCCAGTCAAGTCAACTACTGATAAATTGTATGATTGCGGAAGGTCGTCGCTTAATACTATAGAAAAAGATTGGTTTCTATTTATCACATTTGGGTAAACAGCTAATTTTACATTACTCATAGTTTCGCTTACGGATAAACCCATTCTTGTCTGATTGAATACATATTTACCTTCTGTACTACCGGAAAATTCAGTGAAGACCAACTTGAAAATTGCCCCATATAAATCTTCTACAAAGTATGCTCTGTCTTTTGCTAAATTGTATGTATATGTTGCCATGTCAAACTCTTTCCAATCTGAACCAATTGTAGTAATATTTGGATCATACAAATCATGCCCGGGATCTTCAACAGTGTCAACATTTACGTCGTCTAACTGAATAGCTAAAACATTTTGATTTTGTTTTATACCTGTAACACCATAAGGCATATAAGAACCATCTCCAATAGGATAATATATCATATATTTACCAAAAACTAAATCCCATTCATTAGCATTAGGTTCTCTTGCTTCCGAAAGTATTGTATTTGTAGCAAAGTCGAAATATATAAATGATACATCTGGTCTATCGTTTTTATTGACTGTCGCGTATACTTCTTCAGTACCATCCAAATTGGCATATTTGAATTCATATTTACGATTTAAGAGCTTATAGATAAAAATCTTTTTAGCTTCTTTTTCAGGTGTTATGAGTAAAAACACTCTAGTGCCTTTTATTCCATGGTCTCCCATATCATAAGAGCCCCAACCGAAATCACCGTCGCTGATAAAACCATCTTTCCCAAGATTAAAAGCTCCGGAATTCCATGACTCGTCAGAGTTTAGCCAGTGTACGAAATTTTTAGATCCTCTAAAATTTGTCGTATCAATAGGTGAATCCCATGAAAATTCATCAGAATCAATTATTTCAAATAACTCATAGCCTTTCTGACAATTTAAAAGAATAGAGCCATTTTGACCAGTCTGAAAAGCTAAATCCCAGTTGTCTTTTGGTGCATCCTTTACAGGGCCGTTGATAAGAGAATACCACACTGTGTTTTGATAACCTTCACCTGTGGTTACAGTAACTTCTTTAGTTTCAGCTTTTAAAATTTGAGTACTGAATAGAAAAGCAAGTAGAAATAAGTTTACTAATTTCATAGTAAATCTCCAATATATTTACAAATAAATAAATTCAAGAAATATGGAACTTACCTTTACCAAATGGTAAAGGTAATATGAACGAATCTGTAATACGATTGTTATAAAACAATAGGAGGGGCACGCAATTTATGAGATTCGAAAGCTTCTTGAAGAGAAAAAGTAAATATATTATTGCTATTATTGTATGCTAATACAGTTGCCAATTTAACAACAAGAGATAAGAGCAAGGGTAGTAGGAATAGGGGATGAGTGTAACTCAAATAAATAACTGACTCTATTTTGGTATGAGTGTGATTTTTAAAAGGGGAATTATTGTGATTATGTGCATAAGGGTGTACATGATAAAATGTTGATCCATTCTCAGTAATATGATAATGACCATTTACAGCTTCATTGTGCATCGACAATAGAGAAGCTATAAACAATAATAAAGATACTAATATTTTCAATAGTTTTTTCAAACTTTATCCAGTATTTTCTGACACAAGGAAATTGTATAAATAATTTATATGATATTAAAAATACTTTGTACCCCTTAAAATAAGAATTCTTTTTAATGTATAAAAGTAAAATATTATTCTGTAACCATTGTGTGGTAAGTAATGAGAGATAAACTCAAGTCGTTAACAAAAGATACTATGATTTATGGATTGATGATGATAGCAGGACGATTCCTGACTTTTACACTAACTTTGTTCTATACTCAAGATTTAAAGCCTTCAGAATTAGGTGATTTGTCGTCGATTCTTGCGTTAGTTGCATTTATGGGGATATTAGCTACATTTGGAATGGAATCTGCATTTTTTAGATTTTGGGATAAAGATAATCCCAAAGAGAGTAGACGTGTCTTTTCAAATGCTTACATAAGCATAGCAGCAACATCCTTACTCCTTTCGATAATATTATATATGTTTTCAGGAATTATAGCATCGTGGTTTACTACTGAAAGCTACGGATTGCCTATGATACAATATGCATCTTGGATTCCTTTTTTAGATTCTCTGATGCTTATACCTTATGCCTACTTGAGGCTCTCTGATAATGCTAAATTATTTACTATCACTAGGTTTAGTATAATTGTTTTAGCAGTAGGTCTTTCTTTATATTTCGTAATAGGTCTTAAACTTGGACCTGCCGGAGCATTGAAAGCACAGTTCATTTCTTCAATTGCAGGAGCTCTAATTTTAGCTTATCAACTTTACAAAAACAAACTTTTCAAATATGATTTTAAGCTCTACAAAGAAATGCTCATATTTGGATTACCAACAATTCCGGCGAGTCTTTCTGCAATTATATTACAAATATCAGATCAACCTTTAATAAAATTTCTGGTAGGGGGCCAAAATGGTTCAGAACAGACTGGGATATATTCTATAAATTATAAATTGGGTATTCCAATGATGCTATTTGTGTCTATGTTTGAATATGCATGGAAACCATTTTATCTAAATAATCGGAAGGAAAAAAATGCTAAAGAACTGTTTGCACGAGTACTAACATATTTTACTTTATTGGCCTCATTTCTATTTTTATTTATTACATTATTTGTAGATTATTTAGTAAAAATACCTATTTCTGAGCATAAAACATTGATAAATTCTAACTATTGGGAAGCTTTAAATATAGTCCCGATTATTCTCATAGCTTATTATTTTAATGGAATATTTACTAATTTAACTGCTTCATTTTACATCACAAAAAAGACTAAATACTTGCCAATGGCAGTTGGAATAGCAGCGGCATTTAACATCGTATCAAATATAATATTTATTCCAATCTATGGCTATATGGCAGCTGCCTACAATACACTATTTGCCTATATAATAAGTGCCGGTGTATTATATTATTTCCAAAAAGGCATATATAAAATTGAATATGAATGGGGAAGAATTTTAAAAATATGTTTGTCAACTTCAATCGTTTTACTAATTGATTACGTTTGTAATAGTTTTACTGAGCTTCTTTATAACATGATATTTAAAGTAGCAATACTGATGTTACATATAGTATTATTGAAAATATTAGGCTTTTATACGAAGTCTGAAATAGCGGAAATTAAAAAGTTTACAAATAAATAATATAGTAGTATCACGAAGATAATGGTGAATATTCTTAATTATAGAAATATATTTACAAAACAAACATGGAATATTTTCAAATATTTATAAGTACAAATATACATATACTTCGAGTATAACTTCTATCTATATGATATATAACAAGATATACAATATTATAAATAATTTTGTAATATGATGAAAATTACTTAAATTCAAAAAAGTACAAATGTAATACCAAAGGAATATTACTGTGAAAGAACTTATTGAAGTAGTTAAGATTGTCAATGCAAAAAGACAGAAACGATTAGAAGGTATTCCTGAAGATTTGCAGGAAGGCGGAGATACTATGATGCATAACTTCTATGAAGGGATTAAAGAACATAGATATGTATCAGATGAAGATGCTGCCTATGATTTATATAATTCTGATCCTTCAGAGAAGAAATATCAAATGCTTAAGTCTAGATTAAAAGACAAATTACTTGAAACTGTATTGCTTTTAGAAAAAAAACAACCTTGGGTGAGTCCATACGAAGAAAATTATTACAAATTGAAACGAGAACTTGAAGTCGGTAGAACATTAATTGAAAAGAAAGCTGATAAAACAGGTGTTAAAATCCTTGAGCGAGTATTAGATTATTCTTTAAAGTATAGAATATCTGAGTTTATCCTTGAAGCCGGAAAACTATTAATGCAGATAGCTCCTAAAGTCCGCACTAAAATGAAATATTCCGAATACGTTGAGATAGTAAGAAGAGAAATTCATATCTACAATGCTGAAATTGTAGCTAACGAACTTTATTGTGATTTATCAAGGAAAGTAGAAAGAACCGTGCATCCAGAGGCTTTTATTATTCGTACAGAACAAAGTGTAAAAAAATTAGAAACTTTGATGATGGGCGAAGATTCACATATGCTTAGAATTAGATATTTTCAAATTCAACTATATCTGCAACAAATTAAATATGATTATGATCGAGTTTTGGCTATTTGTAATGATATTCAAAAATATTACAAAGACAATCCAGATCTTTATAGTCATGAAGTATTTGTCGAATTTGCACAAGCAAAATTAGACGCATTTAGAAGAGTTGGAAACATTGATGAAAATATTAAACTTGCAGATGATGTTATAGAAATGTTTCCTGAAGGTTCTGATTTATGGTTTACTGTTATGCAAAATTTCTTTGTTCTTCTTGTGCATGGTGAAGAATATAAACGTGCGGAAATGGTAATTACTGAAATTATGAATAACGTTAATTTCAAAAACATGGATGATTCTGTATTTGATAAATGGCGTTTATATGCCGGAGCAATTTATGTACTTACCGCTATGGGTAGATTAAGATCTAAAAGAATGGTTTCTAAACCATTTAAGAAAAAATTTGAGATAATTGAAATACTGGATAATATGCCTAACTATGAAAAAGAAAGATTAGAATTCAACACATCTTTCTTAGTTATACAATTTATGCATTATTTTGCGAATAATGAATTTAGAAAAATTCTTGATATGGAAGGTGAAATTGCCTTTTATCTTGAAAGAAATACATTGAAACTCAAAGGTCATAGAAGAACTTTTGCATTTTTAAGAATGTTGCAAACTATGATTCAACATAATTTTAAAGCTAATATGATTCGTAAAACTACACTTAGATATTACAAACAGCTGGTAGACAATACTCCTGATAATGAAATATTAGATTCTCTTGAAATCATACCTTACATCACATTATGGGACTATATGATTCAAGAGCTGAATGATCAAGTAAAAGTTTATGCTGCAGAATAGATTTAATAGATACTGCGGGTAAAAAAGGGGGCGTGATTAGTTCACGCTCCTTCCACTCGCTATAATATACCTTACCACTTTTATAAACTCATCCACTATATATTATTTGCTCAATTCTATTTTATCTAACATTACTATGTTTATAATTTAATCGTTATAGATAAAGAATTGCAATTATAAACAACCTTAGCTAACTTGCCTATGAGTAGCCTCATAGTAATGTCTCAATAATATTGTAAATCCTATTCTAACAAATGATTTAGTAGCATCAACTGCTAATGACATTAGCATTATTGGTATTTTTTAATAAAAAAAAGCTTTGACAATACTTTAGCAATGTCTATTTTTGCTATTAGTTATACCTAAAGGGTGTTGTCCGAATATTTATTGGTGTGAATATGTCAACTTTACAAGATGCTCCAGATAATATAATTTTAAATATAAGAGAAATTTTAGCAGGCAGTACTGCAAAAATAAAATTGAGTAATCTTGGTTTGAATATTGGTGATAACGTTATAAAAATAAGAAGTAAAAAATCAGGTCCTGTTTTACTTCATAACGAGTCTAGCTCTATTTCTAAACTTGCAATAGGGAAGGGGTTAGCTGAAAAAATAATGGTAGAGCAGTTATGAATGGAATGAAAACAATAGCATTAATAGGTCAACCAAATTCAGGGAAAAGTACAGTATTTTCTGTAATGTCTGATGTAAAAACTTCTGCATCAGGTTCTACATACGAACTAAATGAGTCTCTGATAAATATATTTGGAGAAAAATTTAAATTAGTAGATTTGCCTGGAATATATTCAATCAACTCTTCTCAAACTTCAGAACAAATCACATTAGAATATCTTTTACAAGAAAAAATTGATTTAATAATTAATGTAGTTGATGGCACCCTACTTTCCAGATCTCTTGAGTTAACAGTTGAGTTGCTTGAATTAGGTCTACCGATGATTGTTGCCGTCAATATGGAAGATATTTTTGCAAGTTATGGATTGAAAGTAGATTACGAAAAACTTCAAAATATTTTAAATGTTCCTGTAATTCCTACTCAAGCTCTTTTTGGCAAAGGCATTAAAAATCTTACAGAGCATTGCTACAAGCGAATAAATGGCAAAACCATAGCACCAAGCACATTAGACTATACACATAGATTTGAAATGCATCTACAAAAATTGTATCCGCATCTTGAATCATTTAAAAATGAATATAATGCAAAACCCAGATTTTTTGCAATTAAGTCTATTGAAAATCCTGCTGCTTTGCCTAAAGAAATTCGAGAAACATTAGAACCTATTTCTGCTCCAATCAGACGACAGTTAGAAGAAGAGAATGGTAAGGATTCTTTTGAGACAGTTTCATACGAGCGACATCATCTTGCTATGAAAATGTCTGAAGATATATCAGAAATTATAGCTAAGCAATCTAAACCATTTTTAGAAAGAATAGATAACTTATTACTACACCCACTTTTTGGTAACATATTTTTAGTAATTTTTTTCTTTTTATATTTTCTTTCAATATTTTTAGTTGGGGATTTTCTTGCCGGCATAGTAGAGCCTCCATTAGATGCTTTAGCAGGCACTTTTTCTGGTCTTAAAGATGTAAATGAATTTGCATGGTACTCTGTAAATGGAGCCTATCAGGGACTAATTGGTGTTGTTGGCATCGTGTTGCCTTACTTTTTACCTTTAGTATTTCTGACTTCTCTTTTTGAAGATACCGGTTATTTATCAAGAATTGCATTTTTAATAGATGGATTAATGCATAGAATTGGTCTGCATGGAAAGTCGGTGGTTTCATTTATTCTTGGCTTAGGGTGTGCAATACCTGCATTGTATGCAACTCGTATGTTAGAAGATAAACGTGACAGAGTGATTAGTGCTATGTTGATACCATTTGTACCGTGCTCTGCCCGAATAACTGTTATTTTTGCTCTTTCCGCAGCGTTTACAGGACCTTTTTGGGCAATGATAATCTTTTTCTATATACTATTAGTCATAGCCGGTGTAGGCAAGGTACTATCTATATTTTTATCTGAACCTACGGGTATGGTATTAGAAATTCCACGATTAAGAAAACCAATGCTTAAGTCATCTGTCAAATCCACATGGCTTAAAACACGAGATTTTATTAGAGAAGCTACTATTTTCTTGATTGGTGGAGGAGTTTTTCTTGGATGGATTGAGTACTTTGGAGTAGCCAAATATTTAGATACGGCATTTGCTCCGATTTTAAATACTATTTTGGGACTTCCAGAACAATTAGGATCTACTCTAATCTTTGGATTTTGGAGAAAAGAGTTGATACTTGTAATGTTAAATCAAGCAATGCATGTTTCTACTTTAGTAGATTTACCATTAACAAATGCACAAGTAATCGTATTTATTATTTTTGTTTCGCTATATTTTCCTTGCTTTACTACCTTCGTAGTAATAGTCAAAGAGTTTAAATGGAAAATAGCAATTTATTCAGGTTTGTTAGCTATACTAATAGCTACTTTATCTGCCTTTTTATTTAAAATTGTATTAGGTGCGTAAATAATATTTAGATAAGAATAAAATATTTATTAGTTTATATAAAACATGAATGTACCACTATTGATTTTTGAACTATGTTAAGTCAAGCTGTACAAGATTATCTTAAGACGATATATAAATTAGAAGAAGCCGGACCGGTTTCTACTACTAAAATAGCAAAAGAACTAAACATCTCAGGCGCTTCTGTTACTGGTATGCTTAAAAGACTTGCCAATATGGGAATGGTAGATTATAATTCTTATAAAGGCGTAAAGCTTACTTCTAATGGTGAAAAGATTGCACTCGAAATCTTAAGGCATCACAGACTATTAGAATTATACCTAAAAGAAATGTTAGGCTTTTCGTTGGAAAAAGTACATGATGAAGCATGCCGTTTAGAGCATCACATTTCTGATGAGTTTTTACAAAAAATTGACGACTTGTTAGGCAATCCACAATTTGATCCTCATGGTCATCCTATACCACAAAAAGATGGTGTTTTACCTGATCATCAAGAAACTCCGTTAATAGAAATAGATCCAGGTCAAACGGTTTCTATTTCCAGATTAGTAGATAACGATTCGGAGATGCTTGCCTATTTTGAATCTCAGGGTTTAGTTCCGGATGTCGACATCCAGGTAATTGAAAAAGCTCCTTTTAATGGACCTATTACTATAAAGCTTGCAGGTACTAATAAGATATTAGGAAATGAAATAGCTCGCAGTATTTATGTAAAATAATTGCATCCATTAAAAGCAACAAATATAATAATATAAAGAAGAGGTAAGCTATCAATAAACTTGCCTCTTCTTTTATATATTGTAACGTCCTAAAATAAGTTGACAGATTTAATTATCAAAATAATCCCTGGTAAAATTTTTATCGGGGATTTTATGTATATACTCTGGAGTCATCATCTTTAAAGCTAAGTGAGGTCTATAAGTATTATAAAGTTCAAT
>JBFHIJ010000024.1:0-44129 GCA_041596515.1 Chlorobiota bacterium
CATGGGTCCTGTTATCAGTGCTTCTGCTGAAAAATCAATTATGGAATACATCGAATGGGGTAAAGCTAACTGTACATTACTTACTGGTGGCGAAAAAGCTGAAGGTAATGGTTACTTTATCAAACCTACTGTATTTACTGACGTTGATCCTGAAGCAAAAATCTCTTTGGAAGAAATCTTTGGCCCTGTATTAGCAGTAATTAAAGCTGAAGATTATGATGATGCATTGAGAATTGCTAACAACACTATCTACGGTTTGACTGGTGGTGTTATCTCTAACAACGTTGCTAAATTGCAAAGAGCTAAACGTGAACTTCACGTTGGTAACATGTACTTAAACAGAAAAATCACTGGTGCATTGGTTGACGTTCAGCCTTTCGGTGGTTTCAACATGTCAGGTACAGACTCTAAAGCAGGTAGCCGTGACTACTTAGCATTATTCATGCAAGGTAAATCAGTTACAACAAAATACTAAGACTTAAACAGTCTCTAGATATACAAAGAGGAGCTTTCTTTCAAAGAGAGTTCCTCTTTTTTTGTGTATGGCTGTCTTAAACACGGATGTATTATAATTGTAATTTTACTTGTATAATGAAAGTAAAGGTATTTTTATTGTTGTTTATCTTAATATTTTAGTAACTTGGTGGAAAGTGGAAAGTGGAAAGTGGTTGTGGTAAAGATTTGTCTTTTCTAAAATCCTATTACAAGAAAGAAAAATTTATTATTTTAAACTTTGTTGCATTTATTGGTTGAATTTGGAATATTTTTTCAGCCTGAAAGGCTGATAGATAATAGCCCATGGCAGCGCCATGGGATGTTTGCAAGTTCTGAGGCAACAGAGCCCTGTAAGGGCGGCAAGACTTTCCTTTACAGGCGATTTAAATAAGAGATTGATGTTACCTTTTCCCATTTCTTTTTCTTTTTTTTGCGGTAAAAAAGCAAAAGAAACGGAAACCAAAGAAAAAGAAAAAAGAACGCTTGCCTCCACTTCTCATCCTGTGATTTGGAAGAGTATACTTATCCATTTAAGAATATATTGTATTTATATGATGTTATGATTATGTTTTATCCCATATTGAGGGGTGGCTCGCAAAGCGAGACGGGGTGGAAAAATACAACTAAGCCAAAAGTATCACTCAACATTAGATTTATCCCGAATTACTAATTAAAATTTGCAAAAAAGCTCAATATCACTTTTAAGTTAAAGCTATGAGTAGTAAAACTTTCATTTGTGTTGTATTGTAATATTTTAGTAACTTGATGGAAGTATATGTAATATATCTGTTAAGTGAATTGACTAACAATATAATAGAGGAAGATGGGAATGCAAACTGATTTTTCTAGTTTAGATGGCTGCACTCCAACTGAAAAGATATTAACCCATTTGAGCGGACATACATTTTTTTCATTATGGAGTTTTAGTAACCCCTATAAAGACGACAAACATGAGATGTGTGATCTTATAGCAGTATTTGATAATAATATTTTTATTTTTTTTGACAAACATATCAAACATCTAGAAAATTCTCAACAAAATACAAAAGATATTGAAGTAAATTGGAAAAGATGGAAGAAAAAAGCAATTGATGGACAAATTAGAACAGCAAAAGGTGCCGAAAGATATATTCGTTCAGGTAGAAAAGTATTTTCTGATAAGACTTGTGAAAAAGAACTTTTATTGAAAATCAATCTTGAAACTGTGAATATACATAAAATTGTAATTGCTCATGGAGCCGTTGAGGCCTGTAAAAAACATTCAGATGGAAATATCAATGGTAGTCTTGCTATTAATTATTATGATAAAGAATTAGAAATGATTGATTCACCTTTTGTAATATATATAGATAAAGAGGATCCAATTCATATTTTTGACAGTCATAATCTATCTATACTATTCAAAGAATTGGATACAATATATGATTTTAGCAATTATCTCAATGCAAAGAAAGATGCAATTGATAATTTACAATCATTAGTTTATTCAGGTGAAGAAGATCTACTTGCTTTTTATTATCAAAATTATTCTGAGAAAACTCAGAATCATTTCATCTATTCACCTGAGAAAATGATGTATTCAAATATATTGGCATTGCAAGAAGGCTTTTGGGAAGACTTTATTTGCGAAGATGTTTACAAGAGAAAAAAAGAAGCTGATAGGAAATCTTATGTTTGGGATAAATTAATTAACAAAGTTATTTCAGAAATTAATATAGGAACTATATATACCAACAGCTATAATTTTTTTGATAATCATGCTGTTTTTGAGATGGCGAAAGAACCGCGTTTTGTAAGAAGAGAGATTTCGAAGAGATTACTCGAAGCAATTGATTTATATCAGACAGATGAATCTCAAATAACTCGTTCTGTTCGAGTCATTTCTTCTTTTTTCAAAAACAAAATCTATCTTTTTCTTCAGTGTCATTTTCCTAATCAATCTGATATTGAATTCAGAGAATACAGAGAAACGCGGTTAAATCTACTAGAAGTTGCTTGCGGAGCTTTTAAAAATAAATACCCACAATATGACACTATCATCGGTATAGCTATAGATGCTCCAAAATATTCAAATAATCGATCTGAAGATCTAATTCTCATGAATTGTTCTGATTGGTCACAAGAAGATATTAATAAATATGAGTTAATAAATCAATCTTTAAAATTTTTTATCCATGAAGAAACAGCTAGAAGCACTATTTATGAGTTCCCAGAATAGTAGTTAATGCAATAAAATCCACAGAATCCAAATTATGGCAGGCAAAAATAGAGAAATATAAATGGAAGAAACAAGACAAAATAACAGCGAAATACTTATCTATAGCACAGATAATGACGAGATAAAGATTGATGTCCGCCTTGAAGATGAAACAGTGTGGCTATCTCAAAAGTTGATGGCTCAGCTGTTTGGAAAGGATAAAAGAACTATTTCTGAGCATATCACAAATATTTTCAGAGAGGGTGAATTGATTGAAGATTCAGTTATCCGGAATTTCCGGACAACTGCCTCAGACGGCAAACTCTATTCTACAAAATATTATAATCTTGATGTGATAATTTCGGTTGGTTATAGGGTTAAGTCTCAGCAAGGTACAAAATTCCGAATATGGGCAACACAGCGATTAAAAGAGTATATTGTAAAAGGTTTTGCTCTGAATGATGACCGTTTCAAATCCGGCAATTCAGTGAATTATTTCAACGAACTGCAAACAAAAAAAGCTGTCCGAAGACAGCTTTTTATATAATTTTCTTTGCTTGACCGGATTAAGTAATATCCTGAGCAACAAATGGCATAAGTGCTAAGTGGCGAGAATATTTAATCGCTGTAGCAACTTGACGCTGTTGGTAAGCAGAAACACCTGTAATTCTACGAGGTAAAATTTTACCTTGATCGTTAGTAAAACGACCCAAGAATTTAGAATCAAGGTAGTCAACTACTCTTTGCTCTTTCATTGGATTTGGTTTTTTCTTTCCGGTTCGCTTATTTGGTCTGAACGTCGCCCCGGACTGCATAGGATGAATAGCCATGCCTTATTTTCTCCTTGTTTCTCTAATTTGCTGCGCTTTTTCGAAGCGTTTTTTGAATCTTTCTACACGACCAGCTGTATCCACTAATACTTGTTTACCGGTGTAGAATGGATGCGATTTTGAGTCAATCTCCAAAACCATACGATCTTTTTTATAACAAGAACGAGTTTTAAACGTCGTTCCATCAGTCATAACAACTTCGATTGTACGATATGCCGGATGAATTCCTTTTTTCATAGCTTCCCTTATCTATTTATGTCAATTTTGTCAGCTACACTGTAATCGTCAACTTTAACAAATTGTTCTAAGAAGCGAACAGTACCCTCTTCGCTGCGGTAGCCTTTAACAACTTTGATTACTTGTTTTTCTACTACTTTTTTATTTTTGTCACCGAAGGTTTGTTTTTTAGCCATTTTTCTTTTTCTTTCTTATTAGTCAAACGTTATGAACAACAAATATAAGACACTTACGCAAAATATGCAAGCATAAAATGCACATTATTTTTCCACATAAGCATACTCGGTAAAAAAGTATAAGTCTTTTGTCTATTTAATGACTACAACTTTTTTACTAATACTTTGGCTTGGAGATATTAGCATCATCATATACTCACCAGTGCCAATACTTTCTGTAGAAAGCTGTAATGATTTTTCAGTGCCCGCAAATATAGTATTTTCTATTATATTTTCATAGAATAGTTTTCCACTTAGGTCATATAATTTAAGTGAGTAATTCCCAATTTCCTGCAAGAACATCTTGATTTTAATCACTTTTCCTGCCGGATTAGGATTTATTATTAAGTCTGTTCTATTTGCTTGTGCAAGCAATCTATCGCCACCTTCTTTGCAAATATCCAGCGCAATATTACCATTATTTTCCACTACTTCGCTAATCTTTTCACCCGCTTTAGGTATATAGTGAATGAGTAAATCTGTACTTTCAATATGACCTAATAGTGGCATAGCGTGAATAGTTGCTATTGTAGTTCGGACTGTGTCTATTACATAATCTGTGCTATCATTAAAGATTACAACAATAGTATCTAAACTTTGAGTCTGACTATACGAAGCATTCTCTACTCCTAATATTTTAATTACATTCCGGTCAAATGTTATAGTAAGAGAGTCCAAAGCAGATTCTATTTCAAACTTAGATGTTTTTGCCAGCAATGGTATCTTGATAGAAGACAAAGCCGGATCAACTGTAAGGTTTGGCAGTGACAGTTCTAAAATATTATCCGGCACACCCTCTGCTGTAAAATCAACTAATAATGTGTCGATGCAGTCTGAGTATTGGACAATTATTTCGATAGTTCCACTATAAGATTTTATATTATATGGCGTAAAGGCTATGTTATATAAGATAGTTTCTCCAACAGGAAGAGGATAATTTACTGCCGGACCGTCGGCAAATAGTTCTTCAATATTAAATTCGTATTCAGTTGAAGTTGGGAAATTTACTTCTAATATTACTACATCGTAAGACCCAATATTGCTAATTCCAAAAGTCTGTACATCACTTTCGTAGTTTTCAATCACATTACCAAATTGTATCATGCTTGGAGTTGCGAATAAAGCAGACTGTATAGTAGCATTAACTCTGGAAGTATGCTGAGTTTCAGTACCATACTCATATACAACAAAATCTGCATCCACAGCGTAATCTCCATTGGCCTTGCCATTAGCGTCAAACTCAACTATAATATAACTACTGTCATTAGGTGCGAGAGTAATAGGCAAACCAGGTTGCTCAATGATAGTAAAATCAGTGTTGGTCAGTGAAATACCACGCCACTCTATGTCAGCGGTACCAATATTACTAATATAAATAGTATCGTTATGTATATTACATGGAGCTAACACGTTCAAATCCAATGCTGCTTCTATTTCTGCAAGACCATATTCAACTTCAAAGTATAATTGAGTACTTATTGAATCAGTACAAGGAGTATCAGTATTTAATTTTAATTCTAAACTCAAATCTGTTGTATCAGAATAGTTAACATCTAAATCAAATTGTTTAGTCTCGCCAGGAGCAAATAAATACGAATTAGGAGTAACTACTGCATCTGTTGTGTTAGTATAAATAGCATAAACATTCCTTGGAAGTTTGCTGTTATTAGTTATATCTATTTGCGAATTAAATGGAACTGCTGTTTCGATAATAGCAAAAGGATTATTAATTGTGCCAAAGGTAAAATCAATCTCATCTCTGTCAGCTATGATAGGAATAACTATCACAGAATCTCTATTTGGCTCACCTGTATAAACCAGTAGCTCAGCTTCATAAAGTCCCTTATTAGCAACCGGCGAGTTAAATTCTACAATAAACATAGTTGATTTGCCCGGTGTTAATGTAGTCGGGATAATCGGATGTTTTTTCAAAAAGAAGTAAGAAGCATCTTTCCCAATAATTTCAGGAGTTTTATTTAAAATAACATCTCCACTTGCAGAAATATTATTAGATAATAGCAATGTGTCAGAAGGCATATTACATTCCGCAACTAACCCAAAATTTATAGAGTCTTTTGAAAGTACAATAGCAGATTGGAAAGATGATGCGGTAATAGATAAATCTATTTGACTATCGCAAGTATTACCATTGCTCACAGCATCAATTGTAAATTTGCCATCATCAACAGATTCAACAGTTGGAGCATATTCCATAGTCACCTGTAAAGTTTCACCGGGCTGCAGCGAAACCGGTAATGGCGAAGGGCTAGTGGCAATAATGGAAAACGGCGGATTTACTACAGGCAATGCAGGAATATAAGCATCCGCGTTACCAATATTCTCGATAGTTGCTGTTTTAGTTGAGGTTTCTCCTACTCTTACAGCTCCAAAGTTAAAGTCTTCTACAACGGATAAGGTAGAATATAAAAAGCTAATAGATACGATTACTGAATCTTGTATTGACGGGCATTCCGCTAACGTAAAATATATAGTATCTTTTACTTCCATGCCTGTTTTAGGCTGAGAAGCATCATTATATTTCACTAAAACAGATGCCTTTTCATCATTGTCAAGTGGTCCCGGCTCGAGAACTATATACTCAAAACCTTTGCTGCCGTGAAGTAAACCAAAATCAATAAATGTTAATCTGGAATCATTATTATTATTGATATAAAAGCTCTTCTCAGCTGTTCCATCTCTGCATATCTGTCCAAGATTTAGCATATCACCTGCTTTGAAGTCTATTGTTTTTCCATCTTCATCTAAGATAGTATAGTCATATTCATTGATAAATATAGTTACTGCTACTCGCCAAGGTCTCTCGACACCTGTGCGCATATCATTATGAGGTATCAACAATGTATCGTAAATCGCACCTGTAGTACCGGATTGATAAGTATATTTAATTGTAACAGTTTGAGAATCTTGATGATTCATAAGTTGCAAATCATTCACAGGAGAGACTAATTCTAACCCTGATGTATTTTTTGCAAACATAGCTCCGGAAAGATCTAAGTCTACCGGCACAGCACCAATATTCCAAAGATATAAGCTATCTGTAACTTCATCACCCGGGCATGCATTCACTGTCATGTATAATGATTTATTGCCATCAAGCATTGGTTCATCTACAGGTATAAAGATATTCGCTGCTGACTGTGAAAGCACTCCATCAGGTATATTTAAATACTGATTAGCACCAACTCCTGTCTCATCCTGAAAAGCATAGAAATAGAAATATTTATCTGACATATATGGTGTCAAATCAAAATCTACAGACCATTTGTCATTATTTATATTTGCTGATGAAGTAATATCTTGCCAATTGTTTTTGCCGATTTTGAACATCAATTTAATATTTTTCGACAAGTCTTTTGAACCATTAAGAGTAAACACTCTGGGAACATACTGCAGCGAATCTGAACTAACAGAATTATATATAGGCAAACCATTTGCGGTATTATCTAGTAACGATGATTGATTTGAAGCATTTATTTTTATGTATCCACTACCACCTCTATTATTATGAGCATCACCACCTGATACATTCAAAATAATATCAGAAACTCTGGAATTTGCAGATAATTCTATAGCTCCACCTGAACCATTACCGCCTTCAGCGTCTTCATTGGGATCTTCACCGAGACCACCAAGAGCAGGTATATCTAGACTAATGATCTGCCTAGAATATATTCTAATTGCTCCACCTCCACCTCCACCAGAACCTGACCATTCATAAAATTCCGGAGGAAATGAAAGAACATCAACAGATGGATTACCGGAAGCACCACCTGATCCTCCGGCGAGAGGAACAATCATAGCATTTCCATGTACTTTACCACCAGTATTACCGGGACCTGTACCTGCCTTGCCATAACCAGCACTACCACCATTATTATTATTAGTATATCCGCTTCCCCCACCATAAAAACCAACTTTAGATTTATCATCTAGTGAATCGGCTCCAACTCCTGATTTACCAAACGGATGGCCGGTTCCACCTCCAGCACATTCTGCAACACCAAGATTGGTTATACCTCCTTCTACATTATTTAAGGAAAACCCTAGATTACCACTTGATTTAGAATCAGAAATGTCTTTATGATCTCCTACATCAGACGAATTTGGGTAATTATTAGAACCTCCAACACCACCGCAGGTAAACCCATTACCGGCTCTGTCACCACTTTGCTCTCCTAAAAGTACATCTTCAAATGCACCACCACCTCCGCCGCCGCCCGGGCCTGCATCCTGTATTTCAGTATTTTGTCCTACTTTACCGCCACGCATATCAATGATGGTGTTCACTGCTCCTTGGATTTTGTATTTTGCCATTAAGATAAATGGTAAATATGCCTGATTACCGGGAGTGTTTGGATCACAATCATCTAAAGATGGATAATATCTATCATCAGCCAAAATTAGAGAATCCACTATCATAGCACCTCTGGGCGAGCGTTTGCCTAAAGAACCTTCGCCTAAGTATCTTTCAGAATTTGAAACCACATTTCCAAGAGGAGCTGGCTGCAAAACATAAAAATCCTGATAGTCGGAACGCTTGCCTTTATATTCTACTGCGAAACGCTTGTTAAACTGAGAATTGAGTATTTCCCAATCCCAAGTATTAGGAATAACATCAGGATTAACAAATATCTGAGTGGATATTAGTCTACCATCCCATGAGACTATAAGTGGCCCAACAATTACATGATTTGTATCATTCGGATTTTCAAACACTAATTTTAAATTATCTGAAGCATCACCCCAATAAGTTTTATCAGGACCATAAGTGCCCACAGAATCTACATGAGAGATAATTTCTACATAGGTATTCATACCGGGCGACCCGATATCAGGCAAAATATATGCTACATTTTGAGCTGACAAATTAAGAATTGAGAGTATAAAAAGCGATAAGAGACAAGAAACTTGTTTCATTGTATTTCCTACAAATAGTCTTTTATTTAAAATCTATTTTAATGATTTTTATTATAAATCCAAACTTATATTATAATTACGAGCTAAATTACAGGTAATTGCATATTGTTTTGGCTTGATAATTGCACTTTATATTTTAAAATAAGTCGAACAATTTCCTGATAAAGAATATGGATTTTTCTTCTGCAATTAGAGCTTTTTTAGAATACTGTGAAATTGAAAAAGATTTTTCAAAACATTCAATCGAAAGTTACCGTCTATCTATGTCAAACCTATATGACTACTTCTACGAAGAGTACGACACATTACCGGAATTAGACACTATTACTACTAACGATTTACGTCCATTTTTAGGTTGGCTGCATGACAGAGGTTTAAAAAAGAATAGCTTGCGGATGAAAATTTCAGCTGTCAAATCGTTTTTTAAGTTTTGCCACAAGCGTGATTATATCAGTAGTAATCCGGCTACAATGGTACATACACCCAAAAAGAATAAAACGTTACCATCTTTTTTAGTAGAAAAAGAAGTAGAAACGATGTTCGACCAGTTTGACAAAGATAATCCAATAGGTGCACGTAACCTTGCTCTGTGCGAGCTCATTTACAGTGCCGGACTCAGAATAAGTGAAGCTTTGCAGATAAATGCCGGAAGTATCAGTTTAAGCAGTAAAGTTATTAAAGTAACAGGTAAAGGCTCAAAAGAAAGGATTGTTCCGTTTGGTAGCAAAGCTCATGAAGCTCTTGAGAATTATTTACTGCACCGCCACTCGCTACTAAAAGATTTCAGCGAAAATGCCTTATTTTTAAATAAATATGGCAAAAGGCTTAGTCATTCCTCTGCTTATAAAATGGTAAATACTGCTATGAAGGGAATAACAGAGTCTAAGCAGAAAAGTCCTCATGTGCTAAGACATAGCTTTGCTACTCATTTGTTAGATAATGGTGCTGATATTAAAGCAGTTAGCGATTTGCTTGGCCATGCCTCGCTCTCAACTACTCAGATATATACTCATGTATCTATAGAAAGACTAAAAGAAGCTTATCACAAAGCACATCCAAAAGCTGAGATTGAATAATCAATATATATGCCCCAAAGAATCTACTATCGGCTTATGCAAAAGACATTTATGAGCCTTATTTAAGTCCTATCGCAAATAATAATATCAGTACACATTCACATGAATATATATTATTTATACTGCAATATTATATATTTTTCACCTATTTTTGCACCCGTAATACTCGCAATGCCATGTCTATTCAGCTTTTTCATTAATATTTATTATAATTTAATAATGTATATTTGAATTATCAGTAAACTTAGATACCTTATATATATTGCCACATAGCAATATATATATAAATACATTTCGTTATATTGCCGTATAGATATATTGTAATTATAAAATCAAGGGATCCTTTCTTATGGACAACTCACAAAAAAACTTCTCACCTTTAGTATTTTTAGCAGCTTTAGGTGCTGGTGGCATAGCAGTTATGCCTTTTGCATTCCTTCAATACACTTTCCACACCGGTAAAGGTCTAGTGACTTTAGAAAAACTTGCACATGGTACCAATCCCATGGCCACAGAAGTTCTTTTTTACGGATTAGAGATAGTAATGATAGTTTTCGCAATATTACATTTTTCCTTATTAGGAAATCTATACAGCAAACTATTTAAATATATGAAAACAGATAATTATAAAATTCTTATCAATGATCCGGTGAGAAACTCAGCTATTATGGCTCCATTTATAGCTACTGCAATGTCTATGAATGTTTTTATAGGGCCAATTCGTTTCTTCATACCTTCTTTATCATCTAACTTGCAGATGTTTATGCTACCGGCTCTGATAATGTGGTTAGTCATTTGGGCCTTTACTATGAGAATGGAGATTAAACTTCTTAAAATATCTTTTGAGAAAAGTTTTGATGTTAATAAAATATCTTTTGGTTGGTTATTACGACCTTTTGCTTTAGCAATGGTAACTGTAACAGGTACAGGAATTGCCGCGATGTCTAAAAATCCTGATGTAGCTCATATTGCAGCATTTACGTCACTTATGTCAGGTGGTATGGGCTTATTCCTTCTACTAGTTAAAATGGTTTCTGTTTTCAAAAGTCATCTTGCTGCCGATGGAATGCCTGCCAAGCAGCTATTACCTAGTTTATTGATTGTGTTGCCGAATATAACTCTTTTTGCAATCAGTGGTTTTAGATTAGGACATTACATCAGTCATCAATTTGGGGTAGATTTGCATCTATTTTCCAATGCTATTATAGTTGTTGCTTTTGCGTTCTCTTCTTGGTACATGATATTTGGATTGACTTTGCTCAAAGATTATTTTAAAAATCATTTCTTTAAAAAAGAGTTTTACGTTAGCCAGTGGGGCTTGGTTTGCCCATTTGTAGCCTATGCAGTTCTGGGAAGCTTCTTTTATAAAGCATTTTCTCCAAACCCATTCATGTTTTCAGTTTTGATAGCGACAATGTTAGGCTCGGTAGTTCTGTTCTTTACTTTACTAAGAAGACAAACGTCGTGTTCAGGAATTAAAAAACTGGGCAGCGTAGAGTGTATTACAGAAGTGGCATCTTCAAAAGCATAATATTTCTTTAATATCTATAGCATAGACTAAGGATGTGCAGTACTAAAAACTGCACCCTTTTTTTTTTTACTATATACGAATTAATTCTACCTCCTATCTTCTCTTATGAATCTAAATAAAATAGAAAAGATGTCTTTATTCTACTTTATTATTATATTGCAAAATTAGAATCATGGAGAATAATAGATGAAATACTTAGTACTACTTTTTTGTATAATTAGCTTTGCTGCGGATTCCGTTACTATTGACAGCAATATAACTATAACGGAATCTCTCAAAGAAACCAAAGCTCCTCAGAAAGTGATAAATAATATACGACTTATCGAAGTAGAATACTTTTCGATGGACGGGAAGTTGCATAAAGGTCAGCTTCAGATTCATAAAGATGTTGTCAGTGACATTCAGACAGTTTTTAAGTTGATGCGTGAGATTAAATTTCCTGTGGCTAAGGCAATTCCGATTGTGAAATACGCTTGGTCAGACGATAAATCTATGGCTGATAATAATACCTCATCATTTAACTTCAGATATATTGCAGGAACTAAGCGTATGTCTAAGCACGCTGAAGGGTTGGCAATAGATATTAATCCATTTCTGAATCCGGTGATGTATGCTGACGGTAGGATTTCACCCAAAGGAGCAAAGAGAAATACTACAGTTCCAGGAACATTCCACGCAGAGCATCCTATAGTCCTAAAATTTAAAGAACTTGGCTGGAAATGGGGTGGCGACTTTAACTCATTCAAAGATTATCATCATTTCGCGAAATAGATATAAATAAACTTGAAATAGACATGAAAAAACTTAGATTAGGATTTTTAGCATCCCATGGTGGGAGCAATATGCAGGCTATTATAGATGCTATTAAAGCAGGTAAATTAGATGCCGAAGCAGCAGTGCTTATCTCAAACAATTCCCATTCGGGAGCTTTAGAAAAAGCCAAAAATGAAGGGATAAAGCATTTTCACATCAGTAGTAAAACGCATGGGGATAAAGAAGCTGAGACTATCTTTAATATACTTAAAGAGCAACAAGTAGATTTGGTGATTCTTGCCGGATATATGAAAAAAATAGGTGATGAAGTGCTATCTGAGTACAAAGGTAAAATCCTCAATATTCACCCTGCTTTGCTTCCCAAGTTCGGTGGCTCGGGAATGTACGGGATGAACGTACATACAGCAGTTATAGAAGCTAAAGAAAAAGAAAGTGGTCCTACTGTCCATTTGATAGATGAGTATTATGATCGTGGCAGAATTTTAGCTCAGACAAAAGTGCCTGTCAAAGAAGATGATACTCCAGAAACATTAGCAGCTAGAGTACTCAAGTCAGAGCATCTCATTTATGCTGAGACTATACAAAAAATAGCAAGTGGAGAGATAAAGTTATAACACATATAATAATAACCCCTCTTATTTTTTAAATCATGAGTTGTAATTAGACAACAAGCTTTCTGTTAAAAGTCAGTAAAGTACAGGTTGAATGCCACCTTGTTTAGTAAGTAAATCTCACTTTGTACGACCTGCTACACTTCGACTAACTATATAAAAGAGGACAATGGGATTTATTATATTTCCCATTGTACCCTTATTTAACTTGTAATAATTAATACCCCGGCTGATCAATATACTGCTCTAAGCTTGAAGGTTTATTGCCTTTAAGAAGTTTATCTACATATTTGCCAATAACATCGAACTCCAGATTCACATAAGAGCCGATTCTGATATTATTTAGATTTGTTACTTTCCATGTGTGCGGAATTACTGATACCATCAACTTATATCCTTCAACTCTGGCAGAGGTTAAACTGATGCCGTCTATGGTAATAGAGCCTGTGGGTATTACGTATTTATCAAATTCTTTGGGATAGGATACCCAGACTAATATACCGGCACTTTCTTTATGGATATTTGCAATAGTCCCTATAGTGTCCACGTGACCTTGCACTAAGTGTCCACCCAACCTATCACCAAGTCGTGCGGCACGTTCGAGATTGATTTTCATACCCGGGCGAAACTGACCTAGAGAGCTTTTTCTCAAAGTCTCTTCCACAGCTTCCACTTCAAACTGATTTCCTGACACTGTCACAACTGTCTGGCAAGCACCATTAAGAGCAACTGAATCATCTATCTTCAAATCATCTAATATTTTAGAAGCCTTTACGCTAATTCTTTTCCCTGCTCCTATAGGACGAATAGCACTTATCTCACCTATTTCTTCAATCAGGCCGGTAAACATTATCTAAATCTCCGCATTAGCTATCAGTTCAGTTTCATAAGGCTTATCATCAATTAAAGTAAAATCGATTGCACGTTTCTCAAGTAGTACTTTGATTACTTTTACACGGATTCGTTTACCCATGTGAAGTATTTTTTTGTGTCGCTTGCCTACTAAACGCATTTTCTTTTCTTCAAACAGATAATAATCATCGTGCATATCTTTCATGTGAATTAGTCCTTCCGCATAGATACCATCCACTTGCACGAATAATCCGAAACTTGTAACACCTGTGATAATACCATTAAACTCTTCGCCAACGTGTTTTTCCATAATCATGGCACCTGCTATTTTTTTGGATGCTCTTTCGGCTTCCATTGCAGCACGTTCGCGGTTTGTCGTAATTATGGCTACATCTTTCATAAGTAAGTTAAGCCACTTCATCCTATCCGGTTGCACTTTGCCATTTTGATACTCTTTTAGCATTCTGTGTACAATCAAGTCGGAATAACGTCTTATAGGGGACGTAAAGTGCGTATAATACTTAAATCCTAAGCCGTAGTGACCTATGTTTTTAGTAGAATACTCTGCTTTCGCCATAGAACGAATAAGTACTGAATGAATAATGTCTTTTTCAGGCATTTCGTTTACTTCTTCAAGCATCTTATTGATTTCGTGCGAAGTAAGATGTTGCTTCTTAGCTCTCACGCCAAACTGCTTGATGAAATTAAGGGCATCTTCAAATTTTGTCGGGTCGGGATTATCATGCACACGATAAATAAACGGTACATTTTTCAGCTTCTGCATTGATGCTAATTTTTCTACATGAGTGGCAACTACTTTGTTCGCTATAAGCATACATTCTTCTACCAATTGAGTAGCATGATTAGAGCGTTTCATTTTCACTTCTAACGGGTTTTTATTTTCATCTAACACGTAGCGTAATTCCATAGTGTCAAACTCTATACCACCCTCTTTAAAGCGTTTAGAACGGAGAAGACGAGAAAGTTTGTGAAGCGATAAAATAAGTTCTAAGTTATCTCCTTCTTCATTCTGAATTATCTCAAGCACTTCATCGTAGTTGTATCTTCGTTTACTGTCTATTATTGTTTCAGTAATTTTATAGTCCACCACTTGGGCATTAGGAGTAATTTCCATATAGCAGGAGAAGGCAAACCTTGGTTCTTTTGGCTTCAAAGAACACAATTCGTTTGATAGCTCTTCGGGTAGCATAGGGATAACTCTATCCACCAGATATGTAGAATTACCTCTTAATCGAGCTTCGATATCCAAATCTGTATTTTCTTCTACGTAGTAACTCACATCAGCAATGTGCACACCAAGATAATAGTTTCCATTCTCTAAGATTTTTAATGACAACGCGTCATCAAAATCTTTTGCATCATGAGGATCGATGGTGATGATTAAATCATCTCTAACATCTAACCTACCAGGGTAATTTATGGTTACATCAGGTAAAGACATCGCTCTTGCTTCTTTCACCACCTTGTCAGGGAAGTTTTCAGGCAAATTAAAGTCTGTAAGTATAGCATCAAATTCTGCTTTAGCTTCACCTGCTTTGCCTATTATTTCTACTACTTCAGCATGAGGTGATTTAGTCGAATGCTCCCAACTAACAAATCTGGCATTCACTTTGTCGCCGGGTTCCGCACTTTTAAGCAAGTCCTGAGGCACTAAAAAGTCAACATACAGATTTTCATCATCAGGAACAACAAAGTGGAAATATCCATCAAATTCTATAATTCCGGCAAATTTAGTTTGATTTCTTGTTACAATTTCAACTATTTCACCTTGAGGTTTCTTACGCTTTTTGAGAGCAAGTAACTTTACAATTACTTCATCACCTGAAAGAGCTGTATTTAGGTGAGACTGTTTCACAGATATTTTTGGGAACTCAGGAACGTCAGTTTCTACATAAGATTTATTATGTTCAATTACTAAAGTGCCTTTTATAGATGAGTTATCCTGATATGATTTTAAAGCATACTTTCTTCTGGCAAACTTTTCAATCACACCTTGCTCTTCTAAATCTTCCAAAATATCACGAAGTAAATCATACTCTTCACTTTCTGAAGCTACTTCTATCAATTTTGCAATTTCGTGCCTTCTGATAGGCAAAGGAGATTCTCTAAGAACATCTAATACATTATTAGTTATTTTTTCGTATAAACTATTTCGAGCCATAACGGTTACTCTATTTTATTATAATTTTATTTCTTACTTTCAGTAAATAGTTAAAAATATGATATATCTAATCAAACTTCCTTTTTGAAAAGCGTATGCCAGATAGAAAAAAATGTGGCCAACATCTTATAAAACAGACAATCAATTGTTATTGTCTATCTGCTAACTAATAGATAAACAAAAAAACAGAACAAACAATTCATTTCTTCATTCCAACTACTACCATATATACAAAAAACGCTACGAAAAACGTAGCGTTTTTTTTCAAATATATGTAAAAGTTTAAATTTAAGCTTCTTTTGTCCAATGTACATTTAATTGTCTTGCAGCCAAAGCGTCATCTAATCTTCTTAAAGGTGTTGTAATTGGAGAATTCAACACTAATTCAGGATTAGTTTCCGCTTCTTTTGCGATAGCATTCATAGCATTAGCAAAGTCTTCTAAACTTTCTTTTGATTCAGTTTCAGTAGGTTCTATAAGCATTGCTTCATGTACAATAAGCGGGAAGTATATAGTTGGAGCATGGAAACCATAATCCAATAATCTTTTAGCTATATCTTTTGTAGAAACGCCATTTGCTTTTTGTATATCACCACTAATCACAAATTCGTGCATACAGAATTCATCATAAGGCACTTCAAAGTTTTCTTTGATAAGTTTAAACAAGTAATTAGCGTTGATAATTGCATTTTTACTGGCTTCGTTAAGCCCTTTACCGCCAAGCATACGAATATAAGTGTATGCTCTGACCATTACCCCAAAGTTACCAAAGAAAGAGTGCACTTTGCCAATAGATAATTCTTTATCCATAACAATTTTAAAAGTATCACCTTCTTTTTCAATTTGCGGAATCGGTAAAAATGGCTTCAATCTTTCGGAAACACAAATTGGACCTGAACCCGGACCACCACCACCGTGAGGAGTGGACATAGTTTTATGCAGATTAAAGTGAACTGCATCAAAATCCATATCGCCGGGACGTACAATGCCCATAAGAGCATTTAGGTTTGCACCATCCATGTAAAGTAAACCACCAGCATCTTTAATTATTTTATTAATCTCAAGAATTTGTGGTTCAAATAGTCCGATAGTGTTAGGATTGGTAATCATAAATCCAGCAGTATCATTGCCAACTTTTGATCTCAAATCATCTAAATCAATTCTACCATCTTCAGTAGAGTTAATGCTAATAATTTGGAAACCGCCAATAGCAGCAGAAGCAGGGTTAGTGCCATGAGCTGCATCAGGAATAAGGATTTTATTCCTTTCAGGCTGTCCGTTGTGCAAATGGTAAGCACGGAACATAAAGATACTAGTCAACTCACCATGCGAACCGGCTGCAGGTTGTAAAGAAACGCCGGGCAGACCGGTAATTTCTTTCAAAGATTCGCCAAGTTCATACATCAATTGCAAAGCACCTTGAGCATGCTCTTCTTGGCTGCAAGGGTGAATATTTGCAAATCCGGGCAAAGAAGAAGTTACTTCATTTACTTTAGGATTGTATTTCATAGTACACGAACCAAGAGGATATAATCCATCTTCTATATTGAAATTAAGCTTAGACAATTTAGTAAAGTGTCTAGCAATTTCGTTTTCGCTAATTTCAGGTAATTCAGCGTCATTTTTTCTTATAAGGTCTTGGGGAATATTCGCTTCCAAAGAAACAGATTCAATATCTAACTTAGGGAGCGTATATCCTTTACGGCCCGGACGAGACTTTTCAAATATTAACTTTTCCATACCGCATCACTATTTATATTAGTTATGAAAATTGATTACTTAATATCTAAAGCTTTAAGAGCTGCATCTTGTTCAGCACTTCTCTTGCTTTTGCCTGTCCCGATAGCAAGCAGATTTCCTTCTACATAAACGCCGACTTGAAATGACTTATCATGATCGGGGCCTGTGGCTTCTATTACAGAATAAGAAGGAGCTTCTTTTCCATTTGCCTGAACAGTTTCAAGCAATTTACTTTTATAATTTGTATCTTCCAAAACACTTTTACTTAAAAGTGTAGGAATTAATCTATTCAAAATAAAATCATTAGCCGCTTCAATGCCTGAGTCAAGGTAAACAGCTGCAATTATCGCTTCCATAGCGTCTCCAAGCACAGCATCATTACCTTGCAACAAGGAATTTTGGCAACTATAGCTCATCATTAAAAAATCATCGAGTTTTAAGTCGATGGCACACACTGTCAATGATTTTTTATTGACTAACCTAGCTCTCATTTTAGTAAGTTCGCCCTCAGGTATTTTTATATGCAGAGAAAATAAATACTCTGCCACTAGCATACCGAGTATAGCATCGCCAAGGAATTCTAATCTCTCGTTAGAGTATGCATCCTTTTTGCCAAGCACTTGCACATAAGATCTGTGAATCAGGGCTTGCTCGAAGTACTCTACCTTATTAATTTTAATGCCCAAAGCAGTTTCAAGATTTTGTTTCCTACCGGCATTTAAAAAACCAACCACAGGGAAAAGTTCCCTATGGTTGGATTCGCTATTAATAAATTTCTTTAGCGGCTTGAACCTAAAAATGCCATCATAAATCTGTTGAAGTATTTCTTTCATTTATAGGCTTAGTCTTCAAATTTTTTAAAACATAATGTAGCATTGTGACCACCAAAACCAAAAGTATTGCTTATAGCAGCTTTTATTTCTTTGTTGATTGGTTTATCAGGTGTATAATTCAAGTCACAGTCCGGATCTGGCTCAACGATATTAATCGTAGGAGGAATTTTACCATGCTTAATAGCCAATGTAGTAGCAACAGCTTCTATCGCTCCGGCAGCACCCAAAAGGTGGCCAGTCATAGATTTAGTAGAACTAATAGCTAATTTATAAGCATAATCTCCAAATACTTCTTTAATAGCGGCAGTTTCATTTCTGTCGTTATGAGGAGTAGAAGTACCATGAGCATTCAAATAATCTATATCTTCAGGTTTGAGACCTGCGTCTTCTATAGCAAGTTTCATTGATCTCGTAGGACCATCCAAAGAAGGAGCCGTGATATGATGAGCATCATCAGTAAGACCAAAGCCAGCTAATTCAGCATAGATTTTTGCACCGCGTTTTCTAGCGTGCTCTAAAGTTTCAAGCACTAACACTCCACCACCTTCGCCCATTACAAATCCGTCTCTGTTTTTATCAAATGGACGGCTAGCAGTAGCAGGGTCATCATTTCTGGTTGAAAGAGCTTGCATTGAGTTAAAACCACCAACACCCATAGGGCAAATAGCAGCCTCACTACCTCCACAAATCATCATGTCTGCGTTGCCTCTTTGTAGTAACATAAGAGCATCAGCTATAGCATGTGATGAAGTGGAACATGCAGAGATGGTACCATAGTTTGGACCTTTAAATCCAAATCTGATTGCAATTTGACCAGCTGCAATGTCAGAAATCATCATAGGCACAAAGAAAGGAGAAATCCTATCCGGTTTTCCTCTTTTGTATAATTGTTCCTGCTGATGATGATATGTCCACATACCACCTATACCGGAACCAAAAACAACTCCTACTCTTTCTTTATCTAAGGACTCTAAGTCAAGAGCTGCATCCTCTACAGCCATAGAAGCAGCTGCAATTGCATAATGAGTAAAAGGATCCATGCGCTGTTTTTCTTTTCTATGCAGATACTTCTCTGCATCAAAATCTTTTAATTCGCATGCAAATTGAGTCTTAAACTCAGAAGCGTCGAACCCGGCAATCATTGCGGCTCCGCTCTTTCCTTCCATCATTGCATTCCAAAACTCTTCTATATTATTACCGATAGGTGTAACAGCGCCAAGACCGGTAATCACTACACGTGGGAAATCGTATTTCGGCATAATATCTCGCCGTTGTTATCTTTACACATTACAATTAATTATCTTCGGGGCTTTTATAATTAAGTCAGGGTATTGCACTGCAAAGTGAACACCCTAACTAATATCAAAAGCCGACTTTTCAAAAGTCTCTAATTTCCAATTTAGAAACCAATTACTTGTTATTAGCTTCTAAGAAACTAACTACATCACCAACAGTTTGGATTTTTTCTGCTTCGTTATCTTCAATAGTAATATCGAATTCTTTTTCGAATTCCATGATAAGTTCAACTGTATCCAAAGAGTCAGCACCTAAATCTTTAGTGAAAGAAGCTTCAAGTGTAACCTGAGATTCTTCAACACCTAATTTGTTAACGATGATTTCTTTTACTCTTGCTAGAATAGCCATGATATACTCCTAGAACAAAAAATATTAAAATAAACTATATATATAAAATACTCTAAAGTGCTAATCCACCGTCAACATGAATAACTTGACCGGTTACGTAAGACGCATCATCCGAAGCTAAAAAAGCTACTACATTAGCAATATCTGCCGGTTTAGCTGCTCGTTTTAGCGGAATGTTTGCTGCATACGCTTTCTTTTGTTCGTCTGTCAATTTGTCTGTCATCGGGGTTTCTACAAATCCCGGTGCTACCACATTTGACAATATGTTACGAGATGCAAGCTCTTGAGCTATAGATTTCGTAAAACCAATCACTCCCGCTTTAGATGACGCGTAGTTTGACTGACCTGCATTCCCGGTAGAACCAACGATAGAACCAACATTAATAATCCTTCCACTTCTCTGAGACATCATTTGCCTTGTAATAGCTTTTGTACAAATAAATGTGCCTTTTAAGTTAGTGTCTAAGACTTGATCCCATTCTGTTTCAGACATTCTCATTAATAAATTATCTCGTGTAACGCCTGCGTTATTTACTAATATATCAACTCTTCCTTCTGCTTTGATAACAGTATCAAAAGAGTTGGCTACAGATTCAGATTTAGTAACGTCAGTCTGTACACATTTTGCGTTTGCTGCTAAAGCTGTATCTTCAATAAATGTTTCGCCTTCGCCTGGCACAACATAATCAAAAGAATATACTTTAGCTCCTTCCAGCAAAAATCTTTCTGTTATTGCTTTTCCGATACCACGACATCCGCCCGTAACGACAGCAACTTTTCCTTCAAATCTGTTTCCCATTATCATACTTTTCTAAGTTGACAAAACTAAAGTTAAAAATTTATTCTTTTAACTTGCAATATATTTTTCCACATCTTCTACTTTATCAAAACCACTGATAGTTTTACCTTTAAGTGTGCGTTTTACAAGACCTTGCAACACTGTACCCGGTCCTAATTCGATAAAATGTTCGATACCTTCTTTATCCATTTCCTGCAATGATTGAGTCCATTTTACCGGAGCTGTAAGCTGAGCGATTAATGCTTCTTTTATTTCGTTAGCATTTGTTATTGGCTTAGCATGCACATTAGAGTAAACCGGAACTTTTGCATCCTTAAATTCAATATTGTTTATTGCTTCTGCTAATTTTTCTTTTGCAGGTTGCATAAGTGGTGAGTGAAATGCACCACTAACAGGCAATTCTTTCACTATTTTAGCACCGGCAGCTTTAAGAGCCGCTACATTTTCACGTAGATACTCCGCAGAGCCGGAAACAACTAACTGCCCCGGGCAGTTGTAGTTTGCAGCAACTACTACCTTACCGTTTCCATTTTTAGTTAGTTCGTAGCAGGCTGCTTCTACTTTTTCATCAGCACCGCCAATCACTGCCATCATAGTTCCCGGCTCGTCTTCGCCAGCTGAGAACATCAAATCACCTCTGAAAGCAACTAACTTAATAGCATCTTCGAAAGATAAAACTCCTGCAGCATACAAAGCAGCATATTCACCAACTGAGTGACCTGCTACAACTGAAAAATCTACTTTATCTTTAATAAGATTAAAAGCAACAGCAGAGTGCAAGAAAAGAGCCGGCTGAGTGTAACGAGTTTCTTTCAACGTTTCAGTCGGACCTTCAAAGCATATTTTACTCAGCTCGAAGCCTAAAACTTCATCAGCTTTTTTTACTAATTCTTGAGCTACGGGATACTTGTCGTGCAGGTCTTTAACCATGCCGATATATTGAGAGCCCTGCCCTGTACATAATAGTGCTTTACTCATATCTCTATATTATTTATTCATATTCCAACGCATATAAATCGAGCCCCAAGTAAATCCGGCGCCAAAACTTGAAAGTACAAGTTTGTCACCTTTATGAAGCTTACCGTTATCTAACCATTCTGAAAGACAAATAGGGATAGTTCCGGCAGTTGTGTTGCCATATTTATCAATATTAATCATGACTTTCTCAGGATCTAAGCCCATTCTTTGTGCTGTAGCAGAAATAATTCTAAGATTTGCCTGATGTGGCACTAGCCAATTTATATCATCAGAAGTCAAACCATTTTTATCCATAATTTCTGTAGATACATCAGCCATACCTTTTACAGCAGCTTTAAATACATTCTGTCCGTCTTGATAGATAAAATGTTCACCTGCATCAACAGTTTCGTGCGAAGCCGGTTTGAAAGAGCCACCTGCTACTTGCTTTAGATATTGACCACCGTTACCGTCGATACGTAAAATTTGATCAAGTACACCCATTTCATCATCATCAGACATTTCAATTAGACAAGCTGCAGCACCATCGCCAAAAAGAACAGCTTGAGTTCTGTCTTTAAAATCTACAACAGAGCTCATTTTATCACCTGCAAGCAGGAGTACGTTGCGAGCTACACCGGATTCAACCATTTTCACAGCGTTAATCAGTGAAAAGATAAAACCGGAGCAAGCAGCACTAATATCATATCCCCACGCATTCGGCAAACCAAGTTTATCTTGGCAGACAGCAGCGGTATTAGGGAATTGGTGGTCAGGAGTAACTGTAGCACAAATCACCATATCAATATCTTCTTTGGCAATTCCTCTGCGCTTGATACATTCCTCTGCGGCTGGCACCATTAAATCACTAGTGCCACCATCTTTAGCAAAACGTCGTTCAGCGATACCAGTTCTTGCCATAATCCATTCATGGTTAGTATCGAGAAATTCCTCAAAATATTCATTAGTATAAACATCAGGAGGTAAATAATGTGCTATCGAAGTAATTGTTGCTGGCATAATTCTATTTCTAATATTATCCATATTTTGTTATTTGTTCAATGCTTCATAGAGCTTTTGAGTAAGTTCTTTTTGAGTCATCTCTAAGGCTCTGAGAATCATATTTTCAATGGCTTTAGGAGACGATTTCCCATGTCCAATTATTATATTACCATCCACACCAAGTAGAGGCACACCACCGTAATTTTGATAATCAAAGTCTTTTAATACCGCTTTTAAAGTTGGTATCATTAGAGCGACCTTCAATTTATTAAAAATCCCTCTTTCAGAAAAATCTTTTATTTTGCTCTTAAGTATCGAGAGAAAACTCTCTGCAAATTTTAATATCACATTGCCTGTAAATCCGTCGCATACAATAATGTCTGAAGTTCCGGCAAGGATATCTCTACCTTCTACGTTTCCAATAAAATTAAGTTCGCTTTCTTGCAATATTTTATTTGCAAGCTTAACTTCTTCTGTGCCTTTGGAGGGCTCTTCTCCTACGCTAAGCAAGCCAACTTTGGGATTAGTTATTCCAAGTATATGCTCTACGTAGATGGCTCCCATTATAGCATATTCGTAAAGGAATCTACTTTTTTGGTCTACTGAAGCACCAACATCTAAAAGTAAAGAAGGTTGATCTTTCATAGAAGGCATAAAAGTACCAATAGTCGGTCTGCCAACTCCTTTTATTCTACCTAGTAAGATAGTAGAAGTAGACATTACGGCTCCGGTATTGCCGGCAGACACAAATCCGTCAGCCTCGCCATTTTTGACAAGTTCAATACCTTTATATAAAGAAGAATCTTTTTTAGATTTCAAAGCTACGGAAGGGTCATCTTTCATGGAAACGATTTGAGTGCTATGCAATATAGAATAGCTACTGCCTGTATATCCTTGCTCAGAGATAGCTTTTTTGATTTGGGTTTCGTCACCGACAAAAATAACTTCTAGATTTGGTTTATTTTTTAATGCATTAATGCCGCCGATAACTTCATTTAGCGGAGAGAAATCCCCACCCATCGCATCTATGGCTATTTTAATAACTTTGTTGTCATTTGAGTTCATTTGAAAAATAAACCTCAGTTTATTATTAATAAAAAAAAGTACCGGCTACTTAAAATAGCAGGTACTTTTTAAAATATGAATACTAAACAGCAGCAATTACTTTACGTCCGTTGTAATATCCGCATTCAGGGCATGCTGCATGAGACAATTTAGGAGACGCACATTGAGGACAAGTATTCATTGTCTTCGGTGTTGCTTTGTAGTGAGTACGTCTTTTGTCTCTGCGAGTTTTCGAAGTTTTTCTCTTAGGATGTGGCATTGTTCCTTCCCTTTTGTAATTATCTAATTAAGTTTTAATTTCTTTAATGCTGACCATCTTTCGTCTATATCTTCAGTTTGGTCTTTATTTTCTTCTGTATTGGTATCCGTATATTCCGGATAAATATCTTCCAAGTCTTTATCTCTATATTTTGGAGAGACTCGTTTCATTGGTAGCGAGACATTTAACTGCTGAACTACTTCCTCAGTTAAATCGATAAACTTATCATCTTCATGAATAACTATGTCTTTACCATAGTTATCATCACCTTCTTCCTGACGTGCATAATACAAATCAGTATTAGCTAAGTAAGCGATTTCAATTTCTGCGCTAATTTCTTCCCTATAGTCCTCTAAGGAGACATCACAAAGTAATTTAGCCATACAGCTTACTCTGGCAACTACGGTATATCTTTTGCCTAATACTTTTAGACTCCCTTCCAGCGTTACATCACCGAAAAACTCAGGGAATATACCTTTCAATCTTCCTGCGGCACAGTTCATATTTATATCATAAGAACCATCACTTATGCCTTTGACCATTATTTGTAACATTTTTACACTTCCGCTTAAAATGTATCTTGCAAAGATACTAATGATTTAGGAAATATACAAAACGAAAAAAGGAGACTTTTCAACAAAGTCTCCATTTCTCCTTAACATTTAACTATTATTTACACTGTAATGCATTTAAATTCTTAGATGCTGTCATGTTTTTAGGGTTAATCCTCAACACTTTTCTATAAGCTGTGCATGCTGCTTCAATATTTTGTTGACCTTGGTAGCCAAAAGCTAAAAACAGGTAAGCATATTCGGATTCTGAGTTGAAATCACTCCACTCTTTTGCAGTTTTAATAACACCGGACCAGTTTTTTGCTTCTAATTCCATATTGGTCAATTTGAAGTAACCGGAACGAAGTACACTTTTATTAGATCTTGATGTGGTATCTTGTTGTGCCGCTGCTATCGCAGAAGCAAATGTTTCTTGTGCTTTTTTTGTCGAGTCTAATGCTGCATATACATCACCTAAGTATAAAAAAGCCCATAGATTAGTAGAATCAAGCTCTACAGCTTTTTGGAGATATGGCATAGCTTCCATTGCTCTGTTAGATACTACAGAATCTGTAGTTTCGTCAAAAAACATTGCTGTTCCTATGGAATAATTTGTTTCTGACAAATCATCTGTACAAGTAGTGGTAGCTAATCTTCTTTTTAGAATCTCTACAGCATCAGAATAACGTTTCATGCGGTTTAACTGAGAACCAAGGAAATACATAAGTTTACAGTTTCCTTCAGGATCCATATCTATTGCTTTATTCCAAAGTTTAATATTTTTTGTGGTATCACCTGCAAAAAGAGATGCAGTGCCATAGCTTCGTACATCTTTCATTTCCAACTCTTCAGTTGCAGCTACTACTTCATAAGCATCTACTGCTTCTGCATATTCTTTTTTGTCATAAAAGCAACGAGCCAAAAGTAATTTAGCTTTTGTTTTTACAGAATCTATCTCCTGTGAAGATATTTCGAGGTGAGTTCTTGCAGAATCACAAGCACCTATTTCGTAAAGAGACTGAGCAAGCATCCAACGTCCAAAAGATCCGGATGGTCTCAAATCTACGTATCTAAGCAGAGAGCTGGCTGATTCTTTATATCTTTTTGCATAAAAGAAAATACGACCTTGTTCGTAAAATGCTTTTGCATTTTTTGGATCTTGCTGAGTAATTGCATTCCACTCTTTCAACGATTTTAAGAAAAGTTCGTTTCTCAAATCTTTATCCATCTCAACGTTTGCCATTTTACCATAGCCTATTGCAAGATTTATCCTTGCCTGTACATTTTTTTCATCTAATTTAAGAGCTTCTTCGTAGTTAGTACATGCTAGCTGGTAAACTCTTTTAGCAAAATATAAATCACCTAATACAATATATGTTTCAGGATATGAATCATCCATTGCTTTCGCTCTGGTAATCTTCAATTCTGCAGCTTTGAGAGAATCTGCCATAATTAGAGACTTACCTAACTGCAACCATGTATTGATATTCTTTTCATCTTCATCTATTGCATCATAAAGAACTTTCATTGCTTTATCGTGCTGGTTTAGATGAGAGAAAGTATTAGCTATTTTGCACATTATTTTTGGAACGTCTCCATCTAAATCATCGGCTTTTTCATAAAGCTTTAACGCTTTTTGATATTGTTCCAACTCAAAATAGATGTCACCACAAGTCAAATGCAGATCAAGATCTTTTCTGTTTTCTTCAATTGCTTTGTCGATAAACTCAGCAGCCTTTTCATAATCCTGGTTTGCCAAGTTACTTCTAACTTGGTCAGCTGCCGATTGGGCAAAAACACTGCTCAAGCATAAAGTAATTGCGAGTATTAATGAAGCAAATAATTTCATTAGTACTTAGTCCTTCTAATTTTGTTTTAACACTAATTTTGCATATTCAGGTAATATTCCGGCTTTTAAGAAATATTGCTGGATTTCTTTGTCCTGCTCTATATATCTGGCAAACCAGAATGGTAAATTTCTTCTATCTTCTTTTAGGTACGCGTAGTAAGTTACTTTGTACGGATATTTGTTTTGCACTATATACCCGGGATGCACAGTTTGTGGATAAATTCTCTTATTATCAGAGTTAGTGAATCCCAATCTAAGCATTTTTAAAGTTGTATCGCTATCTACTTGCGACATTAGGGCAACACCCACTGCATTATTATTTTTTACAAACTGAATAAGAGTGTCTACACTTTGAAAATACTCAGCTTTGTGTGTTATATTTTTACTTTTAGCGGCTTGGGTATATAGATGGTAAAAAGTCGAGCTATTTACATCCGGCAACGCCAACATAGGCTCTGAAGATAAAATGTATTCATCCTTAAACTTTACGTTTGAAGTCAAAATATTTTCTATCTGCTCAACTGATAGTGTATCAGTAAGAAATTCTTTTTTAGTAAAAAATACTAATCCATCTGATGCGATTACCATTTTTTTATGTGGTTCGACCTGATAGGCTTTCATCAGAGAATCTTCATCTGGTAGATAATCCCTTGCATTAATGACTACCCTGGCATCGCCGGAAAGTAATTTTTGCATTATCTGACGAGAATTTAAATACTCTTTTGTGACCTCTACATCTTTATACTTGGAGTCATATAAGTCAATCGCCTGATCCATTATGTGAGATATATTTTCATCACAGTACACCGTAATTTTACCGGAGTTCATTGATTCTGCAGGCTCTTCTCCGCTGCCTTTAGTCTGTTGTTCTCCGCAGGATACAAGCATGCTAAGTAATAAAAGCATAAGTATATTTTTCATAACTCGAACTCCTTATATTGATATCTAAATCGAGACTCTAAGCTAAAACATAATCTCAAATAGAATTCTCTTTAAATATTTCATTAGTATGCATAGCAATTTCACTTACTTTAAGAAGTGCTTTCTATGCTAATATCTCTTCTATCTATGTAGCAATATAGTACCCTATTTCTCTGTCTTTTTTGCTGGTGTTAGCTTATACTCAATTGGTACAGAAATCCACAGAGCTACCTTTTCACCTTTTTGAACAGCTGACTGCCACGATTGCACTTTACAGACTGCATCTATAGCACTTTGATTTAACAATTCGTTATCAGACATTTCTACAAGTACTTTCAGTAGTTTATTATTTCTACCTATTAGACATTTGACATATACTGTGCCTGTTATGCCGGCACGTCGAGCTAAATCCGGATATTTCACATAAGATAAAAGTTCTTCCATATCAAGGCTTACTACTTTTTGACAAGGAAAAAAAACATCTGCATTTAAATCGGCATCTTCCTTATCTATATCAGTATACTTATGTGCGTTTACTAATATAGTGTCACCTGCATAAGTTTTAATAGGACTCTTATCATTAAAACGCAAGGTATCTAACTTAGTTTCATCAGCTTGAAGCTGAGCAGTGTTAGCGACAGCTACTATAAAAGCAATAAGGAACAGACCATGTATGAGCTTGTCAATGTTAGATATTTTTTTTAATATTTTCTTTCTCATGAGTAGTTTCCTAAATCTTTCTTTCATTATTTCAATAATAATTATATCATATTATTTAGCACCAAATATTATAGGTATTTTCAAAAGAGCTTTTGCCCTTTTGCCACTACTGTAAACATAGGGTATAAACTTATGTGTTTTAATAATATTAGTAATATATTTATTAAGATTATTATTTGACGAGCTGATAAGCTTTACATCAGTTGTCCTACCATTTTCATCAATTTGTATTTCATATTCTAGCTCTGCCTGCTTATTATCATAAACGGAAATCACTTTACTGGCAAACTTGGCATTTAATCTGTCTATTGTGGCTTCAAGATAAGGACTATTTTTAACTTCATCCGGATCGTAAAAAGCAAGCTCCACTACAGACTCTGATGATGAATATATAACCGGGACAGAAATCCATGATGCTATTTTCTCACCTTCAAAAACAGCTGCTTCCCATTTTTTAATAGATGCTACTGCATTTAAAGCATATGTATTTAAAATGAGTTGATCTGATGAAGAAACGTATGCTACTAATATTTTTGAATTCCTACCTATCAGACAATTTACATACACTGTTCCGGAAATATTATTTGAAATCGCTACTTCCGGATATTCCATATTATATAGAAAGTTTTTATAGTCATACTGTACTTCTTTATCAAAGAAAACAAATTCATTCGCATCAAGCTTTATATCTTCTTTATCAATCTTATCAAAACTATCCATTCTAATGAAAACGGTATCACCTTTGTCAGTTTGATCAAAATTTCTAATCGGACTTAACCATTGAGAACGATTAGGAGCAGAATTAGTAATGTAATTATAATTATCAGTTAAACGAAATTCGATAGGTACTGTAATCCAACACTTTATTTTTTCTCCCAATTGCCTACAAGATTCCCAACTTTTGTAGAGACAAACAGCATCCAATGCAGCCTGGTTTAAAAGTTCACTGTCTGAAGACTTAATAAAAGCTTTTATAATTTTATCGTTTTCATCAATCAAACACATAACATATACAGTACCTTCAATCCCAGCTCTGCGAGCTAAGTCAGGATATATTACATGGCTACTTAGTTCATTCAAATCAAGATTAGGGGGTTCTTCAATATTATTATTTTTGTCAAGCACATTTAAAGTTGTATCCTTGTCTTCCTTTGCACTTAAAACATTAGAGGTTATTAAACTGCAAACTACTGTGAGTAATAGTAGTATGTTTATCTTAAACGTTATTATATTTTTTAATATTATCATATTAGTGTATAGTTTTCATCTTGCTTTATTCATAAACTTAATTTTACCATTTAAAGGGTTTCAGCACCATAGCGAAAATATACTTACTGTGCATCACTATTAATGTATATTATTTGTCAAGGTTTTCTCTTTCCTTAGCCATCTCAGCAAATCTTTCTTCCATAGCTTGTCTTCTCATAATCATGTGATATATAGAAAGTCTATATGCTCCGAATAAGATAGTAATCACTCCAAATACTCTAAGCATTACAGGATCCATATTTTGAAATTCAACCAATCCAAGTAAACAAATAACTCCAATTAACAGGATAGAAGACCTAAGGGAATAATTTATGACTTTCATTAATAGCTTGGAGTCAAATTTCTTTCTAGTTTTAACAGAGTCACGCATATAGAAGAATTCTTGATTGAGTTATACAATTATTACTGAATTTAGCAAAATAAAAAGTATAATACGATTTATATTATACTTTTTGCATTGCCATTTCAATGTTATTCTAAAATCAAGTGCACCACAGAGGGGTGATGCACTTTGATATAGCAATTTAGTTTAGACGGAATTCAATTGGAATTGAAATCCACATCTGAATTGGTTGACCATTTTGAATACCAGGAGTAAAACCACGATATTTCATAACAGCTTCCTGAGCAGCTTTATTTAGAAGCTCATTGTCGCTTATTTCGATAATGGTTTTTTTCGGAGAACCATCTTTGCCAATCAGCACTTTGACATAAACAGTTCCTTCAACACCTGCACGACGAGCTAAATCCGGGTATTTTACAATTTTTTGAAGAGAAGGCAAATCTAGACTTGCTTCTTCTTCAACTGCAATGAAATCATCCGGATCCGGTTCTTCAACCGGAGCTTCTACTTCTAAAGCTTTAGCATCGAAATCGATATTCTCAGCAAAACCACCTAAATCTTCACCATCGCCACCTTCCGACGAAGCTCTGGACATTTCATCCATGGCAGCAAATTCTTGCATATCAGGCGTAATCTCTGCATCAGGCACAGGCACAGGAGTACCGGCACGAGAGGCAGGACCATGGTGAACAATCTCTTGCATCTGCTGTGGAGGCGGAGCTTCCACAGGAGCGTCAGATTGAGGTGGAGGTAATTGATCAAGTTTAATTTTTTGGATTGGTGCCATTTTAAGTTTTCTACCACCACCAGATTCAATTTTTACAGTAGCGAGGTAACTACCCATAGCCAAAGCAAAAATCAAAACAGTATATAAAAATCCTCTAATGGTATACTTCTTGATTAATTCCTTAACCTCGACAGCACCATACGTAGGACGTTCAGGCATAATTACAGTAACTGGCATTATTCTTCCCCTCCCATCGCTTGCGTATTCTGCAATTCTTCCATTTCTTCAGATGTAATTTTAGCAATAGTAAATCTTCTTTCCCTCTTTATAGCTTTGCCAGTTTCAGGATCAGTTTTTTTTGCAAACTCTTCCATAATCAAAGATTCAGCCAAATTCAGTTCATCAAGAATATTTACTACTATACCATAATTAGCATCTGAATCAACTTTTAAAGCAAAAATTAGATCATTCGGTTTTTCCAACCTAGATGAAGTATTTTCTTTAAAAGATAATTCTTTTACATCTTTAAGCTTTATAGCTTCAAGCATATCTTCTCCTCCAATTCTCCAGTATAGTTCGTCTTTTGCTTTTCCCTCTCCCATATCATTATGATACACAAAAAGAGATAATAATTGAGACGCTTTTACGGGAACATCTTCATGAGATTCCGGCGGAATAGACATTTCCATAACCTGCGGAGCAGCCATAGTAGTTGTAAACATAAAGAATGTCAGCAACAGAAATGTAATATCCACCAAAGGAGTCATATCTAAGGTAAAGCCAACGCGTTTCATTTTTTTACGCTTTGACGCTTTACCTCTCTTACTTCGTTCTACACCGAGGGCACCACCGCCACCAGACATAATTTATCTCCTTCAATATTATCGATATTAATTAGACACTATGTATCGAAAAAAAATTACAAAGTGTGTAAAAATAGCTTTTACTAATTAGCTACCTTTTTTCTCAGTTACATAGTTAAATACTGTTGCACGTCCGCGTCTTAAACGTTCCATGGCATCCTCGACCCATTTAAATTCAATTCTGTGGTCGGCATCCAGTGCAAACTCTGTTTTTGTATTAGCAGCACGAGTGTTCTTTATCAAAGTTTCCAAGATATCCAGATTTTCTACTCTGAGCATCGCTTGTTCTTGTTGCTCAGGAGTCAATGCGTCGGACATATTAGTGTAAACTTTAGCTCTATCAGCTTCATTAGAAATAGCGTAATGATATACGGTATCAGCCGAAGCAGAATCGATAGAAACATAAATTACAGCTAAATTATGCTCGGGCACTTTAGAAGTATCTGCTGATGCCTCTGGTCTTTGTACCACGAACTTTTGCTCATTTTCCGCTTCAGTTTTAAACTTTGCAGTAAACATAAAGAAAGTTAGCAAAAGGAAAGTGATGTCTACCAGTGGAGTCATATCTACAACGAAACCGACTCTTTTCTTTTTAATCTTAGGCACAGAAGACTCCTTCTATATTATTTTTTGATTCTTGCAGTAAAGATTTGAGTAACGTTCAAAATTGCTTCGTCAATCATGTATACGAAGTTATCTACTTTTGTTGTAAAGAAGTTATATGCAACAATAGAGATAATCGCACCAACCAAACCGCCGGCAGTATTGTAAAGTGCTTCAGAGATACCTATTGACAACTGAGTTGCAGACACAGTGCCTGATTCAGCAAGTGCAGAGAACGCACGAATCATACCAAGAGTTGTACCTAAAAGACCAACCATAGTAGAAATAGATGCTACAGTTGAAAGGAATACAAGATTTTTTTCCAAAAGAGGAGTTTCCAAGTTCATAGACTCGTCAATAGCTCTTTGTACTTCAGAAATTTTCTTTTCAGAAGAAAATTCGTTATCGCTTTCAATTTCTTTGAAACGAGCGATAGCAGAGCGAAGTACGCTAGCCATTGATCCACGTTGAGATTCGCAAGCATCTAATGCTGCATCTAATTGACCTTGCTCTAACAAAGTAGTAACTTCTTTGATAAACTTTTCCGGAGCGCCTTTACCTTTAGCTTTAGACATTACAAGCTGACGTTCGATAGTAAACGTAACAGAGATAAGTACAAAAGAAAGCAAAAGAGCTACAAGAGGACCACCAGTATAGATAGTACCAAGCATGTTACCAGGTTTCGGTTCATGTTTTGTTTCAGGGTCATTAAAGTTATCAGCACTACCCATGATAAACTGATAGAACAACGCAGATACAGCCAGTGATAGCACAATCACTAGAACATTAAATAGGTTTTTCATAACACCTCTCACTATTATATTAATTAGACAAAGATTTAATTGCTTCTTCGACAGACTGGGCAATATTGAATACTACCGTCAATTTTGTAATAACAAAGATATTTTCTATGGATTTGCTGATGTTAGCCAGCACGATTTTTCCATCTCTTTTTACAAAATTAGTGTGTGCGGAAATCAAAATACCTAAAGCAGTAGAATTTAGATATTTAGTATTTTTCAAATCAATCACTAACTTTTTAGTGTCTAGATCAGAAAGCTCTTTTAGAGCATTTTTGAGTTGATCGGATTCTTCGCCACCTAAGAACTGTCCGCTCAGCGATAGGACTGCGCCACCGATTTGTTGTTCAATTTTTACTTGCGACATACGTTTACCTTAGTGTAAAAAACACAATTTGCCATATATAAGTCATACAGTTTCCAAAACTATAAAATAATTTCTAAAAAAGCATAATTATTTCTCTATTTACTATACATTTAGAACGATTTTTTTCCACATTCCCAGTGGCTTAACTTTAACTTTACACTGTCTTAACAGCATTTCTGTCCTTTAATCATTCTATAAATTCCTGCTAAATCCTTTCTGCTTTCTACTTGATATCCTTTATTTTTAAACAATAAAGAAACTTGTTCTGCCTGATTATGTCCAACTTCTATATAGAAGCTTCCATTGTCAGTCAGCATATCTCGGAATATATCTGCATATCTTCTATAAAAAGTCATGCCATCATTTCCATCAGTCAAAGATATTTTAGGCTCGAAGTCCCTGACAACTCTATCTAAGGCTTCGTACTCAACTAGAGGAATATATGGAGGATTTGAAACTATAATATCAAATTTGTTATGCTGTGCAGTATTTTCTAAAATATTTACATTCTTAAAATAGATATTTGTCAATTTGTTATGCTCAGCATTTACTTTCGCCAGCTTTAATGCATCATTAGATATGTCAATCGCAAAAACTTTTGAATCGGAAAATCTAGCAGCTAAAGCAATCGCTACACAACCGCTTCCCGTTCCTATATCTAAAATATTCTCTGGCTTTGCATATGAGTAATCTCTAATAGCCCAGTCTGCTAACAGTTCGGTTTCAGGTCTGGGAATTAATGCATCAGAAGAGCATTTAATCTCATAATCTATAAAAGAAGTTTTGCCTATAATATGCTGCACAGGCTTACCTTTTACCCTAGCTAAAACATCATCCTTAATGTCTGAGAGCTCTTTTGAGTTTAAGGGTTTGTCAAAATGTGTATAAATGGCTATCCTCTCTAAACCAAGCACATGGCACAGTATGAGCTCCATAGATAACCTGGGCGAATCAACATCTTTCTCTTCGAAAAATGATTTCCCCCAATTTAATACATCAATTATTGTCCATGTTTTTTCCACTTAACAATATCTGCTTATTTACAAAAAAAGCACTCTTAAAGATATCTCTAAGAGTGCACAAATACTAAAAAAGTTACATTAAATTTTAAACATTCTTAGCCAATAAAGACAACAAAGCCATACGTGTATATACACCGTGGGTTACTTGTGTCTGAATCAAACAATTAGGATAAGAACTTACTTTATAGTCAAGTTCCACACCATAGTTTACCGGTCCGGGGTGCATTAGCACAAGTTCCGGCTTTTTACCAAAATGTTCGAAATTCACACCATAATAGTTTGAAAATTCTCTTAGTGAAGGTAATATACCTGATTCCATTCTTTCTCTTTGGAGTCTGAGTACTAATAATACATCGGCCCACTCTACAGCTTCATCAATATTTTCAATATATTGAACATCCCAAATATTCATGTGACGTGGCAATAAAGTGCCGGGCCCACAAACTGCAACATCCGCACCTAAAGTATTAAGTACAGTTACATTAGATCTGGCAACACGACTATGTAAAATATCTCCCACGATACATACTTTTAACCCTTCAAACTTACCAAAATGTTTGTAGAGTGTAAAAGTATCTAATATAGCTTGTGTTGGGTGCTCATGTTTACCATCACCAGCATTTAGAATTACACCATCAGTATTTTCCTGCAAAAATTTAGGTACGCCGGAATTACCGTGCCGCACTACATACATCTGCACACCCATCGCTTCAATAGTCCTAAGAGTATCTATTAATGACTCTCCTTTTTTTAGGCTACTGGAAGAAGATTGGAAAGAAAAAGTATCAGCTGAAAGCCTCTTTGCAGCTAATTCAAAGGAGATTTTGGTACGAGTGGAGTTTTCAAAAAAAGCTAATGCGACAGTGATGCCCTTTAGGTCATCAAATTTTTCCCCTCTTCTATAATTATCCATGAAGAATTGAGATTTTTCAAATACAGTGTAAATATCTTCACGGGTCAGGTCGTCGGCCTGAATGAGGTACGGTTTGGAAAGCGTAAGTTCCTTACTCATGGCGTTTATCCATAGATTGACATTAAATAAATCTTTCAAATATAAAAAAAAAGCCGCTTAAACTAAGCGGCTTTTTTTCAACATTAAATTATTTATTTCTCAACAACATCTTTCAATGCTTTACCTGCTTTGAACTTAGGAACTTTTTTAGCAGGAATAGTCATAGTAGCACCAGTTTGAGGATTTTTACCTGTTCTTTCTTTTCTCTCTTGAACTTCGAAAGTACCAAATCCAATTAAAGTAACTTTGCCACCATCTGACAATTCATTAGTAATAGCATCAAAAGTAGCTTTGATTGCTTTTTCTGCATCAACTTTAGTCATTGAAGCTTTTTCAGCTACTGCATTGATTAAGTCGGTTTTGTTCATACTCATGAGAACCTCTAATTTAAAAGATGAGAAAACTGATTATTGAATTTTTATGACTGCAAGATATAAGTTTTATACAATGTGTGCAAGCACTTTTTTTCTTTTTTTCTTATATTTAGTAAGGGGTTAGGATGATATGAAATTTTGTTAGGAATTTGTTATTATTTTTAATCGCAACATTTCTACTCTATCTAAGAGCTTAAGCAGGCAGTCAATATATTTTTTATAGTTTTACATATGTTACTTTCTGTGTTTTTAATATTAGATTAAGCTTAGTAATTTAAAGAACCCAAATAGATTTTCGCCTACAATAAGCAAATGCAGCGCTACAGAAGCATAAATTGCAGCAATTAAGTCATCTAACATCACATATAATCCACCTTTTTTATTATTTATCAAGTTGCATGGGTAGACTTTAGCAATATCAAAATATCTAAAAAATGCAACCCCTAAAAAAATATAAATAATATTATGCGGAATATAGGGAGAAAAAAATAAAAACCAAATTCCCATAGATTCATCTATCACAATAAAACCTGGGTCATTATGTGTTTCTTTTTCTATAGTATTTATCACTGGTATGGCAAACCAACTTATCACAAATAAAGCAAAGAATATCCAGCGAATATATGGAATGTCAAAAAATAGAGGAATCACTGCCACCATACTGCCCCATGTGCCTGGTGCTTTAGGTAGATATCCACTACCTAGCAAAGTCACAATAAGATACTTGAGTGAAAAGTTATATTTCACTTTGCTTTCTACCTCCGCTTAGGAGTATTTCTCTATTATTGAGAACATATTCAATAAGTGTCCACACTGTATAGCATGTAAGGACAAACATAAACCAGTAAGAATAAGGAGAGTATACAATCTGTGGCATATCAAAAGCCAAAAACACCAATAAATACGAGATAAAACCCATCTGAATAAACGTCTTAGTCTTTGCAGATTTGGAAGTATTGAGAGGTACACCTCTCTTCTCCCCTATTTTCCTTAACCATGTAGTAGCCAAGTCTCTTAATATAATCACAGATACCATCCAAGCCGGGATGATATCTATGATAACAAAAGCCAAAAATGCTGAAGTAGTAAGTACTTTGTCTGCCAATGGATCAAAGAATTTACCCCAAGGGCTAACCAAGTGATACTTTCTTGCTAACCATCCATCCAAAAAATCTGTTATTGCACCAATTACAAATAGTAGCACAGACATCTTTATCTTGAATTTGTCTTCACTTATTAAAAGCATCAAGAAAAAAGGTGAAATTACAATCCTCGAAAGGCTAACCATATTAGGCAGATTATACTTCATTATTCAGAGATTTTCCTTGCTGATTCGATAATATCTAAAAACTGTTCCGGATCTAAGGCAGCTCCGCCGATTAGACCACCATTAACATTTTCAAGTTTCAACAGCTCTGCAGCATTACTTGGCTTCATACTACCACCGTACAATATTAGCATATCTTTTGCAGGTGCTCCGAGTGATTCTACCAAATGCTCTCTTATTTTGTTATGAGCATCATCTACTTGATTGACTGTAGCAGCAACTCCTGTACCTATTGCCCAAACGGGTTCATAAGCGACAACTATATTCCTGAGCTTATAATTGGGTACACCAGTTAAACATTTGTCTAACTGACTGTAAAGCACGTCAAAAGTTTTTCCGGCTTCTCTTTCTTCCAGAGTTTCACCTATGCACAAGATAGCATTATAGCCATAATCCATAATTGCATTTACTTTTTTATTGATTAGCTCATCAGTTTCACCGAAAATAGTTCGGCGCTCTGAGTGACCAATTATTATATATTTGCACCCTACTTCGGTAAGCATCGGTACTGATATTTCGCCGGTATAGGCACCTTTTACTTCATGGTAACAGTTTTGAGCCCCCAGCAGTACTTTTTTAGTATCTTTTAGAACGGAAGCAACTGTTGAAAGATTTACAAATGGAGGGCATAAAACCACATCCACTTTTAAATCAGGTTTTTGTAAAACACCGCCAAATATATATTCTGCAAGTACTTGAGCCTCAAAGAGGTTAGTATTCATTTTCCAGTTACCGGCTATCATTATTTTTTTCATTTTTGCTCTCCGGAGACTTTGTATATAGTAGAATTACTTAAGTTTTCGTCTGATTCGAAGCCGTAGCCTTCGAAATGTTCCTGAGGAGTGTCGAAAATAACGAACTCATCAGTGTGTATTTTTCTGGTTTTATTATTCCAAAATAGCTTTTCAGTTTTAAGAGTAGAGTTTTTGCTGTCTGACTTAACAAACACATTACCAACCGCTACCATATTTTGCGTTTTGTCATCTATATGTGCAGAGTCCGAATCCAGATAACTTTGCTTTTCACCTGTTTTACTATCAATAAAATCTATGTGCACATTACTGTCCAAAATTGTTTCTTTTTTATCCGAAAATATTCTGGCTCTACCTGCATATAAAATAGCTTTAGTGATATTAGAATCTGTAAAAAGCACTTTTACATCATGGCTAATCTGATCGGGCAAGTCTCCCTGCAGTACATTACTTTCCTGTTCTACTAATTTCTTATCATAGTCATCAGTAGAGCAAGCCACAAAAGCTAATACAAAAACTATATTAAGGATTAAGAATCTCATTTATTTTAAAGATTTCTGATAAAAAACTCTCTACTTTTGAAAGCGGCATCTGAGTTGCAGAATCGCTTTTTGCATTTTTGGGATCCGGATGAGTCTCTAAAAACAATCCATCTATGCCCACTGCAGCGGCTGCTCGTGCCAGAGCCGGGATAAACTCAGGTGATCCACCAGACTGCTCCCCTATAGAAGGCTGCTGTACAGAATGGGTAGCATCAAACACAGTAGGATAACCGCTTTGCCTCATGAGTATCAAATTTCTATAGTCAACTACTAAATTATTATAACCAAAAAAAGTACCGCGCTCAGTAAGCCAAACTTTATCATTTCCGGTAGATTTAACTTTATCAGCTGCTTTGATTACATCAGGTGCAGCCATAAATTGTGCTTTTTTTATATTTACAATTTTACCAGTTTCGCCTGCAGCGATAAGCAAATCTGTCTGACGAGCTAAAAAGGCAGGAATTTGCAAAATATCAACAAATTCTGCAGCAATTTTTGCATCTTTAGATTCATGTATATCTGTTATAGTTTCAATTTTGTACTTTTCACCGACTTCTTTTATCCAACCCAAAGCGACATTATCACCAACTCCCTCGAAGGAGTTTACACTGGTTCTATTTGCTTTGCGATAAGAAGCTTTAAAATACAACTTAAAATTTAATTTTTTGCTAAGTTCAGATAAAAGAGCCGCACTTTCGTCAAGCATGTTAAAAGATTCGGCGAGGCACGGGCCAGCTATGATAAATGGTTTTGCCATATTGATAAGCAGTCAAATTTATTATAAATAATAGATGCTTGCAATTTACAACTAAAATCCGAAAAACTCAGTGCAAATATGGATTATTTCAGCTCTTAAAAGATATTTTGAATTTCAAAATATATATTCTTCTTTTTTTTAGTTATTTTGCTTTTATGATGCGTTAGTGTCGCATAATGTTTGTAAAACTGATTGTGAAGGTAAAGAATGACAGTCGATGCTCTTTTAACTCCTTATTTTCCTGAGTCTGTTAACCAATTTGACAATAAAATTCTTATTATGATTGACGTGCTCAGAGCCGGTTCTTCTGTTTGTGCATCTTTACACAATGGTGCGAAAGAAGTCTTAGCATACGAAAGTTTGGATAAAGCGGTATCCGTATATAGTTCGCTCAGCAAAGAAAGCAGATTTTTAGGTGGCGAGAGAAACTGCCAAAAACCAAGCGGATTTGATGCAGGGAACTCACCAACAGAATATACTGAAGAAGCTGTGCAAGGTAAGTCTGTTATTATTTCTACCTCTAATGGTTCAAAAGTTTTCCAAAAAGGTAAAAATGCTAAATTCCGTGTTGTAGGTGGTTTTGTAAATATTGATTCTGTTATAGATTATATAAGTCAGCACCATCTGAACTTAGAAGAAGAACTTGATTCTACGGAGATATGTGTGATGTGTGCAGGAACTAATGGCAGATTATCTTATGAAGACACTCTATGTGCCGGAGCATTTATAAATCACTTCAATAGAAACTATAACAATGTAACACTTACAGACTCAGCAGATGCTGCTAAAAACTTGTATAATCTTCATTCGGTTGATTTATTAGATTTCATCAGAACCAGAGAACATGCAAAAACGCTGATTGCTAACGGCATGGAATCCGATATAAAACTTTGCCTGACAAAAAATATTTATCCGGTTGTACCTGTGATAGAGGGTAATAGTATCAAAAAAGCTTAGTATATTTTAATATAATCTATTGACTATCTTTATTATTATTTATATATTGATAAAATATATAAATACTTTGTTGCACTAGCATTTTATTCTGGGGGGAAGAAATGCCTAATAATGACGACATAGTCTTAAATCGCGTAAAGAAGAAAAATCCTAAGAAAAACAGCAATTCTTCAACTTCCAAAAGCAAAAAAAAGGAAGTTAGCACTCAAACTAAAGTAATATCTATATTGCTAATGGTGATGTCTGCTTTTCTATTTCTGTCTATGCTTTCGCATTCTCAAATCGACAAAAGATACTTATCTATGGGCTTTTCCGGCTTTTTAGATATGGCTTTTGGCAATATGGGTGAGCCTGTTTTAATACATAACTGGTTAGGAATTGTAGGGGCTTGGCTATCAAATTTCTTTTTTAACTCTACATTTGGTTATGCTAGTATCGGACTGCCATTTTTTGTAGTAATTTTTGCGAAGTTTATGTTTCAGGGAGAACCAATAGACGACAAATGGATAAAACATACGAGTGTATATATAATCCTTGCGCTCTTTCTTTCCGCATTCTTTGGGACATTGCAAAACACATCAGTTTTCGTAGATATGAGTCACGAATGGTATGGCTTTATTGGCGAATTCCTTTCTTCTATAACTATTAGTATAATAGGAATTGTCGGATCTATTCTAATTTATTTTACAGCTTTAGTTGTCACTGTTATTTTAGGAACTGATATTAAAATAGATAAACTAATTAGTTTTTCGTTATCAAAAACAGAATCTATGATTGGCTCTGGCAAAGAACTTATAAAAGATAAAATCAATAGTAATAAAGCTACGAATAAGAATCTCAAAGAAGATGTTAAAATAAATAACACTGAAGATTACGAAGATAATGATGATGATAACATTGTTGAAGATTCGAGTAATCCTAAATTAGCTGATGAATCTTCTAGGGAAAAAACAAAAACTTACGTCATTAATCAACTTCAAGATGACTGTTCCAACATAGAAGAAGTTAGCACTCCTACCAAATCTGAACCTCCAAAGCAGCAGAAAGGCAGCGTAATAAATAACGACTCAGTAGAGCCTGCCAGGATTATTAGGACTACTATAAAAAGTTCTATAAACGAACCAAAAACTTATGAAACTGAAGCAAAGTTTGAAACAAGGCAGATAGAATATAATTTGCCAGCTAAAGACAAAGAAGAAGAGGATGTAGCGGAAAGTATCAAGCCAAAGCTCAAACTATCGGCATCTGATATTTTGAAAAATCTCCAACCAGCGAATAAAAAGGAAGTTAGCGAAGAGCAACCATTTAATTTTAAATATGATAGTGATTATCAACCTGAAGTCTCTGACACTGACTTGCCTAAAGCAACAACGCAAGATATTGAAATATTTGAATCCGAAACAAAAGAAATCTCTACAGAAATACGAGAGTCTGCGGACAATAAGCCAATAAAAATGTCCAAAACTTCGATACCTATAGAAACTAATTCTGCACCAAAACCTGCATTGACAGTTACTGTTCATGAATATGATGACGACGACGATAACGTGCCTGTTCGCAAAAATGAAACAATAGCAAAACAAAACATGTTAAGTACTTATATTCATGATGAGAAGATAAATTATACTCCTCCAACTATTGACTTAATAAAATTTGGTGATTCTACAAATAAAGTCAATGAGCAGGAACTAAAAGATAATGCCAGAATTTTACAAGAAAAGCTTGAAACATTCAAAATCATCATCGAAAACCTTAGCGTAACTCCCGGACCGGTTGTTACTCAATACGAATTTGTACCTGCAGCCGGCATAAAAATCAGTCGAATTGAAGGCTTAGCAGATGACCTTGCTATGGCTCTGAAAGCAAGAGGTATTAGAGTAATTGCGCCAATCCCAGGTAGAGGAACTGTTGGTATTGAAATTCCAAATCAGGAACCTCAGTTAGTTAGATTTGGAGATGTAATCAAATCGGAAAAGTTTAAAAATAACAATATGCAGTTGCCATTGGGATTAGGAAAACAAATCTCAGGTGAAGTTTATATTGTTGACTTAGCCAAAATGCCTCACTTACTTATAGCCGGTAGTACAGGTGCAGGTAAATCAGTAGGTATCAATACACTAATTTGCTCTTTGCTTTATAAGAGACTGCCACATGAACTTAAGTTTGTGATTATAGACCCTAAAAAAGTAGAATTACAGCAGTATGCTCACTTAAAAGACCACTTTATGGCTGTTTCGCCAGACTTAAAGTCTACTATTATTACTGATCCAAAAGAAGCCATAATTATTTTGAAATCAGCAGTAGTCGAAATGGAAAAACGCTATGACATTTTAGCAGCTGCAGGTGACAGAAACATAAAAGACTATAATAAAAAAGTTGTAGAAGGCAAGCACAAAAACAAACCGAATATCGACCACAGACCACTACCTTACATAGTAGTAGTTATAGATGAGTTAGCAGATTTGATGCTTACAGCTGGCAAAGAAGTAGAGGAACCTATCACTCGTCTGGCTCAAATGGCCAGAGCCGTAGGAATTCACATGGTAATAGCTACTCAAAGGCCTTCCGTAGACGTAATCACAGGTCTGATAAAAGCTAACTTCCCAGCACGAATGGCATACCTTGTAGCCACTAAGATAGACTCGCGAACTATTTTGGATTTCTCTGGTGCAGAAAAGCTATTAGGTAATGGCGATATGCTTTGCCTTCCTCCGGGTACTATCAAACCTATTAGGGTACAAAACTCCTTTATTGATACAGATGAAGTAGATGATATTTGTGAATATATAGGCAACCAGAGAGGATACTCTGAGCCATACTATCTCCCTTCGCTCAATGAAGAAATTGGAGAATCTCAAAACATAGATGCTTCTGATAGAGATCCTTTATTTGAGGATGCAGCCCGTCTAATAATACGACATCAGCAAGGGTCTGTGTCTTTAGTGCAAAGAAGACTTAAAGTCGGTTACGCCAGAGCAGGCAGGATAGTAGACGAATTAGAAGCTGCAGGAGTCGTCGGACCTTTTACAGGCAGCAAAGCCAGAGATGTTCTGCTGGAAAGCGAATCAGAATTAGAATCAATACTATAACATTACAATTTATGGTACGTAGATATAAAACAGAGTATCTTATACATTTCTAAAATATATTCTATATCAGTTTCGTATTTTTAATCAGATGCTAAATTGCAATAAAGTACTTTATTCGGAGGTTGGATAATCATGTACTTACAAGAAAAATATATAAATCCATTTACTGATTATGGCTTTAAAAAGCTGTTCGGTGAAGAACCTAACAAAGATTTACTGAAAGACTTCCTAAGTGAACTTCTCCGCGAAGAACAAGGTGAGATAGTAGAATTGACTTATCTTAAGAATGAACACTTAGGTTCTACGGACATGGATAGGCGAGCAATATTTGACTTATATTGCGAAAACGAACGCGGCGAAAAATTCATTGTAGAGCTGCAAAAAACTAAACAGAACTTTTTCAAAGATAGGACTTTATATTATTCTACTTTCTCTATTACAGAACAGGCAAAAAGAAACAGCTGGAATTTTGAGTTAAAAGCTGTATACACCATTGCGATTTTAGATTTTGTTTTTGATGAAGATAAAAATCAACCTGAGAAATACAGATATGACGTTAAGCTCTCAGACATAGAAACTAAGAAAGTGTTTTATGACAAGCTGACGTTTATCTACCTAGAAATGCCTAAATTCAACAAAACGGTAGATGAATTGGATACGCGGTTTGATAAGTGGTTATATGTGCTGAAAAATTTAACAAGATTAGACAATATCCCTGAAAAGCTAAGAGAAAAGATTTTTATAAAACTATTTGAAACCGCAGAAATTGCAAAATTCTCTCGTGAACAGGTGCAATGGTACGAAGATAGTTTAAAATACTATCGCGATTTGAAAAACTCCTTAGATACGGCGCATGATGAAGGTTATGAAGAAGGCAGACTTGAAGGCAGACTCGAGGGTAAAGAAGAAGGCAGACTTGAGGGTAAAGAAGAAGGCATGAGGGTAGAAAGACAAGAAATGATTGTGAAACTTAGAAATTCTGGGTTTGATAAATATAAAATCGCTGAAATTACGAAGTTTGATATCAGTTTCGTAGTAGATGTTTTA
>JBFHIJ010000025.1:0-40665 GCA_041596515.1 Chlorobiota bacterium
ACTCCTGTTATTTCAAAATAATCCAAGATACCTTCCGGCAAAATCATCGATAATATTGACTTGTCTAACATAGCTCTACACTTCTATTCTTTTGACTTTTTACAAAGTTAATATTTTTCCCCAACTTTTAAAACTTTGCCCTAAAATGTCATCAGAAAGAATGGGAAGGCATTAAAGTCATTGAAAGGCAGGGGTTGGCCCCCTTGCCTTTCAATTAGCAATTATGTAATATTTTCTTAAATAGCAATTGAATGGTCTACAGTCATTTACAGCACTTTGATGACATCTAATGACAAATCCGGGTGAACCTATAATGTAGTTTCGCACTGCTTAATTTACACCATATACATACGCTGCTTTATTTTTATTGTGTTTAGGATTAAGCTTATACAATACCCAATCGAGTAAACTAGGGCTAATTTCTTTTTCCTGAACTAGAGAAAGATTAAAGTCAGTTTCTACTTGAGAAACTCTTTCTTGAAGCTTATCAGCACCATAAAATATAAAGTAGTTAGGCATAGAGTACTCGTTATCATTAATTTCAGAAAGAATCATCTCTGAAGTATGTTTTTTAAACAATTCGTAAACAGGTACTTGTTTATTTAGATAAAAAGTAGGTTGCTTTATTCCTCCCATTCCACCCATTTCGACTACTACACCTGTTACATTAGCCTTGTCAGATAGATAGTATAGAGATTCCACACGTGTTTTTTTACTGTATGTGAATGTGAAAGCAAGTAAAATTATTGTATTGACTATCCAAAACCATACCCACATGCCTGTAAGGAGCTTATGTTTATTCTTCCAAAAGGCAGAATTTTTTACATAAGTGTCCCAACCAACAATACCTAAAATTATAATAAATGGAATTACCGGCAAGATAAATCGTTCCTGCTTGTTGGTATAATAAGAGTGAAATACAAAAAACAACATCACCGGTAAGTAAATCATCCAATTTTCTTTCCAGGAGCGAAGCCAGCCAAATATCAAAAAGCCTCCCAGTGGTGGTATAAGCAAGCCAAATATCAATAATAAATACTGATACCACGGGCCGGAAGCGTAAGATGCAGCAGAGCTACCATCCAGGAAGATATATTGGATAGGTGCTGCAAATGGATACCCCCAAGCAAACCAATCTACTATTCCTTGAGTTAAAGATATAAAAAGTATAAATCCGAGAGAAATATATGCTAAATTCAAAAATTGTTTTCTGAATATATATATAAATCCAACACCACCAAGCATAAGTAATGTTTGATAACGAAAGATAAAAGACATACCGAAAAGCAATCCTGCCCAGAATATTTCTCTGCCTCTGTTATGCTTGACCACTAGGTACATAGCCCCCATCAAAGGAGGTATGGTAACCATTTCTATAAGATTACGGACACTCATAAACGGCAATATTCCAAAGAGGGCAAGCACTAAGCCGACCTTCTTAGCAGTTTCTTTGTTGCCTATATGCAAAGCTATCAAATAACCGAAATAAACAATTAAAAGCGAGTAAAATGCGTGAAGAGTACGAACTATGTACATTTTTGTCTGAGGGTCATCCACTCCAATAGAGTTTAAGCCTTGAAACAGATAATAATGCAGAGAAGGATAAATAATGCTATGCCCGTGTGGTTCATCTCGATTTTCCCAATAGGAATAATCATTAATTATATCATAAGGTTGCTGAATCGGACCGAAATGATCATCGTGCATTCCATAACCTTTTGCAAAAAAGGCAGCAAATAATCTGACTAATAGAGCGATGATTAAAATCGCACGCAAGGGATGTTCGTTAAAATACTTTTTCATCTTTTTTGATTTGCAGTTTGTAAAGAAGCAAGATATTACAATATTTTGATTTTTTATAAGGATAATATAATCTAAAAGCACAATAGACAGCTTCTAATAGGCTGCCTTTTATTATATAAATTTTCCGTGCAATGTAGAACAATAAAATCAAATAATTCCTATTATTTTAGACTTTTTACTATTGCGTCAAACACGTCATCTACTTCTAAGTGATCCATGCAGAAGTATTCTTTGTTTTTGCACGTCGGACTAAAGTAACAAGTACATTCCTTCCTAGGTTGTACTATTTCGCCTCTACCGTATAGCTCAAATTCGTATGGATTGAAGATATTATTCATAAGTACTAAAGGTTTCTTTAGTCCAATTGCGATATGCATTCCCATAGTTACAGCTGAGACAACTGCGTCTGTAGTATTTACAAGTGAAATAAATTCCTGTAAAGAATAATACCCTAGGTAAGTTGCATTGGTATTTTTTTGGAGAAGCTTGTTATTTTCATCTTCTTGCTTTCCGCCTAATAGCAATGCTTCATATCCAGCATTTTGTATTTTAGCTATCAAGGCTTCCCACTTCTCATTTGCCCAAAGACGAGACACCCATCTGGCTCCACACCCGGTATTTAATCCAATAACAGGCTTGTCTGTGGTTTTATAATCCCACTTGATACTTTGATCGCAATCCAGCAAGTAATCCTCTCCCGAGTACTCCCAGCCACAAATATCGAATATTTCTTGCGGGTATGACTTCTGATTTGCTTTATTCAAATCGTCAAATAGTCCGGTGTTGAATTTGTGAATAGCTAATTCATTAGCCGGAGCCGGCCTTCCATTTTCTAAAATGAATCCATATTTTGTGTCAGCCTTGGCTTTAGTTGCCAATGCACAAGCTTGGATATCTTTATCTAAATTTATCAGTACATCAAAATGTGTTTGTTCTAATATTGTAATTGTTTCTGCATCATATTTGAAGACTTTATCAACGACAGCAGGAACAATAGCTGGAGAGTATGTAATCCACCATATTTGAGCAGCAGGATATTCTTTTTTTATTTTTGGTATCAGAGTAGTAGTGCGAATTACATCACCTATAGCACCAAGCTTAATTATCAATATTTTTTTGTCAGTTTTGTCATAATACTTGCAATCAGAGCAGTGTACACCTTCATTTTTATGATATTTGCATGGGATGTGTCCCAAGAAATGCCTACAATCACTTTTATAAATCACTATAAACCCTAATTAAAATTGGTACTGCAGAATAAGAGAAAAATCTAAAAAGTAAACATAAGACTCGCTAATCTCTAATCTATTAGTAAACGTAAAGAGCTCTCCACGTTCATCATCTCTGCCAAATAAATTTAAGACTCCAAGTCCGAGTCCAATATTAACAAATATATTCTTATGTAAATGACCTTCTACTCCAAGCCTTACAAGACCACCCCATCGAGCAGCATCTGCTTTAGAAAGGTTTGCCACTTCTATATCTTTTTCATCAGGGGAAAGAAAATCAAATTCTTCAGTATATTTAGAACTTGTTACAAAAGAATACATAATTTCAGGTCCGATGTATATTTTCGCTTCGGAAGAATCTATATCTAATATAGAAGCATGAAATCCTATATTCAGTTTTATCAAATCTAAATCATGATGGTAACGAGTCAGTACACCTTGCGAAGAAGCTGGTCTGGTCTGAGCAGCACCCATAAAGTTATGAGATATACCAAAAGGAATTTTATAATCTTCTTCTTTATCGAGATAAGCGGATAGTTGAACATGATATCCTGGTTGCCCTCCACCCATTTGCCCACCGATGACTAACTTACCTTCTTCATCAACATTTGGCATAAGAGACATTGTATTTAAGTTTTTATCACCAGCTTGTATAGAAAATACACTCAAACCTGCACCGATTTTAAAATGATCTATAAAGCCACCATCTGTTTTGATTGTATTTTGCTTTTGAGCATGTAAAAGGCTCATTGGCAATAAAAGGATAAGCAAAGTGTATATATTTAGTCTCATAAGAGCCGCTCTTTTATATTATAGTTTTGTTGTTTAAACGAATTCTTTATTATAAGCTCGCCAAGAAGTCCCATCGAAATGAATTGAACACCAACTATGATAAAGGCTATTCCCATAAGGAACAAAGGTCTTTCACTTAGATATGTCAACCCCATCGCCCACTCAACAGCCAAATATGTATCTACTGTAAGACCTAAAAGCACAAATAAAGTTCCTAATAAACCAAAGAAATGCAAAGGTCGTTTCATATATCTGGTAGTAAACATAACTGTCAGTAAATCTAAGAATCCATAAAGGAAACGAGATAGTCCGAATTTTGAAACGCCATAAGGTCTTGCATGATGCAGTACAGGTATTTCAGTGACTTTAAAACCATCCCAGTGCGCTAACGCAGGCAAGTATCTATGCATCTCGCCATATACTTGAAGCCTTTTAGCAACCTCTCTCCTGTACATTTTAAATCCACAGTTGAAGTCATGCAATCTAATGCCACTAGTCTTTGATGTAATATAGTTAAAGAACTTTGAGGGTACAGTTTTAGTAATAGGATCATGTCTTACTTTTTTCCAGCCTGAAACTAAATCCCAGCCTTTGTTAATAGTTTCAACCATACTTTTCAGCTCTTTTGGGTCATCTTGCAAGTCTGCGTCCATAGTTCCAATTAATTTGCCTTGTGCTGCTTGAAATCCGACAGAAAGAGCAGCTGACTTACCATAATTTCTACGGAATCTTATACATTTGAAATTAGTATTTCTCGAGTGAATTTTTCGGATAATATCATATGAATTATCAGTCGAACCATCATCAATAAAAATTACTTCCCATTTCTCATCAGCTATGTCGTTTAACTCTCCTTCCAGAGATAAAGCAAGCTCCTGCAAAGATTCCTCTTCATTTAGCAATGGTATAACTATAGAGATATAAATATTCTTCCTATTATCTCTCGGGACGTATCTTCTGTCTTGCCTTTGCTGTCTATATTTATTTTGATTTCTATTATCTCTATTTTGCTCCACAAAGCAGCTCCGATACTATAATTTTATGAATTTTTTAGATTGCAAGTTTGCATTATAATCAATTAGGACAATATTATAAAATCCTTTTTGCAAATTAGAGATATCAACCATTTGACCATTATAATCTTTATTCAAAACCTCTCTGCCGGTAGCATCAAATATTATATAAGACTGTATATTATCTACATTTATTTTTAAATACTCAGAAGCAGGATTAGGGTAAACAGATATATCAGTTTCTTCTTGATTATCTTCTACAGAGACAGGATCGGTGAAAACTAAAGTAATCTTTATTTTTTTCCAAGCATCATTAGTCAATGTGCATTCATCTTGTGCAAGCATGTCGTAGTAAAATAAATCAATAGTAGAATAATCATCTTCTATATATGCAGAATCCAATCTTGGATTTTCTTTGATGTTCCATTTTAAAGTCATTTCTTCATCGCCAAACTGTGCATCCATGATATAGACTACTTTATAAGCAGCTTCAATATTTTCTTTTCTATAGTCTATATATGTGCAAGTCGTATTGCCTTCAGTAAATTTATCAGGAACTTTAAAGAAACAGTGCAAAGTACCACCCATCCCGTGCCCAGGGAACTCATATTCATTAAATGGAGAGCCTTCGTCGATATAGTCAGAGGCATCAGGATGCACTCCGATTTTTAGATTATTTTGTACTTCACCATTTGTATTTGTAGCTTCAATGTTAATAGTATATTGAGCATTGGAGACAGTCGCAAATACAAACAAGAAAACTATAGTGTAAATATATTTTATCATAATAATAAAGACCAATATGTTTCTATTTCGTTACTTACAAAAGTATATAAAAAAAGGCAACATTTGTAAAAATGTTGCCTTTTTTATTGTTTATCTCTTACTTAACAACAACAACTTTCAATACAGCATTGAAACCGTTAGAATTAAGTTTGCAGATGTAGCTACCAGAACTTAAAGCAGCAGCATTAAAGTCAATAGTGTTAACACCAGCATTAGCAACTTCGTTGTTTACTAAAGTCATTACTTTATTACCTAATTCATCAAACAATGTAACAGTTACATTATCTTGAGTAGGCATATTATAAGTAATAGTTGCATTTGAAGATACAGGGTTAGGACCTACTGTAAATTCAAAAGCAGTTTCATTAGCTTCAACTTTAATCACTTTAATTGAATTAGCTTCTGTTTCAGAAATTTCGATATTAGAGTTTTCACCTTTGTTGATGAAACCTAATACTCTGTTAGTTAAAGCATCTACAAATTTATAATCTGCATCAGCATTTGACATAGAGATAGAAACAGGATAAGTGATACCTTGCAAATTGATAATATTTTCGTTAGAGTTAGCAACATAAGTTCCTTCTTCAAAACGAGCATCAAACAATTCAGCCATTGGTGCAGGCGGCATTTCAAATGTTGATGTAGCAACATTGTTAGCAGCCAAGTACAATTTAGCATTGTGTTGAGCATTATCAAATATGTTTAGTTCAGAGCTAGCAGCTAAGATAGCTTCGTTATTATTGAAAGATGATTTAGTACCAATCATGCCACCTTTTAAGTTAAGGTAACCGTTAGCATCAACTTTAATCCAATAACCTCTGCCCGGATCTAATACATTTACAGCAGTATAACCACTTTCTTTACTATATTGATATATAGAATGAGAGTGAGTAAATTCAGCTGTAGGTAATTCACCGTTAAATTCGTCAAAAGAGATATTTGCAACTGAAGTTTTTACAGTTGGGCAACCAATAGCATTCCAACCACCTTTATCATCAGTATCACCAGGGTATACTCTTACAGGGTAACCGTTAGCTACTGATATTTCAGATATAAAAGCACCAGCAAATTGTTTGTCTACCAAATTATTATATTTGATAAAATAACCATAACCCGGTTTTACTACATCAGAAGGTTCCCAAATGTTATAAGCAAAATGTTGTGGTTTAGTTACAGCATTTTTGTAAACATTAAGGTACTCATTGTTAATTGGAGCAACAGGAACAGAAAGCAAGTTCCAACCTTTTTGGATAATAGCATCACCGTCAACAGTTACATAATCAACTACTGAAGGTAGAGTATATTCTATTCTGAATTCGTTGATTTCAGGGTCTGAAATATAATAGCTACCATTAGCAACTCTCATGTTTGTTGCTTCTAATGGTTGACCATGCAAGATAGAACGGATAAACAATTGTGCTCCATCAGGGAAATCAGCTTTATCCCAAGTAACAACTACAGGGTAGTTTTGAACGCCATCAGCATCAAATTTTACTTTGTAGATAATAGAGTTAGTAGTATCTTTTGAAGATCTAATATCTCTAGAAGAATATAAAGGAGCTTCTGTATTAGGATTGATACATTGGAAACCATAAGGAATCAATGTTTCTAATACAGGGTCAACAGGGTAAAAACGAGCTCCAAAGTCAGTAATGTCTGACATGTAAGCTCTTTCGCCGAACAACATATCTACATCATCAGTAGCTCTAGGAGCAGTACCGAAAACGATTCTTGTTGCATCGCCAGCATCACCACGAGAATTACGTACGTTCAATCTGATACCAGTGCCATTGCTAGCCAATGTTGGTTCGTAAGGGCTACGGAAGTAAATAAATGTAACTTTAACTCTTACAGGAGAAAGTTCAGCATTTTCAGATCTAACTGTCAAGTAACCAACATAAATACCTTCAGATTCTTCAGCAGAACCTTTGATTTGACCTTGGTCGCACACAATTTTGATAAATACTTTTTTATCAGCAGCACCAACAGTATTCATAGGATCAGCTTGGTTCATGATACCATTATCAATCCACATACCATCTTCAAACTCTTTAGAGTTACCTTTAGTTACCTCTTCAAGGCTTAACCATTTTTGGTCAGATTCAATAGTAATATCTCTAAGTCTAGTACCTGTTACAATGTTTTGTAATTCTAATACTAACTCGCCTTTTTCAGAAGATTCATCTGAAGCAGTAAGTTCTTTTGTAATTTCCCAATATGCGCCACTTTGTTTACTTACAATTGGATCATCTTTTTGATTGAAACCAATCTTAGGTAATTTATCCATAACGCGAAGGTATATAACACCTTCGATTGTAGGCTCTGTAGCATAAGTTACTTCATTAGAATTATTGATACCACCCAAACCTGTTTTTTCAGTTGGATCTGGATAAATACCAATGATATCCGGGCTGATTTCTCTTAGTTCAGAGAAAGGAGCTTCTTTTCTAATATTTAAACCATTATAAGAAATATCTTCTCTACCAATATAGATAGGAGCGATTTTTGTTAGAGGATTAGCCGCATTAGGGATAACTCTAAATTTAATAAATACTAATGGTTTAAAGTTAGTATGCACAGGTAACGAATCACTAGAGCTACCAACTATAGTAAATTTGTGACCATGTTTTTTGTTATCAATACTTGCATTGGGCATAATGTCTTCCAAATAAGTTTTATCCGGTTGATCATTAGTAGAAATTTGCCATCCATTTGCAGTAGCAATAACGTTTCCGTCATTATCTTCCCAATTAGAGAATTCAGATACACCTGAAACTACAGTTTCGTACCCCATGGCTCTAACCATAGTAGAATCGTAGTACAAATCAAATTTAAAATCTTTGATTGGTTCAGGATTAATTAGTTCGTGCATACCTGTAGTAGGACGCCAGTTATTTTTGATAAATACCGGTACCAAGAATTCTCTTGGGCCATTATCAGAAGGAGCAACCCAAATTCTACCATCAGGATATAAAGATTTTTCATATCCAGATTGCATGCCGGTAAGTGTAAGTACCGGAATTTCTGGATTCGCCGCTTGAGCTTTTTCAAATGTTGCAAATGAAAAGCCCATGACAAGCATCAAGCCAAGAATTAACTTGGAAGTCAACCCTTTTGCTTTAAAAGCATATGTCATTATAACCTCCACTGAGTTATTTAATATTTAAATATTTTACTTTTTCAATTTTGTTTTGGGCTTTTATGATGATTAAATACAATCCTGCATTTTTATCATCAAAGCTTAGTATATCAGTATCTTGATATTTAGAGCAGTTTCCGTTTAAATCATATACTTCTACATTATTTTTAGGAACATTTATTTGAATTTGTTTATTAACAATATCAAACATAGTCTGCTCATTTGTTTCTGTTACGCTAGACCTTTTATAAACAACTAATTGTTGCGTATTATAGATTTTAGTAACGCAGTTACATTCATTTACAGATGTAATTGCTGAATTAATATTTTTTGTAAAATCTTCGTCAACTGTGCGATACATATTGTATTTGATAAAGCACTGATTTTCGTTATCTAAATTTGACAATTTAAATATATAACTAGAATCATTTTCTATGATTTCATCAATATTAATTCCACTATTATCAGAAGTAAAATCACTAAATCCAAAGTTATCATCTTTATCAAGAGATATTTCTAAATTATGTATTCTTGCTTCTGTCGGTAAATCAAAGAACAACGAACCTGAAATAGTATCCAAAGTTCCAAAATTCTTTTCTTCTTCTTCAAATTCTACTTTAGCGTATCTATTTTCGCCTTCTAATACTTTACCATAAATGTATGTAGTATCGTTTTTGAAGAAAGGTATTTTACTTTCAGAGGTAAAAGACAATTCTTCTACTACTATCATTGCCGAGTCTGCACAGTCACCTAAATACATAAATCTAAGATTTACTAAAGGTAACTCACCGATTGAAGGAGTATCAAAGTTAGTTATAGTACCTATACTTCCTAAGATATGATTGCCGCCTTGTTCTTCTAACTTTATACCACCTGATGTAAAAGGCTCAGATAAAGTGTTGATTGTGTAGGCATTATCAAATAACAGTTTATCGCTGTCAAATTTAATATACAAAGTAAAACCGAACAAAGAATCAGATACCGAAATAGGACCTAAATCTAAAGGTAAAGTAACATATCGTTTTGAACCGGCAAATAATTCTTCACAAACATCTGCTTTAGATTTTGGGTTCATTTCTAATTTATATTCTTTAGAAATGCTCGGCAGACTGCTCATAACGAGCAGTATACCAAAACATATAATATTTAAGCAGATTTTTATCATATTATTTACTCAAAACAACGTTTTCTGTTACAGAAACATCGTTACCTGATAATCTGATAATATACACGCCATTTGCAACAGCATTACCGTTATCGTCTTTACCATCCCAAACATATTCATTTCCACTAACATCAAATGATTTAACTTTGTTACCTAACATATCGTAGATAGCTAAATTCATATCATTAGTCATATTAGTATTTACGCTAAATTTAGCGTTAGAAGCGAACGGGTTTTTTGATAACATTTTGATGCCCATAGCAGCGTTAGAAGATTCAATTTGGCTTACTGTAGAAGTCAAATCTTCAACTTCAGTTTTATTCAAGCGGATACCGCTTAATTTTACTTCTTTATCGTTAATGTTAACTTCAATGTCACATACTTTAGAATCATTGCTTAGGTTTTGGTTTGCACCAACTAAAACAACTCTGTTAGAAGAGAAGTTAGTAAGCATATCTTCGTTAGCAACTTTAACATCAACAACATTAGCATTGATATCAAATTTAGTACTAAAAGCACCTTTTACGTCACCATTCACATAAATTGGAATAGTATAGTTTCCGTTAGGAAGTTTAGACATAGTGCCAAGAACTAAGTTAGAAGCAACAGCATCAGCATCGATAGCTGATTTGCCTTTATAATCCAAAGGATGAATCCAAGGCAACTGTGAAACTTGACCGCCCATATATTCTAATACGTAAGCTGCATCATGTTCGTCACATTCAAATCTGATTTGTTTGATGGAAGCAATTGCTTCAGGTAAATCATCAGAATATTTTTCTGATCTGTATTTGATGTATTGTTTGTTATCATCGATATCATAATAATAACGACCATCGTGAGTAACGTCACCATGATAAGCTTGTCTTCTTCTGGCATCATCCAAAGGTTGGCCGGTAGCAACAGATTTCATGATTATACGAACATCATTGATAGTTACAAAACGATTTTGTGGTTGACCTTCGTGGATATTACCTTCTGCTTTAGAGAAGTCAACATCACCATCACCCCACCATTCTTCAATTTTGTTTGTAGCTTTTGCAATATATCTGATTCTAGCGTCAGAGCGTTGGTCAGAAGGTTGCCATTTGTTAGTCAAATCTTGACTAGTTTTTTGCAAATCAATATTTTGATCAAAAAGAAGACCATTCATATAATCTTCAGCTTCGCCTTTGATACCAACAGATGCATCTTTATAAACTACAACAGTATTTGGAGAATTAGGATTTCCACCGATACCACCGTAGCAGAATTCGATATCGCCTTGTGCTGAGTATGTAGAAGTTGATTTGTAAATAATCAACTGAAAATTAGCAACACTAGAAGGCTGATTTTTATCATTTACGTTCAAGTTTTTCCATTGAACGATAAATTTATCTGATTCTTGCATATAAGAAATTTCAGAAGCCAAATAGTCATTTTTTTCGTCTAATGTATTTCTGTAATAGTGGTCACCCCAGAAAGGAGCTAATACATTTACAGGATAAGAAGAAGATTCGATAAACAATGCTTCTGCATCAACTGCAGGAACCATTGGAGGATCTACCATTACCATCTGACCGTTTTGATTCAATTCATATTTACTGAAAGTCACAAAACCGTTTACGTTGATATAAATAGAGCTATAAACTTCTCCATTATATTCAAAGTCGAAACCTAAGTCTACATGATAATAACCGTCGTCATAATCAACTTCATCCGCAGGAGGTAATACAAACTCTTCGCGCGGTATCACGGTTTTATCATTATCATTTAGCTCAGCATATGGAACTGCGGTTACCAATGTAGCAGGCTGAAACTCAGTCCATATTTGAGCTTGGAGATTTGGTGATACAGCTGCTAAACTCGCAATAGCGGCAAGACCCACTGCAACCTTTTTCAATCTCTTCATTTTTAACTCCAATTTATTTGTTATTCTCTTTTTCTACTTTAATTAGGCAGGTCTTCTGAAGCGAAGACCTGCTATTTTATTGTATTATTTTACTAAAACAACCGGCATAGAAGAAGAAACGTTACCTGCTTTCATTCTAATAGTGTAAGTTCCACTTACGATGCCTGAATTAACATTCCATTCCATGTTATGAGTACCTGCTTGGTAATCACCAGTGTTGATTACTTCTACAACATTACCCAAGATATCAATCAATTCAAATGATACTGTTTGAGGTTGAGTCAAAGTAAATTCTACATTAGCTCTGTTAGAAACAGGGTTTGGACTTACAGAGTTCAAACTTGTTACAAACATTTCGTTATTATCAACACTTGAAAGTGGGTCATAAACGATTACAAAGTCTGTAAGAGCTAAGTCATTTATTGTAATTTTACATTCAGAACCATTTTGTTCGAATTGAACTGTAGATACATGGTTTCCTTCAGCTGATTTCATATTGAATGAGAAATAGTTCCCATCAGTAGTTAATCTGTCTTTGATGAAGAATTGACCTTTACTTGCGTCAGGAATTTGGTCTGTACTCCAAGTAATAGTAACAGGTACTAATGGTCCAGTTGCACCATTTTCACCACCTGGTTGGAATTGACCGTTGTATCTAAATATACCATCTACATTAGAAGGATAGATATTTCTTGCAACACCATTAGTGTTAGGAATATCCCATCTTGCATCAAATGCATCTAATGGAGGTAATGGAGCTAATTCAAATTCGCAATGAGTTTCGTCTATAGTACCAACTTCAGCTTTATCGTCACCAAAACCAGTAGTAGCATTTGCAGGAGCTGTACCAAATTTCAATACTTTAGTAGCACCGATGCTATTTTGGATAGTAATATCTGCAACGAAATCAGTAGGATCTGCTAATCTGATAATGTAAGGGATAATAAGTTCTTCACCATATTTATCAGTTACAACGATTAACAATCTAGCAGAAGATTTATCTAATGGATTTCTGTCTAAATCTAAGTTAGTAGCTGTAATTTCAACATCTTGTTGTTCATCGATTGGGCCTTGTAAAGTAGCTGGGCTAAAGTTAAATTTAGAAGTAATATTTTGTCCTTTAGTCCAATCAGAATTTGCATAATAGATTTCTATTGTCAATTCTTCTTCTTCGCCATCGATATTACGTAACAAGTCTCTATCGCTGATAGTTACTTCATCTCTAAAGTTACCACCCAAATCTGCACAAATTACTTCTAATTGGTCTACATAATTTGGAGCATGGTTTAGAGAATCTACCTGTAATTGAAGTACTTTGATTGTAGGAAGACCTTCTTCATCTCTTACAACAACGAATACCGGATCAACTTTTGGAGCATCAGTTACACCTGGAGTACCAAACAACAAACCAGAGTTTGCATTGATTTTCAACCAAGCCGGAGTTGCATAATCTAAATCAGCAACATTGAAACCTGCAGCAGTTAATTCGTCCTGTACATTCCAAACACCAGCTTCAGGGAAGCAAGGGTCTTTAGGTATGTCAGCAGCAGCGATGTCATAAATAAGTTCGAAAGTATGTTCTTGATCAAAGTTAGCATCTTTTACATGAATCATTCTGTTAGAGTCAAGTAAGTCGATATTGTAATCTTCATCTTCTTTAGCATTTGCTAAAGTTTCAGTAATGATTTCAGGTGCAATATTAATAAGTACGTGGTACTGTTGCATTGCTAAAGCACCATGACCATCATTGACAACGATGTTCATAACTGTATCTAAGTTTAATGCACCATTTACTGATTTGCTGTCAGCTTTTGGAGTTAACAAGTCAAATGCAGTAGCTCTGTCGATTCTAATATTCAACTGACCTTTGCTAGTGAAAGAAATACCATCTTGATCAGCAACAGTAGCATCGTCAAAAGTCATCATATAATCTGAAGAAATCCAGTTAGGAGCAATTTTATTGATTACAGTGATACCGCTTGGATCATAACCATCACTATCAAAGTCATCACTAAATATGTCTAAGTCGATTACATTTCCGTCGTTATCATAAGCAACATGTTGGAAACCATAAGCTGTTTTACCATAAGGGAATCCCCAAGGTGTACGGCCAGCAGCAACATCATGTTTAACAGCCCATTGATCTTCCATTTCATCATCAGTATTTACGTCAAATTTGAAACGTAATTTATCAGTCAAGTTTGCTTTCAACTGACCGTCGTCTGTAACATCACAAGCAGACAATGAAGGTAAGTATTCTACCCAAGTCATTGTGTTACCTTGTGCATCAGTTCTAATTTCAACAACTTCAGTAGCATTGTCAATATTAGTTTGATCTCTCATGTCCACAAAATCTTTAAATTCAGGAACTGAGTCTACAACAATCAATTTGAAAGTGTACGAGTTATTATAGTTAGTACCAAAGTTGATAGTATCTTGTTGCAAGAATCTTGCATTATCTATATCATAAGCTTGAGCATGGAAATACTCAGGATAAGTTTCGATATATTTATCAATTTCAGACAAATCAAAGTTAGGATCGTAAGCCAACAATGAATCTAATACTCTATAGTGAGGAGGGAAGTTAGATACTGTAACAGTAATATCTTCACCACCTGGAACTACAAATGGATTCAAAGGAAGACCGCGGAAAATCATGTAACCATTTGCTGAATCAGCAGTAGATGGTACACTCAAACTTGCGATATCTGTAGTAGTTCTATATACTTTATCAGTCATCAACCAGCGAGAAGCAGCTGTATTAGGATCTACATTCCAATCGTAGAACAATTCAGAATATTGGTCACCAGCGATTTCAGATCTCGGATCGATAAATTTGTTTAAGTCTTTTGCAGTAACTTTCAAGATAACGTTTCTGTTATTATTACCTAATTCATATTTATGATCTTCAAGTACAAACTGTATGTTTTTGAATTCGTCAACTGAAATGTTTTCTAAAGCAGAACCATCTGCATTAGCTTTTACATATTCAGGTACTTCTGTTTGTAATTTAACTACATCACCTGTAAAGTCAGGAGCTGGAGTAGATTCAGAGATACCGAATTTCATACCATCTTCAATTGCTTTTACAACGCCTTCTCTCCACAATACTGTACGAGAAACGATTCTGATAGTGTCACCAACGTTTACAGGAAGAGCTTTATATCTTTCACCTGCAAAGTAAGTTTGGTTACCATCATTAGAAACTGGCATATCAGGTCTGTTGCTGTATATTTTTGCGAAGTTACCTAAGTTATAATCATTAGTACCTTCTAATACAGAATATTTACGACCTTGAAGTGCTGCACCATCTTCATTATAAGGGTTGCGAGCTAATTTTTCAAGTAATGGCTGACCAGAACCTAAGTTCATCAAACCTTCTTCGTTGCGACGATACAAGAATTTATTTGTTCTGTTAGTAGAATCAGGAACGAACTCAACTCTACCACGGAATACTTCTTTATTTGCACCATCTTCAGCAACCTGATTCATATTGATGCGAATGTAATCAGTAGTAGTTTCGTTAATAACGAAGAATACTGTTTCATTAGTTATAGATGTATCGTGGTTAGATCTTTCAATCATACCATCATAATCAACCATAGTTTCTAAGAACATTGGGTATCCGATTGGATGAGAATCTTCTTTGAAATCAGTGATTAATTTAGAAACGATTGCATCATCTTCCATATAAGGATCGCGAGTTAAACGACGAACATATTTACCGTCGTAAACTTCACCAGTTGCATCATATCTATCTACTACCGGAGCGATACCAACAGCAAAGTCTTCAATTGGAGACATTCTACGTTGAGTATAGTCAGCTGTTTTAATATCAGTACCTTTGTCATAGATGTCATATACGCGACCGGACATCAATAAAGTTTCTTTTATTGAATTTGTACCAGGAAGAGTAACATCAGCAACATCATTTACCAATGGAATTGGAGTATAGTTATATTTATTGTATGATTCGAACGGACCTTGTTGTCTTGGATCAGTCAAAGATGTAGGGTCAGCTGCATACATAAATTGCATGTGTGTTTCGCCGTCGCCTTCGATAAAGAACGTTTCGAAGCGAGCGTTAGCAATACCACCACCAGCGTTAGGTAATTCAAATACTAAGTTTGCTTGAGTTTCACCCCAATAGTTACCGCGCAATGTGTCAGTACCACCAGAACCGATACCAGTAGTACCAGCTAATAGACCTTTACTGTTAGGAGCATCCGGCAATCTAACGAAGAAACGAGCATTATTGTCTTTGACAGTGTTTGCAGCTTCTGAATAGATATAAGATGGTAATGGACCTTGAACTTCACCATAAATAGTAGCACTTGCTAAATCGCTAGAAGCTAAGTTTTTAGGGTTTGAGTTTGGATTAAATGGACCATTAATAGTATTTTGTTCCCAACCATATTGGTTTCTGTCATCTACTTTATTTTCAGCGATCAAAGATCTGTTGAAGATAAGTTTTAAGTCGTAGTTATCAGAATAAACTGCAGAGCCAGTGAATGCTTTGTTAGCAACCATTCTAACACGGTTGAAGTTTACAGAGTCAATTCTACCAATTCTGTTTTGTGTTACTGAGTCAAGGATGTATAAAGCACCACCAAGACCAACGCCATTTTCAGGAAGCATTACTTCTTGATGTCTACGAGTTACATCTTCGAAACCTTGATCTGCAGGTTTCACAGAAGTCCACTCAGTTGATCCGTTAGTAAGCACAAGACCTGCATCACCAACTACATAACCTTTTGAAGGAGATGAGAAGAAGATGTCAGCATAAGAATAGTTTTTATATTTACTTTCAACTTGCACAGCAGTCCAAGTAGTACCACCATCAACAGATTTGAAGAAAGTACCATACTGACCTAATAAGTAACCTGTGCTTTGACCAACAAAGTAAACTTTGTTAAGTGTTTTTGAAGCAGGGCTATTAGCATTAATTGACCAGTTATCGCCTTTGTTTACTGTTGTAAGCATGATACCATTTTCGCCTACTGCATAACCATCACTAGGGCTTTTAAAGAATACTGAGTTCAAGTTATGAGTTACACCGGCAACTGTTCTTAAGATCCAGTCTTGACCAGCGTTAGTTGTTTTCAACATAGTACCACGATCACCAACAATGAAACCATTGTTAAGACCATCATTGAAATCAACAGAGTTCAAATGAGCAGTAACCGGCTGAGTAGCAGTCCAAGTATTACCTGCGTCTATTGTTTTTAAGATATAACCGTTGTCACAAGCAGCAAATGCTACGTTTGTACCAACGAATTTAATGTCATTGATTTTTGCAGCTACAGGAGTTGTCATTTTAACCCAAGTATTACCTGCATTTGTTGTTTTAAGTACAACACCACGGTCACCAACTACATAACCAGTTTGGTAATCAGTAAAGTGAACGTCAGTCAATCTATAACCAGTACCTGAATTCAAATATTCCCAATCAGCACCACCGTTAGTAAATTTAACGATCAAGCCACCCATACCAACGCCGTAACCAATGTTGTTATCCAACCAGTTAGTAGCGATAATATTGCTAGTAGTTACTTGAGTTCCTTGATTTACTTGAGTAGCACCTGAGCCGTTTTGAGAAGCAAGAATATTATCATCAACAATAGTTTCATTGTTATAGAATCTTGTCAACATTCTAACGTCAGGAGGGAAGTTTTCAGAATCATAAGTAAAGACATCATCATAAGAGTGATAAGATGTAGGCATACCATTCATATCATAAACAACTTCATCAACGTCAGTAATAAAGAAACGTTTAGAAGAAGTTTGAGGGTTAACCATACAAATTGCACCACCATTACCATTATAAACAGTATTGTGAGCAAATTCAACACCTTTTAACAAAGTCAAGTCAGCGTTAAGAGCATAGATAGCACCACCACCACGAATTTCCGGCTTGTTAGTATCGTCAGTAATATCTTTACCAACCATATTATTAATGAAAGAAGCTCTAACAAAAGAACAAGATCTTTCATTGCCAGTAATCAATGAACTTGAATTTGGAATTCTTAAATCAATAGCACCACCAGCATAACCGGCTTTGTTATTTTCAAATATTACAGGGTAATTACCACCGTAACCGATAATTTCTTTAGAAGCTACACCACCGGCACCGTTTACAGTCATTGCTCTTTTAGAGAATACTGCACCACCGAATGTTTGAGCTACGTTATCAATAAATTTGATATTAAAACCATAATCTCTTGTAAGTAATGATTGGTCAGAACCACCAATTACCGGAGATTTAGAGCGTTCTACGTTACCATCAACGAAAATCGCACCACCGGCACCAGCTTCGTTACCTTCAAACAATGTAGCATTGTTATTAGCATCACGAGCAGGACCGCCTACTACTTGCAAACGACCGATAGTATTTGCATGGAAAACAGCACCACCCATAGAGAAGTAACCACTGTTAGAACCAGCAACATCGTCTTGCAAGAATTTAGTATAAGTTTTATTATATTTAAATTCACCTGCTAAAATCATAGAAGTGTAGTCACCGATGTACATTGCACCACCACGAGCACCTTCAGAGAAGCCTACAGATTGGTAGTTACGAGCTTCGTTGCCTTCAGCTACGAATTCATCAGCGTTAGCAAAAGTAATCACGTCACCGTGAGCATCTTTGATTGAATTATTGATACCAAAACCAACTTCGATTTGACGTGGATTAGCACCATAGAAACCAGCTACATAAATTGCACCACCCTGAGCAGAGTTACCATATTTTTGTGGGTAATTTGCAGGGTTTTCAGTATCGTCAACTACTACGTCAACTCCACCGATACTTTTAACAATTACATTAGCTAATTGAACTTTGTTACCAGAGAAAGAAAGATTACGCATACGGCCTAAATATAAAGCTATACGACCATCATCCCATGCTTGGCGATCAAAGTCAGTTGCAAAAGGTTCATTTACATCACTATCAATATTATCGATAGCAGGAAGTGGGTTGTTTCTGATAATTTCAGAAATTTCGCCTTTCGCGTTTAATATCTGAGGGTTTTTATCATAAGAATATGTTGGTAAAGAAGCAACATTTTTAGGATAGCCTTCAGGAGCTTGTAAAATTTGCAATGCACCGCCACGATTACGAGCCATGTTATTTACAAATTCACAATTAAGCAACCAAGTTCTGGAAGACATAGTAGTGATAACACCACCACCACCATTAGTCAAGTTGCGAACTTTAGCATTCATTTGAGCAGTGTTACTGCCAAATTCATTACCATTATAAATAGAACCTCTATCTACAGTAGTATCTTTTTTAAAACCTTCGAAACGTGCGTTTCTAAAGAAAGCAGCTCTTGCACCTGGTAATACCACGATGTGACCCCATTCTCTAGAAGCATTGTTTACAGGTTGTCCGATAAAGTTAATTTGAGCAGATTCAACTGCAACATTTGCACCACTAACTCTTTTCCAAGGTTGAGTGTTTAACAAGATGTCAATTTTCGGATCAAATTGTAAACGAGCATTTTTAAACATCAACGCTTGTTCAAAAGGAACTACAAATTTGTGATCGCCAACAGCATCACCAGCTCTGTGGTTAGCGTCAATCATTGGGAAATCTTCGATTTTTCTAGTCATCGTATCTACAACAACATTAAAGATAGTGTTGTATTTAGATGGATGAACAGATAAGTCACGAGTAGTATTTACATCTACAGTACTAGTGTTAGATGTATTTTCTAAACCACGGATAAAATAAGCCATATCTGCATAACCGGTATAACCTGAACCGGTATTGATAGGATTCACACCATCCGGTGATTTAATGTAATTAGCAACAGCTTCACCATCTGCGATGATTCTACCACCAACTGAGTCAATAAGTCTTGAGTTAGGATAGAAATACACTGTTGTACCCGGCTCGATAATCAAAGAACCACCAACTACGTAATTCTTATCAATTACATATACGGTATCCTTTTGGAACAACCTCACATCCCCGGGCGCTATTCGACCAGAGACATAAGCTTGCGGTTTTTGAGCCATAGCCGGTCCAAATCCTAGGACACAGAGTATTACAGCTAAAAAGCTCAAACGAATCAATCGTTGCATGTTACCTCCAAAAAATAAATACTTAAATGAAAAAATTTATTATACTATTTATATTGTTTCACACTTTCTGGGCATAAAATTGTGTAATATGTAATTACTCAATTTTCATGCCAATACGCACCAAGCCTGATTTAGCAAGCGTTGTAAACTCGTTTTCATAAGTGTCTTCAACTATTTTATTATAAATATCTTTGGCTTTATCACTATTATTTGATGTTTCAAATAGCTTGCCTGCATAATACTTATATCTAAATTCAGTGTTTTTCTGCACTGCTAACTGGCTTGCCTGTATGTAATAATCTGCTGCTTCAAGAGTTTTGCCTTCTTTTTCATTGCATGCGCCCAACCCTGCTAATGCACCCATTTTCAATACTTTAGAGTCGCTTGATGTAGCCATTTCAAAATATTTTGCAGCTTCTTTTGTATTGTTTTGAGCCATGTAAGCAGTTCCTGCATAAAGTGCAGCCATCATTCCCTGGTCTGTGCCTGAGTATGCTTCTGCTACTTGTGGGAGGCTCATAATTGGCTGACCATCATATTTTATTGACGGGTCACCATTTAATGCTTTGTCGTACTCACCATTAAAATAATAAGTCTGGACACGTGCCAAGGCTACTGATGCTTCATTAAGTGTTTCTTGTTCCTGGGACTTAAAGAAATACCCTGCGATTAAAACTACTACCAATCCGGCAACACCTGCTAAAATATAGCGACCATATTTCTTCAATTTGTCAAAAATATCTTCTTGGTCGTCTATCAAAATCTCATTCTCAACCTGTATCATTGGATCTTGATTGAGCTCTTCTTGGTTTTTCATAATAACCTTTATTCTATATTTTTAAAATACTTAGCACGCCCGAAGGGAATCGAACCCCCAACCTTTGGAACCGGAATCCAATACTCTATCCAGTTGAGCTACGGGCGTAACTATACTATACGCTCCTTAGCCTACAAATATAAAACACATACCTTACATTTCCAATCTAAATTGCGAATGAATTCAAGGTATGTGTCTTTTATCTGATGTTTCTTGTCAATGCTATTCCACAGTGTCAGGTTTTTTACACATTACACAATTTGTGTCAATTAGAACCTGACAGTTTCCAAAGCTGCTGCTTTGACATCTGCTATGCTTAGCAATATAGCATTTTCATATTCTTTAGCAAAACCAACCGGCGAATTTTTAGATCCTACTCGTTTCACTGGAGCATCTAAGTATTTAAACATTTTGTCTGTTATCTCTGCTGATATTTCTCCACCAAATCCACCGATTACTCTGTCTTCATGTGCGATTAGCACTTTGCCTGTCTTCTCTACTGACTCGAACACTGCATCTTTATCCCAAGGTGCTAATGAACGAAGATCTATCACTTCTGCTTCTATTCCTTCTTTTGCTAACTCTTCTGCTGCAAATAATGACATGTGGACAGCACTTCCGTAACTTACTATCGTCAAATCCTTTCCTTCTCTTCTTATCTTAGCTTTCCCAAACGGCACTATAAAATCATCGCCCGGTTTTGGAGTAGATGCTGCTTTAAAGTTATAAAGAAACTTTGGTTCTAAAAACATTGTAGGTCCTTCTGAGCGAATCGAATTCCTCATTAGTCCTACTGCGTCGTCTGCAAATGCAGGATTAACTACTCTTATGCCCGGCTGAGTGGTAAATATTGCTTCAAGATTTTGTGAGTGATACAAACCACCTTGGATGTAGCCGCCGCTTGCCAAGCGCAATGTAACATTTGGAGAGAACTGACCTTTTGTTCGCCAGTACTCATGGGTTAGCTCTATAAATTGTTCCATAGCAGGCCAAAAGTAATCTGCGAACTCTGCTCCTTCGATTACTACTCTTATATCTTTATCATATCTGCTAAATCCATTAGCAGAACCTACTATCAAATCTTCTGCAATGGGTGCGTTAAAGATTCTGTCACTACCAAACTCTTCAGGCATTCCCTTTACTATATTAAATACACCACCTTTGCCAATATCCTGCCCCCACATATAAGTTTTAGGATTTCTTCTAAACTCACCTTTGAGTGCAAGATTCAAACCTTCCAGATATGATATTTTATCTGCATTTGGGTCAATGTCTTTTTCAGCATTGTCACCTATATTAATGTATGCAGGAGGTAACAAATACTCCATATAAGATTCGCCGTTTGCATTTGGAGCCGCTTCTGCTTTATCGGCAGCTGCAAACATTTCAGTTTTGTTATCATCTTCTATTTTCAACAACTCTTCTTCTGTCAGGTATCCCCGATCTATAAGTTGCCATCTAAATTGCATAAGTGGATCACGTCTGCTTACTTCGGCAAGTTCTTCCTTACCTCTATATTTATCATGCCTGTCTGAATTTGAGTGAGATGTAACTCTATCGCAATCGGCATGCACCATCGCCGGGCCATTGCCAGCTAAAGTATATTCTTTGGCTTCTTCTAAAGCTCTGTATGAATCAAACGGGTCGCGACCGTCGCATTGTATAATTTTTAAATCTTTCATCCCGCGATAGTTGTCGGACACTACGTGGTTTGCAGTTTGATCTTTGATTGGCACCGATATGCCATATTTGTTATTTTGAATAACATAAACTACCGGCAATTTTTCTAATGTTGCCGCATTTAATGATTCCCAAAAGTAACCTTCCGAAATAGCAGATTCTCCACTTGAGTAATATGATACTATATCATCATTGAACTTTTTAGCTGCTCTTGCCAGTCCAACGGCATGCAAAGAGTGGTTGCCCGTGCATGATGAGACATTTTGAATATTGATAGAAGGCTTGGCAAAGTGATTACTCATGTGGCGACCGCCACCGGCTACATCAGTTTCTTTACTTAGTCCGTTGAGTATTATCTCTTCCGGAGTGATACCTGCCGACAAGCCTGTCATCAAATCTCTGTAATAAGGAAAAAGATAATCTTTTTTTTGTCTGAAGATTCTGCCTAACGCTAACTGAATACCGTCATGGCCTGCAAAAGATGCGTGGTAAGACCACCCTTTTGCCATCTTCAAGTATAAAGCCGCCTTTTCGTCTAACTTTCTGCCAAGTTGCATCAGTTTGTACCATTCAATAACTTGTTCTTTGTCAAAGCCTTCGAAATTATATTTGCTATAAAGCTCTACTTCTACTTCTTTTCCATTGAACATCATTTTTTCTATTTGCGGCTTAGCATCTGCTTTAGCCCTTTTCGCTGTTGTTTTCTTAGCTGGCATGATTTTATCCTATTTATTTAATTAATACTATCTATTTTTTTTGTCTTAGCTAACTATATTGTTCCAATAGAAATAAAACGTACATTGCTAAAAGAGATTTTATACTAACTAGATTTTTAGGTATTCCGAAATATATTTCGGATTTATATCAGGAAATAATGAAGCGATTTGGCCGATTATTTTCCCGAACCGGTGCATATCTCCTGCTTCTATTTCCGCAGCTATTAAAGGGTTCCTCTTAATGACTATTTCTATACAGTTATATATATAATCTTCATTATAATTATAAATCATTTTGTGTGAAGAAGCATAATTTTCAGGCTGGAAATTGTCATCTGCGTTAGAAAGCTTCATTAGCTCTATGCAGCTTTTTTGGCTAATTTTATCATCTACATATAGTCTAACAATATCTACAAAAGTTTCCCTAAAATGGTATATTCCGTCAGTATTATATATTGACAGAGTGAGGATATTGAATAAGGCATTTGGTTTGATTCTATTGTTTCTTTTCAGAATTTTATCAAATAGTTCTGACTCTGAAAGATTATCTCTGAGATACTCAGCTGCATTCTTTTCCAAGCCGTATTTTGCATATCGGATATGCTTTTCATAGGGCAGTTCTATATGAAACAATTTAACTTTGGGAACTTCCATAATTGGAATATCAACTTCTCTGATGTATCTGTAGTTTTCTTTTGTTTCATTGCTTCTGATTGGGTAAGTTTCTCCGCTTGCTTCATCTAAAGTTCTTGTCTCAGGAACTATTTCTTCTCCTTTATCCAATATTCTCTTTTGTCTATTCAATTCATAATTTAAAGCTTTTTCCATAAACTTAAAACTATTGATATTCTTTATTTCTACTTTATATGCAGGTAATTCCTCACCTCCTGATACTGAAATATTAGCATCGCATCGCAAATCTCCATTTTCCATATTACCATCGCAAATATTCAGGTATACGGAAAGTAGACGTAAGTACTTAAATGCCATCACAGCATCTTGGGGAGTATTGATGCACGGCTTAGTAACAATTTCTACAAGAGGTGCGGAGGATCTATTGAAATCTACAAGGCTGTAGTCTGCGTGATGTATAAGTTTTGCCGCATCTTCTTCTATATGAATCTGCTCAATTTCTACTGACTTATAATCTAATTCAAGTTCCCCATTTGTAGCCAGTGGAAGATAGTGCTGGGTAATTTGATAACCCTTTGGCAAGTCTGGGTAGAAGTAGTTTTTTCTATCAAATCTAAGTATTTTACTTGGTGTCGATTTTAAATTGTGAGCTAATAACAGACCTTTGCGAATTACTTCTTTGTTTAAAACCGGTAGAGTGCCGGGATACCCCAAACAGTAAGGGCAAATATTAGAATTGGCATCACTAATTTCGTTATAGCAGTCACAAAACAATTTTCGTTTTGTATTTAATCTAAGATGCACTTCTAAGCCGATATTGCAATAGTATTTCTTCATACACGTTATTCACCATACCTGTTTTATGTTATTATTCAACAGTATTTATACTGATTTTTGTTTATTCGATTTATGATTAATACGCAAAATACATATATTATCGGTGATATTCACGGTTGCATCCATACTTTACGTTTTATGTTATATCTCAAGCTAAACGTAACAAAAGATGATATCATCTATTTCATGGGCGACTATATTGACAAGGGGCCTTCCTCGAAAGCAGTTTTAGACGAATTAATAATGCTATGTAATAAAGGCTTTAATATAAAACTTCTAAGAGGCAATCATGAGCAGATGATGCTTGAAGCCGGCCTATCAGAGACTAACCATCAATTATGGCTAAAAAATGGTGGTAGGTATACCCTTCAAAGTTTTAAAGTTTCTGACGTACATTCCATAAATGATACCTATCTGGATTTTATAGAAAGCATGGAATATTATTTTGAATTAGAAGATTACATACTTGTGCATGGAGGTTTAAATTTTGACCACGAGAACCCACTATCTAATACGTCTGATATGCTTTGGATTAGGAACAAAGAGGTAGATAAACTAAAGACCAAAGGTAAAAAGCTGATAGTTGGCCATACCCCTGTAAGTCCTTTAGAATCTTACCAATCCATTTCTTCTGACATAATTAAGTTAGACACAGGTTGTGTATATAAATATTTGGATAGTAGTTTAGGTTATCTGACGGCTTTTAATCTTGAGAAGCAACAGCTTGTGCGAGTCGAAAACATGGATAATTAATTGCCCCAAGTAAGTTCCTATTTGTTTCCATATTTATCAAAATAATATCCTCAATCTGCATTTGGCAAAGAATTTTAAATCATATCACCCAAAATATTACTTACTTCCAATCTAAAATATTATTACTATTTTTGTATCTTATATAGAGTAGATATATAAACTAATGCCTGAATATAAATTGCTAAAAGACTATTATAAAATATTAGGTCTGAAAAGAACCGCTTCTACTGAAGATATAAAAAGTACTTATATGAAATTGGTAAAAAAGTACCATCCGGATGTAAATCATGGTAACGAAGCTGCCAATATTCTATTCAATGAAATTATAGAAGCATATTCGGTACTTGGGAATTTATCTACCAGGCTGGATTATAGTCTTGCTCTATACATGCAGGATGATATACGCAGAGAAGCTTGGGAACAACTAAAGGAAAAAAAAGGTGGTAATATCAGATTGACCTTAGAAGATCTATAAAGCTTTATAAATCTGTTTGAAATCGGTAAAGTCTTTAAAAACATGCTCTGCTCCCAGATTTTTCAGCATCCCATCATCATAGTAATCTATACCTACGAAATTAATACCAAGAATTTCTGTTGCCTTCAAATCCCAAGCTCCATCACCGATATAATATATATCGCTATAATCTCCGTGGAAATCAGACAATTTAATAGCGTGCTTGATTATTTCAGTGCGATTTGAATGTTTATTGCAGTTAGCATAAGGCAAATTAGATATATCATATCCGGCAGCTTTAAGCTTGATGAGACCTGTTTCTTCCCATGACCCGGTTGCAATGGCTACTTTGTAACCTTCTTTTGAGCATATATCTCTTAAGAAGTCTATGCCACCTTTTACAGGCTGAAATCTATTTGGTTCTTTTAAGCTAGTCTTTGTGAGGCAAGCTTTGAAATAGTAAAAGACCAGTCTTTTTTCTTCGGGTCTTGGTTTGCCATTGCAAAGCATTTTGCAGATAGCCATGAGCATTCCCGTGTCAGTTCCTGTCCCATCTTCCTTGATTTTTTGCCAATCTAAGTTGGAGATATCTATTTTAAGCATCTCTTTCAGAGATTCACCATAGCAATGGTCATCTACTTTAACGGTATCCGTAAGAGTTCCATCTATATCAAAAATAACTAATTTCATAATTTGATTCAGAAAAGTTTAACTTGCTATAAAGTACGCAAATCTGTGCAATAATTCAATAATATTAGCCATGTTTTTTGCATGATTAAATGGAATAATTAGACCTCACTCTTTACTCTATTCAAATTACATATAATCTCTTCATAGTATGCTTTTTCTATATCATCAATTTTGTCGTCCATTTTAATCAATTCTAAAAGTTTTTCAGTTAAGTATTGACAATCTATATCTCGATCATTCAACAAACAATCAATATTCGAGTAAGGTTTCATACGTAAATCTCAGTTCTTCGTTTTTATGTGCTTACAAATTTGAACTTTATTTACTTAATAGACAAGCTTTTTTACTACATGTTTTTTTTAACTTGATCTTGCAATATCTGCTTATAATCAATATATTGCAGCAGTTATAAATATTAATAAATACGACTCCACAAATGCATATTACAGTATGTAATGATATAGATTTGTTCGTTTATATATATTTAATTTATTTCAGCCGCTATAGTTATAGCTTTAGTATATTCTCTGCCAAGCTGTAAGGTGCAAAATCTATTTCTCGCAATGTTTTGATATTAGTAAGTCCCCCTTTTTCAGGTCTTTTGGCTTTCTGTACCAGCTCTTCCGGGCTTATAGGCTTAATCAGACTTGTATCATATTCCAATAGATTTGCGATTTTTGAAGCTATTTCATATCTGTTAAGTAAATCTGAACCTGCAACATTATATACGCCTCTGCTGTCCTTTTCTATAAATCTCAACACACACTCCGCAATGTCTGATGAAAAGGTGGGATTGCCTGATTGGCCGGTAATAATATTTATTGGATTATTCTGCTCAAGGTTTGAGATAATCCAGCGAATAAAATCTCCTTTCCCGTAGTTGGATGGGCCATATACAATATTGGTTCTAAGTATCAAAAAGTTATCAGTATGTGACCTAATTAAGTTCTCACCTGCAAGTTTCGATTTGCCGTAAAATGAAATTGGATTGGGCACATCATCTTCGCTATAAGGCCCTTCTTTTCCATCGAAAATGTAATCCGTGGAGAAATGTATGAGTTTAGAAGAAAATGACTTAGAAGCCTTTGCTAATATTTCGGGAAAATCTGCATTCATTGCCATGGCTTCCTGCTTGTGGTCTTCGCACCCATCGACATTAGTATATGCAGCTGCATTTATGATAATATGCGGTTCGAATTCAAATATTACTTTCTTCAATAGCTTCTTATTAGTAATATCTATATTCAGAATTTCTACATTCGGCAGAAAAGACTTTTCGTAAGTAGAACTTAGTATCAGTATTTGGTGGTTTGTCCGTGATTTCAGGCTATTGCAGATGGCTTCGCCGACCTTGCCGGTAGCACCTAAGATAAGTATTTTTTTAAGCATATATTTTTATTTCAGATTTCAGTTAAAGCAAATATTTAACTGCAATATAAGCTAATAAAATTGAATATCGAAACATGTACCCAATATCTAAGCTCACGAATCACCACAAATGGATTAATACATCAATTTGTTCATTATTAGATTGTATACATTATTTTACCATATCATTTATTTTGATTATATAGCTTCTATTGGTAATTCAAATCAAAGAAAACAAATGGAAATCCTTATCCTTATAGTATATGTTATTTTGTTAGTAGTCATTTCTGTGTCGTCTTCAAAAAAGATAAACAACTCAAACGACTTCTATGCTGCCGGCAAAAAAGTAGGGTATAAAGGCGTATTCGCCAGCCTGCTTGCTACTATTCTGGGTGGCTCTGCGGTGATTGGCACTGTAAACTTCAGCACTTCACATGGCTGGGCCTCTGCATGGTATATGCTTTGTGCCGCTATTGGACTGTTATCATTAATTCCATTTGTACCCAAAGCCAGGAAGCATGCTAATTATACAATATCAGAACTAATAGGGAACTTTTACGGACGACAAGCTCGCAAATTTGCCAATATTTTAATACCTATTGCATGGACAGGGGTTACAGCAGCACAAATTATAGCCGCAGGAAAGATACTAAACGCGTACGCAGGCATAGATTACACTTACGCAGCTATTGGCTCCGGAGCAGTATTCATTGCTTACACTATAGCCGGTGGACAGAAATCAATTATAAAAACTGATGCATTGCAAGCAGGGCTTGTAATAGCATCAATATGCTTAATATTTATTTTTGTTTATAGCTCAAAACCTATTCAAATAGTGCCGGTGCAAACTCTTGCATTTCCTTTTAATAGTACATTTTCTCCATTTGATCTGATAATGTTGCTATTTACATATTCTACTACATTTCTTGTTGGCCCTGATATATATTCACGTATCTTTTGTGCCGGGACAGACAAGAACGCTTCTAAGGCTCTACTTTTTTCTGCTTTTGTACTGATTCCAATGGCATTTATGTTGGCATATTTAGGAAATCAAGCTGCTCACTTATTTCCGGCAGATGCATTTAAATCTCAATCCGCATTGATTTTACTTGTCAAATCGGTTCTGCCTCTTTGGGCTGTTGGGATAGTCATCATTGGTCTGCTGGCAGCTGTTATGTCTTCTGCAGACTCTATTTTACTAACTGCCGCATCTCTCATATCAGATTTAAGAGGAAAGAATTTGCAAGCGAATTCGAGCATCAGACACACAAGAGTTTCTATATTGAGCATAGGCATCATAAGCATATCCATTTCTCTTTGGTACAGCAATGTAATAGGAACATTTCTAATAGCACTGTCTGTGTTTTCGGGTGCTTTTATTGTGCCTGTAATTTTTGCGTTAATGGGATATAAATGCAGAAGTTCAATCTTTGCAGTCAGTGGTATGGTGGTTGGAGCAAGCATGGCTCTGGCAGGCAAGATACTTGGCATAAGTGGCTACAAATTTGCCGGAGATATTTTAGTTCTTTCTGCATTTGTTGCAAACGGCACATTAATATTAGCTCCTACCCTAATCAGACGCTTAAAATTGGCTTTTGAAGGATAGAGTTTATGTAAAAGTATATATTTAATGTTTTTTCTTGCCTATCTTTGAGCCTTTCATGCTCCTCAAATCCTCTAAATCTCTACTTCCCATTGACTTCGCTCTGTGTAAACTAACGCTCAGCACATCGCTTTGCCCGAGGAGACTTATTTCTATCTATTTTTCCCTTACATTTCACCCTCCATGACAAGGGGGGTGGGTTTTGAAAACTTAAAAAGCACAAAGGACATAAATCTTACATCCTTTGTGCTTTATTGAAAATATTTACTTAACCACTACTTTTTTGCCTTTTACGTAAGATCTGAATGTTCCGTCGTACATAGCATTTGCAGAAAGAACACCCTGCTTATAAGCGCCTTTTGTAACGGCTCGGCACTGATAGTAAAATGTTTTGTTAGGCGAATTTGGAGTCAGTGAGGTAAAGATATTTATTTTATCATCTCTAATGTCTAAGTACTCCGGTTCGCTTTGGCTCATCCAGTTAAAAGATGGTGCATCTTCCTGAAGGCGATCGTTTACTATTTCAAGCCCGGCGGGGAGCATATCAGTAATTGCTATGTTTTCAGCATAAGTAGCAGAGTTCTGCAATTTGATTTTAAGTTCAACTATTACTAAATCTCCAACCTCAAATTCAGCTTGTATTTCGTTGCCTTCTCGGTCATAATATTTCCTACGAATCTCGAGCTTACTATCTATTTCCTCTACATCACCACTATTAGTCAGACCTTTTGCTTCGTAGAAATAGTATAAGTTCTCAGACCCTGTAGATTTCACTTTTGCATTTTGACCTTTGACATTGATTTTTACAAAGTTCTTGTTCGATAGTTTTTTGCTTTCTCCCTTGTAAGTAATGATGCCGTTTGCTTTGCCATTTAAAGTTTTGCGGGAAAGCTTGCCAAGCGCCATTACTGCATATGCCATATCGTTGGTAGAGAGGTACTCTCTGTCATTCATTTCAGTTGCTAAAGTTTTAGATAGAGTTGGAATAAAAGCATTAGACGGCTCAGTATCTAAAAGCACCATAAGAGACAGAGCCATGTTTCGGATATAAGATCCGAAGCTACCGCCTGTTTCAGTACCATTATCTTCTATTTTTTCTACGTTATCAAGTATGTACTTCGCAGTCTTTTTATCGCCTGAAGTAGCATAGGCACCAGCTAACAGATATTTAGATTCTGTGCTTAGAGTTGCCAACTCATCTTTTATTTTGTTAAGAGCGGAGTTGTTGTACCTACCAGATAGAGCTAAAACGTAATAAGCATAAACAGTCCTTTTAGGGAAGTATGGTTTGTATAATGTTTTGCCATCGTAGTACGTATAGTAAGTCACGGGTGCAAAAGTTGTAACCTCTCTTTCAAGATAGGATAAAAGCTCCGATATCATATTTTCGCTGACATTGTAGCCTGCTTTTCTGGCTTCTAAAAGGAAATGTGCTGCATAAACTGACACCCATTTATCTGCTTCTGAACTACTGCTCCAGTATTTAATCCCACCGCTCCATGACTGCAAGGTAGCCAGTTTAGTAATGGCAGCATTTACGTTTTCAGCTGCTGCTTTAATGCTGTTACGATTATCCGGCTTATCACTTAAAGGTAGCAAATCAGCAAAATATAATTGCGGGAATGCTTTTGAAACTGTTTGCTCAGCACAGCCATGCGGATAGCCAAGTAGTTTATACATATTTTCCATTTGCTCAAGCAAAGGCGATTTGGATATAATCACTTTGGCAGAATGTGTTTCCGGGATAAAGTCATCTAATAAGTCAAGCTCTATAGCATCATTTGGTTTTAACGTTCCAAATTTTGAAATTTGAATAAGGCTTGACGGAGATTGAATATTAATATAAGTCTGATGCTCAAAAGTTTCTCCATGGGCTTTTGCTTTAATTGTAATCAGCTCTTCTCCCAAAGATTCCAATGCTTCTATAGGAAAAGTTGCTTTAGCTTGCCCTGATTTTTCTAATTTGACAGATGCTTTCTTTTGACCGGTTAATTCTAGATTTTTTGATAGCAGCACTTCAATATCGCAATTACTTGCTTTCAATTCAGTATTTCTGATTGTAACAGTCATGTCGAATTGATCACCCGGATAAAGAAAGCGAGGTATAGAAGCATTAATAACAATCGGGTCAGCTACCTTCATTGGCTTCTCTGCTACACCGAAAGCTTTGCCTTTGTAAGCTTGAGCCATAATCCTTACCTCGCCGGAGAACTGCGGGATATAGATGGGCACTTCCACTTCGCCATTTGCATTTGCTTTTAGTATACCACTCCAGTAGGACAAAAGTTTTACTCGCTTATTAGCAAACGGGTTTTCGGCCAAGTCATTCAGTTTCATTGCCATAAAACCCTCTCCCGCACCGGATTTAGAGGATGCTATATTTAAATCAGGATATAAACTTTTGTATAAACTATAAGTATTAATATTCAAATTCATTGGGCTGTAAAAGAATTTATATGGATCAGGAGTTTTATAGTTACTGATTTGTAAAATGCCCTCATCCACAACAGCCATTGTAATCATAACTTCCTGATTCTTTTTATCAGTTTTTACTTTTATCTTTTGTGTTCGCTTAGATCTGATTTTTTCGGGAGCTTCTATTTTCATATTTATCTTATTAGCGACTTTGCGAACATCTAAAGACTTAACACCCATTGCCACAGTAATCGGGAGCGACTGGCTATCTACAGGTCTGTACAGAAGTGCCGAAATGTAGACATTTGGCAGATAATCTTCCTGCAAATCTATTATCATAGAAGCAGTTTTGTTTTTTACTTCTAATATTTTAGAGATGTATACATCTTCTCTTTCTATAGTTACAAGCATTTTACCGTCAAAAGGTGTTTTAAATAGCACCTTGCATTTATCTTCTAATAGATACTCGTCTTTATCTGTTTCAATTGTAATGTTGCCTTCTTTGTTTATCTCTACATTTTCCGAAGAGTTACCCCATCCACCCCAGTTATAGCAGTAAAGTGAACGGGCTACATAGTTTTCACTTCCGGGAGCTTTTACTCTTACTTCATAGCTGCCATATTCTTGAGGAGTGAAAGTATATTTTGTGTTTTTATCATATATCGTTATCTCTTTTTCTTCAAGCACAATACTTTCTAATTGAGAAGTATATCTATACCTGCCATCACTGTTTCGCACCATGACACTATGCCACACATTTCTTACTAGAGTAACATTTGCGACAGTTTGGCTTGCAAATTTCCCATTTTGATTTACTACTGTCAAAGGTACAGCTATTGCCTTACCTGTGCTATTATAGTAATCAATCTTTCCTATTCCATAATAATATTCCTGCGTAAAGATGTCTACGTGCTTGTTTTTATACACAGGTCTACCATTTTCATCAAACACAGTTAGGAGTGCATTACAGCTTAAGATACCATTATCTCTAAGCGAATTGTGCATGTTATATACATCTCTAATCTTGCCGTCTTTATCCGTTTTACCTTTGTAGAGGTCGTTTCTTAGATTTACTTTTTTTTGGTATTTAGAATTGTACCTATTGTGACTATCTTCTTTTGACTCTAAGTCGAAATCATAATCTGCATAATCTTTAAAACTAATATGTTTCTGGCTGACTTCGTAGTTAAGTTCATAATTCATATCTCCGGCAACCGAACCGTATAGAGTTTCTACTGATGCATTTACAATGATACTGTCTAAGACACCGTATTGCTCTTTATCTGTACTGAGATTAATTCGGAGCTGCTCAGGCATAAATTCCTCAATTTTAATCTCATAACTTCCAAGCCATACATCATTATTTAGCATATAGCTTATATTATAAGTACCGGTAGGAACAGAAGCAGGCATATAGATTTTTTTACTAAATCCACCTTCCTTGTTTAGATTTAACTTCAGCGTCTTATATTCACTACGTGTAGGCGTTTCAATCTTTGCTATAATTGGTACATTAGCAAGAGTATTAAGCTGTTTATCTCTGATTATACCGGCAATAACCACAGTGTCGCCGGGGCGATACAGTTTGCGGTCACCATATAGAAATGCTCTATAGTCATTATTGTTATTTACGTAGACATCGTAGTCATAAACGTCATGTTGATTTTTATAATCAAGTTTCAGATAATTCACATCGTTACCATAGGTGGCATATACAAAAGCAGGATTAAGTTGCACAATGCCATTTTGGCTATAATTCTTTATTACAGCTAAGCCTTGAGAGTTGGTAGTAGCAGAGTAATATTTTTGATTTTTACTGCTTATCACTCCTACTTTTACATTAGCTAAAGGAGTGGCGGTTTTGAGAGAGTTAACAAATACATATAGTTTATCCTTACTCTGCTTTGTGATGATGCCTAAATTAGACAAAGATACCATCTGACTTGCCATAGTAGAATATTTATCATCTGGGTCATAAACATCTATGACATAAATGCCGGTTTCAGATATATCTGTGTTGGGGGAGAACTTAAATAACTGAGTGTTGCCTTTGCTAGGCATTTGGTCAACTTCATAGGTCTGAGAGAAAATTTTATCACCATATTGAGAAGAATGATAGCGAGTGTTTTCAGAATACTTACCGTCTTTGTAGTTATAATCAGAATAAATTCCTCTGTCAAAGAAATACACAATGTTGTTTTCGTATATTTTATATATATCAATTTTTACAGTTTTGATACCAAGTATATTTAGCCCGATATTTCTGTTAGTACTTTTTGCCATATAGAAATTATTTTTTGATGCAAAAGATATATTTGGTTCGGGTTTTTCAATTGTAATAAGTTTTTGATAATCTTCTTTAAGGGTTTTATTATAAACACTCTTTATGGATTTATCTAGTATTAGCTCGTATGTGGTACCTTCTTTGAACTGACCTTTGATTAGAATCCCAAACTTTTCGACACTTAAGTCAAAAGCAATAGCCGGATCTAATTTAATTTTATCTAAAGAAATACTATTAGGTACGATTTCTTGATTAAAGAAAAGCTTTATGCCTTTTTTGTTAGACTCAGCTATTATGCCTACTTGGCTGACTTCCAAATCATCTAAAAGTGGAAGTTTAGCCGTTAGCTCTATTTTGTCTTCACTTTTCCAATTAGTATTATATATCTCTAACTTGTCCTCTAAAGTAATCTTCAAATCTTTGCCTGCAAACTTGATTGCATCATCAAACTTCAGTTCAAATTTTACTTTTCTATGATAGTATTCGTTTAAGCAGGTAAAAGGTATTTCGTTACCATCAACAGTAAAATGTATTTTCCGTTTTAGAGTTGCGATATCTACATCATAGTTAAAGTCAATTTCCTGATAGAGTACGTCTCCCGGTGAAACTCTATTAGTACGCCACTGATTAAGCCCTGTTTTTGCTTCAAATTCGGCAGCAGAAAAAGCAAATTCCTGATTATCTAAAGTTTTGAGACTATCGAATAGCACAAGCATCGCTTCGTTAAACTTGATTTTATACTTAGTGCCCGGTGTGAGATTCCTCATAGGCGTTATCGCGAGAGTATACATATCCTGCCAGTATTCGCTTGTTTCCAGCTTTGGAGTAATAGTAAAGTAAGTATCAAAATCATACCTCCCCATAATGTTTGCATCCTTTAGTTTATGGCTAAAGGTAAATGTTATCGGATTATCAGGTGTGATTTGAGTATCCTTCTCAAGGCTGTTTTGAGCCACAGAGAGTTCGTTTTCACGAAGACAGGAACTAAGCAATAAGGAAAGAAGCAAGAGTATAGTCAGGTTAAATTTCACAGGGCACCTATGGAGTATTTTTGGGGAAATAATATCATATTAGTAGTAGTGCTAAAATATAAAATATTATATATAATGTACTATTTATTATTAAGACAATACAAAATAAATAATCCAGATTGAAGTGATCGTGATATCGCAGACCTTGTAAATGTCCCCAAATCCTCTACACCTCTACTTTCCTTCGACTCCGCAGAGGATAAACTCAGGTTCAACATACTGCATCGCTTTAAATTCTCTTTATCTACTCAACTTATCCCAAATATTAATCTCTTTTCTTAAAAATAATTAGTAAATTGCATAGTTTAGTTAAAATATCTTTTGTGCAGAAACAGCGGTGCTTTAATATGCTTCTATCTATCAAATGGCTTAAAGAATTAGTTGATTTCGATTTGACTGTTGAAGAGCTTGACCAAACCCTTACTATGCTCGGTATCGAGGTAGAAGGCGTTATCGATTATTCAAAGAAATATGATAAATTTTATATTGCTAAAGTGATTAGCAAAGAAAAACATCCTGATGCGGATAAACTTTCTATTTGCAAGGTGTCAGACAGCAAAGAGGAAAGAACCATCGTTTGCGGTGCTCCTAATGTGGACGCAGGGCAAACTATTGTACTTGCTACCGAAGGTGCTTTTGTGCCTGGGCCGGAATTTGAAATTGCCAAAAGGAAAGTCAGAGGCGTTGAGTCCAATGGTATGATTTGTAGCAAAGACGAGCTCGAACTTGGCGAATCTACCGGTGGTATATGGGTGCTCCCTGAAAATGCAGAAATTGGTCAGCCTCTTGCAGATTATTTAGATCTCAACGATACAATATTTGATATTTCACTTACTCCAAACAAAGCAGATTGCATCAGTCACCTTGGCGTTGCCCGCGATTTGGCTGCTTACTTGAGAACAAAAGTAAAAACAGCAGATAAATCATTAGACGAAAAAGGTGAAAACATCTCAAAATCTATTAGTGTTGAGATCTTAGATGCTGACAAATGCCCGCGTTACTCTGCTAGAGTTATTAAAAATGCAAAAATTCAAGATTCTCCTGACTGGCTCAAAAATAGATTAATTGCTATCGGTCTAAGACCTATTAACGCTGCAGTTGACGTAACAAATTATGTTATGTACGAATGTGGCCAGCCTATGCACGCTTTTGATTTGGATAAAGTAGCAGGTGGCAAAATTATAGTAAAGACTGTAGAAAATAAAACTAAATTTACTACTCTGGACAGCAAAGAAAGAGAGTTAGACGAACAGATGCTTATGATATGCGATGCTGAAAAGCCAATCGCTATAGCGGGTGTTATGGGTGGCGAAAATTCAGAAATTACAGATGCCACTACAAACATTGTCTTAGAGTCTGCGTTTTTCAATCCTTCTTCTGTTCGCAGAACTTCAAAAAAACTTTATATCCAGAGCGACTCTTCATATAGATTTGAAAGAGGTGTGGATCACGAAAATATAGTTAATGCGTTAGATAAAGCTACTGCGATGATTGCTGAGTTTACAGGTGGCGAAATAGCTGAAGGTTTAATCGATGTTTATCCGAATGAGATTAAACGCAAAGAAATCAAGCTCAGATATGAAAGAGCGAGAAAGATAATTGGTATAGAAGTTAGCGATTCAGAAATGAAAGAGATGATGCAAGCTCTTAACTTCGTAGTTGTCAATGAAGATAGCGAAGGTATACTTTTGGAAGTGCCTCCATACAGAGTGGATGTTACTTTGGAAATAGATTTGATAGAAGAAGTTGCAAGACTCTTCAATTATGACAATATCGCTCCAAATTTCGCTTCGGCTGTGAACTTCGGTGCTTACAACGTACCAAAAGAACTTTCTTTGCCTCCTAATCGCAAAAAAGTAAGAGCCTATCTGGTTCAAAACGGATTCAACGAAATCATTACTCAAAACATGATGGATCCTAAGTCTGCTTCTATTTTTAGTGATAATCACGTAATACTGGCAAATCCACTTGGTGAAGAGCTTTCTATTCTACGACCTTCAACTATTGCATCAATGCTAAAAACATTGAACCATAATATCAGAGTTGGTAACAGTCGTATGCGTTTGTTTGAGTTAGGCAAATCATTCCACAAAGTGGATGCAAAAGTGCCTACTTTTATCGAAGGCTTTATGGAAAGACAGGAACTTACAGTTGCCATTGCAGGAAAAGCTTTTCCTAAACAGTGGTCTATGGCAGAAAGAGATGTAGATTACTATGACATAAAAGGCGTGGCAGAAGGCCTGATAGCACAGCTTAGAATAGAAGGCTTGAAGTTTAAAGAGCTGAAAGAAGAAGTGCCTGCTTTCTCAAAAAATACGGTTTCAGTAATGAAGAAAAAGCAGATTGTTGGCTACGTAGGTGAAATAAATAGCAGTATCAAAAAACATTATGATATAGAAATGCCAGTGTTTGTGGCTTGGTTTGACATGAGTGCAATCAATGCAATCGAACCTGTCCGACCTTACTACGGCAAAGTAGCTCCATTCCCGGGTTCTAACAGAGATTTGGCGTTTATAGTAGCAAAAGAAGTTAAAGCCGATGACATACTAAATCAAATTATGCAAAATGGTGGCAAACTACTACAATCAGTTAATATATTTGACGTGTACGAAGGTAAAAATGTAGACAATGACAAAAAATCACTAGCTTACAGCTTACATTTTGCTTCTCCTGAAAGGACACTGAAAGATAATGAAGTAGACCAGGCTACAAACAAAGTTATTAAAGCTATAGAGAAAAAATTTGAAGCTGAGTTGAGAGGGTAGTTTAGACATCCACACTACTTTTCATGGCACCCCTCCAGAGGGGAAAAAATGCAGCAAACTATTTTAAATATATTACGTTCTCTGGAGAATACTATTTACAAAAGAGACAATGTAGTTAGCATGCAGTAGATTCTGCTGATAGGGCTCGACTGCAAGAAAGAAATAGACAATCTCAACCGTGGGGTTAACTCCACGGTTGTAATTTCATAGAAGTGCAACCGCATAAGGTCACTGAGCGAGTGACACGAGTCGAAGTGTAGCTATCGGAAAATCACACAAAAGGTGATGTTTCATAGTTTACTTCAGTTAAGAGACAAGCTCTTGTAACAAATAGAAAAGAGACGTTTAAATTATCTAGAGTCAATTCAAGAGTTGCCTCTACATAGTCTTAAATAAAGAACTGACAAAAAGAGTACCTACTGAAATAGATACTTGTTATCAGTTAATATATCTCCCTGTACAACTGTACAACAAAAAAGATAATGGAATTATGCAACCGGATAAAAATATACAATTATTAGTAGAGAAACTCTGGGGCTCAGTAGGTAAAGCTGCTGATACGATAGAAGTTCTCAAACTTGAAAAGATTGAACTGCAAGAGCAAATTAACTCTCTTAGTGCAAGGGCTAATAGCTCCGAAGAAGAATATTCCAAAGCAAATGAAAGTTATTCATCTCTGCAGGCAGAATTAAATACTAAGGAAACTGAGCTTGCTCACATTAAATCCGAGCTCGGAAAGCTTACTATTGAACTATCCGATAAAAATTCTATTATCCAAAACCAAAATGACGTATTTGAGAAACTTGCTGACCTTAAAGAAAAGTTAGATTTCTTTGAGGCTAAAAGTCGCACGGTACCGGTACTAACAGAAAAGCTACATGCTGAGTCGCAAAAAACTACAAAGTTGGAAGAAGAGAATAATAATCTTAGAGCTCAGTTAGATGAGTTCATAAAAAAAACAAATGATTTAGAGCTTAGCCAAAAAGACCATGTCCGTAAAAACTTTGAACTTATAAAGCTCAATGAAGAAATATCTAAGCTAAAAAACAGAAATGCTGAACTCAAAAACTTTGAATTCAACTATAATAGCCTCATTCAAAAATATAATGCCGATCAAGCTAAAATTGCAAAGCTTAATGCCGAATTACTTAGTTTGCAAGGCATAAACAAAAATTACATTACTGACAAAGCCAAATTGGAAGTGGAGCTCAACTCTCTCAAGGAGGAGCTATCCCTCAATGCTGCTTCCTACAATGAACAAGCAGATGCTTATTCCAATCAGGCACAAAATATTGAAGAATTGAATGCAAAAATTGAAGAATTGCAACAAATAGTTTCAAATAAAGGTGCAGAAAATAGCTTACTTAGCGAAGAATTAGAAATATTGACCGCAGAGCTTCAGGAAAAAGAATTAGAGCTTTCTTTGGCTATGGAACAACTTACTGTTTCAGAAAAACATATCTCTGAAATCAACACTCATACCGAGCAATTACAATCAAAATTAAGCAATATCGAAGCTCATTCTTTAGAAAAATCACTTGAAATAGAAGACCTTAAAAATACATTGTCTTCTATTAGCTATCTCGAAGCAAGTGACTTGAATAGCTTCCTTAGCCTTGAAAAAGATTTACAAAGAAGAGAAGATTTTATCTTAGAGTTAGAGTCTAAGATATTTGAATACGAATCAGCTATTCACGGACTTAAACGCAAAAATGCAGCAATCGAAGAATCAATGAAAGACCTACGCCACACTTTAGCAATGAAAGATAGCAGCGTTAGAAGTATGGAAGTTCGCATCAGGCAACTTGAAAGTGAGTTGCATTCTGAGATTGCAAAACTTAACGACACTGGAAAGGCAAAAGAAAATCTAAATGAAGAGTTAGCATCTGCAATCAATGAAAAAACTGCTTTACAGAAACAGTTACAAGACATGCAGTCGAAATTGGATGAATCTGTCAGAAATAACTCTCTATTAGTTGATGAAAAGCATAAACTCAAGGACACAATTGAGTCGCTTGAAAATGACTTGGATAATATGAATATAAATATCCAGGATAAAAATGAAGAACTCTCTATGATGGAAGAGGACTCTAAGGAATCTTCAGACAAAATTGAAGCTCTTAATCAACAGCTATTAAATATCCAAGATAAATATGATACCGCAAGCCGTCATCTTAATAATCTAAGTGATAAATTAAATGAAACTGAGCTTCAAAAAGTAGAAGTATCTAATAATTTAGCCATACTTGAAACCGAGCTAAATGACAGCATAGTCCATAATGAAGTGTTTGCTGCTAAGCTCGATGAGACAGAGAAAGCAAAAGCTCTATTAGAAACTAATATTATCAAGCTTCAGCGAGATTTGGAAATTAGTTCTAATCACAATGCTAATTTCGAGGAAAAACTCTCTGCTTTGTTGCTCCAAAAAGAACAGCTGGAAGACTATCTGCTAAGTCACAGTGAGAGAAAAGCCGAACTTGAAGCTAAAATAACTAAACTTGAAACCGAACTCAATGATAGTGAAGTATATAATGAAGTATTTGCTGCTAAACTCGATGAGACAGAGAAAGTAAAAGCTCTATTAGAAACTAATATTATCAAGCTTCAGCGAGATTTGGAAATTAGTTCTAATCACAATGCTAATTTCGAGGAAAAACTCTCTGCTTTGTTACTCCAAAAAGAACAGCTGGAAGATTATCTGCTGAGTCACCGA
>JBFHIJ010000026.1:0-37619 GCA_041596515.1 Chlorobiota bacterium
CCTGCGAATGCAAAGAGACAGTGGAAAACATAATAGCTAAAGATAATAATATGTACTTATACATGATTTGAATTTCTACTTTTTACTACATAAACTTTTACTAAGATATAAAATAAAAAAAAGGATATCCAAATCAAATTGAATATCCTTCTTTTGAGGGCGAGCGACCGGGCTTGAACCGGCGACCACCAGAGCCACAATCTGGTGCTCTACCAACTGAGCTACGCCCGCCATCATTGAAATAGAGTACAAAAATAATATAAAGATATTATATATGCAAGACATATTTTCTCAAATAATATATAGAACTAAAATATGTTTTTTCTGTAAAAAAGGAGTTTGAGGCTTGTTAATTAGCTGGTATTTTCATATCTTAAATATAGTTAGACTACCTATGCTATATAAATAAGCATATAAAAAGTAGTATTTTGTTATTGAACTTTATGTTTTGAAATATCAATCTTGTTTTTTTTATTTTTTAGGAGTGTGTTTTATGAAACGCATTAGTATGCTATTTTTAGCGATGCTTCTTGCTGCAGGTTATGCTTACGCAGATTCTCCACGAATGATTCTTATGGAAGAATTTACCAATGCTGCAAATAACAGCTGTGCAAGTAGAAATCCTGTATTCCAACAATTTGTCAGGGATAATTCAGATATTGTAATTCCGCTTGCATTTCACACAAATTTCCCTATTAACGATATCTTTTATGAACATGATTCTATCATGGCAAAAAATCGAATAGATTATTATGGGATCGTAAACTCACCTTTCCTTAGAGTGAATGGTTTGCAACCTGCTGACACTGACGGAAATGCTTATGCTGGCGATCCTGCAGATACTTCAGACATCAAACTTGTAATGAATAATTACACTGCTATGTCTCCCGTAGATATGTCTATCGCAGAAGTTCGTAATGGCAACAGCTCTGATATTACTATTACTGTAGCTTCTTCTCAGTCATTAGTTGGCAAAAAGCTTAGAATAGCTGCTGCTGAATTTGTTTGCACTTATCCTGAAGGCGAAACTGCACCAAATGGTGAAGAACACTTCTTTTGGGTAGCTCGCAAAATGTTTGACAACGCTAACGGTACTACTATTGTTGATGATAACTTTGAGAAAAAAGTTACAGTAACGATGGATTCAGACTGGAATCCTGATAATATCTATTTCGTTGCTTGGATTCAAGATGATGCAAGTAAAGAAGTTCTTCAGGCTACTACTACTATGCATCCAACTGCTACTTTGGATGTAATGCCTAATATTTCATCTGTAGATGAATTTTTCACTAAAGTAAAAAGAGGCGAATCTGTATCTATGGACTTTACTGTTACTAATAACAACAGTAGTGCTATGGATTATACCTTCTCAGATGCTTCTAACATTCCTGCAGACTGGAGCGTAGCAATCTCTCCATTAACTGCAAATATAGCAGCAGGTGGAACTCAAATCGTTAATGTAACTATTACTGCCGGCCAACAAGCTGCTTATACTTTTGGTGGATTTGCTTTAGGTATTAACTCTAATGAGTATTTCGCATACCCGTCAAGTATTGGTTTCTACTCTTTACTTGCAGAAACAAAATATATATACTACCAATCTCATAGTAACGATTTTGTTTATACTATGCCAATGCAAAACACTAAATTCAGCAAAGACTTTGCTGTTTTACCTTTAATACAATACACTTATGATAATTATCCTCCAACAGATTTTGACTGTGTTATTTTCTCTAAATATGCTGTAGCTACTGATATTGTAAATACTAGGCCTTTAACTGATACAGAAATCAGTATCGCTGAAGATATGATGGCACTTGGTAAAGGTGTTTTGTTATTCTCTGATATTTCTGGTATATATGCAGAACAGTTAGCTACTCAGCTTCCAAAGTTAAATAATTTCCTATTTACTAAAATGGGATTAGAATATAGCAGCAGCACTGATTTGCTTCAATTATTTAATGATCAAAATCAATTATATAATGTTGATATTACAGGTATTTCAGGTGATCCTGTTTCTGACGGTATTGCTTTTACTCTAAACTCTGGTGCTGCGCAAGGTTTTTATAATCTATGGCTTGAAGTTTTTACAATTAAAGCTGGCAGTAGCACAACTCCTATCCTTAAAACTGTACTTCAAAACGAAGATTTGTACACAGGTTTTAAAATGGAAGATGAAAACCAAGGTAGAGTAATCTATGTTTCTTCAGGTTTCGAAGGTAACTCTGAGTTTAACACTAATGTTACTTTCCTTGAAAAAGCTATTACTTGGTTGACTGCTAACACGGGGTCTACAGGTCCTAAATTAAGTATTGCTGGCACTACCAATAATGCTCTTGCTTATGGCGAAGTAACAAAGAATACAACTTCAAGTAAAACAATCACTATCACTAATAGCGGTAGCGAAAACCTTACTTATACTCTTTCTAAAAAAGGACTGACTCCTTCTGCATTTGCTTTAGAGTCTAAATCTGAAAATACACAATACACTGTTACTCCGGGCGAAACTCAAGATGTTACTCTTGTATTCTCTCCTGTAGCTGTAAAAGCTTACACTGCTGAATTGGTTATAGCAACTAACGATGCGAATAATGCAGAATTGAAAATAGCTCTTAGCGGAACAGGTCTTTCTGATGCAGTTCCTGAAATTAGTTTAAATTCAAATGAACTTACTTTTGCAGAAACTTCTGAAGCAGTAGAAAAATCTCTTACTTTGACTAACTCAGGTACCGGCGACTTAAGCATTTCTTCTATAGTTATGTCCGGCACTGATGCAGCTGCTTTTGAAATCGTTTCTGATAAATCAGCGACTGTAGCTGCAGGCGCAACTTTTGAAATCAACGTTCGCTTCACTCCTACTGAAACTAAAGATTACGCTGCTACTATGACTATCAAGTCTAACATCGACGATGTTACTGTTGCTATAGCTGGTAAAGGTGTTTCTTCTGTTATAGATGGTTGGGCAGGTTCTGTAGAGTTTGTTTCTGTAAACGTTGGTCCTAACCCGGTTACTGAAACTGCAACAGTTAAATACACTGTTGGCACTAAAGCTCAAATGATAGATATGTACATTATTGATGCTAACGGTAACTTCGTAGCTCAACTTGTAAAAGAAAACAACTCTGTGGCAGGTGATGCTACTACTACTTTCAACGTAGCTAACATGGCTTCAGGTAAATATTTTGTTGTAGCTAACACTGGTAACTATACTACTCAGTTGCCTTTCGTAATTGCTAAATAAAATTTAGTTTTTATCTGAAATAAGATATAAAAAAAGGCTGCCTTTCATTGATTTGAGAAGGCAGCTTATTTTTTGCCGAGATCAATTCTCGGATTTGACATTTGATGCCATCATAGTGCTGTAAATGACCGCAGAACCAAGGGGCATGCTTACTTCATCTGTAAGAAACATGAAGTAATTGCTTATTGGACTTGGATTGCAATCCCTTACCATCCAATAATTTTAATGATTACCCATCATTTCTAATGACTTTTTTTATATTAAAGCAGAAGCCACTATATATCCATAGCGTAATATTGCAAACAAGAACATATTTATAAAATAATAAATGTTTTATACGTTTTATACTATCTTAGAAAGTGCAGTCAGTTAAGCATTTGCCGCCAGCTTAGGCTTTCGCATTATGCAGGCTTGCATTTCTTTAATTTCATAAATATCAAACAGTGTAGGGTTAATATAAAAGCTTTTTCTTTTTTTTGTTTAGACTAATTCTTTTGTCTATCTACACAAATTTGCTTATTTTATTAAAAATAGCCTCTATCTTAGTTGTGACATTTTACGACTAGCTTACTCAGAGTTTTAAATATAGTTAATATACATTTTATTTTTTCTAAGGAAAAAACGATATGAACGAAGGCTCAATAATTCAGGTAATCGGACCTGTCGTTGACGTTGAATTTCCTTCCGGCAATATCCCGGAAATCCTCAATGCCTTACATATTCCAATGAAATCAATTGAAACAGGCGAAGAGATTACTCTTGTCTGTGAGGTACAACAGCACTTAGGCGAAAGCAGAGTAAGAACCATTGCGATGGATTCTACAGATGGCTTAGTCAGAGGCATGAAAGTAACAGATACTAATGCACCTATTACTATAGGTGTGGGTGCCGAATCTTTGGGCCGAATGGTAAACATAACCGGCGATCCTATCGATGGTAAAGGCCCTGTAAATGCGAAACATACTTCTTCTATCCACAAACCGTCACCGGATTTTAAAGACTTATCTACTTCTAAAGAAATGTTTGAAACAGGTATCAAAGTAATTGACTTGATTCAGCCATTTACTAAAGGTGGAAAAATTGGTCTTTTTGGTGGAGCCGGTGTAGGTAAAACAGTTATTATCCAAGAGCTCATAAATAATATCGCTAAGCAGCACGGTGGTTATTCCTGCTTTGCCGGCGTTGGCGAGCGTACTCGTGAAGGTAATGACTTATACCGTGAAATGGAAGAATCAGGTGTGTTGGACAAGACTGCTCTTATCTTTGGGCAGATGAACGAACCACCGGGAGCTCGTATGAGAGTTGCCCTAACGGCTCTTACAGTTGCGGAGTACTTCCGCGATATAGAAAACAGAGACGTTCTTCTTTTCGTTGATAATATCTTTAGATTTATTCAGGCTGGTTCTGAGGTGTCTGCACTTCTTGGACGTATGCCGTCTGCAGTGGGCTATCAGCCAACTTTGGCTACTGAGTTGGGAGCGCTCGAAGAGCGAATCGCTTCTACAAATAAAGGTTCTATCACTTCTGTGCAAGCCGTGTACGTGCCTGCAGATGACTTGACTGATCCTGCGCCTGCAAACACGTTTACTCACCTTGATGCAAAGACAGTACTTTCTCGTCAGATATCAGAACTTGGTCTTTATCCTGCAGTAGATCCACTTGATTCTACTTCTCGAATAATGGATCCGCTCATTTTAGGTCAGGCACACTATGACACTGCTATCCAATGCGTTAGAGTGCTTCAGACTTATAAAGATTTGCAGGATATTATCAATATCCTTGGTATGGATGAACTTTCTGATGAAGACAAAGTTACAGTATATCGTGCTCGTAAAATCCAAAAATTCTTCTCTCAACCATTCTTTGTTGCAGAGCAGTTTACTGGTTTTGAAGGTAGATATGTTAAAATTGAAGACACAATCGCAGGCTTTAGAGCTATTTTAGATGGCGAATGCGACGATGTGCCGGAAAATGCTTTCTCTTATTGTGGAACTTTAGACGAAGTTTTTGAAAAAGCAAAAAAAATGAAATAGGAGTCTAATCAGATGGCTGATAAATTATTAGATATCGAAATAGTTACTCCCTTAGCGAAAATATTCAGTGGCAATGCTGAATCTATTTCCTTACCGGGGTCGAAATCTCCTTTTCAGGTATTGTTTAATCACGCACCGATAGTGTCATCTTTAGAAGTTGGTTTAATCCATATTCAGGAAGGCAACGGAAAAAGTATTTGGTATGCTTGCTCTACTGGATTTACAGAAATCAGTAATAACAAAGTATCAATCTTAGTTGAAAATGCAAAGAGTGGTACCGAAGTTGAAACTGAGCAATGCCAAATAGCTATAGACAAAGCTTTGGATATTATCGGGAATAAAGAACTTGGTGAAACTGAACGCAACAATGCAAAAGAAGATGCCAAATTTGCTGCCATGTGCATTGATGCCGCTGAAAGAATGAAATAAGTCTATTTTGAGAGACTTTATAATATTATTAAGCCATAGATTTAAGTATCTATGGCTTTTTTTGCTCTTCCAAAAAAACACAATTAAATTCCTTTTACAAACTTAGCCTTGAACCCAAAAAGGATTACAGAAATTAACCTCAGCATTTGTATAAACGCAGTGTGTAAATCCATCCAAACACTAGCTATAATCTCCAATAAAAAGGCTATCTAAATTATTTACATGAAATATAGCAACTTGAAATTTCATCAAATAAACTTTATTGTTGAACTTATTTTATTTACTTACGTTTTACCTAAATTGATAAGTTAATATATATTGCATTTATTTATAATCTGATGAGAATAATATGGATTCGAAATTAGAGAAATTGAACAGTCTAAATGACCGAATGGATAGGATACTGGATAGTCAGTATAGTCTGTTTTCGGAAATAAAGGTTGCACAAGATGAGTTGCTATTTGTTAAAAATGCGATTCTGGAAGAAGAAAAACTAAAATTTGAAATGAATGAGCAAGCTAAGCTTAAAGAAGAGTCTATTGCTCCTGAATTATTGGTTACACCATCGCAGCAAACAAATTTTTCCGATAAAGAAGTGGAAAAAGTCCCTGAGCAGGGAGAAATATTATTAGAAAAATTTACAGCTTCTACAGAAGCTATTGAAGAAATCCTTTCTGAGTCAATCTGGGAATCTGATCTTAAAGAAGAAGAGAAAAATTACGAAGAAACTGCCGAAGAAAAAGCAGAGTCCTACCGAGCTCAAGAGTCTCCTAAAGAAAATTATTCAAGAAATGAATATTATTATCGACAGAAAAAACAAAACCCGAAAGCAAAAACAGATAAAAACCTTGAAAAGTTTATTGGAGAAAATCTAATAAGCAAAATAGGTGTATTAATCCTGATATTAGGTATCGCTTTTGGAACAAAATACTCAATAGATAATAATTTAATAAGTCCTCTTGCAAGAATTATTTCAGGGTATATATCCGCATTAGCTTTGGGAGCATTTTCTTTTGTATTACGAAAAAAATACGAAAATCTTAGTGCCGTGCTGATAAGCGGTGCAACAGCCGTTAGCTATTTTGTTACTTTTTCCGCCTATAAATTCTATGATTTGATTCCGCAGGAACTCGCTTTTGGAATGATGACCTTGTTCACTGGATTTACGGTCATTGCAGCTCTTAGCTATGATAAGCAGGTGATAGCTCATATAGGCATGATCGCAGCGTATGCCGTACCGTTCCTGCTGACTGACGGCTCCGGAAGAGTATGGATTATGCTTAGTTACGTTTCTCTGATAAATATAGGCTTGATGATAATTTCCTTTAAGAAGTTTTGGAAGCCTATTACATATCTTTCAACTATATTATCATGGCTTATATTTTTGATCAGCTTAGCAACTGCCGGAGGTGGATTTGCACTTAGAATTAGTTTCGCTACTGCTTTCTTTGCTACATTTTATATCAGTATGTTGGCATATAAAGTAATTAGAAATGAAGAACATCATAAAGGGTTTACAGGACTACTTTTGTTTAATAACATAATCTATTATGTAATTGCTGCCATACTTATAGATAGAAATTACAATTCGGAGTTAATAAACGGGCTTTTTGCTCTTCTAAATGGTTTGCTTCATTTTCTTGTAGCAGGAATGCTTCATAAATGTAAAGTGCAGGATAGGATAATAATACATTTACTGGCAGGCTTTGTATTGTTTTTCGTTGCCATTTCAATACCATTAGCCTTTGACGGCAATGTGATACCAGTTATTTGGATAGCAGAGGCTGCATTGCTCTTTGGTCTCGCCAGAAAGCATAATTTGCCGAAGTATGAGCTAATCTCATTTTTATTGATGCTATTTTCCATTCTTTTTCTAGTTCAAGAAAGACTATATTTATACGATCACTGGTCAAGTATGGGAGTAATGCCTATATTTAACGAATATATGCTCACAGGAATGCTTTTTGCAGCGGCCTTAGGAGTTATGACATATATTGCTTTTAATCATACTAACAAGGATTGCAAGCGAATTATTTCTTTCAATAGTGTAAACACAGTGCTTAGCATAATATTACTTGTATCTATTTATCTTTTGTTCTCACTCGAAATAACTCACTATTTTAATAATCTTATTTCCAACTTAAAACAAACAACTCCCGTAGATTATGATAGCTTAGAGATTGCACTAGCTCATAGTCATATCTGGCAAATTCTATATGCCGCAGTGTTTTTCACCGGTTTAAATATTTTGTCAAAGAATAAGATAAAATCTAAACTATTTTCTCAGGTTTCTCTTTCTTTTTCTGCTCTTACTATTGCAGTTTTCTTGATGATAGGCTTATGGGACATAAGCGTACTTAGAGAGTTTTACCTGAAACTGGATGGTGTAGACTTTCTGGGTTACGGAATGTTTAACATAATCACAAGATACATTGCACTTGGCATTATGATTATACACACCATAATATTTAAAATAGCTTATGACAGAGAAAAAGATTTTGACCATATCAAGGTTGGAGTAGAGCTTTTTATTGCTTTGGCGGCAGTCTGGGGTTTAACCAGTGAAATCATTCATAATTTGGATATGGCTGGCATTACTGAAACTTATAAATTTGGCATAAGTATTGGTTGGTCTGTTTCGGCAATATTGCTTATTATACTTGGTATAGTAAAAAACAAACGACATTTCAGGATATTTGGCTTGGTGCTATTTTTCGTTACAATTATCAAGCTATTCTTTTATGATATATCTAATTTGCACATAATCAGTAAAACTATTATTATGATAGTACTGGGCGTATTAATGTTATTAACGTCCTATCTGTACTCCAGATTTAAAAACAAGCTATTTGGAAATGAAAGTGAAGAAGAATAATGAAATAGTATTTCTATGTGTTTCTCTAATTAGTATTTTCTGTGGCAACACTATATTAAAAGCAGATATTGATCATTTTCAATATCGCTATGAAATAAAGAATATAGAAGATACTTGGAACAAAATAAAAATTCCTAATATAGTTTTAGCTACTTCGGAATATGATTTAAAGGATATTAGAATCTATGGGGTCTCTGATCGAGACTCCATAGAAATTCCATATTTTACAAGTCCAAAACTTAAGAATTTCGGCACTGATTTCTTCCCTGAGGATGATTCTTTAGAGAAGATTTCAGTTATACCTAATATCAGCAATGAAATTTCATCTTCAAATGAGACCACAGTTGTCATAGAATTCCCGGAAAAGATTTCATTTAGTAAATTAACTTTAAAAACCGACTATAAATATGATTATCAAAGAACAGCTTATGCTAAATATAGGGCAGCCTCTAATCTTAAGGCTAAGACTAATGAAAATGAGTACCTAAATATTAGATCTATGTCGTTAAACTCTGACAGCAATAATACCTTTTGTTATGAGAATATAAGAACTGATCAATTAGTGTTAGAGATTGCAAACCATGACAACCAACCGCTGAAAATCACAGATATAGAGCTAAGCGAAAAAAAATACTATTTAATAGGACGGTTTGAGCCAGGATACAAATATTATCTATACTGGGGTAATAAAACAATTTATACTCCTAAGTATGATATTTTAAACTTCCTTGATAAAGTCCCAAAAGTCCAGCACATTGCAGAGCTAAAAGCCTTCGAAGATATAAAGTTAGTTGATGATACGCAAAGTGATATTGAAAGTAATGAAGAAAAAACTATACTCTGGGTAGTCATTGGCTTGCTTGCATTTGGCTTGGTATTTTTCACGATTAAACTATTGAAAAAAGACTAAAAGAGGAGCCTAAAATAGCTAAGACCATAATCTTTTCTTTAAATTACAATATCCCTTGTAACCTTTTATACTTTCATCCTACCTCCTGATAGAATGCTAATGTATCGCGGAGAAATAATTTGCTAAAGAAATCTGATTTTTTAGAACTTTTCGAGCCTTTGAAGCCTAAGCTAGAGAGATTTACTCTCTGCCTCACCGGTGACAAGGAAGATGCTAAGGATATTATTGCTGAAACGGTAATGATAGCCTATGAGCGAATCGAAACTTTGCACTCGAAAAAAGCTTTGCTAAGCTTCTTGTTTACCATAGCGCGCAGGGTAAATATAGAAAGATATCGTAAAACTTACAGATTTAAGTTGGTGGATATTATTGAATTTGATAAGATATTTTCAGAGGCAGAAACTCCTGAAGATATGATGACTATCAAAGAGCTTTATCAAGCCCTATCGGAAATAGATTCGGATAAAGCAGAAGCTCTGGTTCTTGCTGAAATTGAAGGCTTTTCACATAAAGAAATCGCACTTGCTCAGCAGTGTTCCGTTGCAAACATCAAAGTCAAAATCTACAGAGCTAAAAAGCAGTTAGCAAAATTATTAAATGCTGTTCCGAATAATAAGTCCAATCATAAGTACACAAATGCTCTATCAAATTTGCGGGGATTACTATGAGAACTCTCAGTCAATACTTTATTATCGCAAAGAATTCTATCAACCGCAAACCGATATATGAAATGGCAGAGATAGAGGAATTATGCAGCAAAACTCCGAGCGTAGACATTGGCAAAATTAAACTTAAAGCCAATTTTTTCAGGAGACATATAATGAAATTTTTATCTTTAGCTGCGGTAGGTATACTGGTTACAGCACTTTACATCCTAAGCTTAGACACCGAATATAAAGTAATGTCAGAAGTCATAGGTTCTGCCAAAAGTGTTAATCAAAGTACAAGTAATAATCAGTCAACTACGAATACAAAATCTCACACCTTAAGAAATACTATTTCTGCTCCTGAGTTTTCTCCTGAGAATATAAAGGGACAGGACGAAAATCTCTTTGCCGCAATGAGAGGAGGTATTTATAATCTTTTTGATCAAGAGGATGAAAAGGCTACGCCTGAGAAGCAAAACACCCTAATGGGCTATCCGATTATTGTTCTCTCTAAACAAGAGGCACAAAACTTAGGATTTATTTATGAAGATGATGAGATAATATACAGACATAAAGCCAGAATCGATTTACCTTTTGAAAATAACTATATATCTAAAGAACAATATGTCGGAGCTTCAAAATTCAAAGTTGAAAAATTAGAAGATAAAGGATATGATATTACTAAAGATACTATGGTATACGAAGAAATTAATATAAATGACGAGCATCCATACAGTTCACTCCTTGAAAAAGAAGATGCCAAAGATTTGAATTTTAGTAATATAACAGCTCTTTCCATGCGTCTTTTGAAGACTAGAAAATCCGGCATGAATACATATATCAACAATTTTATTTTATCACCTGCACCTCCAATTCAGTTAAGCAAATTCATGGCTGATGAATACCAGAAAAAACTTTCCTTATTTGAGGTAGATAAAATTACTGATGACAAACTTTTTGAAGATTATTCTCATTTTTATATTGACACAAGTTATAAGTCAGCAGAAGTCTTTAAAAAATTTGTAAATATAATAATCCCTATTAATGACGATGATGAAACTATGACACTGACAGGTTGGTTCCTACTGAACAAAGAGTTGGCTTCTAAACTTCCAAAAAGATACCAAGCTGACATTAAATACAAATATCAAATTACAGAGAGTGATTATTACACTGAAAGTGATAATACAGTTGCGATCTTTATTGATAAAGATGCGAAATTACCATGGACAAAAGTGAGCTTTATTCCTAACCACCTTCCTATTTATGGTACAGATTCAAAAGGTGAATACTCTCAAATCAGATCTTCTGAATTAGAAAAAATATCTGCTTATTTGAGTAAAAAAATTCCAAAACAAGTGTTTAAAAAAATATCACAAAGCGATTCTAAAACGATAGACATTTTAAGTCAAATGCCGGAAAAAAGTAAAGAAATAAAACTACTACTTACTTTACTTAAGTCGGATAAAACTAAATCAAGTGGAGTTAATTCTCTGGAACTGGATGCTAAAGAACTAAGCAAGCTAGATGTAAAAAAATCTAATAACGAGATTTCATATCCAATGGCATTCATAAATAAAGAGAAAGAGATTACTTTACGTAGATTTCGTTATCAATTTAGTCTCGAAGAGTTAGAGGTGAAAAATATAGATGCCAGTTTAAGTAATGGCGTTATGGGTAAAGAATATTTCAATATCAATTATAAGGATTTGAGCAGTAAGAAAAAAATGCATAATTATAATCCTTTGATTCCTGTTGCATTTTCAATGAATAGTAAATTTACTTTCTACAATTCACCTTGTTTCTACTATGCAAAAAATGCAACTATCAACAGTTTATACAAAAAGCAGGATTACGACAGCGATTATCAAAAACAAATAGAATCCAATATTATTTTACCGATTTATGTACATGATGGAGATGATTTCGAGATGATTGGCTCTAAGCCCGAAAGCTATGCACCTTATTTGTCTATGCTTGATAGATTGATACCTATAAAAATAGAAACAGGATTTAAAAATATTCCGGGGCCGGTTTACCTGTGGTATCTGCCGACAACTGAGTTCCTAAATGCCTTGCCTGAAAGATATTCTAAATCAATCAGGAAAGAGCTGGCTATTTTGGATAAAATAGAGAATCAGAATATGGAACCTGAAAAAGCCTGCAAAGGCTTTGATGAAGAGTCTTTCTTTGGGATATGTGATCTTTCCTCAGGAGCATTAAGCAATATAAAAATAGCACCGAATCCATGTCTGTTTGACCTGAATATCAGCTTTCTTGCTACTGATACTCGTTCAGTGAATATACAAATATTCGATATAAACGGAAGATCTGTAAAAACACTGGGCAACTACAAACTTACTGATTTCGGTGAACAGAATTATAATTTTGATATAAGTTCTCTTAAAACAGGAATCTACCAATTGGTAATCATTAGTGATCAGGGTGAAAAGATTAGTAAACGTTTTATTAAACAGTAGAGAATTCTATATCAATTACAGAGGCTGTTCTAATCACGTTACAGCCTCTGTTTATTTCTACCCATTTATATACTAAATCCGCTCTCTATCAAACTCTACAGTTGCAAACAACTTGTACTGAATCAACTGCTTTTTTATCCAACACCTCCATATTTCCTAAATTTACCTTAAATTTGAAATTCAAGTGTAACCATTTAAATAGTTAACCTACCTCTATGTAAAAGGCCAATGTAACACGGAGAAATGTTTTGCCAAATAAAGCTGATTTTTTAACTCTTTATAAACCGCTTAAATCAAATCTGGAGAAATTCGCGGTTTATCTTGCAGGCAACAGAGAGGATGCTAAGGATATTGTTGCAGAGACTGTGATGATAGCTTATGAGCGTTTCGAAACATTAAAATCTGACAAGGCTCTTCATAGTTTTTTATTGACCATAGCGCGCAGGGTTAGTATAGAAAAGTATAGAAGATCTCAAAGAGTCAAGCTTGTAGACATTGTTGAATTTGACGAAGTTTATTCTGAGGCTAAGTCTGCTGAAGAAATGCTGGCAGTTAAAGAGCTCTACGCTGCACTTTCAGAGATAGATTCAGATAAAGCAGAGGCTCTGATTCTGGCAGAAATTCAAGGTTTTACGCACAAAGATATTGCTGAAATTCAGCACTGCACAGTTGCAAATGTCAAAGTCAAAATCTTTAGAGCAAAAAAACAGCTGGCAAAACTATTAGATTCTACGATCGAACAAAAATCAAATCCAAAATACTCCAAGGCTCTTTCTAACTTGAGAGGTTTGTTATGAAAAATGTAAATCAATTTATAGAAAATGCAAAGCAAGCATATAATGAAACACCTCTTTTTTCTATGGAAGAAATGGAAGGTATATACAGCAACACTCCGAGCGTAGACATTGGCATGATCAATCTTAAAGCCAATTTTTTCAGGAGACATATAATGAAATTTTTATCTGTAGCTGCGGTGGGGATACTGGTTACAACTTTTTACTTACTAAGTACAGAAGCAGATCAAAAAGAACTACCAACAATGTTAAGTTCTTCAGATGGTCAAATTCAAAATATTAGTAATAATCAGTCAGCCTCTGAAGCTAAATCTCAATCCGAAGGAAGTAATATACAAGCACCCGAATTTGATATGAGCGATATTTCAAATCAGGACAACAATCTCTTTGCTGCTATGAGTAATGGAATTTCCAGCCTTTTTGATGATGATGAAACCACTTCTAAACAGCAAAGTACCCTAATGGGTTACCCAATTATGATTCTCTCTAAACAAGAAGCACAAAACATAGGCTTTATTTATGAAGATGATGAGATAATATACAGACATAAAGCCAGAATCGATTTACCTTTTGAAAATATCTATGCATCTAAAGAAGATTATGATGAGGCCTTAAGATATTATTCAAAGCGATTTGAAGATAAAGGGTATAATATCAAATCGGACTCTATAGTATACGAACAAATCACTATAGGATCTGATGACGACTCCCCTGCACATTTAGAAATTATTGACAAATCAGATGTTATTGGAATGCAGATAAGTAATATCAATGCAATAAGCTTGAATCATTTTCAAATTAAGAATACCTTTTTTGATGATTATTCAGCTAAGATGGTTGTTACACTTTCACCTCCGTTTCAACTAAGTAAGTATATGTCAGATGATTATTTAAGAAAGATTTCTCTTTATAAAACTAATCAGATAATAGGTAAAAAACTATACGAAGATTATTCTCATTTTTATGTAGATACTAGTTATAAGTCATCGGAAGTATTCAAAAAATTTGTAAAAATTATAATACCAATAGATAATGATGATGCTACAATTCTTCTGGAAGGTTGGTTTTTACTAAATAAGGAACTAGCATCTAAACTACCAAAGAGATATCAAGCTGATATAGCACATAAATATCAGATTACTGATTGTGATTATTTTACAGATAGCGGAAAGCAAATTGCTATATTTTTAGATGAAGATGCTAAACTTCCATGGACAAAGATAAGTTTTATTCCAAATCATTTCCCTATTTATGGCACGAAATCAAACGGAATAATTGAACAAATAGATCCTTCTGGATTATCCAAAATTTCCGCTTATTTGAGTAAGAAACTTCCAAACAGAATACTGAAAAATCTTTCTAAAAACTTAGAGAAAAACATCAGTCTGCTGAATTCAATTGCTTCAAACAACAATGCAGTAAAACTATTGCTTACTATCCTTAAAGAGGATAAAACTAAATGTACTAATATCAATGCTTTAGAACTTGATATTACAGAGCTTAACAAATTAAATATTTGCAAATCCGAAAACAGAATATCATTTTTTGTTGAATATATCAACGAAGATGATGAGATAGTAACCAGAGAAAATCTTTATCAGTTTGGATACGAAAGACAAGAAGAAATAGAAGGTTACAAACTCTTTAATGGTGGGACTTATTCTAATGAACATTTTAGATTCTCATACAAAAATGCTACAACTACTAAAAAATTGCATAACTTTAATCCATTGATGCCTACTGCATATTCAGTGAATAGTGATTTTACATTCTACAATTCACCTAATTTATATTACACAAAGGATATGACAATTAAGCATCTTTACAAGAAGCAAGATTATTATGGTTTTGATTCCAAACACATAAATTCTGACATTAATTTGCCGATTTATGTACATGATGGTGATGATTTTGAGATGATTGGCTCTAAACCTGAAAGTTATGTACCTTATTTGTCTATGCTTGATCGCTTGATACCAATAAAAATGGAAACAGGATTTAAAAACATTCCGGGGCCGGTGTACCTTTGGTATCTTCCGACAACTGAGTTCCTAAATGCCCTGCCGGAAAGATATTCTAAATCAATCAGAAAAGAGCTGGCTATTTTGGATAAAATAGAGAATCAAAATGTGGAACCTGAAAAAGCCTGCAAAGGTTTTGATGAAGAGTCTTTCTTTGGTATATGCGACCTTTCTTCAGGAGCATTAAGCAATATAAAGATAGCACCTAATCCTTGTATGTTTGACTTAAATATCAGCTTTACAGCTACTGATACTCGCTCAGTGAATATAGAAATATTCGATATAAACGGCAGGGCAGTAAAAACTCTGGGCAACTATAAACTGACTAATTTCGGTGAGCAGAATTACGATTTTGATATAAGTTCTCTTAAAACAGGAGTCTACCAATTAGTAATCATTAGTGATCAGGGTGAAAAGATAAGTAAACGTTTTATTAAGCAGTAGATACATGGCAAAACAATAGTGCTACCTAATCAATTGAGAATAGGTAGCTCTATTTCATATTTACCCTTATAAAACAGATTAGGCTATGAGCATAGCACAAAATCCAGTTCAAATGCCAGTATGCAACTAATATGCAGAAAGTATCATACTTAGTATTAAAGGGTGCATAATAAGAAGTCTAACTATTTATCTGTTAATTTCTCTGCGTGGTATCATTAGCAACATAGCGAAAACAGACATTATAGTAGTATAAAGAGATATCGCCAAGCCATATTCGGTAAACAGAGACCAATAATCCATCTCACTTACTTTAATATAGAAGAAGAAGTATATGATGTTATGAAACACAGATGCAAGAAACACAGTCAGCAAAAATCGAACACTCCCGATAGTTTTATCTTGTTTGCCTTCTTTATAGAAATATCCTGCTATAAAAGCAACCACTGTCTTTGATAAAGCATTAGTGCCAATGACATCATTGGAGATTAAATCAAAAATAATGCCTATGCCAAACCCAAAGAACAAACCGACAAACTGCCCTTCAGCCAAAGCAATCCAAACCACTAAAATCAACAATAAATCAGGAGTAAGTCCACCTATTTCGATAAACTCAATAAACAACGAATTTGCCACTGATAGCAACAGAGCTATTAAACCATAGACTACATAAGTGAGACCTTTAGATTTTCTATTTGTACTTATTTGATCTAAATATGGGAACATATCTATTTTTTCTTCCTTGACATTAGTTTTTCTTCAAACTCCTGTATCAAATCTAATCGCTGCTGATCAGGTATATATTTCATGACAAATACCTGCTCTATAGTAGAGAAGTTTACAAATGGCTCTATCTCAATTCTAAAAAAAAGAGATCCTTGCTCAATTTCTATTCTTCTAATTTGTCCGATAGGTACATTTTTTGGGAATTTATTTGTGAAGTTAGAAGTAAGTACCACGTCCCCTACCTGCACATCAAAGGAAGTAGGTATGTTTTTCAATAGTAGAACTTCATCGCCTTCCCATGCTACTATTCCATCTATATTGGTTCTTTGTATTTTACTGGAAATTCTTACATTCCTATTAAAAATGGATTCTACAAGGCTGTAATCTTCGGAAGCAGATACCACTTGACCAACTAAACCTGCATCAGTCCTGACGCACATTCCCTCTGCAATTTGCTCACTATTGCCACGGTTGAGAGTGATAGTATTACGCATCTCTATTGAATTTTTACCAATTACTTCTGCACCTATCACTTCATGCTCTGCGGTGGATTTGAACTCTATCATTTGTCTTAATCGTTTATTTTCTATAAGAGAATGGCGCATTCTTGTAATTTCTGCAGATTGGCGCAAATTAAGCTCTCTGACTGCCCTGTTTTCACTTTTCAAAGCTCCTGGGTTCGGTATCCAGGCAAAAGCCTCTTGCATCCAGCCAACAGTGCCAATTATGACAGTCCTGTACCCACCAAGCTTAGAAACGTCTCCCATAGAAATCAGAGCTAAGCAGATTACAGTGAGTGAGGCAAAGGTAATATATTCTTTAAATTTGACTATGTAATTGATAAACCGTTGCATATTTTATCTCTAGCTTTGGAATATTTCAGGTAATATACAATTATATTATAAAACCAGCTAAGTCACAAAAATAATAAGCATTTTCCAAAAGAAATAAACTATTTGTCTTCAAATAAAAAATAGGTTTAGATATTTTTGATGTAATGCCTTCGAAAACTTAACTAATCAGCGATACTTATTGGGGGAATTATAATTTATGTATTCGTTATACGAATCTTTTTGTCGAATATTTATTGGAACATAGTAATTCCCTTCGTCTTTCCTTGTAATTACTACTCTGTGCCGGATGCACTGCTCAAACTGCAGGACTAATAAAAAAGCCTTACCGAGAAGTGCTCTAGTAAGACTTAATAATTTCTATTATCCATTATTGATTAGTTAGTAATTACCAACCGGTCAATGCGTGTATTTTTTCAACTCTTATCATGTGTCTTCCACCTTCAAACTCAGTTTCAAGGAAGACTCTTAGTATTTCTTTTGCCAACTCAGGCTCTGTGAATCTTGAACCCATTGTAAGAACGTTAGCATTGTTGTGTTGTCTTGCCAATTCTGCAATTTCCACGTTATAGCATAGCGTAGCTCTTATGCCGGTGACTTTGTTAGCGGTGATAGTCATGCCCTGACCTGAGCCACAGATAATAACTCCAAAATCAGCAATGCCTGCAGCAACAGCTTCTGCAGCAGGAAACGCATAATCAGGATAATCGACAGAGTCACCCGAAAAAGCACCAAAATCTAAAACTTGATGACCAAATTCTTTAATCCAAGCAGAAACAAGCTCTTTCAAATCATACCCTGCATGGTCTGAAGCAATTGATATTTTCATATTTATTTGTCGTAGTATTGAGTGATTATAAGCACTAATATAGCTTTATTCGTTTATAAATAAAAATAATTGCAATTTATTCTTATATAATAAAGACTGCAAACATCTTAGATTTTATCTGCGATACCTTGATTTAGCATCGAAGTACGTTCTGCTATTTGCAAGTTTTCTATAATACTGTTTAATCCACCTTCTATTATTTCTTTCAAAGGATAGTTTTTAGAATCGCCTTCGAGTCTGTGGTCAGTAACGCGGTTCTGCGGGTAGTTATAAGTTCTGATTTTTTCAGATCTGTCACCGGTTTTTACCATTGACTTCCTGTTGGAAGATATAGCTTGCTGCTGCTTTGAAAGTTCCAACTCGTACAATCTGGAGCGGAGGACTTTCATAGCTTTTTCAAGATTTTTGAGCTGTGATCTTTCATCCTGGCAGGCAACTACTGTGCCTGTAGGTGTATGTGTAATTCGGATAGCCGTTTCTACTTTGTTTACGTTCTGACCGCCTGCGCCACCTGCTCTAAATCTATCTATTTGTAAGTCTTCATCTTTAATGTTAACATCTATTTCTTCTGCTTCCGGCAAAACGGCTACTGTAGCAGCAGAAGTGTGCACTCTGCCACTTGCTTCAGTTTCAGGCACTCGCTGCACACGGTGCACACCACTTTCAAACTTCAAATTACCATAAACAGCTTCACCACTAATGGAGAAGGTAATTTCTTTATATCCGCCTCGCTCATTTTCCTGAAAGTCAATCACTTCAATTTTAAATTTGTTGTGATCAGCATATCTTTGATATATTCGGAATAAGTCTCCTGCAAAGATTCCTGCTTCATCTCCGCCAGTGCCGGCACGAAGCTCAACAATACAGTTTTTCAAATCGTTAGGGTCTTTTGGGATGAGTAATATTCGAAGTTCTTCTTCCATATTTTCAATATCACCTTCGAGCTCTTGATTTTCCATTTCAGCTAATTCACGAAGATCTTTCTCTTCGGAGCTGTCACGCATAAGGGTTTTGTTGCTGTCGTAATCTTCGCACATTTTCAAGTATTTCTTAGCAGCTTCAGCTACCGGAGTAAGCTGTTTATATTCTACTGAAGTGTCACGCATGCGTTTGAGGTCGCTGGCTACTTCAGGGTCATTTAGCATCTGAGTTATTAATTCGTATCTTTCTAGGACTGATTTAAGTTTCTCTCTCATCGAACTTATCCAAATCTATGTTTTATAACTAAGTACAAAGGTACGCAAAAAGAATAATAGAATAAATATATTTGCTATTATATTATTTGAATTTATCTTTTATTTTGTTTAATATTACCTTCTATGCAAAGTGCCTTTTTGTATATTTGTTGAATTATTAAAATGGAATTGCTTTGAAAACACTAAAAATAATCTTATTCGCTTTTCTTGCCATTCTTTTTACGCATTGTGCAGAGGAGGATCCTGATTTAATAACTCCTCCTTCGCAAGTTGGCAGCATTTATGTTCGTTTTATAAACTTTGCATCTGATGGGCAGCCCCGCACTTTGGCATTCGATGATGTAGAAAGCCTACCAGCAGATTTTCAAGGCATAACAGAGGCTATGAATCCTCCTGTTGATTCTGCATTTATGGGTGTGAAGTACAGTGGCACTTTAGAGTTGCAGAGGGAAAGAATATTTAAATATTCTCGAAATTTGACTTATAACTTTGTAGCCCTGCCAAGCAAAAAAGGTGCAGATATAAATAATCCGGTAGATACTTTAGTTGTTTATAATACATCCAAAACTATAGTGGCAAATGATCCGCTCGCTTATTTGAGAATGTTTAATGCTAATCCCGATACTACAGTAAGATACACTATTAGATTTGGTTGCCCTAATGGCAACGATATAGTCAGCAATGTAAATTACAAGTCGGTAAGCTCCATGACCGGCATAAGGGCAGGTTCAAGTGCTATATCTGTAATCCGAATAGTCCAGTCTGACGAAGAGACCATCGGGCTATTTCAGTTAGACTCCCTAAAGCCAAGAGGTCAGTATACTTTATATATCACTGGAAATGACGCCGGAGAAGAAAAACTGATGCTATTGGATGAGACTAATCATACAATGGATGCACTATCATATCCGGAAAGAATAGAAGAAAAAGTAACTTATATACGACCAATCAATTTTTCAAACGAAGCGGTGAGCTTCCAGAAAAATCCTGATGAAAAAATAGCTGACAACCTTGCTTCGTTACATTATGGCAGTTATGTCGCCGTTGCGGCTTGCAACTCTATGGAGGATGATGTGCTCGGCACTTACTATAATGGCAATTTGACTGAAGAAACCGATATCTCATTAGAAGTGCTATCTGACTATTCCATTGCCGTGTTAGATTCGAAAGATGAGGTAGCATCCACCCATGTAATGATTCCTCCTATCACTGATCATGATTATGCAACTTATGAGAATAATGCTGCAGTTCGTGTTATAAATGGAGATTATATCCACGAAGTTATTACTCTTTCGCAGGGAGCTGTGTCTTTTGAGTCAGAGCAGGATGCTTCAGGCAATCCCGTATACCAAATGGAATCAGGTATAGTACTCGCAGATAAATTGCGTTTTGGCGAAATATCTGATAGAGTATACATTAAACCCGGAGATGTGCCAATAAATGTATTTTGGCCTACCGAACCTGCAAAACTGATGAATATAAGCAATCTTACCCTCGAAGCAGGCAAAGAATATATAATTGCAATTATACCTGAAACGGAAACTATGAATAGTGTGTATCTTATAGAGCAGAGCCAAGAAAACCAACCGCTTCAGCCTGCAAAGGAAAGTGCGTTTATTCAGTTGGTGCATGCATGCTCCGGTGTCGGTAATACTAACATTAGTTTAGATAATCTGCTAATAAATGCTTCAATGAACTATACCGGTTCTTTGGGTACTTCAGTAAGCGAAGGGAGCCATAAATTTAATTTTAATGGCACCGACTTTAATTTCAACGCAATCGCAGGAAAGAGATATTTACTAATAGCGACTGGCTCCAAAGATAATGTAGATATATTTGATTTGGAATATGACAAAATAGATACTTCATTCAATAAATTTAACTACAGAGCTATACATGCAGCTTCTGACGTAGAAATATTATCAGTAACTGATGTAGATGATATAGATGAAGAGTTATCAGACTCGGATTTCTTAGTGACTTCGATGCAATATAAAGAGGCATTTAAAATTAAAACTGATAGTATTCCAAAGTCATTTGTATTTAGATTCTATGACCAAACGGCAAATTATCTAATCAATGAAGCACGAAACGAGAACTTTATTACGCCTCTAAAGAAAGCCGATGATATACAATTTGCCTTAGGAACTTCGCATAGCATTATTATATGTGGCAATAAATCCTCCGGCTACGAGATTATAATAGTACAAGAATTTTAAGTTAAGATATATAATTTTATTCCATGATATAAAGGTGCAAAATGGTATTACATAAACTACTTAGACTATGTCTGGTTTTACTGTTATTTGGCGCTCCGCTTATTCAGGCAGCTCTTCCTAAAGAAGTGGGCTCAAGCGAAGCAGAAAAATTTATTATAAGAAGCCAAAAAGTGCAGTTGAGCGATGGCACAGTCCTTCCATCTCATGATTTTGTGATTGAGCGAAAAGCAGATAGATATATGCCAAATATGTTTATCATAAAAACAAAATCAAATTATGGGCAACTCTCAGGCTCAGCCTCATTTCCTGATGGCATGATCCAATCCGCTATCCAGGATTTAGGCATAAAAAACATTATCACACCTATGTCTAACTTCAAAGCACTGCAGCATAGCGATAATAACAGCATTTCAAATATACATGAAGTATATTATGATGCTCCTGTTGATCCGTTCGACGTATGTAGGCAATTAATGAGCAATCCTCAGATAGAGTATGCTTCGCCTGTTTATATCAGGAAAGTGTTTGAATCTCCAAATGATCCACGCTACTCAGAGCAGTATGCTATAGAAGAAATGAATTTGGAAGCTGCATGGGGCATTCAAAAAGGCAATGCAGAGGTAACAATCGCTATCGTAGATTCAGGAGTCGAAATCACTCATGACGATTTGCAAGAAAACATCTGGACTAATCCTAATGAAATTGCAAACGATGGTGAAGATAACGATAACAACGGTAAGATTGATGATGTTCATGGCTGGGATTTAGTTGGTAATACAACTTCTCAGCAAATGAGTGCAGGCCAGTGGCAAGAAGATAACAATCCTACTCCTCCCGTTTCGACTGGCTCAGATCATGGGACTCACGTGGCAGGTTGTGCTGCAGCAGTTACAAATAACTCTACAGGTGTAGCATCACCAGGTTATAACTGCTCCATTATCCCCGTCAAATGCGGCTTAGACGAATCCTCTGGTGGCGTATACAGAGGTTATGCAGGTATAGCTTATGCTGCTGATCTTGGAGCAGATGTTATTAATTGCTCATGGGGTGGCTTGGGCAGTTCGGCTTATGAACAGGACGTTATTAACTATGCCGTTGAAAAAGGTTCAGTGGTAGTGACGTCATCGGGCAACGAATCTACATATACAGATTTAAATCCAACATATCCTTCCAGCTATGCTAATGTACTTAACGTTGGTGCTACTAAAGCAGGCAAAAAGATTGCTTCTTTTACTAATTATGGTAGAGAAGTTACTGTATATGCTCCCGGTGATGAGATATTATCTACTCAGCTTGGAGGAGGATACTCCAAAAAAAGCGGAACTTCGATGGCTTCTCCTATAGTTTCAGGTTTAGCTGCTTTGGTAAAAGCTCAACACTTAGATTGGTCTCCCAAACAGATAATACATCAAATCAGAGGAACTTCTGCAAATGTTCTTTCTCCTGATATGCAATCTATGTTCTTTGGATTGGCCGATGCAGGTAAGGCTCTTGCAGTAAATCCTAACTTAGCTGACGGTGTAAATAGAATTCCCGGTCTTGAAATTACGGATATTTCAAACGGTGCAAATTCGAGATTTGTATTTACTGAAACTCAAACTCAACCAATTAAATTTGTAGTGCATAACTACTTAGCAAAGTCAATAAACACAAGTGTTGAACTTATACCTTTAGAACCGTATCTTTCAGTAAATCAATCTACTTTTACATTGCCTGACATCAGACCGGGCTTAGAAGAAGAAATTAATACAGAAATAACATTAGATAAATCAAATCCTTGGTTTGATGGATTTGTACAACTTTTAGTAAAATTTGAAGCAGATAACTACATCAACTATCAACTTATCAAATTAGATATTGAAGTAGAGTCTTCTAATAACTTCACTGCCATAACTACTACTCCTTTATCAGGCACTGCAAAATGGAATGATATATCAAGCTCAGATGCTCAGTCGTTTTGGTTAGCAGGCTCTTTATATGGTTATTATGGTTACTATATTGCTGGCTCTAACAGTAGCGGGTGGGGGTCTGGCCAAATGGACATTCCTATTTATGCAGCTGCTGCGCTTTCCTCTACATCGTCTTATTTGGGTGGAACTTCATATCAGGGTGATTCTAAAATATACAAAACCAATGATATGGGGCAAAACTGGGATGAGAATGATGTGACCTCAATGACTTCTTTTATCAATGGTCTTCATTTTTGGAGTGAAACAGATGGTATTTTCTTTGGTGACCCTATAGATGGTGCTTGGGGAATTGCTACTTCAATGGATGGTGGTGACACTTGGACACAAAGGTCTGCTCCGGCACCACTTACAAGCGAAACCGGATTAGTGCAGTGTACCTATGTTAAGGATGACAATTGTTATTTCGGTACAACACAAGGTAGGGTTTATGTTTCTTCAAATAAAGGAAGGAACTGGACAGCTTATAATTTGCATCTCGGAGGAGTAATTTCTTTCTTAGCATTCTCTGACAGCGAACACGGAATAGCAGTCTATAAGGAAAAATCAGACTCAGATGTTACTTATTTAGCAAGCACTGAGGACGGTGGAGCTACATGGAACAAGAAAGTATATAACTTTACTGACCACGACATTGTACCAATTGATTTATTTAATCCTTCCGAGTCTGATCAGTTATTGGTTGTTTCCAAAAATGGAGAAATCCTATTTACTGAAAATTTAGGTCAAACTTTTAATGTTTTCCTAAATGGTAGATTTTATCAGAGCGACTTAGCAGCGTTAAGTTCCAGTAATGGATCTGCTCGCATGTGGAATGTCGGTAATTATATTACAAGTACAGATTTTACGTACAAGCCGGAAAATGCAGTCAGAGCATTAGAGCTTACACAAAATACTCTTGACTATGGCGACTTGGATACAGGTAAAGTCAAAAGCAAAACTCTAAATATGTCGTCAGTCGGGAACTATAGAGTAGAAATCGATAGTGTTAAAATTGCAGTAGTCGAAGGCGATGAAAGTGAGTTTACTCTAACAACTGAAGTTCCACAGTATTTAGAAGTTGGTTCTAAAGTAACAGTAAGAGTGAAATTTTCACCTACTACTGTAGGTACTAAAAAAGCAGTCCTTACATTCTATTCTGATTCTAAAGATGCCACTATCGAAGTGGAATTATTAGGAAATGCAACAGAAGTACTCGAATTCACTAAGGTTATAGACGTAATTGACGAGTATAATTTTGGCGAAGTTGACTTGGGTAAGGATTCTACTTCAAGCATCAGTATTTCAAATCTTGGTAATTCAGATTTAAAAATTACATCCTTATCCCTAGTAGGTTCTGATAAAGCAAACTATTCAGTAGTCAAAGATAATTTACCTATGACTATTGCAGAGGGAGAAGCACATAATATAGAGGTGACGTTTACACCTAAATCAGAAGGCAACAAAATGGCAGTCTTAAGCATTGTAAGTGATGCTGATAATGGTGCTCAACAAATAACTCTTAACGGAATGGGTAATGATCCAAATTCAATATTTGAATCGCCTTATGGAGTATTGGAAGTATCTAACTATCCTAATCCTGCACAAGGTATGACTAATATTGATTTTATCTTGCCAAATGATTCGTATGTAAATTTAAATCTTTTTGATGTAAATGGAAGATTTATTGGAACAATATATAGAAATCAAGCTTCAGAAGGTAAAAATAGTGTTAGATTCTCTACGGAGAATATTGCTACAGGCTTGTATTTCATAGAAATTCAGTTTATGGGTAAAAGATATATCCATAAGTTGAATGTTGCAAGGTAAGAAGTTTAATATCTATCATTGTATATAGATTTATAAGAGGTACACTTATGTGTATCTCTTTTTTTTTGGTGCGCCCAGCAGCGTTGCTGTCTCTTAGCAGTGCAACATTGAATGCTATATCTCAAACCATCGACTCACACTAATATATAAAAAGCGAACCAACTGGCTCGCTTTTTATCAAGTATATATATTTCTTATTAGTATCTACTGCTTTTTATGAGTACAGATGAGAATTCGGAGAAGTTTTCCAGCACCATTCCCGTGCCTCTTACCACTGCTGTCAGTGGGTCTTCCGCAACGTGCACAGGCAAACTTGTCTCACGTCTAAGTCTTTCATCCAAACCTTTGAGCAGTGCTCCGCCACCTGAAAGCATGATGCCTCTGTCAAAGATATCTGCGGAAAGTTCCGGTGGAGTCTTTTCTAAAAGTCTGAGCACACCTTCGACGATTTCGTTTACAGCTTCTGCCAAAGCGTCTCTGATATCTGCAGAGCTTACTTGAATCATTTTTGGAATACCAGAAACAAGATCGCGACCTTTTACTTCTATCTCAATTTCTTCTTCAAGCTGAACCGCTGATCCAACAGAACATTTAATCATTTCTGCTGTACGGTCGCCGATAAGTATATTATGCTGCCTTCTGAAGTATTGCCCGATAGAATTAGTCATCTCATCGCCGGCGATACGAATTGAAGTATCACTTACGATACCGGAAAGAGCTATTACCGCAATCTCAGTCGTGCCACCACCTATATCAACAATCATATTGCCGATAGGTTCGTGTACATTAAGACCAATCCCTATAGCAGATGCCATTGGTTCAGCTATAAGGTGCACTTCTTTAGCACCTGCATGCTCGCAACTGTCACGAACTGCACGCTTCTCTACCTCGGTAAGACCCGATGGTACGCATACTACAACACGACGAGCTGGCTGCCACGACATAGATACTTTACGTATAAATGCCCGAAGCATACCTTCTGTTATTTCAAAATCAGCAATCGCTCCATCTCTGAGTGGTCTGATTATTTTAATATCTTTGTGAGTTTTACCAACCATAGATTGAGCCTCATGCCCGATAGCAATAATGTGCTTGCTGGAGCGGTCGAAGGCAACAATAGTCGGTTCATTTAGTACAATACCCTTACTTTTCATCCAGATCAAAGTATTGGCAGTGCCCAAATCGATAGCAACGTCATTGGAAAATAATCTAAAAAGGGCCATAGATATTCTATTCGTTTGGTGTTTTGTCTAAATCGTTTATTCCTTAATACAAAAATACGATAATTACTCAAAATATTTAGCCTTTATTTCAAATATAAAGATATAATCCATCAGGTATTTAAGCTACTCATTGGAAATAATATTATGAGAAATTTAATAGTATTTTGCTTAATATAGTAAAAAATAGCATAACTTCATGGAATTTATGCAAATATGATATTTATTAGTGTTTTTAGCGTATACTCCAAACGGAAATAATTGGCTGTGCAGTCATAAATTAGAACAAAAATTACATTCTATATATTCTTCTTACTTCAAAAATGTGCTGTACATTTCCTCTTCCGCTTGAGACAAATTGCCTCTCCTCTCTTTAAAAAGATTTAAATACTTGCCCGTAGAGTCTTTATTAGCTAGTACATAATAAGAGCCTGCAAGATATTTTAGAAGACTTGTGTTTGAATTATCTAAAGCATAAGCATAGTTCCAGAAGTAGATGCCTTCTTCTAAAGCTTTGCTCTTAAAAGCATTCTGAGCAATTGAGTTTAGTCTTTCAGATACTAATTGATTTTGAAAACCATGTGCTATTATCTTTTTTCCGTACAAATCAATATTATCATAATCTAAATTAAATATAGAAATATTGAATAGTTCAAAATATGCTTCGGGAGAATCAGGATACAGTTTAATCATCTCTCCCCAAATAGATTTTGCACTATCAATTTGCACAGCACTAACATAAGCCTGTGACAAAGCAAAAAGCACTGCTTTGTCATTAGGAGCAAGCTCCAGAGCTTTTTTGTAATGAGTAATAGCTTTGCTATATTCCTTTTGGACCATAGCTACTTCGCCAAGCTGAAAGTACCTTTTATAGTAGCCTGATTGGTTGCTTGCTGCTGTTTGGAAATAAGATTCTGCAGTAGAAAAGTCACCTTTGGCACTGTAGTAATTCCCGATTATCTGGTAATAGTAAGCTCGGGAACTATCCTGCTCTATAGCATTCTCATAAAAAGTTACAGGCGAGCTATAGGCATCGCTATGCTGATAATTGATAGCACCTGCTATTAAAACAGGTATCATGCCTATGCCTAAAAGTAAATTTGGTTTTAGGTCTTTTACTCTGTTTTTAAGGAAAACTGAAAGCATGAAGATTATGCCTGCCAAAGGCAAATAAGAACGGCAATATAGATAGTCATTCCATTCGTCAGCGTTTCCTCTTTGGAATATTGTAGTCGGTAGCACAAGCAACGCAAACCAAAGCAAGCCCCATAGCGCCATTTTTTTGTCACTTTTAGCAGTAAAATATGCCAAGCTTATTAAAGCCAGTATGATAACAATACCTATCATTGAGTTTATGCCGGAGTATGTCGGCAACACAGAAAGATTGACAGGCACAAAGAATTTGCCAAGAAACTCTGGCAAAACCCTAAGGTTTGAGATAAATATGTCAAATCCGAAAACATTTACATCTTTCCCTTTCTCTGCCATACTCCTCAGAGCAAACCATAAGATACCACCTGCGAACCAAGTAATGTACATATTGATTTTATTTTTTGCTAAAGCTGTTTTACTATCCTGGAGATAGGCAAAAGTAAAAAACAAAACAGGCAGAATAATAGCTGTCTCTTTGGAAAACAGCGCTAATAAGAAAAAAACTGAATTTAACAGTAAATCTTTTAATTTTTTAGTTTGGAGATAGTTATCAAAATAGATAAACGAAGCCATACCAAACACGCCAAGCATTAAATCATTCCTTCCCGGAATCCATGCAACGGCATTGGCAAAAAGAGGGTGGACTGCATATATAAGCGCCGCGAGTAAGGCTAAAGTTTCACTGTCACTTAGGCGTTTGACTGCAGTAAACAGCAGTAGGCAGAATGCAATATGGAGCAAAATATTTAACCTATGATACTTGCCGGCATCCTTGCCCCAAAGAGCCGCATCTATTCTAAAACTGATATTTACAAGTGGTCGGTAGTAAGTAGTATTCAAATATGATTGCGAAAACTCACCTAAAACAGAACCTGTTGTATTTCCATATTTTGTATAGTAATCTATTAACCCTGTATCATCGCACTTCACCGCTTCATAGTCAATCGAAGCGATATAAAAGACAGTAGCAAAAGCTGATATAATGAGATATTTAATGATGTTTTTCATGGCTTGATAATATATATTATTCGTAATTATCCATATTATAAGATAGCATATTTATTTTTAACATCAAGGGGATTTAGATAATCCCAGCCCAATCTTATTTATTTACTCTCAAAGTTTTTACAGTTTTATTCGTATAATGCAAAATATGTATAAACTAATATAGAATTTGTAATATGAAATATATATTTATAGCGCTTGTGTTTCTACTGGGTGCGTGTGGCGAAGGCTTAGAGCCAAATTTTGCTACATTCCCCGAAAATCAAAGCACCATTTATGGCACTATCACTTTCAAAGGGCAATGGCCTCCAATTGATTCTCTTAAGGATCTTCGGGTAATAGGAATTAAAAACTTTCCGCCAAAGGACTTCCAGACCGCTTTCTTTAGTGGTGACATCCTTTTTACTGAATCCTCTTTAGACTTTTTCACTAATTCTGTGGACTATGTCATCACAATAGCAGATGCGCCACTTACTGTCGAATACTTAGCCGTAGCCCAAAATTATGGTGGTCTGCTTGAGTGGAAGTCTGTTGGAGTGTATCAGGAAAATGACGTTCCTAATATTTTGAACGTAGAGAAAGGTAAGTCCATAGAGGCAAATTTTACTGTTGATTTTGATAATTTACCACAACAACCATTCTAAGGCTATCATGAAATATCTTATATATATTTGCATTCTAATCTTGAACTCAGCGGCTATGACTGCCGGTACTATAGAAGGATATGTGCTTGACTCCGATAACAGAGGTGTCATTGGTGCCACCGTTCTAATCGACGGCACTAAAAAAGGCACATACGTTAAAAGCTCAAACGGCTATTTTAAAATAGAAAATATGGATGGTAAGTCGTTTACTTTGATTGTTTCTTCTATCGGCAAAGAGAAGAAAACTATAGAGAATTACCCGACGGACATACCAAAAAAAATACATCTTGTTAGCAAGACTGTGCGAACAAAATCAATAGATGTGTTTGGTAAAAAAAGTGGCAGCGCTATGCAGGAGATACCAATTTCAATATCAAGTATATTTCAGGAAGATATTGCTATTAGACCCAATTCGGATGTAGTAGCTGCACTGGATATTATCCCCGGCTTGTTAGTTACGGATGATCAGGTTAGCATTCGAGGCTCTTCCGGCTTTTCATTTGGTACCGGCTCACGAGTTGGCTACATGATAGATGGCATTCCTATGCTCTCTGCTGATTTGAATGACTTGAAATTTGATATTATTCCTATGCAGGAAATAGAGACAGTAGAAGTTATCAAAGGTGCAGGCTCAGCCCTTTATGGTACGAGTGCACTTGGTGGTATCATCAATATGAAAACTAAAAGTAAATATGAAAATACTCTGTCCATCAGTCAGCAAATAGGATTATATACTGCGCCTAAGTATGAATTATGGAAAATATCTGATTACCCTCGCTTTGAGAGTTTTACGAAGCTCTACTTTGCTCAGAGAGAGTTACTTACTAATCTGGATTTTAGCCTTTCAGGCGAGTACCTCAAGGATAATAGCTACCGATTGTTCGACGAACAAAGGACGTATAATATATCTCCTTCGTTCCAATATAGATACAATCAGGGAGCAATTAAGATGAGATTCTATAGTGCTGAAGCTAAAAATGATGACTGGGTATACTGGAATAGTCTTGATAGTGCAACCCGACCGCCTGACTCTACCAATACAGACGTAAAGCTTACCAGTAGAAAAATAGGCTATTATCTATCCGGGAATTACCTATTTGATGACCTTACTTTTAATCTAAAAAACTCAATGCTCAATACGCATTTCTTTAACTCATTGGGTGAAGAGGAGACAGACTACAGAGAGTCTGATGCTACTGCATACTACGGGGAAGCTGATTTGCATGCTTATATCTTGGATGATCTATTTCTTTCCGGTGGTACATCTTTCACACTTAACAAAGTAAATTCCTTTACTTATGGAGAGCATGATCAGAAGATATATTCTCTGTTTTCTCAGTTAGAATACAAACTCCCTGATATGATTATCAATTTTGGACTTAGAGCAGACCATGAGAGCACAGATTCTATTTCTACTGACTGGCAGATTTCTCCTAAGTTAGGTGTTTCTTACAATCTTATGGGGATAGACTTTAGGCTTTCAGCAGGTAGCGGATTTAGAGCTGCTGTGATTGGAGAAAAGTTTGCAACGGCAAACTTCAATGGATATGAAGTAGTGGCAAACCCAACACTCAAACCGGAAAAAAGCTGGTCATTCGAGTTTGGCGGTAAATATGAAAAATCTATATCCAATACTGTATTCTATGGTATCGACTTTTCTATTTTTGATAATGAAATGTATGACTTGATTGAGCCAACTGTACAGTCAGATGCTACAACTATTATATTTAAAAACCTTACTCGGGCAAGAATACTGGGAGCGGAAGCGGAATTGCGTTTTGGCTATAAATATTTTATCTTGACCACCGGAGTTACTTATTTAGATTCTAAAAACTTAGATACAGATGAAGAACTGAAATACCGCAATAAATGGATGAGCAAAAGTTCCATCATCAGCAAATTTGAAGATATAACTGTGGCTCTTGACTATAGGTACATGACGAAGCCGGGAGCATTGGATGCAATATTAGGTCAGCAGGTAAATGACTATGCTGCGTATGTAAATACGCACGTCGTAGATTTATCCTTAAGTTATGACTTATTAAAATCAGCACTTCCGATAAGAATACAATTAGCTGCTAAAAATCTATTTGATTACTACTACACAGAAATGGTTGGCAACTTAGCACCTACAAGGAAAGTAATTTTAGGCTTGGAGTATAAGGTGTATTAAGGCTGTGCAAAGAGCTGAAATTGGCTTAGCAAAGTATAATGAGCTATTAAAATTTTTAGCGTCCATGAGGCGGCAATTTTACTCAATTTGGTCTATGATTCGTGCAATAAGGTCATGGCATCCCATCAATGCCGAATTTAATCATGATAATTCCCTCTACTTTTGTTTCTAGAGTTCTTTTTTGTCTAATTTATATACTAAAGGAATAAAGTGGTTAGGTTTAATTGTAATTTGAATTTTTTCGTGGTTTGGGAAATAGTGTTATAGGTTTGGGTTGATTTTGTTATATTTATCGATAAAGTTACAAATTAATAAAATCTCTATTATTCTCAATAGGCAAAAGATAATAGGGCTTGTTTGAAGGAATTCATTTATTTTATTATACCAAAGTAAATTTAGGAAAAGATGATGGGAAAAAATTATAAAATCAACTATATTTTTTCAATTCCAAAAGAAATGAAAGATATTAAAAAAGCATCTATTGAATATTGGCAGTTTTTGAAGTTTAAGTGTGATGCTACTAACAACATTATTACTGGGAAAAGAGGTAATATTTGTGGGAATTTGATTTCATTCGATATGTCGAAATTGATTTGTTCACTGAGAGTAGTGTTAACAGAGGATAAAGTTGACACAGAGCTCTTTGTAACTGGAAAATATCAAGATATTACAGACGTGAATTTATGGCATTTCAAATTGGAATTAATACTATTCTATAGAACTTTGTATGGTTTAAATACTACAGATTTTATCGAAGAATATAAACAATATCGTAATAAAGCAGCTATAAAATGGTTTTTAACTAACCGTAAGAAAGGTAGGTCATTAGAGAAATATTTACTAGAGAAATTAGAAAGTATGGCATATAATAACACTTTGCCTAAGGTTGAAATATTTTAAAGACTTAATATGAAGTAATGATTATAGATGTGATGCTAAAACAAAAATAGTAAATAAACATATTTCTGTAAGTTTCTTCCTCCAAACTCCCTCCATTAATTTCCTGCCTTGTTTCGTTATTAAACTAATCAAATGACTCTTGTTTAGATTGAGAAGCAGAATAAGTGATACTATGAAGATTTCCCTTTTTGATCATATTAAAAAATATATTAGTCTTTCTGATGAAGAGTGGCAGGATATTGCTCAGTATTTTACTCGCAAAACGGTAAAGAAGAAAGAAAATCTGCTTTTTGAGGGGCAAGCATGCAGAGAACTGCATTTTGTAGAAGAAGGCTGTCTGCGTATGTTTTATGTAAATGCTAAGCCGGTGGAACAGATTACGCAATTTGCTCTTGAAGGATGGTGGCTTACTGATTATAAAAGCTTTTCTGCTGGCACCACTTCAGATTATTATATCCAGACAATCGAAAAATCCACTATCACGTCAATAGATTCTGTTGCATTTGAAAATTTACTTAAGTTCAAGCCGGAATTAGAAAGATATTTTAGAATTATATTTCAAAAAAATGTCGCAGTTTGGCAGCTACGCTCCAGATTTGTAAATGAAATGTCAAAAGAAGAATTTTATTTCCACTTCAGCCAAATGTATCCTGAGTTTATGCAAAGAGTGCCTCAGTATATGGTGGCTTCATATCTAGGTCTTACTCCTGAATATTTAAGCGAATTACGAAGAAAGATATAGATGAACCACGTTCTTAAACTGGTTTAAGATTTTTGGAAATAAGTTTTATTAGTTTGGTTTACATTCAGTTGTTCAAAAAAGATTATAGGTGTTATTATGAATCCTACTGAAAAAGTATTGGAAACAATGAAAGAGCACGGCGCTCCTTTAAATGCAGGTAAAATAGTCGAAATGACTGGTCTAGAAAGAAAAGAAGTTGACAAGGCAATGGCTCAACTTAAAAAAGATGAATCTATCTTTTCTCCAAAAAGATGCTACTGGCAAGCTAAATAATCACTTTTATATAAATTCGCTTAAATATCAGGAGTAAAATATATGTCTAAAAAAATATTTCTCGCAGGCGCAACAGGTGCAATTGGGCAAGTGCTTTCAGAATTGCTTGTTGACAACGGATGGAAGGTATACGGAACGTCCCGTTTTCAGGAAAAAGCAGCTTTACTAAAGGATTTAGGAGTTGAACCTGTAATCGTAGACGTTTATGATGCAGAAAAGCTGCAGAATATAATAGCAGAGATAAAACCTGATGTGCTTATTCACCAGCTAACAGATTTACCTTTCGGATTAGATGCAGATTTGATGTCAGATGCTTTAGTTCGTAATGCAAGATTAAGAACAGAAGGAACAAAAAATCTGGTTGATGCCGCTGTAAGTGCAGGTTGCAAACGCATAATCGCGCAAAGTATCTCGTTTATCTATGATGAAGGCAATACGCCGCATACTGAAGAAGATCCACTTTTACCTTCAACTCATCCTGTTTACGGCGAAACAGCTGATGGCGTCAGAAATTTGGAGAGGCAAGTGCTTGAATCCGGAATAGAAGGAATAGTGCTTAGATATGGTCTTTTATATGGACCAAAAACCGGCTTTGATGCGCCGATTGCTCCGGGTTCAGTACATGTCGAAGCAGCTGCAAAAGCCGCAGAACTGGCTGTTACTTTGGGAGATGCGGGTGTCTATAATGTGGGAGAAGATGCGCCGATTCTATCAAGTGAGAAGGCAAAAAAAGCGCTGAATTGGAATGCTGACTGGCGATTGTAAAAAAATATAGATTCTGAAAATATTTGAAATGTAGCCCGGGGTAGAGATGTCTCGGGTTTTTTGTTGTTTTTTTTATGGCTCTTTGAATAAAACTCTAATAATTCCTAATAGTATAATATATACAATCCAGCTTATAATGAGATAAGAAAAGACGTGTGTTCGAGTTGTTCGAAGTTGTGCTAGTAAGTCTTCTGTACTCTCGTCAGATTCCTTTAAATACGGCATGCTTTTACTCACATGATAATCCTGTTTGGCATAAAAGTAACGTATAGCCAGAAAGAGTATAACAGCGACATTTGATATAAAAATCGCTTGGTTTAGATTTTCTTCTTCAAATGCATAAATGGCAACTCCCCATCCAAATAAAGAGTAGATTAAAAGAGGAATAAATACTATCAGGTAGCCCCATCTTGTTCGTTTGATCCATCGAACAATAGTATCAAATTTAGAAGTTTTTTTATAAAAGTTCTTAAAGTATATGATTAGTGATACGTAGATTATGTAAAGAAATAGGAACATACACAGTAAGTCGCTTAGTGGTTAATAATTGGATAATATACCAAAAAAAGAGCAAATCTTACGATCTGCTCTATTCAAAAACTTTTGCTTTTATCAATTCACCTTCTGTGTTGTAAAATTTCTACAATACCATTAGTATTAACTCTGTAATCATATATTACATAAAAAATATATTGGTATTATTATGATATTATATTATTTTTACCAATAAATATTTGCTGAAGTATAACATTCAAATTGTATGCCCTAATAAGCTTCGGATTTATTTCTTCAATTAGAGTATTTATAGGAAATCCCATGAAACTTTATAACTTAATCTTTACATCCTTTATTATCTTCTTTTTGTCATTGACAATTTCCTCAGCTCAAAAAACTGAATCTGTTGAAAAGGATTGGTCTATAGAGGTAGGAGGAACAAAGGCTTATTATGATTTATCCACAAATTGGCCTAGCGAAGGGTTCGGTGTTTATGTAAAGTTTGAACAAATTTATGACGAGCATTTTAGCTTTTTCCTTTCTGCTAGCTACTTAACAAGTATTTCAGATGAATACGTTTTCAAAGACCACTATGGGCTGGAAGTGGCTTCTTATGATTTGAATTTTTCTTTTACTACAATTACTGCCGGTGAAAATTGGTATATTTTATCTAGCGATATTGAAAATGATTTTTCGCCTTATATTGGTGCCAATGTCTTGATAAGTTTATCAAATCACATAGCCTCAGATACTTTTTTTTATCCAAGAACAGTTTCATCAGTAAACAGTATTATGTGTAGTTTTGCACCAAGTGCCGGAGTTAATATTCCTATTTATGACAAATTTGGATTTAACGCAGATGCTAAATATGTTTTTGCACTATTTGATATCGAATGGGATGAACCAGAGAGATTTTTAGTTAACTACTATACTTTCAATCTTGGTATTGTGTATCATTTGTAGTGTCATATACTCTAAACTTGATCCAGTATTTCTACAACCTTTCTATTCGCCATTTTATAAATTCAGAAGATGTTAAACAAGATTGTAACTACATCACAGCAAAATATCCCCAAAAAAAAAAGAGCAAATCTTACGATCTGCTCTTTTTTTATATTCTATATCTCAGAAATAAACTTAAAATTTGAATGGGCAAGAGCCTGCAAATTTACCGTCCATTTCAAGCATTTCTTCTATTCTAATTAGCTGGTTGTATTTTGCAACACGGTCAGAGCGGCTTGGCGCACCTGTTTTGATTTGACCGGAGTTTGTTGCAACTGCGATGTCAGCGATTGTGCTGTCTTCTGTTTCGCCTGAGCGGTGAGAGATAACAGTTGTGTAACCGTTGTCTTGAGCTAATTTGATTGCTTCTAATGTTTCTGACAAAGTACCGATTTGGTTAACTTTGATAAGAATAGAGTTAGCAATGTTTTCTTTGATACCGCGAGCTAAGAATTCAGGGTTAGTTACAAATAAATCGTCACCAACTAACTGTACTTTATCGCCGATTTTGTCAGTAAGTTTTTTCCAGCCTTCCCAGTCATTTTCATCAAGACCATCTTCAATTGAAATGATAGGGTATTTTGCTGCTAAAGTAGCGTACCAATCTACCATTTCATCAGAAGTGAAAGTTTTACCTGAAGATTTGAACATTTTGTATTTGCCGTCTTCGAACATTTCAGAAGATGCAACGTCAATTGCTAAAGAAACTTCTTCTTTTGGTACATAGCCTGCAGCTTCTATAGCTTCAAGAATCAAGTCGAAAGCTTCTTCGTTAGATTTCAATGAAGGAGCAAATCCACCTTCGTCACCAACTGAAGTGTTATATCCTTTGCCTTTCAGTACTTTTTTCAATGCGTGGAACACTTCAGTGCCCATTCGCAAACATTCAGCAAAAGTTGGAGCACCGTGAGGAATAATCATAAATTCTTGGATGTCTACAGTGTTGTCAGCGTGTTTACCGCCGTTTAGGATATTCATCATTGGAGTAGGAAGAACGTGAGCTCTAACGCCGCCTAAATATTTATAAAGTGGCATGCCGTGGTATTCAGCAGCAGCTTTAGCAACTGCAAGCGAAACGCCAAGCATAGCATTTGCACCCAAACGAGATTTGTTTTTAGTGCCGTCCATTTCAATCAATATTCTGTCTACTTGATTTTGCTCAGCAGCATCCATGCCTTCTAAAGCGTCAGCGATATCATTATTGATGAAATCAACAGCTTTCAAAGTGCCTTTACCCATATATCTGTTTTCGTCTCCGTCGCGCAATTCGTGAGCTTCGTGTTCGCCGGTAGATGCACCGGATGGCACGGCAGCACGTCCGAAAGAACCGTCTTCCAAAACAACATCAACTTCAACTGTAGGGTTGCCACGAGAGTCTAAAATCTCACGACCGTGAATATCTAAAATAAGAGAACTCATATTATAAGGTCCTATATATAATTGTAAAAAATATTAGTAAGCAATTTCTTCTATTTTTTCCGCTAAGTCGAAATCTTGTTCGCTAAGTCCGCCTGCGTCGTGTGTAGAAAGAGATACACGGATTTTATTCCATCCGTATAGCAATAAGTCAGGGTGGTGGTCTGACGTTTCCGCAAGTACTGCAATAGCATTTATTTTTCCGACAGCATCCGCAAAATTTACAGAGACCAATTCTCTGACTATAGTATTATCGTGCCTTTTCCAAAGTGGAAGGGCGTCCAATTTTTCATCTATTTCAATCTCAGTTAAGAGAGTAGGTATAGGCATTTGAGACTCCGGAAATAAAGGTGATAAAATACAA
>JBFHIJ010000027.1:0-37024 GCA_041596515.1 Chlorobiota bacterium
ATACCTTTTTTAAAATACTCATCATCAACCGAATAGCTCCCGAAAAGATAAGCATTATTACCGTCATATCTGATATTAGCATCAACAAACCAACTAGCAGGTGACATTATATCTGTGATTTTTACTAATTCTTCAGAATTACTTTGGCTTTGAAATACTAAAAGCAAATAACAAAGAAAAAGAATAATACGCATGTCAATACCTCAAAAATATTTATACAAAAAAGTTTGCCTGTTTCACAAAGTTTATTATTTAAGAATATGTACACGTAAAAATTAGATTAGTTACATATTTAGTCGTTGGAGTAAGCAAATCGTTCTTTAAGGTATAATAAAAAAAATCAAAAGTTTGAGATATACTGGTGCTCTGTCCAATTATATAGTATTGAAAAATGTTAGTATTATGTTCGTATAGGATTTGATGATAAGCTGTAAGTGAGGTCAAAACAAAAAAAATGCCCTACCAACGGGGGGAATGTCGGCAAGGCATGCAGCATAAAGAGGAAGAAACGACTTACGTCGTTGAGCGAGAAACGAGACTCGAACTCGCGACCCCAACCTTGGCAAGGTTGTGCTCTACCAACTGAGCTATTCTCGCATTATCTTCTTTATTAAAGAAGTAAATCTAAATTACAAAAAACTTTTAAACATTGCAAGTATTTTTTTTACTTGTTTTGTTAGAGCGAGAAACGAGACTCGAACTCGCGACCCCAACCTTGGCAAGGTTGTGCTCTACCAACTGAGCTATTCTCGCATTTAGTATTGCCCCTCAAAGGAACAGTTCAAAAATAAGTTTTTTTCTTGATTTATGCAAGCAAAAAACATACCTTTTTTAAGAACTATAAAATAAAATTATTTCAAATTGCCCTTTGTAAGCCTCTTTAGCGACTATATAATGACAATCCCCTCTCAAAAGCAGATGCAAATATAAGAAGATTTATACATAAAAAGCAAATATTATTTTAGAAATAATGCCGCATTGAGAAATGCGGCATCATAAATACTTTATATATTTAACATTTGCAGAATATTAAATATTAACGGCTTCGCCGTATGCCTGAGCCGATGCTTCCATTATTGCTTCACTTAGAGTCGGGTGAGCGTGGATTGTCTGGAAAATTGTTTCTGCTGTTGCATCTAAGCTACGAGCCAACCCAATTTCTCCTATCATTTCTGTTACGTCAGGCCCTATCATGTGAGCACCTAATACTTCGCCGTATTTAGCGTCGAATACCATTTTTACGAAACCTTTTGCTTCGCCTATCGCATAAGCTTTACCACTCGCAGTGAATGGGAATTTACCTACTTTCACTTCATAACCTTTCTCTTTCGCCTGCTCTTCTGTCATGCCGACAGAAGCTACCTGAGGGTTGCAGTAAGTACAGCCGGGGATATTGTCGTAATCTATGCCGTTTTCTCTTTCGCCTGCAATTATTTCAGCGGTGGCAGTGCCTTCAGCAGAAGCTTTATGAGCAAGCCAAGGAGGTCCGGCTACATCACCGATAGCGTAGATACCATCAACATTAGTCTGCATTTTTTTGTTGATTTTTATAAAGCCTCTGTCTAATTCGATGCCTGCTTCTTCCAGTCCAATATTTTCGATATTAGCTTGGATACCGATGGCATTTAGGGCTAACTCAGCAGTGAGTGTTTCTTTTTCGCCTTTTTTATTTTCTACTACGATTTCAACTCCGTCAGCGGTTGGTTTCGCAGAAAGAACGCGAGTGGAAGTTTTAAGTTTGATTTTAGACTTTCTATAATGTCTTTCTAATTCTTTCGAAACATCTTTATCTTCCACAGGAAGCAATCTGTCCTGCATTTCCAATATAGTAACTTCAGCACCGAAAGCATTAAAGAAGTAAGCAAACTCAACACCGATAGCACCAGCACCCATGATAATCATAGATTTTGGAGCTTTAGGCTGTATGAGAGCCTCCTTTGAAGTAATGATTTTTTTACGATCAACTTCAATCCCTTCGAACATACGAGGGCGAGCTCCTGTAGCAATTATGATATTTTTTGCTTCAATTACATCAGTAACTTCGCCATCTTTATTAGTTACTTCCAGCTTTTTACCCGCTTTGATAGAGCCATGGCCTTGCACGTGTTCCACTTTATATTTTTTGAGCAAAAAGCCAACACCTTTAGACATTTGACCGGCAACGTCTCTACTTCTTTTGATAACTTTAGAGAAATCAACTTCTACATTATCAATAGTAAAACCAAAGTCTTCTGAATGATCTAAGAAGTGCATGTATTCTGCATTTTTGAGCAATGCTTTTGTTGGAATACATCCCCAGTTAAGACATACACCACCGATATCTGCTTTTTCAACGCAAATAGTTTTTAATCCAAGTTGGGAAGCTCTAATAGCAGCTACATAACCGCCGGGGCCAGATCCCAATACAACAACGTCACAAGAGTGATTATTCATTTCGAAAATCCTTCTATTATTTATTTTAAGCTAAACAATTAATCGCACTCTAAACTACAATGCAAAAATAATATTTCTAACACGCAATACCTATCTTAATATTGAAAATGTAAAAAGTAAGTCAATCCTGTAAAATAAAAATCACTTATTTGCCTTTACATATAAGTAAATGATACATTGTTTTAAGGATTTTAAATGAACCGACCTGCATTGCTGATTATGTTAGTAGTTTTACTTTTTGCTTGCGATACTAAACCAAAAAAAAATGATTTTTCTAAAACAATTTTAAAGATAGAGCAAAAAGCACAAAATATAAATAACGAGCTTAAGCAAATTCGATTGGAAGCAGATAAACTTGCTCAAATAATAAGTCAATTATATGTTAAACAAGACAGCATATTACCTACTATTGACAAATCTAAATATACCCTGTCAGATAACGGTGTTTTTTATAAACCAAAAGACGACGGTGGCTCTGCTATATACATTTCTGCTGCAAAAAGAGGTTTGCAGATTGTCAAAAATGTGGCATACTTCAGTGAGTTGATGGACAGTGAACTAATCAGAGTTACAAATCAATACGAAGCTGTAGTGCAGGCATACTACAATGATTGTAATAATTTAAACAGAATTTATCCATTTATTGACGTACTTGCCCAATACGAACCTGCTCTGGATATTACTAGCTTTAATTTTTACTACTTAGCTGACGAAAAACATAATCCGGAAAGAAAGTCCGTATGGGTAGAAGAAGCGTATGTAGACCCTGCGGGTAGAGGCTGGATGGTTAGTGCTATAGCTCCGGTTTATTATAAGGATAAATTAGTAGGTGTGCCGGGAATTGATATTACTACAAACACTCTTACTGAAGCGTACTTATCTGAGGATGATAATATTGTTATTATAGATAAGCATGGAGTTATAGTTACAGCCAAAGATTATTCAATCAATTTGCTTTCCCTGCCTCCATTAAAAGACCACAGATATATCGAAACTATCAAAATGGATACTTATAGAAGAAATAACTACAATTTGCTGAAAAGCAAAGAAAAAAATGTCAGAGCAATGGCAAAAAAAATCATAGAGGATGGAGAAACTAAAGTGGAATTTATGACTAAGAATTCCAAATATATAGCTTTTGCTCAACCAATAAATCAGTTGTCATGGGTGTTAATTGATTTTGAGGAAATCAAATAAATGTCAATAGGAAAAAAATATAAAAAGAATTTCTATATACCTCTAATTGGTCTTCTGATTATTCTGTTTTCCTATTTTGCAATAAGAGACTATATAGAGTTAATAGATACTGAAAGCCAAAAACAATCTGATATAATTCTAAAGCAAGCCAAACTTTGCGGCATAGCAATCGAGAGCAGCTATATTGAATTTGAAACAGAGCTCAAATTCTTAGTTAGTACATTTGATATTGCCCAATATTTGGATAAAAATATTGAAATCACCGATAATAAGTATCTGAATAGATTCTACGCTAAACACCAGAACATGATTACTCGAATAAGAATAACAAGTAACAGAAGTTATCGAGATTTAATCCGCAAAGAAAACAATTACTATAATCTTTCAGAAATTACAAATCATCCTAAAACAATTGAGCTTTCTAAAAACAAGACCATTGACATAGCGAATGGATTTGTCTATGTATTGCCAATTTATGATGGATTTGCAAAAGTAAAATATAATATCAGAGTAGAGCTAAATGTTTCCAAATTTATTCTAAGTCACTTCCAAAACTTTTATATAGGCAAAAACTCTTGGCACTGGATTATTGATAGCAAAGGGGCATTAAATAGCGTTATTTCTTCTGAAAACAGGATAAATAAAAATGCTTTTATTGTTGAAAAAGAAGCTGCAATTATCAATGAACTATGGCTAGAATACGAAGGCAATATCAATCATTCTTTAAGTAGCCAAGGTGAATCATATGAGGTACTATCTGCTTACTATCCGGTTAGATTGTCAAATCAAAAATATGGAATAGTCTTTTCTATAGACAGAGAAACTCTTTTTAGTAGCATAGAGGACAATACTCTAAGTATTTTGATTTTATTTAGTGTAATCTTGATACTTCTTATAGTGCTTTTTTCTGCAATGCTATTTCAGAGGAAACGGGCGGAAATTAAAGTTAAAAAAATGAGTAACTCTCTGCAAAAAATTATAGAATTTATGCCCGTAGGTATGATATTTAGTGATCAAAATAAAAAGGTTGTGGACTTAAACAATACTGCTATGGAATTGATGGGAATTAAAGAAAAAACAGAAATAATTGATGCATATTGTTATAATCTAATCCCCGGCTGCAAAGAGCCGAACTGTATGCACACAAAGATGTGCCCTGTCTTAGATACTAACAATCATATAATAAACATGAAAGCTTTGCTCTACCCAAAAAATGGAAACCCTATAACAATACTTAAAACTGCTATTGAAATTGAATATATGGATAAGCAATCTATCTTAGAGACTTTTATCGATATTTCTGATTTAGAATCAGCTCGGGAAAAACAAAAAGAAAGCGAGCAAAGACTGGAACTCGCTCTAATAGGGGCTGATTTGGGACTTTGGGATTGGAACCTAAGTGACAAATCATTTACTGCTAACAATAGATTTATGGAAATATTAAATCAAAATAGACTGATTGAAGAGCCTTCTCTTTTGAAATGGATACATTCTATTCATCCTGACGATTTAAAGAGATTCAAATCAAAACTTAGATTGCACTTTAGAAAGCTTTCTAATCAATTTGAGGTAGAATATAGGACAATTGATAAAGCAAATCAATGGACATGGACTCTGGCAAAAGGCAAGGTAGTTAAACGAAATTCAAAAGGTTTGCCACAAAGAATAGTCGGGACTGTATTGGATATCACTGAACGAAAAAATGCAGAAGAAAGGCTCAGGGTGTCACATGAGCGGTTCACTACCGTGCTAAATAGCATTGATGCTATTATTTATGTATCGGATATTGATACTTACGAAGTGCTTTTTACTAACAAATATACTAGAGATTTACTTGGTGATATTAAAGGAAGTATATGCTGGCAAGTGCTCCATAAAGACAAAACAGGTCCGTGCGAGTTCTGTACAAATTCTAAATTACTAAATCCTGACGGATCTCTGGGGGAAATTATTACTTGGGAAATATATAACGATGTGACCGAAAGATGGTACGAAGTCCACGATAGAGCTATCTTTTGGATAGACGACCGTGTTGTTCGGTTTGAGATAGCAACAGACATTACAGACAGAAAGAAATCTGAAAATCAGCTATTGCTCGCAAAACAGTACGCGGAGGATGCAAATACAGCAAAAAGTGAATTTTTAGCAAATATGAGTCACGAGATTAGAACTCCTATGAATGCGATACTTGGCTTTAGTGAAATTTTGCTGCACGATACTGAAGATAGAAAACATAAAGGCTACTTAGAAACTATACTCAATTCTGGCAATACTCTTTTATCACTTATAAATGATATCCTTGATCTATCTAAAATAGAGTCAGGCAAATTAGAACTATCATTAGAGCCGGTTGATCTAAAAATAGTTCTACAAGAGATTCAACAAGTATTTTCTCAAAAGATAAGCACAAAAGATATTGATTTTATTAATCAGATTGATGAGAAATTGCCACAAAAACTAATTTTAGACGAAGTCAGAGTTCGTCAAATACTATTCAATTTAGTCGGTAATGCAATTAAATTTACTGACTCTGGTCATGTTATCGTATCAGCAGACTTAGTATCTATTGATTCGCATAACAAACTTACACTTGTTTTGACTGTAGAAGACACGGGAATTGGAATTCCTGAAGACCAGATTGATATTATTTTTGAATCCTTTAGGCAGCAAAGTGGACAATCTACCAGGAAGTATGGCGGTACCGGGCTTGGTCTTGCAATAACTGAAAAATTAGTAGATATAATGAACGGAAGAATTGAAGTTCAGAGTACACCCAGCAAAGGAAGTACATTTAAAATATTTATTCCTAATTTAGAAATAGGCGAGAATACTTATGAATATATTCCGGTAACTCCTAATGCATCTAATATCTATTTTGAAGGATTAAAAATATTGGTAGTTGATGATATAGAAGCGAATAGAAGTTTAGTCCAGTCTTATCTGACTGATAGCAATGTAATAATAGACGAAGCAGTAGATGGTAGCGTCGCCGTGGATATGATTTCACATAATAATTACGATTTGGTATTTATGGATATTAGAATGCCTGTTTTAGATGGCTATGCAGCGACGGAAACTATCAGGCAAACATATCCGGATATTCGTACAAAAATTGTAGCGCTTACTGCATCATCTATGAAATCTGATCGTGATAAAATAGATATGCTCTTCGATGACTTTTTACGCAAACCGGTTACTAAAAATGACTTATTAAAATCCATTGCTAAATTTTATACAGCATCTACTATCATTCAGGATAGTGAGGCTTCTACAGATTTGTTAGGAATAAATCAACACAAAATATCTCCGGAAATCAAAGCAAAATTACCCTATATAGTAGATGCTTTAGAAAGAATATTTGTAAGTCATTTCGAAGATGATAGTGCTTTTATGGAACTAAATACTGTGGAAAGCTTTACTGCCAATATTCAAAATATCAGCTCGAAGTTTGATCTGCCCATATTAAATACGTACTCACAAAAACTATCTAAGGTAGTTACTAATATAGACTTTGAGCAAATTGAGTCGCTACTTTATCATTTTGGAAACATGATAGATAAACTAAAAAAACAAATAGGTTAAACATGACTAATAATCAACAGATATTTGCAAGGTTTGAGCACAAAGAAAACTTGTCAATCTTAGTTGTAGATGATAATCCCGGCAATCTAAAAATGGTAGCCAGCATCTTAAAGCCTGAAGGATACAAGCTCGCTATGGCTAATTCAGGAGTAAAAGCAATTAAGTTTGCAGAAGATAAACTGCCTGATTTGATACTGTTAGATATTATGATGCCTAAAATAGATGGTTTTGAAACTTGTAGAATACTCAAGGAAAATGAATTAACTGCCCATATTCCTATTATTTTTCTCTCTGCCAGAACCGATACCGACGATATTGTAAAAGCTTTTCAACTTGGCGGAGTAGACTATATTACAAAACCGTTCAAGGCAGAGGAGATTTTAGCTAGAATAAAAAATATTCTACTTTTAAAAATTTCTCAGGATATTATTAATGAGCAAAATAAAATGCTGAAAATTAGCCAGAAAAGTATTTATGATGATGCTGTGAAGATTTTAGAGCTTAATAACAAACTCACGGATTCAGAAAGGGACTTGAAAGAACTTAATAACACAAAAGATAAATTCTTTTCTATCATTGGGCATGACCTGAAAAGTCAGTTTTCCGGTATATTGGGGCTTGCGGAGGTTCTCCACAGATTTAATAATAAGATTAGTGACAAAGATAGGGATACTTATATTGGTCATATATTCGATGGTTTAACTCAGATGCGTAGTTTTTTGGAAAATATTCTGGAATGGGCACGCTCACAAACAGGACAAATCAATTTCTTCCCTGACTATATTAAACTTGAAAGAATTTTTAAAGATATAATTCTGCAATATCATAATAACGCTTTCAAAAAAAATATCACAATCTGCAATGATGTTGATTCTGATATCAGAGTTTATGCTGATGAAAATATGCTGATGACTATTATTAGAAATCTTGTTTCTAATGCTATTAAATATACTAATAGCGGTGGGACTATTATCTTATCTGCAGAAGAGGGGAGTCACGCGGTTGAAATATTTATTAAAGACGATGGAATTGGCATGACGCCTGAAATACGTGATAAATTATTTAAAATCGGCAATAATAATCAATCAGTTATGGGTACTGATAATGAGAAAGGAACAGGCTTAGGACTTGTGCTCTGTAAAGATTTTGTCCAAAGACACGGAGGAGATGTTTCAATAATATCGGAAATAAATAAAGGCAGCACATTCATTGTTGCTCTACCTAAAAAATAATCAGTGATAAAAATATTTACTTTAGCCCTCTGCGAGCATTTTGTTTGTTACAGAGTGTCATTTTTTATATTTTTAGATACAACGAAATTTTAAATCTATCTGGTGAATATTATGAAGAATATGCTACTTGCACTTGGTGCTTCCCTGCTAATTTCAACTTCTGCCTTTGCACAGGTGCATCACAAAGGTAAAATGATTGAATATAAAAATCCTTTCTGGGACGGTATTAAAGAAAGCGTTACTAAATATCAGAATCCCGAGGACGCTCCTAAAAAATCTTTTAAAGTTGATTTAGAGGCTTGGGACTTACCTAAGTCTGTTGACGAATTTAAATCTTCATGGCACAATGCTCCACTATCTCAGGGATGGTCCGGTATGTGTTGGTGCTTCTCTACTACTTCAATGTTAGAGTCTGACATCCAACGCATAACAGGTACAAAAGTCAAAATATCTGAGCTACATACTATCTACTATGAATATTTGGAAAAAGTAACTGAATTTGTTCGCACTCGCGGTAAGTCTACTCTTGGCGAAGGCTCCCAAGGCAATGCCGTTTTAAGGGTATGGGATAAATATGGATGCGTACCTGCCGAAGCATTTACCGGACTTAAAGAGGGCGAAATGTATTTTGGTCATAACCTAATGTTTGCCGAAATCGAAAAATTCATGCACTCAATGAAAAAAACAAATGCATGGGATCCTGATTTTGCGGTGAAAACTGTAAAGGCAATTTTAGATCATTACATGGGTACTCCTCCGAAAGAGTTCACATATAAAGGTAAAAAATATACTCCAATTAGCTTCAAAGATGAAGTTGCCAAATTCAAAAAAGATGACTACGTAGATATTATGTCTCTTATGCAGCAGGGCTTTTGGCAGAATGCTGTGTACCCTGCAGCTGACAACTGGTGGAATGACGATAACTATAAAAATGTACCAATGGATGACTTCATGACTGCCATCAAAAGCGCTATTAAAAATGGCTACACTATGATGATAGGTGGTGACGTTTCTTCTACTGGATATTTCTCTTTTGCTGACGTTGCGGTAGTGCCGAGCTACGACATACCGTCTGAATATATAGATGACAATGCTCGCCAGCTTAGATGGTCAAACGGAACAACTACTGACGACCACGGAATTCACCTCTGCGGTTACTCAGAAAAAGATGGTGTTACTTGGTTCTTAATAAAAGACTCAGGAAGTGGCGCAAGAAATGGCAACAACAAAGGCTATTACTTCTATCATGAGGACTACGTAAAACTTAAAATGATGAATTTCTTAGTCCATAAAGATGCAGTCAAGGATTTGTTGATTAAATTCGCTAATAATAAAAAATAGATGAAAATCTCCTTTGATATTTAATAAATAAAATGTATTATGCAAACAGTTGCTTAATAATGCAGATTAAAATTCGGAGGATTTATGGAAGTATTAATACTAGTTCTGATGTTAGTTCTAATCGCTTTTGTAGCTAGCAAATTCCTCAAAAGCGTAAAACAACAAGCACATGAAGATAAGAAAAAGCATAAAACCGGTTTCAAAACAACTGCCGGCAAAAAACGAAAATGATGCTCCTACAGCCCCGGGAGTTCTTCCTACAGCCCCGGGGTTAACCCCACGGTCGACACATTATTTTGTCCGACAACTGTTGTGTGTCGTTTTGAAACCGTGGGGTAGAATACAGCTCCGGGGTTACCCCCGGGATCAATATACTGCAAGAGGCTGTCGGTTTTGAGACAGTCTCTTCCAATAAGCTATTACTTAATATTTTCTTACAAAGTAAAAGATTATACTCCTATGCGTTAACGTCATTTGCAGCACTAAGATGACATCGAATGACAAATTCAATCTAACAAATCGTTATATAGTTGCTTATAACTAATGTAGAGCAAATTCATGAATTTGATTTACACATTTACCGTATTACTACTATGAAGTACAAAACAATTAGTTAGCTTCTTTTTGTCTCAAACTTTAGGGATTGTATTAGGGATTTGGGTTAAAGCATATTTCTATTATAAAATGCAAGAATTACTCCAAATTTGGGATCCCACTAATAGCTAATAACGAGTTGTAATTAGGCAACTTGTATTCATTTTAGAGGCTTGCAAAAAAAATAAATTCTCTATTCTGTATATAAACCTTATATTTGCATAGGGCAAAGAGTGCCTGATTAAATATATTGCTTTGAACTTATTTTATTTGGCGGACTAATGGGTTTCTTCAAAAAACTTAAAGAAAAAGTTACTAAAAAGGTTGAGGCTGTTTCTGAAAGCGTCTCGGGAAGTGTTTCCTCAGTTGTTGAGAAAACTACGACAATGGTTAAACAAGCCACTGAGGCTGTCAGATTTACAAAAATCAAAGATGGTCTTACTAAAACGCGTAACTCATTTCAGGATAAATTGCAGTCTGTACTTGGTATTGGCAGGAAAATCGATGAAAATCTTCTCGAAGAAATAGAAGAGATTTTACTATCTGCTGACATCGGGCCTTCTACTACTGATGATATTATAGAATCAGTCAGAAAAAGAGTAAAGAAAGAAGGGTTTGATAAATCTGAGGATTTGTATAAAATCCTAAAAGAGGAAATAAGAGGGCTTTTAGTAGAGTCTCCTTCTGCTCACAATGATTCACTCTATGAAACTGACCCTGAGAACAAGCCATATACTATTTTAGTAATTGGTGTAAATGGAGTTGGTAAAACTACTACTATTGGCAAATTGGCATATAACTATAAAAATAACGGGAAAGAAGTTATTATCGGTGCTGCCGATACTTTCCGTGCAGCAGCTAATGAGCAGTTAGAAATCTGGAGCGAAAGAGCAGGTGTGGAAATCGTTCAGCAAGGGCACGGCGCTGATCCGGCTGCTGTGGCATTCGATACTCTTAAAGCGGCTCAGGCTCGTAAAAAAGATGTTGTTATTATTGACACTGCCGGTAGACTTCATAACAAAGGCGGTCTCATGAAAGAGCTTAATAAGATATATAAAGTATTGAAAAAGCTAAAAGCAGACGCTCCTAACGAAGTATATCTTGTGCTTGATGCTACTACAGGTCAAAATGCAATAGTGCAGGCTAAAGAGTTTATGAATGTCGCTGACATCACCGGCATCGTGCTTACTAAACTTGATGGCACCGCTAAGGGTGGTGTAGTTATTCCAATTGCCCGCGAAATGCAAATACCTGTTCGCTACATTGGTGTTGGTGAAAAGATTGACGATTTGCAAATCTTCAAACCTGAAGATTTTGTAGATGCTCTATTTGGTACTGATAAAGAAATAGACGAAGAGATGAAAGAAATTAAAAATCAGACTGACAGCGAATAGTTTGACAGTTTAAATTAAAATCTAAAGAGGGTAATGCTTAAATGCACTACCCTTTTTTTATTTGAATAATCTCTTTATAGAACTAAAGAATAAGCTTAAAAACATCATGGATTTACTTCAAATGTTCAAGTTTTTATATTTTTGTCTGAAATATACCAGCTAATCATCCGACGCTCTAAAATGCTACTTACTTAATATTTGGAAAAACTATGTTTAATATGTTTAAAAATATCGACAAAAAAGGTTATAAACCTAAGCACGGTGCCTTAGATATTTTCAAGTTTATTGGTCCCGGATTATTAGTAACTGTTGGGTTTATTGATCCGGGAAACTGGGCATCCAATCTGGCTGCAGGTGCAGACTATGGCTATAGTTTACTGTGGATGGTTACTTTATCTACTGTAATGCTTATCATTTTGCAGCATAACGTAGCCCACTTAGGGATTGCTACAGGACTTTGCTTGTCAGAGGCAACCACGAAATATCTTAAACCGCGAAATTCTAAGCTACTCCTTTCTTCAGCTATGCTTGCCTCCATTTCTACTTCATTGGCAGAAATTCTTGGTGGTGCAATAGCTCTTAATATGCTATGGGATATCCCAATTAGAGCAGGTGCTATCTTAGTGACAATTTTTGTTTACATTATGCTTTTTACTAATTCCTATAAAATGATAGAAAAGTGGATAATAGCTTTTGTATCTGTTATTGGGCTTTCTTTCCTTTATGAGCTTTCACTTGTAAACATTGATTGGAATGCAGCTATAGTTGGATGGGTAAAACCCTCTTTTCCTGATGGCTCCATGCTTGTCATCATGAGTGTGCTCGGAGCAGTGGTAATGCCACATAACCTATTCCTGCACTCTGAGGTAATCCAAAGTCGTCAGTGGAATCTGGAAGACGATAAGGTCATAAATAAACAGCTCAAGTACGAATTTATGGATACCATGTTCTCCATGATTATAGGTTGGGCAATTAACAGTGCTATGATACTATTAGCAGCTTCAACATTTTTTGCAAGTAAAACTCCTGTTACTGAGTTGCAGCAGGCTAACCAACTCCTTGCACCACTACTTGGCGATCATGCTTCGGTGGTGTTTGCAGTGGCTTTGCTATTTGCCGGTATCGCTTCTACAATAACTTCAGGTATGGCTGCAGGATCTATCTTTTCAGGAATTTATAACGAGCCTTATGACATTAAAGATAACCACTCCAGATTAGGAGTTTCCATTTCACTATTGATTGGTTTGGGGCTAATATTTATAATCTCAAACCCATTTTACGGGCTAATCATATCCCAAATGTTTTTAAGCATCCAGTTGCCATTTACCATCTTCCTACAGGTACACCTAACCTCATCAGAAGAAGTAATGGGCAAATACAAAAACTCAAAATTCACTAAAATAATGCTTTATGTAATCGGTATAATAGTTACAATATTGAATATAGCATTGTTTGTAAGTATGTTTTAAACGTGCAAAAGCTGCCTAAGCATTCAACTTAAGCAGCTTTTTTACTAATATTGCAATTATCTAAAATATTTCACAAATTTTCAGGAAATTATTTATCATTATCATACCGTCTTCACCTGACACTTCAGGGTGTGCCTGGAATCCGTAGATAGGCTTATCTTTATGGCGTATAATTTCATTGGGCGTTACATCCGAAGATGCAATACTAATAAAATTAGCTGGGAGTTCTGACACATGAAAAGAATGTCTTTTAGTTAGAAGCACCTCAGATTTATTCAATCCCTCAAATATAGGATCATCCGGTTTATCTATCCTTACTATTTCTTTCTTATTTTGATTGGCCGATAGTTTCTTTATTCTTCCTCTATAAGCCGCTGCAATTATTTCATGCCCCAGACAAAAGCCAAGAGTCGGCACATCGAAACAGTTAAGAGCAACATAATTAGAAGTCAGGTTAAGAGGTTCAAATGGATTACCCTTGCCGCCGGACAAAATCAAGCCTTTAATATCAGTTTTTGCAGACAAAGTAATAGGTTGATTATGATCAAAAAAGATATAATCAAAATCTTGTTCCGAAAGGAACTGCCTCTTAAATTTCTTAATAAAAGAACTCTGATTGTCAATAATGAGCAGCATTATTTTGTCCTTTAACTTGTTGAATAAAAGTATGCTTATACATACTCTGCTTCAATCATATTGAAGCAAAATAATATACTCATTTTCCTGAATATACTCTACAAAATTGTTTGTAGATGAGAGAGAATTTTACGTCTACTTCTCATAGCATTCAATAATAACAGGCAGAAATGTAGAAACAGATTTTAAGCCAATTACTGAGATAGCAAGCATAGCAACACTTACAACTTCCTCCCTGCTTGCTCCTAAGTTTTTTGCCATAGGCACGTGCATTCTGACAGCATTCAGGTCATCCGATACGATTTTCATTGCTATATAAATAAGCTGCTTAGTTTTTGCATCCAGTCCTTCCAATTCAATCAGTGAACCTATAAATCCCTGATATGCTTTTTGAACTTCCGGTGCTTCTTTAATAAAATTTTCAAGAGTATTAGACATTTTGATTATTCCTTGTTTCTAATAAATATATTTTCACAATATACGTAATATTTATAATTGTGTTCTATTTTTCCAATATTTTTTGTTATACCTCGCCGAAGTTAAAATCTAAGATAAGAATTGTAAGAGTTATCTTTTATCACTTAATTAGAAAAAGCTATACACTTAACATAGGTCATATCATGAAGCTAAATCTATTACTATTTTCTTTGTTTATACTTCCCTTTGCGTTTCTTGCTGCTTGTGCAGCCCATAGCGGCAATATGAGTCATGAAATTAATATTGAGCTTTTCCCCGCTTCTAATAAACTAGTAGCTAGTGATAAAATAACTACAACCGGCAATCAGAAAGCACTTAAACTGACATTTTTAAATGAACTAGAGATAGAGAAAATCACTAATGCAGATGGCAAAAATGTAGAGTTTAAAATTGATAAATCTGATAGTTACTCAGAGCTTATTATAACTCCGGCTACAAATAAAGATTTTACGATTTATTATTCCGGAATAGTAAATCATAAACCGGGTGAACGCTCACTTAAAGAGACTCATGCTCATTCCCGTGGTATGATCTCTGGCAAAGATGGTGAAGGTATTTACTTACCGGCAGGTGCATTTTATCCGTATAATAATGATTTATGCAATTATTCGGTAAATGTTGTTTATCCGACAAACTTGGAAGTAATTACTTCAGGTAAAGTTATTTCAGAAACTACTAACGGCAACAAAAAAACTAAAATATTTAAATCTGAACTTCCTACTGATAATATCACTTTGGTAGGTGGCAAATATGTGAAAGTAGAAATGGAGCATAAAGGCGTAATATTTAGCATGTATACTTTTGAAGAAAGCCAAAACAGCGAAGCTTATCTGCAAGCTATGACTGAATATTATGATCTATATACTAATCTATTTGGTGACTACCCTTACAGCAGTTTCGATATCGTTGAAAATTTCTTTGCTACCGGTTTCGGTATGCCAAACTACACACTAATAACCGGAATGCTGATGAAAATGCCTTGGGTATTCCTTGCTCCGGGCTCACTTGCTCATGAATTTGTACATAACTGGTGGGGCAACAGCGTTTACATAGCTGAAGGTGACGGTAACTGGTGCGAAGCATTGACAACATTTTGTTCAAATTACTATTACAATGTTAAAACAGGCAATGAACAAAAAGCCTTAGAATGGCGCAAAAAAGCTTTAATTGATTTAGAAACTCTTCCCGAAGATAAGAATTATCCGCTAAAAGACTTTGTTACTCAAAGGCACACTGATGATGCAGCTATTGGCTATTCAAAAGGTGCTTTCGTATTTTATGAACTGTTTAAGTTGTTTGGCGAGAATGATTTCTTTGATGCTATAAAGCAATTTGCAAAAGAATATAAAGGTAAAAGAGCTAGATGGGCTGACATAAAAAATGTATTTTCAAAAGAAGCTGATAAATCAAATCTCAATGCAGATATAGAGCAGGTCTTTTCTCAGTGGCTAAATCTTAAGGAAAGACCTACTCTTAAACTTAATGTAACAAATGTAACCGGTGGCAAACTTGATTTTGTAATTAGCCAGGATTTGGAATTTATTATGAATGTGCCGCTTTTGATCAACACAGATAAAGGTGAAATCAGAAAGGAAGTTCTAATCAAAGACAAAGAAAACAAATATAGCTTAGGCGTAGAAGGGAATATAAAACAAGTCAGCCTTGATCCTGACTATCAGGTTTTAAGACATCTAAATAGTTTTGAAATACCTTATACATTTGCAAGCACCCTTAATAACAATCCTTTAGTAATTCTACCTAAAGAAGATTCGAAGACTTATCAAGTATCTGCGGAGTTTGTAGATATGCTCAATCAAAGTGGGTATAAATGCGATCATACAACTGCAGATAAAGTGACAAAAAAGGATTGGTCAAATAGACCAATATTAGTGCTTGGAAGCCAAAAAGACAATAGCTTTTATGCTGAGTTTAATGGTAAATATCCGACTGAGTTTAACATAGAAAATGATGTACTAAAGGCAGATAATAAGGAAATCCCACTAGAAGGCAATTTGCTGCTAATTAATATGACTCATCCCGGTAATAAAGATTTGCCGGTAACTATTGTTGCGTATGAGGACATGGAATCATCTGATCAGCTCAAACGACTTTTTCACTATATGAGCTATTCTATGCTTATGATAAGCCAAACAAAGCATGGAAGACCATTATATTCACAAGAGATATTTCCGGCTGCTCCGGCAAATAATGATTTGAACTTTGAAAAGTAAATAACGAATATCATTAAGACCTAACGTAATAGTTTAAGCTTCTCGAGATATTTTTCGGGGAGCTTTATTTATTGCTTTTTTAAAATTATTCTTTTGTAATATATCAAAGTATTATATATTGGATTTTTGATATTGTACAAACAACAAGATGCTTGACATGAACATAATGACTCTTCCTACGCCTCAAAAAAATCTTAAGTTTCCTTTGATGAAAGCATTGGAACTTCGCAGAACTAAACGAAAATGGACAGATGCCCCGCTATCACTTCAGGAAATATCTAATATTTTGTGGGTGGCTTGTGGAGTCAATCAGATATCTAAAAAAAAGAAGAGTTTTAAAAGAACAGCACCCTCTGCCTGCAATTCACAAGAAATAAAAGTATACATTGCTTTAGCAAAAGGATTATTTCTTTATGATGAACGAAATCATCAACTGGTGCAGACATTAAAAACAGACATCAGAGAGCATATAGGCACACAAAAGATGATGCACACTGCGCCACTTGCTTTGATTTTTGTCTCAGACTATTCAAAAATGACGAATTTTGTTTTTAAAGATGAAAACAGAAAATGGTATACTTCCGCAGCTGACACCGGATTTATAAGTCAAAATATCTATCTCTATTGTGTCGCTGCTAACTTGAGTACTGCAGTCTTGGGACTGGTCGATAGACCTATGCTTGAAGAAATTATGTGCCTAAATGAGAATGAAAAAGTAGTATATACTCAAGTAGTAGGCAAAACTCCTGAAGATTTTAACAGCTTGGAGATACCGAGTTTTACAACTCAGGCAGAGTTTGACCAATTATTTAATAAACTTATTTCTAAAAACAGTTATGAAGCAGAAAATGCACTTTATATTCTAACTCAACTCTCTGCTGAGACATCATGCTACCTTAATAATAGATCAGCAGAATTGGTCGAATTGATTTCTATCACAAAGAATACAGTTCAAAAAAGAAATCTTGCAACAATTGCATCTAAAGTGGAATTCTCAGATTTTGAAATTCATATAATTTGGGAATATTTTAGTCATTGGGTTTTAGATAAAAAAGAGAGTAGAATTGTTAGAGCAAACTCTGTCGAAGCACTTTATGTACTTTCCTCAAAACATACTGAATTGACTAAAGATTTTGAAACAATAGTAGCTAATTTGTCCTCTGAAAGGATTCCGTCTATCTATTCCAGGCTAAAAAAACTAAAGGTAGTAAATTAGTGCCGAGCTTTCTAACTATCAGTAGAAATATTTTGCACTTTTTGAAATAGGAATCTATTGCTTTTCGTTCTATGTAGTAGATATTATACAATCATATTAAAGATAAAACAATGGAAAGTGATTTTTATCATAGCAAAGAAACTGTTGATCAATATATCGAAATGGCAAAAGATGTAAACAGTGCAGGGTTAATAGAGAAATTCAAACAGTATCTGCCTGAAGGTTCTAATATCCTTGAAATAGGTTCAGGTCCGGGAACTGACTGGAAAACATTAAGTCATTTTTATCATGTAATTGGTTCTGATTATTCAAAGGAATTTCAAACAAGACTTAAAACCAAGTATCCTAATGGTGAGTTCTTGCTCTTAGACGCAGAAAATTTAGCCGTTGATCGATTATTCGACGGGCTATACTCAAATAAAGTTCTAATCCACATGAATAATGATGAACTAGAGAAGTCTCTTTTTAGGCAAACTCAAATACTGAATGACAAAGGCATTATATGTCACTCTTTTTGGAAAGGCGAAGGTACGGAATTATTCAATTCTTTATTTGTTAACTACCAAACAAAAGGCACTATCGAAGAATTAGTGAGTAAATATTTCAATATAAAATTATTGGAAGAGTACAAAGAATTTGAAGATAATGATTCCATAGTTGTAGTTGCAGAACTTAAGTAATTTGATTAGGATAGTTATAGGTATTGTAAATTAAACTCTACTGATAAGCATGGCTCATCCAGGGAATAAAGATTTGCCGGCAACTATTGTTGCGTATGAGGACATGGAATCATCTGATCAGCTCAAACGACTTTTTCACTATATGAGCTATTCTATGCTTATGATAAGCCAAACAAAGCGTGGAAGACCATTATATTCACAAGAGATATTTCCGGCTGCTCCGGCAAATAATGATTTGAACTTTGAAAAGTAATACGAAAAAAAAGCTGCATGAGTCATTGATTCACGCAGCTTTTTAGTTTTTTGTAAATGCTTTATGTAAGTATTCTCTTTCTACTATACAGCACTTATTGGCTGGGTATTTCCGATAGTAAATTTAGCAGCAAGTTCAGTCAAATTATATTCGGAAATAAGCTCATCAAATATTTCTTTTACTGATTGCAATTTGCTGGCTTTGTATGCATTAGCACCGGCAAAAGCAAATCCTTCTGCCATTATACCTCTCGCGGAATTAAATAGAGTTTCTGCAATACAGTACTGAATATTTCTAAAATCACAAGTTCTTAAGCATTGCCAAGAACACTTAAACGGCTTGACTTCTCCGTTTTGCATCCTTTTTACAAAGTCATTTTGGATTACTCTGCCCGGAAGCCCAACAGGGCTATTTATGATGACTATATCTTCTTTTTGGCAGTTTATGTAGCTTTCTTTGAACTCTAATGCAGCATCACACTCATGGCTCGTGACAAACCTTGTGCCCATTTTTACAGCGGAAGCACCGTGCTGCATTATTTCATAGATATCACGACCGGAATAAATACCACCAGCTGCGATAACAGGTATCTCTTTAGCATATTTTTCTATATATGGCTTAACTTCTTTAACACAATCCTCAATGATTGTAGATAATTTAGCTTCATTCCCTACTAATTCATTCGGTTTAAAACCAAGATGCCCGCCGGCAAGAGGTCCTTCAACTACAAAAGCATCAGGCACGTATTTATATTTTTCAGACCAATACTTTAAAATCAATTTGATAGCTTTGGCTGATGAAACTTTCGGTACAAATTTTGTTTTAATATTTTGGAATCCTTTGGATAAAATATTAACGGGCATTTTGAGCGGCAAACCGGCTCCCATAAATATCACATCAATGCCTTGGTCAACGGCAAGATTCATTAAGTCTTCAGAATCAGTAACTGCCAGCATGATATTGACACCTAATACTCCGTCAGTCATGCTCCTTGCTTTGATTATCTCTCTTTTAAGAGCTATTTTATTCGATTCTCTTATATTTTTACCATAATCAGGTTCTGTCATTCCTATACTCACAGCTGAAATCACTCCTATTCCACCTTGATTGGCAACAGCAGATGCCAAGCCTGAGAGGGAAATGGCGACTCCCATTCCTCCTTGAATTATAGGATATTTTACTGTCAAGTCTCCAATTTTGAACTCTTTCATGTCTTTATTCCAATTAAACAATTCAGTTGTCAAATTAACCATTTTAGTCAACATAATAGCAATATTTAAATATGGCAACTAAAAGGTATATTTTAGGTATAAAAAGGTACGATTTAGCGTTTTAGGGGTAGATATTATGCTTTTAGGGGCTAAATATCTTCCCAAATCAAATAATTTCTTTGAACATTGGTATATAATTTTGAGAAACAGGGATGTGAAAATCAATATTTTGTATAAAAAGTTTGTATCCCTGAAAGTTTCCTTCAATCTTTTCAATACTATTTATATTAACAATATATGACCTATGACATCTAAATATGAATTTATAATCCTTTAGCAATTCCTCAGCTTTTTGCAAACTGCTTCGAATCAGATGACTCTTGGTTTCGTCTTTTTCAAGCCAAAATACTTCGATATAGTTATTAGCAGAACGAACTAATAAAAGGGAACTCACTTTAATAGCCAAACCACCTTTCAAATAGTCTGATTCAAAGAAAATCATTTTTTCCTGAATCGATTTTCTCTCCTGTAACTTATCATTTAACTCTACAGCTGTTTTGAGATTAGAGCGCAACAATCTTTCCTGATTTATAGAAATAAGGATTGATATAGGAATTAATGAATAAATTACAATTTTTATTATTAATCCAATATCAAATTGGAACATTTCCAAATATGAATAGTAGAGTAAGTTGCCTGACGTTATAACAAACAAATGCCATGAATTCCAGAGGATTTCTTTTCTGATATTCCACTGCTCACTGACAAAAAGTTTTGGTAAAACACTCGGTAAAATTAGTAGATTAAGGCTCAACGATAAGAAAATGATAATAGTAAAAGCCAACATACTGTATAAATCTTCGATGTTTGATAATGGCTGTATATCATAGGGTCTGAAAATAAATAAAAAAACAAAAGCGGCTATGCTAATAAACAACGTAATTTTTGCATTATGCTTCAAATCATCATTGAATGGGTACGGTTTCTTTAAAAAACTAAACATCTATTATTATTTTTCCTAATAATCAATTATTTGTTATTTCAAACATAGCCTAAAATAGAAAGCTAATATTTAAAATTCTTCCTTATTTGCCGAAAGAAGAAGCCTATGCAGATTTTTTTTAATGACTATAATAGCGTATTATCTTCTTTACTAAGTATGGTATAATGCTCTAAAAGCATATTTGATACTCTAAATCAATTTAGGGTTTTTCAAATTAATAGTCATCATGTATTTTCATCTTAAACACTGTCCGATTAACAATATCGTCAAATTTCGTATAAATATCAAACACCTTACCAATTTGAACTATAAAATTGGACGGAGTTATTCAATACTAATTATGAAGCTAATCAAAATACATTTATACTTTTTGAATTCTCCGCATGAAAGTAGTAAAACCAAAGTCAGTTAAGGAGAATTTACCATTATTCCTAATTATATAAACTACTATGCGAGGTCTGAGGTCTGAAATCTGATTTTGGCTATTCTAAATATATTCTTATCTATTCTAGTTTTTTCTAAAAGTTTTATGCCTCATGTAAAAAGCTACCCGAGTTTATTTTTCGAGTAGCTTTGGTAGTCATCAGAGTATTTCTATATAGTTTTCTCTATTCTAAATATCTTATACAAACCCTGAGTTTGTGGCAAAACGAGGCTAACTAATTGTTTCATACAACATAGTAGTCATACGGTAGATGAAGCTACTATATATAGATTTGTTAGATGGAAAATTTTTCTATATAACTATTGATTGCACTTTAAATTTGTGTTTCTAGTTTCTATAGTTATCGAAAATATCTATTTTAAGAGAACAATTGTTTTAGTTTTTATTTCAGTATTGGTTTTCAAGTAGATTATATATATACCTTCGGAGTATCCTTCAGCATCCCATACATATTCATAATTACCTGAATTATGGAATCCATTTGCAAGATTAGCAACCTTCTCCCCCAGACTGTTAAATACTTCCAAATATACGAAGCTTGATTCTGTCAAAGAGAAATCTATCGTTGTGCTATTTTGAAAAGGATTAGGATAAATTTGATTTAGCATTAATTTACTTGACAAATTGCTATAGCCTAATACTGAAGAGCCATCATCGTTATTTTTTGCAAAAGTTGGAGATTGAATTACAAAATCACCTGTTCCGTTTGGCACTCTTGCATATCCCATATCTTCAATCTGCTCTCCAAATTCGATATATTCTAAAGTAATCCCATTTTCGTACGATAAAGTCAGCTCTTCACCACCGGCAGATAGTTTAAAATTAGTATGCAAGCCTTCCTGTGACTGATCCTCATCTGCCCACAAAATCAAATATCCTTTAGGAGCTATAGAAGTACCTGTAGGAAACTGCCATTTAAGAAGATTTTCAGGATTGTCAGAAATATAAAGATTATCTAGACTTAGCGTATTGTCTGAGTTATTATATAGCTCAATCCAGTCTTCATATTCGCCATCTTGATCTGTAATAGTTTCAGAATTCTTTGCCATAATCTCATTTATTACTAAATCTCCTTCTTGGATTGCATCAATTTCAGCATTAATCGTATAGAATTCATGCTCAGCTCTTTCAGGTGAAAACATACCTATGTTGTCATTTTCCGCATATATGTAATATTGTACAGTGGTGTTTCCAACATTCATCACTGCTCCATATATACCATCATTAGCAACGCCATCTCCATGTTGTCCATCATCATACATCTGTGTTTTTATAAATTTGTCAACAGTTTCATATCTGTAACCCAAATACACACCATCCGAATTTGCATCCACAATATTCGCTGTTATAGTTATTTCACTATTTACAGATGGTGATTTAACTGATGGAATTACATTAGTGATGTTAGGTTTAGTATTGCTAAAATCAGATAAAGCATTCAAGTAACTGACTCTGCCTGACATAAGAGCTTTAATACCGGGAGTGCTTGCTCCTCCGGGTCTACCACCGGGGCCACTGGAGTTAATATCGTATGATAAGTTGCTTTGGTATTGTGAATACGAATAATCTTTATTAGGATCAGCATTCACTGCGTCATTTATGATAAGCTGTAAAGCTTCACCTCTATCAAAATAGCTGTTATCTGCAAAATTTTCATCTATGATTGTCTGCATATGTGCCAAATACATTTTTTTATAAGTAGGCACAGAAAGGATTTTTTGCACAAGAGGCCAATTTGCATCATTCTCATGCAGAAGATGAGTCATTCTGCTCTTAGAATCAGTATTGTTGAGCATAATTGTACCAGTCTGATTAAAAGTACCAAACCCTTCATTTAAATCCCATACTATGCAGCTAAAGCGACCAGATTCGTCTTTGTACAAATAATAATTCTGCGTAAATCCACCAATATAGCTATCCAGATTTACTGTCGCATTATTAAAAGCCAGCATCCATAAGGCTCGGTCTACATCTAAATAGTCTTCTATATGTTCAATATCGTTTTGCAAATTATTACACAATTCAATCAATTTTCCCCAGCCATAATCAGACTTCATTTCATAAGCATTATAGTATTGGCTACTGTCTTGCCCCAAATACACCAAATTAGGTGTTGAGGATGTCCCCGGCCCGGCTCCGTCAACAGGATTGCATTTGAAAAATGGGTTACTCTTAGAGTTGAAATAGGTATCCACAAATGTTTTACTTATAGCTTCAGAACTAACATAAAGCCCCAATAATTCGCCGTTTACATATACATTAGCAAAGTTTGATTGGGGTGCTACCATATATTTCCTTAATATCTCATAAGAAAGTACTTCCCTTATGTAGGATGGGTCTTTATCTACATTACTGAGTTTAATATCCTTATATCCTTGATAATCATGTTTCTTATAAGTATCTAATTCGATATGGAATGGATTTTTTATCTGCTTAGCATCATAAGTACTATTACCTTTGTATTTTACGCCAACACTATCAAACTCTTCTCCATTAATAGTAACTGACTTAGCCATTAGGTAAGTCTCGCTGCCGGATTTAGCGGTATCTAATAGATAATCCCAATTGCTCTGTTCAAATTCTATCTCAATCTTTTGAATTGTATTCATATCGTAGAATGATTGCGCAGATACCTCTAAGTCAGGTGATAGCAAACAAATCACAGCCAGTAGCAGCAAATATTTTGTAAAATTCATATTTTTCATTATTACCCATTCCAATTTTTAAACAAGCTTTTTTTTAAGTTAGACCCATTAATTCCCTAAAAGTTTAAACTATGTTCAATTTAAAAAGAAAATATCGAAATCTTGATTTTAAAATCTTGTGCAATCAATAGTCAAATTTGCAACAATTTGCTTGTATCCTTGTCTACTTTGTAAACCTTATTAATCACATTATAAAATAGGAATATGATGAATAAAATAGCTCTCATTACAGGTGGTAGCCGTGGATTAGGCGAAAACATGGCGATAAGTTTGGCTCAGAAAGGAATAGATGTAATCATTACTTACTTAAGTAATAAAGATAAATCTGAAAAACTGGTAGACAAATTGAAAACACATGGAATCAATGCTGCCGCAATGCAGCTTGATGTTGCCAAACCTGACTCTTTTGATGCCTTTGTTAATCAGCTAAAGCCTATGTTAAAAAATCAATTTCAAATAGAAAATATTGATTTTTTGATAAACAATGCAGGCATTGGAATACATGCTGAATTTGCTGAAACTAGCGAAGAACAATTTGATACACTTATGAATATACATCTTAAAACTCCTTTTTTCCTGACTCAAAAACTCATAAGTATGATGAATGATGGTGGAGCTATAGTTAATATTTCTTCCGGCTTGACACGCTTTGCTTTCCCTGGTTATGATGCTTATGCAACTATGAAAGGAGGAGTAGAAACCTTAACAAAATATCAGGCAAAAACTCTTGGAAAAAGAAATATTAGAGTAAATGTTTTAGCACCGGGAGCCATCGAAACTGATTTTGGTGGTGGCTCCGTCAGAGATAACACTGACCTAAATAATATGATTGCCTCTCTAACTGCTCTTGGTAGAGTCGGCTTGCCCGATGATATTGGCGGAGTAGTCGCATTTTTGTGCTCTGAGGATGCTAAGTGGGTTACTGGACAGAGAATAGAAGTGTCCGGAGGGATGCTATTATAATATTTCTTATTTTGTACTAACTGAATCTATATGTAAAAACCTGCCTGAAATTTTAGTTTTCAGCAGGTTTTATTTATGCGCTCAATACTATCATATTCACAACATATTTTAATACACTAAATATATTTTTCTATATTTCATTCAAATTTATTTAAATATATTCAGCTATATATCGCGTTTAACGTAGATTCTACCACAGAAATATTTGTTTCAAATATATTTGGTTTATAGACTTTTCTATGCTTATATAAGAGCAAGTATATAACCATCATAAAGGATAGCTGGATGAAACACTTTTTTACAATTTTGTTTATTTCAATATGTGTCTTCAGCACATCGAATATTATCGCACAAAACAGCCCGGATTTTTTCAAAACTATACCAGTATTAGATGAAAATACGCCTGAATGGGCTAAGCTGATGTATTCTGATAATCCCAACGTGACTTATGTTGAGGATTTGTACAGAGAATACTACAAAACCCATGATTTCATTAAAAACATCCATACTCAGAACCACAAACACTGGATAAGAATAGTAGAACCACTTTTAGATAAAAATGGTTTTATTAAACAACAAAGCAGAAAAGAAGAAAATCTTGAAAATCAAAGACTCAAAGAAAGGTTTAGAGAAAACACATTGAGTAGTGTAGGCAAAGCTTCCGGTTGGACTGCTATGGGACCGTTTGAAACATTTAAAAAAAATACAACTTTGCCTATTTCCTGGCATAAAAATATATATTCTATTGATCAATCCTTATCTAATCCAAATCTACTTATCTGCGGTACCGAAGCCGGTGGCGTCTATAAAACAGTAGATAAAGCTGCTAACTGGACTTTGATATCCAAAGGAGAAGTATTCGCGGAAGGAAATTCAGCTGTAAAAATCCATCCAACAAATCCGGATAATTTCCTTCTTGCTTCCAACAGAAGAATTTATCAATCATTGGATGGTGGCTTAACATGGACTGAACGGCACTACACTAAAGGGGCAGGAAACGAATTTCAATATTCACCCTCCGACTTAAATACTATCTTTCACACGTCGACAGCAGGCTTATTTAAATCTATAGATGGTGGTACAACTTGGTCTCAAGTCTATTCCGAAAATTGTTGGGATATTGACTTTCACCCAACTAATAAGTCTATAGCTTATTTGTTAAAATCCAACGATTCAGAAATGAGATGTGAAGTCTTTAGAAGCGATGATGGAGGCAAAACATGGATACTAAAGGATAATGGATTTTATGAACCCGAGGATTGGGATAATGCTTCAAATGCAGGTGGGAAAATTGCTGTAACACCGGCGTCACCTGACTTGGTATATGTCTGCCTTATTGGTGCGTCAAAACAGGGAGATGATGGTTGGATTGGTGTATACAAAAGCACAAACAATGGTGAGAGTTGGACAAACCCCGCCGGACAAGATGGCGGACCTTATGGTGCGATAAATAGTACTGAAACAGTATGGAATGTTGCCGCGTATGACGGAGGATATCATCAAGGCTTTTTCAATTTTGATTTGGAAGCCAGTACAATCGACCCTAATAAAATTTGGATAGCAACTATTCGCTTATCAGAATCTAAGGACGGCGGAAAAACATTTACAGCTATAGGTGCAGCTAACTCACAACGCCTCTCCGATTTCCATGCCGATGTTCAGGATATTGAAGTCATAGGAGAAGATATTTGGGTAGCTTCTGATGGTGGTGTTAATTATTCTAACGATGAGCTTAACTCCCATGTTGCCTTAAACCGAGGAATACAAGCTGCACATTTCTGGGGATTTAACACCGGCTGGAACGAAGACACTTTTACCGGAGGTAAGTACCACGACGGCACTACTGGCTGGTATGAAGGATATGGAGTGGGGAAGGCTTATAATATTGGAGGTGTCGAAGAAGCATCAGGTTATGTGCACCCTATAGAAAGTAGGAAATTGCTCTTTAGGACTCATTACGGTAGTTCAAACACTACTGTCCTAACTATTCCGGCAATTTTTGGTGAAAAGGTAAAAGTTCACAATTCATTGCCTATCAGACCAAACGAATCATACTCTGCAGCAGAGCGTAGCGGTATATATTTCGACCCGCGTTACTCAAATCATATTTACGTAGGGCTTGAAAACACAGTTTATAAATCCATTGATGGAGGAGTGAACTTTGATGTCCTTTTTACTTTCCCTGATGATGCAGGTTTAGTATATGAAATGGAAATATCACGCAGTAACCCGGATGTTATTTATGCAATTTATAATCCTAAAGGTACTTATTGGGACCCTTGCGAAGTTTGGAAAACAACAGATGGTGGTAAAGGCTGGAAGAAAACAGATACCAACCCGGAAGGCAATAATAAAAGGCTACGAATCACTATTAATCCTGAAGACGAAAACGATATATGGGTTTGCACGCCGAGAGGTGAAGATGACGGGAGAGTCAGCTCTTCTACTGACGGTGGTGAAACTTGGATAAATAGAACTACCAGCGTTTTAGATAAAGAGAATCTAAGAGATATATTATATCAGGGAGGCACAGATGATATCGTCTATTTAGTATCGCTAAATGGAGTTTACTACTGGGACAAAAATACATCTAACTGGATTGATTATTCACAAGATTTGCCTTTAATAGCCAAATCCTTACAGATTAATCCATTTTACAGAGATTCTGAATTGCGTCTTGGTACAACCGGAAGAGGCGTTTGGGCAAGAAAAATGGTAGATACTTTATTCCATCCTGTTGCTCAACCTATTACTTATACTGATATTATTGACTGTGCAAGAGATACTATACAATTCGAGTGCTATTCAATATTAAATCACAAAGATGCTACTTGGCAATGGGATTTTACACCTGCTCCATTATATGTAAGCTCTGCGGCTGCAAGAAATCCTAAAGTAGTATTCGGCAACGAAGGTGATTACGATGTCAGTTTAACTGTTACAGATGCACTAGGTCAAACAAGTACAAAATATATAGAAAATATGGTTACAGTCCGCAACCTATGTGAACCGGAATCAGTAGCCGGGAATGCGCTGAAACTAACTAATGATGGAGATTATTTTGTAGCTCCCGAATTGAATTTATCTAACATCACACACTTTACGGCTTCTGCATGGATTAAACCGAACGGGCTACAAGATGGTTTTGCCGGTATAATTTCAAATGGCGAATGGTGCGCTCATTGCAATTCCCCAATAGGTCTGATTTTTGATTATTATGGTGAGAGATTATATTACAGATGGCCGGACGGTTCCGGTTGGAGTGGTAATAGCGGGATGCCGGTTCCATCAGACGAATGGTCTTTTGTTGCAATGGTTGTTACGCCTGACTCTGTTACTCTATATCTCAACAATCAACAATGGGTTTCTTATGTATCGTTAAATCCTGTAGATTTACCTATAATGTATATTGGTGCAGGGCATTATTCCAATTATTTCAAAGGAAATATCGACGAAGTAACAATCTGGAATAGAGCACTATCGCAAGATGATATAAGGAATTTGAAACACCTCACTAAGAAAGATATTATCAATACAGAACCGGGATTAGTTGCTTATTATCAGTTTAATAAATTATCCGGTGCTGCCACTTATGATAATGCCAGAAGCAATCATGGATGGCTTTCGGGGACGTCAACCTTGGAAACATCGACTGCTCCGGTTGGCCCCGGTGAAAGCGAAATGCTGACTATAGATAAAGCAGGCACTTATTCCTCTGAGAAAACAGGCTTGGACATTGAATTTGCTGATTCTAACCCACAGGGAGAAATCGTAATATCAAGATTAAATGTATTGCCGGACAGTCTGCCAAGCACCAATCCATCTATCAGAAATTATTGGATTATAAATAACTATGGCACAGGCGATTTTGCGTCTATCAAAAATATCAAATTTAATCCATTTTCCGGCTATCCGATAGGTACTCCTGCAGATGCAATGCTTTATGTCAGAGATGAGTACGAACACCTGAATACATGGACTGAGCTTTGCGGTGCAGGCAGCTATGATGAAGATACTTACAACTATACTAATTCCTGCAACATAACTAATACATATCAATTCTTTATTCAGTCAAAAAATCAGTCTGACATACATAAATGGTTTGCGGTGCAGAACATAGATACAACTATCTGCGCTTATGAAAGTATCTTCCTAGCAGGAGAATGGCAAAACACCGCAGGTGTCTATGTAGATACAGTAGCAATTTCACAAGCTCTTGACAGTGTTTATATTACTAGGCTCGAAATTGCGGAAGTGGATACTTCTGTCACTGTGAAATCTCCTACTTTGACTGCTAACGCTACAAAAGCTACATATCAGTGGATAGACTGTAGCACTATGCAAGCAATTCCGGGGGAAACTGCACAATCATTCACAGCAAAAGCAGATGGTAACTACGCTGTAGAAGTTACTCAGTTCGGCTGCTTAGATACTTCTTCATGCTATAGTGTTAACGTTTCGGGAGTTATAGAAAATGAATTTGATCATGAGATCAGTATTTTTCCAAATCCTACTGATGGTAAAATAACTATAGATTTAAACATTCCATATAAACATATCGAATGTAAAATCTATAACGCAGCAGGTCAGCTAATAGAAACAAAAAACTTTAGTAACATCAGCCAAATAAATTACACTCTCAAAGGAGCAGCAGGATATTATCTGATTGAGCTTAGCAGCTCTGATGGCAAAAAAGCGGTTGTGAAGGTTTTGAAACAATAGATTGGAATTTCGCATCTGGTTTAAAATTTAAAAGCTGCTCGAAAATAGGATTTCCAAGCAGCTTTTTATTTATTCTGTAGTAAATTTGGATACACATCACTATTAATTACCAATATGTGCCGTCAATTTATTCATCAATATCAGTCCTTTTTCTCAAATACTAAGTTTTTTGCTCTCGAATTATTTACACGCAGACTTTGAGTTTTGCTGTTTTTGTTTACAAACGAAACAGATTGTACAAGTCCTGAATTACTTATAAAGGTCAGCCCTTCTGAATGCTCAAGAATAATAGCTTCAGAAAATAAGGGACTATGAATTGTCAATTCGTCATTTAGATATCTAATTTCAAATTTGATATCAAGTTCTCGTGAATAATAAATTCCCGGCAAATTGTTGTAATTGATATTGACTTCTTTGTGCTTGTCCACCACTTTCACTGCTAAATAAGAATTACCATTCTGCTCGAGTGAGTGGCTATTTACTTTGCCATTCTCCAAATGAAAAACAAATTCAGCTTTTGCTTCTTTTATATAAAAAACAGAGTCCGATTTGGCATAAAGTTTTAAATTCCTATTATATACATTAACAAAATAATCATCATTATCTTTATAGAATGTCAAATAACAATTTTTATCATCTACCTGCTGATACTTGCCGACACATAACTTGAAAAATTCTTCATTCACTTCTTTTTCCACCATATCGCTACTATTTGATTCCTTTTCTTGTTCAGAACTGAAAAGAATATCTACAATACCATTCATAATCTTCTTAGGGTCTACTATGCCATTATTGCTCAGAAAAACAACTCCAATACTATCCTCCGGAAAGTAGGCAGTTCCGGATCTGTATCCACCCCAAGTGCCATCATGTAGAAATGCTTTCTTATTTTTTATTCCGGCTATATACAATCCATATCCATAGCTTATACTAGTACCATCTGATAAACTTCCTTTTTGAGTCATCTTTGCAATAGCATCATTTCCACCTAAGGCTTTATTATAGAAGTTTATCATCCACTTTGCCATATTTGAAGCATTGCTATGGATTGAACTAGAACCGGGAGCATTTAAATTATTAGAAAAAGGAAGATAACTCTCTCCTGTATAATAATAAGACTTAGCAATGGACTCTTCTTTTGCAATTTCGTTTTTATCAACATAAGTAGTTTTCATATCTAATGGAGTAAAGACAAAGTCATTCATCCATGTATCAAATTTTGTTGCAGTAACTGATTCGATTACTTTTGCCAAAAGATTATAATTGGAGTTACTATATGAAAATTCAGTACCGGGGGTGAAATTTAAACTCTCTTGCTTTTTCAGCAGATCATAAATATTATCAAGTGTAAGCGGAACATCCGGTTTCCAGCCTTTTAATCCGAATAGTATAGGCCAATCTCTAATTCCGGAACTGTGATGCACAAGTTGGTAAAGAGTGATATCATTGAACACTTTAGGCAACTCAGGAATATATTTTACTACTTTATCACTCAAATCCAATTTGCCGTCAGATTCCAAAATTGCAACAGCCATTCCTGTAAACTGCTTGCTTAAAGAGGCGATATCGAATACAGTATTTTCCGTAATTAAAGAGGAATTATCTAAATCAGAAACTCCAAAATTCCCAACATATAGGACTGAATCTTTCTTAGTAATTATTATTGAAAGCCCGGGTTGTTCTACTTTGCCTGAGGTACCTGATTGAATATAAACTTGCTTTTCGAGGTAGCTGTTTAGTTGAGGTATTAACATATTTGGTGCAGATTTGCACTGAATAAAACCATAAATTACATAGAAAGCAATAACAAATAGTGCAACGTATTTCTTGTTCATTTAAAAACTCTTAAATTATGTACAATGTTCACTTAAAGACACGGTATTCAATTGCTTAGATTGGATGAGCTGCTTTTATTTGAATAAAAATCAGATTTCGGAATAATGTAAATGAATTTTACAAAACCCCATGTTTTCTAGGTACTTAATAATACTGCAATTTTAAATCTTAAAAATTTATTCTATAGTACAGATAAGGTAGTAAGCCTAACTGATATTTTTTCTTGATTTGATTTTTTTCTTCGTCCCAACTTTCGCGAAAAATATTTTTGTGATTAGTAAAATTATCAATCGCAAATGATATATCATGTGTTGTTGATTCAAGATTTATAATCAATCCCAATTTTAAATCTGCCTGAAAAAAGTTTCCATAGCTATAGTCATAAGCACGAGAATAATCTGTCACCTTGTCACCTACATTTATGCTTTTTTCTATATCAATTGGAATCCCTTTTCTGCCTCCGGTAGATGTAAATTTAATATTGGCTGAGAAAATATATTTTTTATCAGAACTGAGATTAAATTCTGAACCTGCAATTAGATTGGCAATGTGTCCCATGTCAAAACTTGTACTTCTCTCAACACCATGCATATCTGTATAATATGATTTGAATAATGAGCCGGTAAACATCACATAATATCCATCTTCAAAATGCTTATTCGCGGTCAGTTCCACTCCGTAATTAATACCTGTTCCATCATTTACTAAGCTATCAATCATATCCATCCCAAACTCTCCACCGAGATTGATAAGAGACAAGTATCCTTTGTTATATAGAGCAGAAACAGGCACATCGTACAAATACTGAACATAAGCCTCTGCTTTGAAATAGATATTATCCAGCATTGTATTTTGATAACCCAATACAAGGTGATGGCTTTTTGTCATATCAAGGTTCAGGTTCGGCTGCCTTTGGCCTTCTTCACCCTGAAATTTGAAAAAGTAATGCATAAGTGGATATGTTTGGCTATGCAATCCATATCCAAGACTTACATTATGATGCTCATTCAAACTATACAAAGTAGAGAATCTAGGTTCTACAGAATAAGAGTTATTAAGCGTAAACAACTGATAGTTTACTCCGGCATTGAATTCTAAATCGTCTGAAGGTCTATACTGCCAATGAATAAACGACTGAAGCATGTTAGCACTTCCTTCTTCCTGAAGTTTTTGTTCTAAAATATTGTCGTCATTTCTATCCTCATACTTCATCGAAAAATTGTTGTGAGTCAGAGTCACTCCATATAGAAATAAATTCTGCGTAGAAAGCTTGTGAGTTAGTTTATATCTTAATTGGAAGCTCCCTTCTGTGCCATTGTACTTACTGTTTAGCCATGTAGTATCTATAGTAACTATATCAGTTTGAGTAGCCATATCAGTTCTTGTTGCAGATATAATGAGTTCTCCGAATGTATTTTCGTCATAGAATAATTTATGATTTAGACCAAGTGCATATAATGCTGAACTAAGCTGAAAATCCTCTTTTTCTGTATCTTTATCCCATTCTATATCTTCTTCTTCACTTTCCTTTCCACTCATGCTACTATTTCCGCCGATAGCCCAAAGTGAAAACTGCCCATAATTTTCTGTTGGGAGATTAATCTTTATTGTTCCATCAAGATATTGCGGTATAACGCCGCTGTAAATCTCTACCCCAAGAGATTCAATTGGTTTAAGCGAAACAAATCTAAAATTTGCCAGATAAGAGGCTTTACTATCCTCTGAAAATGGACCTTCAAGTCCAAATTCGATACCGTTCATGCCCAGTTGGAACGTACGCTCTGTCTGTTGATTATTACCATTCCTAAGATTAATATCAAAGACCCCTGCTATTTTATTTCCATATTCGGTTGGGAATGCTCCACTAATAAAATCACTACTTGCAAGCAAGTTATTATTCAAAATCCCAAATATGCCTCCACCCGCTCCGGCTTCCATAAAGTGATTTGGGCTAGGCACATCAGTACCGTCAATTCGCCATAGCACACCCAGAGGAGAATTACCTCTGATGATAATGTCATTCCTCAAGCTATTGTTAGAAGCTGCACCTGCACTGGTGGCAGCAGTTTTACTTGGATCGTTCCTCGAACCAGCATATCTGTTGATAGCTTCAGGTCGCAATAAAGTTACACTATTAACAATTAAATCGTTCTTTGCTCTACTTATTTCTTTATATGCTGACACTTGGACTACACCAGTTTGAGCTATCTCTTCAATCAATTTAATTTCAAGATAGTTTTCCTTTCCACTAATAACAAGTACATTGTCGATGGTTGATGCTTTATATGAAAGCATACTTGCTAGTATAGTATGTCTTCCTACAGGCACATTTTTTATTTCAAATTCACCTTTTTTATTAGCCACTGCACCTAACATTGGCTTAACAGATGTGATTTTCACAGTTGCAAAACTTACTGGCTTCCCCAATGCAGCATCTAAAACTACTCCCCTAATTGATTGTAATTTTTCTGTCGCATATGCTACTTTCGGCTGAATAAGAAAGCACATAAATACAAGGAAAAGCACTGAGCTTTTGAAACACAAATTAAGTTTACTTTTCATATTGACACATTAATCTTTTAAACAACTGTTCTAAATATCTACATGAATATCTTCATTTTTTCAAATTCCCCGGCATAGGAAGTAATGATAGTAGCCCCAACTCTAGCAAAGTTCTCTATGATGAACGTGTCATTTTTTTCTTTCTGAATGCATTCACAATTTATATTTGCGAACCCATTCACATAAACCCACATATCACTAAACAGATTTTGTACTCCATTTTCAGGCATCCCTATGAAATCTGCACCTTGAGAAAGTCTATACATCATAAATTCTAAAAACTCAGTTGAGACCACATTCAAATTATTATTTACGAATGTGCACGTATCTTTTAAAGAGCTTCAAAAACGCATGAAGTACAGATAGCCAAGCCGTAAATAGTGTTTTACATTCGATATTTATTTTAAAACCTCGTGTAGGTAGTAGTAAGTCCTTTCATATTCCTTTGCGCTATAAAATGTAACAAGTCAATTGTATAAATCGTAACAATTTAAAGGAACTATAATTAAATAAAAGTATAAGTTGCTATTCTAATCGTTGTTTTCAGGAGACATAAACTTAAACACCAATCCTGCCAAAATCGCGCCTATAATCGGAGCAACCCAGAACAACCATAGCTGTCCCATTGCCCAATCGCCCACAAATAAAGCCTGGCTAGTACTTCTTGCAGGATTCACTGACGTATTTGTAACGGGAATACTTATTAAATGTATCAGAGTCAAACCTAAGCCTATTGCGAGTCCTGCAAAACCTTTTGGAGCTTTTGAATGAGTAGCACCTAAAATAATAATCAAAAACATAAAGGTCATTGCAACTTCTGTAACAAAAGCAGACAGCATGTTATAACCATCAGGCGAATGCTCACCATATCCGTTTGCAGCAAACCCGCCAAGATCATACCCTGCTTTTCCTGTGGCAATCAGGTACAAAACTCCGGCACCGGCAATTCCGCCTAATACCTGAGCAATGATATACGGCAACAGATCTTTTTTGTCAAAACGTCCGCCAATCCAAAGTCCAATAGAGACTGCCGGATTTAAGTGGCATCCGGAAATATGACCAATTGCATACGCCATAGTTAAAACAGTTAGACCGAATGCAATTGCGACTCCTACAAATCCGATACCTAATTCCGGATATGCCGCTGCTAATACTGCACTTCCGCAGCCACCCAGCACCAACCAAAAAGTCCCAATGAACTCAGCTATTAGTTTTTTCATAAGTCCTCTACTTCGTAATTATTTAAATACTATATAGATCTATAGCTATATATAATATAAACACAATAACAATGACTATACAATAATTATATTATTGGAAATTTATATTTAATGGGAGAATCTTTCTAGGATTTGTAGTACTGTTTAATCAATATGATGGAACTTAAATTGAAGGTTATCACTGCCGATATGCTTTACACAGCCGAACACTTGCGAATATCGTAAAAGAAAATGAAGCAGGGATAAGCTCTTAGTTTGTTCCTGTTTTGTACGTCTGTGTTATCTATTTACTGACTGAAATTCCACTAAACTTAATGCAAAGTCTACATAGCGAGTCATGGCAAATGTGGAATCAGTAGTTAGCTTGATATAATTATGAAGTAGTTACGATTCTAACAAATTCGCTCGTCTCCCCTCCAGCTTTACATAATGTTCAATAAAATCAATCAGACTTTGCATTTTTCTAACCTGTTAACAGTAATTACTCTAAAAGTATAGGAATTGACGGTAATACAAATATTCTTTTCAGCATTGCTTATATAATAATTTTTGCCTGATTTGGAATAATCTTTGGCTGCCGTTTGACAAAGTGTTTCATGTATCAAGCTTTCAATCTGTGTTTTTGTCAAATCAGTAGAAAGCTTTTTATTTATCCTTCCGTAAACCAGCTCAGTGTAGCAGATGTTCTCTATAATTTTTTGTTTTGTTGATTCCATATAAAGGTAATTTAGTAATTCTTGGTGGAAAATTAGTTTAAGAAACTGCTTCTGTTTATAAATGATGTATCAATTTACCTTACTCAATGCCTAACCCATGCTTCTCTAACAGCTCATGGATACTGTCAGACCAATTCCCATTGTCCCAGTTACTTTTTCTTAGCTGTAAGATTTCTTTTACTCTTTTGTCAGTTTCAGGATTTTTAAAAGACAAAAGTGTTTTAGAGATATGAAATATATCATATTTAGAAGTATTTACTCGTAATCTGCTCAGTAAATTATCAGTTATCTGTGAAAGATAATTCGACTCTATGCAGTCAAGAAATGGTTTAAGTTCAAGAAAATCAGCCGATAATACATTTTTATTACAAATTGTAATTAACTTTTCAGCATCATGAATAGCGATAGATTGAAGCATCAAAGGAAGAATTAATTCATCTGTTCCATAATTATAGTCAATTTCAATTAGATTGAATTTATCATCTGAAAGTAGACCCTTCACAAATGACTCAGATGCCTTTTCAGGATTCTGAGCAATAAATTTCTTAGTTATTGTATAATCAATTGTCTTTTTTTCTTCCCAAATCTTTATGATTAGATCTTTGTATAAAGGACAGTAATTTTTGATTAGAGCTTCGTCTAACTTTGTTATTTGTTCTAATGTGCAGCTAGGGTAAATTTCAGACAAAACATCTAAGGCGGCTTCATCTTGGAAGCTAGCAAGAGCAATGAAATAATCTAGAGATTTTTCTTCTGATTTAAAGCTATGTAACGTCCTAAAATAAGTTGACAGATTTAATTATCAAAATAATCCCTGGTAAAATTTTTATCGGGGATTTTATGTATATACTCTGGAGTCATCATCTTTAAAGCTAAGTGAGGTCTATAAGTATTATAAAGTTCAAT
>JBFHIJ010000028.1:0-36916 GCA_041596515.1 Chlorobiota bacterium
ATTCTAGACTGGGCAAATGGTTTACCAATGATAAATGGTAATGGCGTACCACAGAAAAAGTCGGATGACGGGGGACAAAATGGTAGAGGTAATTCTAATGCATCGAAAGCTAGAGTATTTGAATTTACTCAAGACTGGAATAAGATAAACAAACTTGCGTATATCGCTGAAATAAATAATTTATTCAAATATTATTTGGATAACCCTAGTTTAAATGGTGAAGTCTATAATGGAAACTTTTTATTCCTAAAATGTATGGCACATTATCAAACCGGACAAAATAAAGATTTAGTAGTAGATGCCAATAGTATAGATTTAGGGAAAATATCTCAGAAAGAACCAGGAACTGTACAACCTATGTCTTTATTCAATTTGAGTTTTTCAAATTTATTGAATCCTATTACATGGACAAATTTTGCAAATTTATCAGATGAAGGACTTGCATTAGGCTCATTCAGTATAACTTTTACTAATTCTGGAATTGCAATTAATGAAGATACTTATGATTTTGATTTTAAATTGACTCACAAATATACTGTATCAATCAATAACCAGCCAATTTCAATAATGGATTGGCATTTTAAGCGAAATCTTGGAAATGCAATTTCCTTATTTTTACACACTGTGCCATTTAGCGGAACTCACGGAACTTTTAAGATAAGATTTGTAGGAGAAATAAAATGACAGACAAGCTAATATTATTATTAATAGGAATACTTTTATTTGCACAAACAGGTTGTGTGCAACCTGAACTTTACAATGGCAGGATTGTTGTTATAGAGGATATCAATAACATATATCATTATTTTACTGCAATTTCATTTGTTTTTACAGATGATGTGCAAAAAGATTTTAGATTTATTGATAAAAACAATCAAGTTTTGGATACTGTTCCATTCTTAGAAAATCATGGTAGTACATTAGGAGTTCTTAATTCTTGGGTAGTAAATTATGCACAGCATGGGTCAAAGCTCTTTATCACTCATTTACCTATTGAGAAAATAACATCAGATGAAGAACAATCTCAGTTGAATGATTCTAATAATGAATATAGAGGTTTTTTACTTAGGATGTCACCAGAAGAGATAAATCGCAGAATGTCTAAAATTAAAAATGATAAGAATTTATATGATTATTATTACTATGACAATGATAGTATAGCATTATATGGACCATACAATGAAACTGAAATCTTTGAAATAAAGAAAAAATGGATGCAAACAATTCAAAGCAAATAACTAGTAGCATTTACTTCTTACCTCTCCACATCTCCCCAAAAAGATTGGAGAGGTTTTTGTATAAATAAGGACTTAGCTCTTTGAAGTATTCACTGGTCACTCCTCCTACTCCTTTGGTTTTAACAACCCGGTTATGTTTGGTGATCCGAGTGGTATGGCACCTGAGAAACATAAGAGTGGTGGTGGAGATGTGCAGTTACCCGGGTGTTGGCAGAAGAAACGTCAGCTTCTATACATTTTTAAGGCATTTTATGAAATATTATATCATAGTATTAATCGTGCTTTTTATAAGCTCTTGTACATGGTTGAACTGGAATCCTTTAGCATCCGGCATGATGAGGTTTTCTGATTCAATAGAACAATCCAAACAGTATGGTATTTTCATAGAAGAATATGAAATTGACACACTTGAAACGGATTATGAAATATTGAAAGCAATACAACCTGTAGAAATATGGACAGAATATGATGCTATATCGACAAGTATCTCTACAAAAGTGGAAATTGATACTAATAAGCCAAATGAGTGTTTTAGTTTTACTTTTAAACCTAAGACCTATGACAAAGATAACTTAGCTTATATAAATAAATTCTTCTCAAATTTTGGATGGTACAAAGAAAAAAATAAATATTATCGAATAAACTTAAGAAGCTATTTGAAAAAAAATATCAAGGGAGTATATCGTTCTGTAAATTCTCGATATATCTTGAATCATAAAGAAGGTTCTAAAATAAAAATTCAATATTTTGAGAACGACTCTTGCATATATAAAATGGTATTTAATAAGAAAGAATAAAACTTAAGTTTATTATGTATAATAATTAGAGCAAATTTCTGGTATTAGATAATTTGCTCTATTTTTATAAACAAGCAATTAGGTAATAAAAAAAAACCGCTCTTTGAAATATTCACTGGTCACTCCTCCTACTCCTTTGGTTTTAACAACCCGGTTATGTTTGGTGATCCGAGCGGCATGGCTCCTGAGAAACATAAGAGTGGTGGTGGAAGTGGCAGTTCCGGCTCAGCTGAATGGGCTGTCAATCAGATATCTGCCTCCATTGCTGCCGATGATGCCGATTTTGATAAGAGAATGCAATATGGCGTGACAGACATGAGCATTCTAGACTGGGCAAATGGTTTACCAATGATAAATGGTAATGGCGTACCACAGAAAAAGTCGGATGACGGGGGACAAAATGGTAGAGGTAGTATTTCAAAATCCGATTCGGAAATAATAAAGAATATAAAGTCTGGGGCGAAAGTATCAGAAATGGTTAGCTTTTATTACTTGCTTGATCAGGATGGTGCTCAATATCTATGGTTAGATCCATTTGGGCATACAGCAGGTATGGTATTTGATATTAGAATAAATAAATTTATTGTAGGTTCTAAAGGAGGGACAATGTCAAGTAACCAAATGGGGCCTAGTGGAGAAACCAAAGTAAAACTGGACATATTCAATAATTTTGATGAGTTCTTAGAGAGCGATAAAGTTTCTGAATATGATTTAGCTTTAGTTATTCCTATACCTTCAAATGTCAATAGGGAAAAATTAATTGATGATTTTCTAAATGAGATTAAAGTTTATTATATGGCAATTGGCAACAATTGTGATACTTCTACATTAACTCCTTTAGTTAAGGCAGGTATTATTAGTCGGATGGCTACTGGTCTTTATCCCGTAGATACTTTCAATGAACTACAATATTACTATGGATTTAAAGTGTTAGATTTGAACAAGATGAGGATTAATATAACAGACTAACTAATACAAAATCATTGATTATTAAGGTCTAATTATGAAATAAAATATTTATATTAGCATTATAATACTTGCTCTTATAGCTAGCTATTTTCTTTATTTTAAAGGTTATATTGATATAATGGGACTTAATGGGATGGATTTTTACCCCCAAAATATAGATGAAGCTAAAAAAAGAGGTTTGTTTTTAAAAGAGTATATATATGACTGGACTCCATTACATCCTGATTTACAGGATATTGAATTTGTAGAAGCATGGTTGGAATATGGTGCTAAATATACCAAAGTACCTAATGAACTAAAAGTTTTCCATGGTGTAGCTGAAATAAATGTTACTTATGAAGATAATGATATTAATTTTATTAAATATGATGGAGTGAATTCTGTAAACGGAGTAAATAGATTTACTTTCTTCGACATTAATAAAACAATAAGATTTTCAAAAGAATACAAAGAAATATCTGGTCGTTTAAAAGGGAAGTATGTATTTGTAGATCAATCAAATGATTCAATATTTATAGATTTCTATCATTTTAATGACGAGATTAATGAAGACATACCTAAAAAGGATACCTTAGTGGGGCGTCTAATCTTAACACCCAAAAATAACGACTAAACGATAAATCGTTTGAAGTGTTTATCTCTCTGCAGGTGAAATTAAACCCTAGCAGAGAGATTTTTTATATATTGGTGTTTCTCTCTTTGATGCAAGTGCGGTGTATTCTTACTGCTATTAGCGTATGTAATCACCGAATAATAATAGCATTAAGTACTATTGATTTGTGGAATTGGGTTAATACTAAATTAGACAATATGGATTATGTTTAGATTCATATAAAGATTATAATGAATCATAAATGTAAATATAAATTCGCACTATTTTTGATACAGTTGGAAAGATATTAATACTTTTCAACTTTATCGATTTGATAACCGACTAAATGTATTCGAAAATTTGATATAATCCCTAAAGTAAGGAAAATAGTATGAGTAAATTATCAAACTTAATAAAGCCATCTTTATTATTAGTTAATATTATAGTGGTTAACTTCTTTATATCAACTATTGCCTTGGTGTTTTATTTAGAAAGTCCTTATCATGAAGATATTATAGCTAATACAAATTCATCAATTTTTCTTTGCCTATTTTATTTAATTCTGACTAGGTTTAACATAGTTAGAATAATTAGTCTAAAATTTCAATTAATAGGCTCTAAATATTACAATGCGTTGTTGTTGTTAGTTGTAATATTTTATTGTTTTCTTTTTGTTCTATATATTGGTTTGACAGAACAATCGAAAGAATATGTAAATTTTGTATTTTTTATATTTATACCTATATATGTAGGATTAGTTTTTCATATAACAAATATACTTTCAAGAACATTAAGTTCTGATGTGGAAATTGAGAATTTATTCTTGCCAGTAAAACAGAAAACAAATAATCAATCTATAGCATTTAAAGAAGAATTGAAAAAGTAATTTAATAGTTTTCGCTATTGTAGTCAATTTGATATTCTACATCATATATAATAAAAAGCGATGGAATCAGATGTAATTAAGGTATTTTCCTAACATTATTATGGCGTAATAATCACTTTTCCTATGAAACTAGATCTACATATTCAATTTAATTTTGCGATGTTTTGCGTGGAATTGAATACAGCTTATCTATTGAAAGTATATTATCCCGGATTTGTCATTAGATGTTATAAAAATTGCTGTTGATGACCGTAAAACCAAGGAGCATGTTTACTTTCTCTGTAAGAAAATATTACGTAATTGCTTATTGAACAAGGGGTTCAGCCTTGCCATTCAGTAACTTTAAAGCTTTTTCATCTTTTAAAATGACATTATTGGGTTAATATACTGTTTAAACTACCAAAAATAACAGCTAAACAATAAATCGTTTGAAGTGTATATCTCTCTGCAGGTGAAATTAAACCCTAGCAGAGAGATTTTTATATATTGGTCTTATCTCTTTGATGCAAGTGCGGTTTATTCTTACTGCTATTAGCAGTTTTAACAAGCCAAGCGGCATAGTATACTAAAGTCTAAAATCAGTACTAATCTTCTCAAAAACCCACTTCCGAGCATCATTGGCTATAAATGTCAATCTTAATTATTTTTATGTAAATATTTTTAGCATTTGCATTTGGATTTTTGTATCTTTAGAGGCAGCATAAAGTATCATTTTCGATTATCCCCTATTAGGCGGACTTCCTTCTTTTTTTTGCGAAGTGATACTTCACAACATATTTATAATAAATTAGAATAGTTGAGATGAAGTGGTATAAAGCAATTATAGCTTACTTCTTTATGGCTTGGTGTATAGGTCATGCCGGAGTTTTGCCTGATATCTTTGAGTATGGCTCAAACGAATTTACTGAAATTCAGAAAGATTATGATTTCGAGCTGATTAGGAAAGCAGAATATAAACTGCTGGAAACGCTAAAGAAGTACCCGGATAACGTCTCCGGTGACTTAGCGGTGCTTATCAATTCTAATATTGATTTGCTGTCCGGCAATTATAATATTGCTAAAGGCAGACTTAATGAGTTTATCAAAGTGCGACCCAACTCTCCGTTTGTGCCTTATGCAGCTTTGCAGAAGGGCTATATCTCATTTGAGCAAAAGGAGTATACCGAAGCAGAGAACTCTTTCAAGGAAGCAGTCGCATTCGCGGAAAAGGATTTGCTGGAAAGGCAGGATGATGACTACTATGCTATAGCTCACGAGGCTTTGTACTGGCGTGGCATTTCTCTAAATCAAAACGCACGCTATCAGGAGGCTATCGACGTTTTCGAAAGTGCTGCGAATAAATACCCTACCGGCGAGTACGCAGATGACGCTTTATTTGCGATGGGGCAAAATCACGAGATAAATAAATTCTATCAAAAAGCTATCGATTATTATACTGAACTTGAGAAAAGGTACCCGTATTCTAATTGTATAATTGCGTCCGGCATCAGGAAAGCTAATAATAAGCTAATCCTTAGAGATTTTACCGGAGCTCTGCTTGCACTTGAAAGAACTGAAAATATAATAGAACATATCAGAGAAAAGTCAGAAGAAGGCGAGAAGTATCCTGAGCAGGATTTTTCTACAAACTCCTTTGAAAAGATTTTATACCTTAGAGGCGAATCTTATAACCTGTCCGGTAATTACCAAAAGGGTGCAGAGGTTTTCAGAACATTTTTAGAGACTGTTTATGGTTCAGAAATTGAAAACTATGTAAGGCTTGGTGCCGGTTGGGCTCACCTTCATTTAGGCAATTATCAAGAAGCTTTGGACTATTACGACAGTGTTATAGAAAAAGCCAAAGATGACGAGTTTAGAGTAAAAGCGACAGCACAGCTGTACAGAATAGTGTCACTTAAAAATTTAGGTAAAAAGGAACAGGCTAAAAAAGAATTAGCAGCCCTTTCTGTGCAGCCTACTTATCCGTATCTTGGTCAGGTTCTTTTAGAGCTTGGTCAGATGTACTACGAAGAAAATGATTTTGACAAGGCAAGGCGTACATTGGAAAGAGCAGAACGCGAAGCCTACGATGCACTGGTACTTGTGAGAGTTCACTTACTGCTTGGTGCTTCTTATACAGAAATGGGAATATGGAGCAAAGCTGTAAACTCATACAAAAACGCTGAAGAGTTAGCAACCAGAGCCAATATAATATTTATGCCACAGAAAGAGTGGTACTTAGCCGAGTCAAGATTAAAACAAGGCATAGCGCTTGTTATGGCGGATAGATCTGCTGAGGCAATTCCTGTATTGATTACATATACAGGAGCTTCGTTTAAAGATTCCCGAATAGACGAAGGTTACTTTTGGCTTGCGGAAGCTTATTACAATGCAGATTTGCTGAATAATGCAGCAGATACATATCAAAAAATTATAGATAAATACCCACTAAGCCAAAGACGTGAAGAGTCATACTATGGCATGGGCTGGTCTTACTTTAGACAGCAAAAGTTTTCAAAATCATCTAATATATTTGAAACGATGATTCAGGAATTTCCTAAATCTAAGCATGCTGTGGAAGTTTTCACTCGCCAGGGTGATGGCTATTATTGGATAAAGAATTACAAACTGGCAGCTAAGTCTTATGACAAAGCATCTAGGTTGAATTCGCAGTCCGATGAAGTGCAGTACTCCGCATATCAATATGCGCACTGCCTTTATATGATGCATGATTACGAAAGTGCAGTAACAGGTTTGCTTCAGTTTGTTCGCCGATTCCCAAGAACAAAGTACGCACCTTATGCACTTAACCTTATTGGTAAGATTAGATTCCATCAGCAGAAATATGATGAGGCAATTCAAGATTATGAATTTATGATAGAAGCATATTCTGACAGTGAGTTACTCCCTGATGCATATTATAACATAGCAGATGCATATTATAATAAAGGTGAGTATGAAACTGCCTTGAATCAATATAAATTTGTATGGGAAACTTACCCTACTCATGGTTTAGCCAATGAGTCTTTAAAATCAATGGAATATTGCCTTTTAGCTCTTGGCAGAGAAGATGAAGCCGTAGACATTTTACAGAATTATATTGAGAAAAACCCAGATTCTAGATTTTCCGAGGGTTTGTCCTTCAAAAAAGCCGATATGTTCTATACGGGAAGAAGATATAAAGACGCAATATCTGAATATGATGACTTTATCAAAAAATATCCTGATTCTAAAAGAATACCGGAAGTGCTTTATCAAAAAGCAAAAAGCTATATTTCTATGAACGAGCCGGACGAAGCTACTAAAACATTTGACAGGATAGTAGGTGACTATCCTAAGAGTGAGTATGCTCCTATTTCCTTATTAGAACATGGTTTAATGGAAGCTTCCGGCACTGATATTCAAAAAGCTGATTCAATTTTTGCAGTGTTACAGCAGATTTACCCAACACACGAAAGCTCTGCTCAGGCGGGCTTTGAAAGGGCTGCATTGAAATATAACACAGGCGACACCTTAGCTGCTATGACACTATATAAGAATGTGGCGGCAGTATTTGACAGTTTAGAATATGGCTTGCAGAGCCGTTACCTGATAGCAAAATACTACAAAAGCAAAGAATGGAACGATTCGGCTCGAACAGAATACAAGATATTAGCCTCTCAGGAAGAAAACTTGTTATTGGCTGCCGAAGCTCAGTATAGGCTTGGCGAAATTTATATGCGAGAGAAAAATATAGATTCTGCTATTGTGGAATTAGAAGTATTAAAAGAAAAATTTGCCGGTTATGAAGATTGGTACTCCTACGGGCTATTAGCTTTGGGAGAGTGCTACGAAAACACAGAAGCATACCAGAAAGCAAAAGAAATATATACAGTGTTAAAAGAAATCAGAATAGATGATGATTTCGCTAAAACAGCTGAACAACGACTCAAACGTATTGCAAAAATGATTAAAAACATGAAAAAAGAAGAAGAATAAATCGCCATGAAAAAGTTTTATATCGCTGCTATATTATTATGTGTCACAGGCTTTGCCGGAGTTACTGCTCAGACAGCTCAGGAACGCTCTAATAGTAGTGCTTCAGAGCCGTATGAGTTGCCAAAATTAAATATTATTGGTAACTACCAGGCTGAAATAAAAGCCAGTGAGAAACAAAAAGCTGAGAAGATAGTCCCCCTTACAAAAGGTGAATTAGATTCGTTAAACTCTTTGGAAAAGCAACAAACTATGTTACTACCTCCGGGAGAAACTCCAGAGCACATAGTTTCTACTGATTACTCACAGGGCTACGTACGCCTTGATGGCGGAAGTTTTTTGACGCCCAAAGTGGAAGGCGGCTACGGATTAAGGTACGAAGGCTATGAGCTTTACGGTAATGCCGGTATGGAATTTAGCGATGGTCATGTGGACAATGCAGGATATAGCGATTTATTTTTGAATGTTTCTTCTGACTATATAGCTCCAATGAAATTTTGGGTGTTTGGTGGAAGTAGAACTCGCACTTACCTGAACTTTAGGAACAGGGGGTATAAATTATACCCAATGGCTACGCCTGATGAGCGTAATCTGATGAATTTTAAGTTTGGAGTAGATGTAGACGGCAATTACGAAGGCTATACATTTAAAACAGGTGCTTTATTCAAAACATTGCAGCTTTCAAGTGATTTCTCAGATGGTTTTGATAATGCGTTTCGTGGTTATGTAGGATTAGAAACATTTTATAAAAAATATTTTGTGGGTGCAAATTTAGATTTAGATATGCACGCTACAAACGGCTCCTCTGCAAAAATGATTCAAATGGACGGGCATGGTGCTTTTTCTAACGAAAAACTGACGTTTAAAGTAAATGCCGGTTTGCAGCTTGCTAATGCATCCATTGATAAAAGTAGAACGGGATTTTTACTGGCTGCAAATATAGAGTATAGATTAAATAGAAATGTGACGATAACAGGTAAAATAGAGAGTGGATTGGATAAAAACTTCTACTATGACATGGCTGAATATAATCCGTATATAAATCCAAGCATTATTACTGATATTCCTTACAATATTGGATTGATTAAAGGGTTTTTAACGTATCATCCTAATCCGAAGTTTGCAGTTAGTGCAGGATTAGAATTTAGACAGGTGGAGCGTTTGCCGGCTTTTGTACCGACAGCAATGCCAGATACTACATTTAATCAGTCTATGTTTGATGTTGAGTATATGGATGCTACATTATTTGGCTTAAATATCGAAAGTTTTTGGGCACCGACTGATGTAGATAAAATGACAGTCAAAATAAAAGCTCTAACTTCAAATTCGAGCGATTATGACAAAAATATTCCGTATTATGCTCCTATTGAATTCGGAATCAATTATAGAAGAGTTTGGGCTGAGATAATTGGCACAGAAATTGGTCTTGTTTCTGTAGGAGAGCGTTACGCTGATCAACAAAATGAAACAAAGATAGATTCATTTAATAAACTGATGATTGGTGCTGACTATAAAATCAACAATGATTTTTCAGTTTTCCTTAAATTTGATAATTTACTAAATTCCAATGTTTTTGTTTGGAATACTTATAAAGAAAGAGGCCTTTTTGCCTCTGCTGGAATTATGTGGCAATTTTAGGTAGATTATGCCGGGATTTGATCCAAATATATTGAAACCTGAAGAGGAACTTGGCGGATTCGGACTTAGCGAACCCGATGGTGATATATTTTCTTTAAAAGAAGTTTATCCTGCCGATATCCCTCAATTCGAAAATCCTCCGGAACCTCTTATCGATGAGACTCCGGCCGATTTGGATATGGGTGAACAGCAGGGATTAGACGTTGATGCAGAGGGGATTACTCAAGCTCCGCTTATAGAAAATCCTGAAAGTGGGAATGTATGGGATGCTTTTGATGATCCGCCGTCTGATGCAAATCAGGAAGAGCCTACTGTGGAAGAAACTTCTCCTGAGTCTATAACTGAGGAAGAACTTCCACAAGAAGAAACTACTGCTGAGGTAGAAACTACCACTGAGTTAGTAACCAAGCAAGAACTTGTCAATGAAGAGGCTGGCGAAGATGTGTCGGCTTTCGAAGAAGCAGAAGAGATTCCTGATGAGTTGAAATTTGGTGAGCCGGAAGAACCTATCGTAGAAGAAGTAGCCGAAGAGCCGATAGCTGAAGAAGTTCCGGATATGACTGACGAACCCGAAGAAACTCTTTCTCTGGGTGACGACCTTAAACAAATGCTGGAAGAAGAGCTAAACAGGTCTAAAGCAAGAAGAGAAGAAGCGGAAAAAGACAAGACAGATAAGGAAGTTATAGAAAAATCCGATCCGACTCAGTTTCAACCGGTTGAAAAAGTTACTGAAACTGAATTTGTTGATATTACTGATATTGATGCAGATGAAAAACAAGCAACAGCGTTTCAAGGGACGACTACTCAAAATACTGCTTCCGGTCAAACTCAACAGGAAAAAGTAATTGAGCCGAAGCCACCTAAGAAAAATGTAAAGCTACTGAAAAATATTTCTATTGCATCTGCTGCAGCCTTATTGATGCTTCTTTTAGGTGCAGGTCTGTTCCAATACTGGTATTATCCTAATTATATGGTAGAGCAGACACAAGTGGCGGAAACGGCACCGGTGCATCACGAGGAAGAGCAAAATCATGATACAGGAACTCACGATATGGCTAAAAGCGAAGATACTTCTCACGAAGATAGCCATGCTGAGTCTACTCACGAAACCGTTGCTAATGATGAAAACCACAGTGGAGTAAGCGAAGAGCCAAAGCATGAAGAGACTGCTGCTGTTGAGCATAATGCTGATGCTCCGGTAAATAAACTGGAAGCGCAAACAGATGTTACTCATAAAACAGAACATAAAACAGAACATAAAGAACCGGAAAAGGTTATTCCAAAAACTGAATCTACTCATACTAAAGTAGCTAGAGCTAAAAAGGAAGCGGCTCCGGCTAAAAAAGTAGTTGCAACTCATACTGAACCTAAACGTATTACTAAGAAAGCAACTAAGACTAACAATAATACTGAAACTGTTAAACCAGAAGAAACAAACGAGCTTTATGCTGTGCAGATATACGCCTCTCCTTCAAAAGATGATGCGGAAGCTTGGCTAAGCAATCTAAAAGATAAAGATGTTGATAATCCGAGGATTTCAACACAAAAAGTTAGAGATGTTATTTGGTATAGAGTAAGATTTGGAAATTTTAAATCAAAAGATGATGCAAGTGAAGCTGCCATGCGATATGGATTTGCACAAACTTGGATCGATAGAATAAAGTAGGTAATACTATGGTACATACTTCTAGGCATGAGCAAACAAATGATATACAAATTAAACTGCCATGGGACAAAAATACTGCCCGCGGTTTTGTTGTCGCTTGTGTTGTAACATTTTCTATTTTGCTTTTAGCTCAGCTTTATAAATTTGAGAAGCCTGTCTTGAAAGAGAGGGTTACTTCTATTCCGGTATCACTAATGACACTTAACTTCGGTGATGGTGATGGTACAGGCAGATCAAAAGGTAACTTAGCTGAAGAAGGCAAAAAGCACAAAGGCAGCACTCCTACTACTAATTTGGATGATGCTAAAATCGCTGCTAAAACAAAAGCTACGAAAAACCCGGCTACTGCTGAGTTTGGAGAATCAGCAAACTTAATTGCTATGAATGAGCTTGAAGCTGATAAAGCTCTTGCAGGAGAAGAGGGTGGCCGAGATAACGGAAGTATCGGCACTAAAGAGGGCTCTCCTACAGGGTCAGGTCTTGGCGACAAAGGAAGTGGCAGAGGTGCAGGTCATGGTTTTGGTAATATAGAATGGGGTGGCGGCGGAAATAGAAAACTTGTGAATAAAGTTACGCCTAAGTTCCCAAAAAATTCTCAGTTCCATGCAAGTATGAAATTTAAACTAGTAGTTCAAAGTAATGGCATAGTTAGTAGAGTGATTCCTTTGCAAAAATCTGACCCACTTCTTGAAAAAGAAGCGATAAGAGCTTTGAGTCTATGGAGATTCAATCCATTAGAAGAGGGGCAGGAGATGCAGGGAACTATTGATTTGAACTTTACTTTACACTAAAGAAAAGTTTTATTTGGAGGATCAGGGACATATTTCTGCTGAATTGCCGGAGATGTCCCTTGTTTTTTTTATAAACATATTTGAACCGAAAAAAAATGTCAGGTGTAGAAATAACAGTCATAGCGATTGTAGCCTTTTTGGCTATAGTCTTTATAGTAAAAAAACTATTAAAGGTAGGTATTTTGCTTGCAATCTTAGCAATATTGATTGTAGTATTTTTCAAATTGATGCAGATGTATTAAGCAAAATTTCTTATTTTAAGAAGATTGATTTTAGTTGATTAATATAAATTAGGTAGCATAATGTCTTATAAAATAGGTGTAATTGGTACTGGCTACGTTGGATTAGTCTCTGGTACCAGTTTTGCAGCCACGGGCAATCAAGTGTTGTGTGTTGATATTGACGAAAACAAAGTGGCTAAAATGAAAGAAGGCATCTGCCCAATATACGAACCGGGCTTAGATGTTCTGATGAATAGAAATATCAAAGATGGAAGATTGAACTTTACTACTGATCTTAGAAAAGCAGTGCATGAGAGCAGTATTATTTTCTTATGCTTGCCTACTCCTCCTAACGAAGATGGTTCCGCTGATCTTCATCACGTACTTAAGGTGGCTGAAGATATTGCAAATATCATCAAAGAAGATGGAATTACAGAAGGTAGGATTTGCGTTAACAAATCTACTGTGCCTGTGGGAACAGCAGCCAAAGTTAAATCTATTTTTGATAAAGTGCTGGGTGAGCATAAAGTAAATATCATCAGCAATCCTGAGTTTTTAAGAGAAGGCTTTGCTGTGGATGATGCTATGAAACCTGAAAGAGTAGTGATTGGAACTTCAAGCGAAAAAGCCGGCGAAATTATGAAAGACTTGTACGAGCCTTTTGTTCGCTCTGGCAATCCGATTATTATTATGGATGAAAAAAGCGCCGAAGTAACAAAATATGCTGCGAACTCTTTCCTAGCTACAAAAATATCATTTATGAATGATTTATCTGCATATTGCGAAAAAGTAGGAGCGGATATTGATAAAATCAGATTTGGTATTGGCTCTGATACTCGTATAGGTAAGAGGTTTTTATTTGCAGGCATTGGCTATGGTGGATCATGCTTCCCTAAAGATGTAAGAGCATTGGTTTACTCTGCTGATGAAGCTGGTACGCCACTAACTATCGTCAAAGCTGCTCAGGATGTAAACTACAAACAGATACATAGATTTTTCGGGAATATCGAAGCTCGTTTTAATGGTGACTTGAAAGGTAAAAAAGTTGCTATCTGGGGATTGGCTTTCAAGCCTGACACTGATGACACAAGAGAAGCTCCGGCTTTCACTCTTATTGACAGTTTGTTAGAAGCCGGTGCGAGCGTAAGAGCTTACGACCCTGAGGCAATAGATAACACTAAATTGCGTTTTGGTGATAAAATTGAATATGCTGATAACACATACCAATGTTTAGAGGGTGCAGACTTTTTAGTAATTACTACAGAGTGGACTATGTTCCGCAAGCCTGACTTCGCCAGAATAAAAGAAATGATTAAAATACCATTGATTTTTGATGGAAGAAATCTATTTGATTTGGACGAAATGCAGAAGCATGGCTTTGAATATAGAAGCATAGGCAGGAAAGTGATTAATGGATAAGACATAGACTAGTCTTACTGGTAAATATATATAATAGAGAGGCGCACCGGTGGTGCGTCTTTGTTTGTATTAAGTAATCTGTGTCTTATATCGCTCAGACATTTAGCTTGAAATTTCGCCAAATAGCTAATAAGCATTTTCAGGCTATAGATATGATTCGCCAAACTATATAAAGCCAAGATTAAAAGTTCTTTCACGTAATAATTACTTCCCGTTTGGTATGGTAATGCCTGATAAGTTTGCAAATGAAGAAGATGCGAAACCACGCTTCAAGGTCACTGAGCGTAGTCGGAGTGCAATGGTATGGAAAGGGAAGATGAAATAGCGGGGCTGGGTATGATGCAATAACTTTTAATCCAGCATCACTTTCGGAAAGATATAAACGGAATATTTATAATGTGAAAAAACCTGAAATTGTATCTTATATTGTAATAGGTGAAATAGTCAGTCTTCAAAATATTTTGGGTAAATTTGCGGAAGGTAAAAGAATAAATATAAAACCAAAATTACCTTGGTGGTCTTATCTTGCTGGAGCTATTGCACCACTGCCTTTAAAACCACTGACTCTATCAGGAGTGACACACACAATAGGCGTAGTAATTGACAGTATGGATGCAGCGGGGATAAAATAATGATATATAAAATAATGATATTTTTTCTGTTTGTACAAGCTTGCTCATGTACTTCCAAACGGAAACCATTAGCAACAGATATTGATATTTTTGAGTCAACTCCTATCTATGAATTAGCTTTAGATTTAAATAAGAGTATATTTTCGAATATTGAAGATTATTTAAATAAAGAAGAAGTTTCTATAAATATTCAAGAGCCTCACTTTGGATTTACATTATTACATTGGGCAGCATATAATGCAGATAATCTTTCTAATTCATCTAAATTGATTAATACATTATTACGTCTTGGTGCTGATCCAAATGTAACTAATAAAGATGGCAAAACTCCTATATATTATGCAGCTGGCATAGGAAAAGATACTTTATGTTTAAAATATTTAGTTGAAAATGGTGCAAAAATAAATTTAGTAGTAAATGATTCCCATAGTAGTACTTCTTTAATGGTAGCTGCAAAAACTTCATTAGAAAATACAAGATACTTAGTGAATGTAGGTGCAAATGTAAATTACATTGAAACATATTTATCGGAACAGAAAACATACTCTAAAAGTGCTTTGGGGGAAGCGTTAGCAGTGGGGAAGTTGGATATCGTTAGATATCTAATTTTAGAAGCTGGATCTGATTATTCACTGATTTGGGGGGAATCTCTATCCGGGTATAAGTGGGATATATGCGGTTGTCTAGATTTTCTTATCCCTCAAGAAGGTACAAAAGAATGGGATTTAAAAGCAGAAATATTAGATTCTCTCACGAATTGGGAATATGACTGCTCGCAAATAATGAAAGAAAGAGAAAGACTAGACTCTATAAAAAAGAATGGTGATTTGTAAAATTTATTTTCCATAATCGCCTAAGCTATAGTCGCAGAGAGTAAAAATCTCTACGCCAAATAGGTCACAAAGAATACGAGCTGACTGACCACTTAGGGGCTTAATAGTATTTAAGTGATGTTAATGATATTGCTGTTCTGGATAGTTTTGTCTTTTGTTAGCAGGAAAGTGTCGAGCCACTTATAAAATATTTATATATATTTGCTTGCATGTGCTTGTGTTATATACCAAATCTTTAATATGCAAAACATTATAAAACATATAAGACACTTCTACGAAACTTATGCGACTGAGAGGAATTTATATATCATAGTGGCTGTTTCGCTCGTGATTAGAGTTGCATTTGCTGTTGCTTCTAACGGCAGTTTCAACTCTGCAGAGGATTTGAAAATAGCCTATAATTTGGTGAATAGTGGTGAGTATGTGCTACATGAGCATTTAGGCCCTACCGCCATGAAATCGCCCCTTTATCCGATGTTCCTTGCCGGTATTATATATCTGTTTGGAAGTTTGTCAGAACTTGTCGTAGTAATTCTTCAGCATATAATGCTTGGCGTCGTGACTATTCTTATATTTAAAACTGCACAAAAATTTACCGATGCTAAAAAGTCATTCTTTGCTGCAGTATTGTTGTTATCTCATTTAAGTTATTTCTATTATCCAAATGTGATAGAAGCTACAAATTTGTTTGTTCCGCTTTTTGCTTTGTTTATATATCAGCTTGTAAAAAGTAGGAAAAGTGGGAGCTATATATTTTTAAGTATAATTGCTGGTTTCTTGGTGCTTCTGCAGCCTACAGTTATTCCCATCTTAGTTTTAAGCGCAATGTTTGCATACCAAAGGCTGGGGCTTAGTAAAATCATTCAAGTTGTACTGATTATAAGTGTAATGCAGGCACCATGGATATATAGGAATTATTCTACATTTGATAAATTTATTCCTACTAAATCGCCTTTTTGGATGAATTTGTATATCGGGATATTACCGGAAAGCCAGGAAGAAGGGACTAAGCCATATTTAGATGCTTCTGTTATTTCACGCATAGATTCTCTAAAAGATTCAGTAAATGATGTAAAAATGGAAAGGCACTACAAAGAAGCGTTTATGAGCTTTTGGGACACTAAGTCAGGTCTTTTTCCTCAGAAAGTCTTAAATCATATAAAATACTATTGGCACTTACCTCCGAGGTATATCGATCATCCTAATTTATCAATATTAGCAGTACGTGTACTGCCTAATTTAGTTCTATTTATACTGATGATCTTCGGGCTAAAACAAGCCTGGAAAGTAAATAAATCCTTTACCCTGCTTACATTATCAATACTACTATACTACACTCTGATTTATAGCCTGACTGCAGCGGTCAACATAAGGTATAAGTTAGATATAGAGTTCTTAGAAATATTTATTGCCATGTACGCCTTGCCTTATAGCGATAAGGTCAGCGAATAAAAAATCCTTCTTCCAAATGCAGAGGTTGGTAAAGCATTGACACTTTCTCGCTTACGAATGTACTCCGGTATAAGCATATCGCTGTCGTTAATGTTTGTAATAGAAACTGAATGAGTAAGCCCTATACCATTTTTTAGATTATGGTAGTAAGATACGTGAGTATTAATAGTATACTGCGCTGGGATGTCTTCTAACAGGCCACGAGTTTTAGTATAAATATAAGTATTGCCGGATATTGACAAATTGCCGAAAGATTTGTCAAGACCTAAAGAAACAGTATGCTTAGGAATAAATTGGTAATTATTGTTAGCATCAATTGATTTGTCACCCGCCAGGTAGTTGTAATTTAGATAGCCGTTAATAAACTTCTTATTAATATATCGCATCTCTATTTCTGTCCCATAACCGGAAAACCGGGCAACATTTTTATAATTAGCAGCTTGTGTTAAGTCAGGTCTTTCTCTTAAGATAATGTTGTTATAATCTGTATAATAGACCGTTGCCTGAGTCATCAAATTATGGAATTTGGAAAGATAAGATAACTCGTATGATTTTGAAGTTTCAGGCGAAAGGTTTGGATTACCGACCACAGTAATATGCTTTCCATAGAGTTCAAGCATATTAGGCACTCTATATGCTTCGGCGTAGAGCAGCTTTACCGCCTGAGTGTTTGCAAGTTTAAAGTTTGCTGTAGCTCTTGAAGATATATTAGAACCAAATGTCTCATTTTCAGTGATGCGACTCCCAAGCAACATACTAAACAGGCCATAAGACAAGTCCGCCTGTGCAAAAACAGAATATTCGTTGAAGTGCTTTGCGTTATTCAAAGTTTTTGAGATTATAGAATCAGTAGGGATATATATAGTTTGATGATTGTGAGCCAAACAGCTAACTATATCAGCACCTACTTCTAATGAAAGATACTTATTTACAAGGTAATCAGCATTTACAATGGCACCGAATTTTGAATCGCTGAGTGTTATCTCTGTAGTTTTTTCGTAATTATCTACGTGGTCACGCTCGAAATAGTCCAAATACAGTTGTGCATTAAGCGATATGTTATCTGAAATAGTTAGTTCCTGTGCACTGTATCCTGTTAAAATACCTCTGTCACGAATTCTACTGTTTGCCGAGCTGGCATACGATATATTCATTCCCGGGTATGTATATTCATGTTGAAAAATGTTAGTAAAAAGAGAATGCTTTTTATAAATTAAATTTATATTGGTGCTGCTGGAGTTATATTTTTCCTGAAAGTAAGCGATGCTGTCAAAGGCAACAGTGTTCCTTTGTTGGTCGAGTACAGGATCAGGAGCAAAATTCATCAAATATGGTTTACGGTACTCATTTTTATTTGAACCACTAAAGCACAGCTTAAAGTCTCCCAAGTTAGCGGTATATTCAACTGAGGCAGACATCAAACTTGGATAACCCAGGCGCAGATTACCACGCAATTTATCTTCTTTATCAGTTTTGGTAATGACATTAATCACTCCACTGTATGCGTTACTTCCGTATAAAACTGACGCCGGACCTTTCAATATTTCTATTCTTTCTACATCGTTAATATCTATTCTATCTAAAGTATGGCTGCCATATAATGTATTCCATGTTGGTATGTTATTGATAAGCATCAGCACTTTGTTATTGTAAAAACTCTGCAAAATACCCCTGAATGCTTCAACATTTCTATCCAGAGTAGTTTGAGTAATATCTACTCCTGCTACAATTCGTATGGCATCAGCCACGCTCTCAAAATGGTAGTTTTTAATCAAATCTTTGTCAATCACAGAAACAACAGACGGCTTTTCAAACATTTCGGACGGGGTAGAGGTAGAAACTTTTATGGGTACTTGCATAAGCTCTTCCAGGCTCATGTTACGTACCTCGTCGTATCTATCCTGCGCCATAGAAATAAATATAACGCAAAGAAATAGCACTGTAATCCATTTAAACATATAAATAGTCCTTCATATCCATATAGTTAATAGACTTACTATTATATGAATTATTTGAATAATATAAAAGGAAAATAAATATGTTTGACTACTAAAAAAATAGTTGCACAACTAATTCCTTAGTAGTATATTGATTTTAGTTATTAACTAATAATTTAGTAGTAAGTAAGGAAGGGTTATGAAAGAACTAACTAAAGCAGAAGAGCAAGTAATGTTGATACTGTGGAAACAGGGCAGTGCCTTTGTAAGAGACATTATCAAAGACATGGGTGAGCCTAAACCGGCTTACACTACTATTTCTACAATAATCAGAATATTAGAAACAAAGGGGTATGCTGCTCATGAGGAGTATGGCAAAATGCACAAGTACTATCCCTTAGTGTCCAAAGAAGATTATACAGGCACTTTTATGAGAGGCTTTATCTCTAATTATTTTTCCGGTTCTTATAAGAATCTACTTTCTTTCTTCTCTAAAAGCAAAGATCTAAGCATTGAGGACTTGGAAGAAATTAAATCAATAATTGATAAAGAAATCAATAAAAAACAGGACTAAGGACTATGGAATTTTTATATTATAACTTCGAGGTGGCGATTTGCATGGCTGTGCTATATGTCATCTACTTTGTTTTTGTAAGGAATACAACATTTCATCGCCTAAATAGAGCTATTCTATTGCTATGTGTGGGTGCTGCTTTTATTTTTCCGGCTTTGGAGTTCCAAACAGAAACATCTATAGATAATGAAATAGTAATCTTAAGACTTCAGGATGATGCACCCAAAGGAGCAAGTGAGATAGCCATTCCCAAACCGGAAACATTTACGAAAACCGGTGGATTTAAAAATATAGGGAATCTACTCTGGTACTCATATTTCCTGTTTATTGGCTTACTGCTGCTGAAATATTTGTATTCAAATATTAAAATATTGAACATAATTCGCAAGTCTTACATAAGCACTATAAATGGCTATAGTGTACACCTAACAGACAAAGATATAAGTCCTTTTACTTATTTCAATAAAATAGTTATACCTCGTTCGGTTTATGAAAGTGACAATATAGAGTATGTTGTAGCTCATGAAGCAATTCATGCTAAGGAGTGGCATAATATAGACTTGCATCTGATACAGCTACTAAAATCTATGCAAATACTGAATCCTTTTATCTATCTTTTTGAGAGGGATTTAAAGTCTACACATGAGTATATAGCAGATGCAGAAGCCGTGGTAAAAGTAAATAGCAAAGCTGAATATATGCAAACGTTACTTGACATCACAGTAGGGGCAAATGTAGCTAGTCTTGCAAATAGTTTTAATGGAATAAAACTTATTAGAAGATTGAAAATGTTAGATAAATCACCCTCAAAATCGAAAGCGATAACAAAGTATTTGGTATTAGTTCCTGTGCTTGCTACACTATTTTTTGTTTTTTCCTGCAACACTCATGAACCTTTTAAGAAAAGAAATAACAGCAAATACCTTAGTCCGGATAGCTTGGCACGGACAAATGTAGAAAATATCGTTGAAGAAATAATGAAAAGACTCTCCTTACCGGAAGATTGGAAAAATGGTACAAAGACAGCAAAGTTTTCTGTTAGCTATGAGATTGATACTAATGGTAGAATTGGTCAGCCATATATATCTAATGCAAAATTTGCAGATAGTAAGTTCTGGAGTAGCAGCAGTATTGATAAAAATATAGAAAGTCAGTTGATAGCTGCGGTAAAAGATATAAATCCTATCTACACTCCGGCAATTAAAGATGGTAAAAAGATAGTAAGCGAAGGTGGGCCTATGCTAATCATAGGTGATGAGCAGAAATGGTTAGACTATAACGCAAGTGGGACAGTAAGCGTTAAACTCCCTTACGCAGATTATAGAGTTGGATACACTAACCCCTCAGAAGATGCCGGATTTGCTAAAATGGGTTTGCCTGTGCTGAGCAATGCACAATGTTATAGATTACCAAAATTGCTTAATTATCCTGACGCAGCCAGAAAAGCAGAAGCAATAGGTGAGGTAGAGCTAAGTTTTGAAGTAGATGCTGATGGTAGGGCAAAAGATATAAAAGTTGAAAAAAGTATGGGCTATGGTTGCGACGAATCAGCCAAAGAAGCACTTAGCAAACTTAATGGTTTCCGCCCAAATCAGAAATTTAACAGCAAGAAGCGTCTGCCACTGACTATAAGGTTTGCTTATGGAGCAAAAGCAAGTTATAAGGAGATTCATAATAGATAAACGAAATAAATTGGTATTGGAAATATAAGAGAATAGGAAAGACAATCTTTCTAATATTTAAAATCTACTTCTACACTTCCGCACATTTTAAACATAAAAAAAAGGTATCTATTACATCCAAGAATAGATACCTTTTTAAAATATTTGATTTGGCTCTACTTAAGCTTCGGCTTTTTTAACAGTTGCTTTTCTGAACACAAAGTATAAACCTGCGAGTACAAACGGGATGCTTAGGATTTGGCCCATGTCTAATGGCATTCCAATCTCAAAGGCAGATTGCACTTCTTTGAAGAATTCTATTACAAATCTTGCTCCGAAGACTAACACTAAAAACAAACCGAAAAGTTTGCCCGGTTGCAACTCCGCTCCCTTTTTGAGGTATAGCGCATACAGATAAATAAATATGCCAAAGTACGAAAAGGCTTCGTACAGCTGAGCCGGGTGGCGTGGCACGTCATCTATCCTAGTAAATATAACCGCCCAGGGTACATCAGCTGCTCTGCCAAGTATTTCCGAATTAAAGAAATTACCCAGTCTGATAAACAATCCAGACAGGGCTACCACTATGACTATTCTATCTAAAATCCAGAGGAATGTGATATCTTTTTGGCGTTTAACAAATATCCAAAGAGCTAAGATAATACCTATAGCCGCTCCGTGAGAGGCTAAGCCACCTTCCCATATTTTCAATATTTCTATGGGATTACTCAGATAATAGCCCGGATCATAGAAGAGGCAATGCCCCAGCCTTGCACCAATTACCGTAGCGGCAATCATGGTGTAAGTCAGCGATTCCAGTTGCTTGACAGTTTTGCCTTCCTTCAAAAATATTTTCTGCATGATATGGTAGCCGGCTACAAAACTTAAAGCAAATAGTAAACCGTACCATCTGGGTTGAATCAGCCAAATTTGAAAAATAGTTGGGTCTATATCCCATGTGATGGCTGCAAATAAGTAGTTCAGATTATTCAGCATTCCATTCCTTCTCTTTATCTTTACAAGGGCAATCAGTATCGCCATTTTCGCTATCTAAAGTATTCGCTGCCCAAAGCAGTTTCCTTCTTAAGACACTAAAATACGAAGAATCCATTGGCTTTATAAGTTTAATTTTTGAATCTGATTTTTTGATTATAATAAGTTCGCCGTTCTTTAGCGTTTTTTCTACTTGACCATCAGCAACCACAGCGGCTCTACCGGTAGACGAATGGAGTTTTAAACGCAATTCATTAGAATCCGGAATAACCAGCGGACGCAATGTGAGAGTATGCGGAGAAATCGGAGTAAGGCATATTACCTCTGTGGTAGGCGCAATAATTGGTCCGCCACAAGAAAGCGAGTAAGCCGAAGATCCCGTAGGAGTAGTTACTATCAGTCCATCAGCCCTATAGTCTCCTATATAGTGGTCATTACTATAAGCCTCCAGAGTAATCATCCTCGAAGAATCTTTTTTCTCAATAACAAAATCATTGAGTGCAAAAGTGATTTCACCATCAATTTCTGTTTCTAACACTGTCCTATCCACCACTCTAAATTGACCGCTCAGCACTTCCAAAAGAGCCTCTTCTAACCTACTAGTAGGGAATTCGGCTAAAAATCCGAGTTTACCCACATTAATTCCCATAATGGGTATATTAGACTTTATTAGTATGCGGGCTGCAGCAAGCATAGTGCCATCGCCCCCGAAAGAAATAACCATATCTGCATGCTTTTCAAAGTCATGCAAAGCGACTGTTTTTATCTTTTCACGAGCAAAAGTATTTAATTTAGAAACAAAAGTTTCATCTGCAATGACTTCTACTTTGTGTTCCCTTAAAATATCAAGAGCTTTTTCAGCCCATAGTATTGCGTCCTGTTTACCGGAGGATTCGAAAAAGGCAATTTTTTCCATCATTTGATTTCCTCTCCTGAGGCATTTAAGTCCTAATTTTAGTATAAGCCTACGCCTTTATGGCGTAATAATATGCGCAATGACGAATCATTGAGCTCATTTAGTATTATTACAATAAGCGTACCAAAAATTAAAATATAGCAAAAATTTAGTCTAGGAAGTAAACAAAAAAAAGCTAATCACAGCACTCACTATGATTAGCTTTTAGAATATATGTCTTGTTTTATGCTTTTAGCCTTCTATGCGTTCGCCTCTTAGAGTCGCAGATGTCGAACCGGTAATTTTTACATTTACCAAGTCGCCGATTTTAAATTTGAGGTCAGCATTAGGGAAGATTACGACTTTGTTTGTGTCGCTTCTGCCCATCCATTCTTCATCGTTTTTCTTACTTGGGCCTTCCACTAATACTTCATGTATTCTGCCCATTTCTTCGTTGTTTAACTCGCTGGCTATTTGACGCTGAACTTCGATAATCTCGTGCAGCCTGCGTACTTTTTCCTCTTCGGGAATAGAATCAACTATCTTAAAAGCACGTGTGTTTTCACGAGGAGAGTATTTGAACATAAACGCACCGTCGTACTTAACTTTACGTATCAGCTCAAGGGTCATTTCGTGTTCCTCTACTGTTTCATTTGGGAAGCCTGCGATTATGTCAGTAGTAAAAGAGACGTTAGGAATAAGCTCGCGACACTTTGCTATGCGTTCTAAATAGTGCTCTACGGTATATTCACGGAGCATTTCTTTAAGCACTTTGTTAGAGCCGGACTGCACAGGTAAATGGATATAGTTACAGATGTTTTTATGCTTAGCCATGGTTTCAATCAGTTTGTCGCTGATGTCTTTTGGGTGAGATGTTGTATATCTTACTCTTACATTTGGGACAGCTAACGCGATTGCTTTTAGCAAGTCCGGAAAGTCCATATCGCTGTCTTTATCTTTGTAGCTATTTACATTTTGACCAAGAAGAGTGATTTCTTTGATACCGCCGGAAGCAAGTTCTCGTATTTCTTTAAGTAGGGAGTCTGCAGAACGAGAACGCTCACGACCACGAGTGTAAGGTACTACGCAGTAAGAGCAGAAATTATCACAACCACGCATGATGGATATCCAGGCAGATATTCCTTCCACTCTAAGTGGTAGAATGTCTTCATAGGTTTCTACGCGACTTAGCTTCACAGCAATTCCGGCTTCACCCTGATATGCCTGACTAAGCAATTCCGGTACTTTTCGGTATTCGTCAGGGCCTACAACGATAGAGACTAGGTTATTATGACCTATAAGTTTATCTCTAAGCCTTTCTGCCATGCACCCGAGTATGCCAACTACAAGTTTGCCTTTTTTCTTCTTATAATGCTTGAGATGCTCCAATCTTTTGAATATGGTTTGCTCCGCATTATCACGTACTGAGCAAGTATTCAAAAAGATAATATCAGCGATATCCGGTTCAGGCACGATAGAGTATTTATCTGTAGCTGTTAGTATTCCCGCGACTATTTCGGAGTCGCTAAAATTCATTTGACAGCCGTATGTTTCTATATATACATTTCTTTTTTTCATTTTATAATCCAAGTACTTACAAAACAAGCACTACAAAAATAACAAATATAATCGAGACTTGTTTCATAGATTTGATTTGACTAAGTCCAGCGGAATACTTTGTTAGTCTTGAAGTTGAGGCAATGATTCTAATTATTATGCGTTTTTCAAAAAAAAAAATAGAAGGGAAATGGTACATGACATTAGCAGAAGTAAAAATAATACTGGAAGAACAAAAAAACGAGCGAGGTATAGCCGTTTGGCAAAGAACCTCTATTAATACAAACTTGAAGAGCTTTGGCATTGGGCTGACTCAGCTGAAAAAAATTGCAAAACAAATAGGGAAAAACCACGAGTTAGCTTTAGAGCTATGGGAGGATGAATACTTGGATTACATGTTGCTTTCTTGCATGATAGATGATCCAAAACAAGTTACTTTAGAGCAGGTAGAGAAGCAAATCAAGCAATTGGATTATTGGATGCTTGCTCACGCATATTGCAGTGTATTGATGCCCAAAGTATCTTTCATCCAGGAGCTGTCAGAGCAGTGGATGCTTAGTGACGATGCAGTAGAAAAACGATGTGGCTATTTGATGCTCTATGAAATAGCTAAAAATAACAAAAAACTTAATAATGAGTATTTTTTAAAGTATATAAATATTATCGGTGCAGAATTGCAAAGTCAGGAGAATTTTGTGAAAGACGCTATGAATAATTGTATCTGGATGATAGGCAGTAGGAGTAAGGAACTGCATGCACTGGCTCTTCAAATCGCTAAACAGGTGGGCAAAGTAGAAGTAGATTATGGAGATAATTCATGCGAAGCTTTAAATGCAGAAAAGCATCTGATGGCAGAAAGAACTCTCAAGAAAATAGGTGTTTTATAAAAAATAGTTTAAAAGACTAGGTAAAAACAAGTGTTAAACTACGTAGTATTACCTAAATATCATTATTATTTTGGATATTTTCCACAACTAACGTATCTTGTATTATTGAACTATATTATTTAGATAAGCGCTGAGCTTTATTATGGAAAAAATAAAAGTAGCAATTGCTGACGATCATGAGTTAGTTGCTAAATTACTTTCTGAGTACATCAGTAGTGAAGATAATTATGAAGTGATTAGTGTTTCAAGAGATGGTGCACAAGTATTAGAAAATATTGATATTAAAAAGCCTGATGTGTTACTGTTAGATGCAATCATGCCGGGAACTGACATAAGAGATTTGATAAGAAAACTTAAAAAGAAAACACCAGACACGAAAGTAGTAATACTAACAGGTGAAAACAATCCGAAATTTATCCAGTCTATATTGAAACTTGGTGTAAACGGTTTCCTTCTTAAGTCTGACTCTAAAGAGGAAATTATTAATTCTATTAAGCAGGTTCTTATTGCTAAAAACTACTGCAGCGTAAGCACTATTGACATTATTCTTAATGATTTTGGGAATCATGAAAATGATGAGATGATAGAAGCCAGAGAAAAATTAGACACTTTGACCGAACGAGAAAAAGGGATTATTAAATACCTTAATCAGGAAAATACTTCATCAGAGGTTGCTAAGCTTCTTGAAATAAGCCCTCGAACAGTAGAAACCCACCGCAAGAATATACTCAAAAAGTTGGAAGTAAAAAGCACTGTCGGTATTATCAGAATGATATATAAGTCAGGTATGCACGAAGATTTTGAGTAGAGATGCCTAGTAGATAAGAAGAGAAAAATTAGAAAACGGAGTCGAATGAGATATACGACTCCGTTTTAGATTATATTACAAATGATATATTACAAATTGCTTGCGATAAACGAGTTGATTCCGTATTTATTACTGACTTTGCCTTTTAGAGCAAATTCTTTTTCGCCTGCAATATTAATCAAACCTTTCCTGGCATAGTTACCACCAGCATCAGAGATGAAATAGATTTGACCTTCGCCTACGAATACTAAAACTTTTCCGGCTTCAGTAAGTGCTTTTGCTTTTGATGTAGAGATTCTTCCTTCTCCGCCCATTACTAAATCGTCTAAGCTGGCTACATATCCTTTAAGAGGTTGAGCTTGATAATCTCTTGGTGCTGCAGCTTCTTCTTTCACTTCTTCAGTTACTTCCTGAGTTTCTTCAGTAGCAGCGGTAGGAGTTACTTCCTCAGATGTAGCAGTTTGCTGCTCAGTAGCTTGGTTATCAGCTGCAGGTTCTTCTTTTGTTTCACCGCATGATACAAGCACAAAACCGGATAAAGCACATGCCAATAAATAAGTTTTTATAGATTTCATTTTATTCCTCAAAATTACATTGCATAAATACCATTAGCTATAATATACTTCAAACCTTTTATGGTTTTTACCTTTCCTGCTATACCAACTTTGGCAGCATCAGCTACAACAGCTAATTTATTGCCGGCAAAGTTACCACCTGCGTCATAGACGAAGTAAACAGTACCATTAGATAAAAATCCAATTGGTTTGCCATAAGTAAGTAATTCTTTTGCTGTTTTGGTATTTACTTTACCATCGCCTGAAAGAATAAGCTTCTCAACACTAACGACTTGACCGACAAAGTCTGCTTTGAAGTTAGCCGGAGCTTTTGGCATTTCGTTTGCATCTTCTGTGTTTAAAGCTTCAACTTTAGCGGTTGTAGTTACCGTGCTTGTAACAGCTTTAGTCGCCTGGCTGGAACCCATGCCAATCTGAGCGAATACAAAACTTGCTGAAATCACTGTGATAGCAAGCATTATTCCTAATTTTTTGAACATTATGTATTTCTCCTCTAGAAAAATAAAAGTTACTTATCTACATTATGTATTATATGGAATTATCCTGTAAAGGACAACAAATATTTCAACTAATATTAAGAGAATTTTTACAAAGATGATAACGTATGAGATTGCTTTATAGGGTATAGGTGATGATTTGTATTATAGAGTGCACTAAAAAAAAGAGGTACAAGAAATCTTGCACCTCTCAAATAATAACTATTTATTGATTAAGCCTCTTCCGGCTTTGGTAAGTTTTCCTTCTTCTTTGAGTTTAGTAAGCATAGCATCTAAAACGCCGTTAATAAACACACTACTTTTTTCAGAAGAATAATCTTTTGAGATATCTATTGCTTCATTGATACTGACTTTTGGTGGTATTTCAGGGAAATACATCAATTCGACCGCAGCCATTTGCATTAGATACTTATCAATTTTATCAATTCTGCTCAAATCCCAATTCTCTGCAAGAGAGCTAAGCAATTCGTCCAGATACTTTTGTCTGTTTAGCACCTCATTTAGCAGGCTATAGGCGAAATTCAATTCGTCTTCTTTCCAATCGATAGGCACATCTGCATCTAACTCAAAGATTTCTTCAGGTCTGAGAATTCTATCGCTTTTAGGGGCCGGATCTATAACTAACTCATCATCATCAGTTATAAAAAAATCTCGTTGCATAATATGAGAGTAAACTATGTGTAACTCAGTTTGGCACACTTCGTAAGCCACTAAGACTTGAAGCACTTTTATGCGAGCAAGATGGCGAGAGCCTTTAGTCTTTTTTAACTTGCTCATTGGCATCAGTTCGTTAAGGTCGATTGTCATGTATCAAAGAACGCCTAAGTAATACAAATTTTGTCAGGAATTGAAAAAGCAATATATAAAAAAAATGTAGAACAAAAATATTAAAACAATTTTATCAATTGAATAAATTATGCTATCTTAGCAGGAAGCAGTTGAATAATCTTGCGGTTTAATATTGCACATCAAACACAAAGGGCTTGTCCTATGGCTGATACAACAGAAAATATAAACGCACTTTTTGAGCAGGAAGACGGCATACTCTTTATAAAGCTTGAAGGCAAAATAACTATTTATGATAGCAAAAATTTAATGCCTACCATGAAAATCTCTGAAGAGATAAAGGTAGTCTCATTAGATTTGACTAATGTAAATGATTTCGACTCTTATATAGTAATATATTTAGACAGATTAGAGCATTTGTGCAAGCAGATTGGAGCGGAATTGAAAGTTAGAGGCATGAACGAAAAAATGGAAAGTTTTGTTACTGCCCTTACCGGAAATAATGCCCAAGAAGAGATTTCATCTATACAAGATGGATATTTCAAGTCACACATTATTGAAATAGGTAAAAATTTTAAGCAACAACTCTCTGATGCTTATTCTTTTATAGAACTCTTAGGCGAAATCATCATTGGGATGTTAAACTTGTTTATCCATCCTAAAAGTATGCGCTGGAAAGATTTTCCTCACCATTTTTCTAAGGCAGGCGTTTATGCTGTGCCAATTACGCTGTTGATTGTCTTTCTAATTGGGCTTATTTCAGGCTATCAGGGAGCAGTGCAGTTAGCGCAGTTTGGTGCGGATAAGTTTATAGCTGATTTAGTAGGTATTTCTATCACTCGTGAACTTTCGCCGCTTATGGTGGCGATACTGGTTGCCGGCAGGTCCGGCTCTGCTTTTGCTGCTGAGATAGGTACGATGAAAGTGGCAGAGGAGGTAGATGCACTAAATTCTATGGGGTATAATGTTGTTACTTTTTTAGTGTTGCCACGGGTGCTTGCTGTAACATTGGCAATGCCTCTGCTTACGATGCTTTGCAATTTGGCAGGGATTGGCGGTGGACTTATCGCAGCCCTTACCATATTAAATATTACCATATCCGGTTATCTGAACGAATTACAGGTTGCAGTAAGTATGTTAGACATACTTAGTGGCCTATTTAAGTCCGTTATTTTTGGTTTTTTAATTGCTACCATCGGGTGTTTCAGAGGTTTGCAGGTTAGAGGAGGAGCAGAAAGCGTTGGCCGTTATACTACTGCCTCCGTTGTGTCAGGCGTGTTCCTTATAATTTTTACAGATGCAATATTTACTTTCATATTCCAGGTACTTAATATATGAGTAAGATAATAGAAGTAAATTCGCTTTCTAAGGCTTATGATGGCAGAATAATATTGGAAGACGTTCAATTCTCTATAAATAAGGGAGAGATTTTTGTAATCGTAGGTGGGAGTGGATGTGGTAAAAGCACTTTACTTAGGCAGCTGATTGGGCTCGAAAAACCTACTTCCGGCGAAATAAGAGTTGCAGGTATGGACTTTATAAATGCCAGAGGCAAGGAACGTAAAAAAATATTAAATAAATACGGAGTCTTGTTTCAGTTCTCGGGTCTCTTTGCTTCGATGACAATAGAAGAAAATATTTCTCTTCAGCTTGAAACTTATACCGATTTGACGAGAGAAGATATTAAAGGTTTAGTAAAAATGAAACTTGCGTCTGTCGGTTTAGATGGTTATCAAGATCACTACCCATCAGAAATAAGTGGTGGTATGAAAAAGCGTGCGGCTTTGGCTCGGGCTCTCGCTTTAGATCCGGATATACTGTTCTTTGATGAGCCATCTTCCGGTTTGGATCCTGTCACTGCTGCGTCGTTGGATAAACTTATCAAAGAACTCAACTCTTCTTTAGGTTCTACTATGGTAATCGTAACTCACGATTTGGATAGTATTTTGAGCATTTCCGATAGAATAATTATGTTGGACAAGTCAGTCAGAGGTATAATTGCAGAGGGTACCCCTGAAGAGTTAAAATCAAGATCAGATAATCCTAAGGTATATAATTTTTTCAATAGAAAGCCCGAGCTATAGATAGCGTTTAATAAGTTCTAAATTGTCTAAAATAGCAGTGACACTAAGTATTTCGTAACCAGTAGACTATGTGTTATACATTTCTACAGTTAAGCTCAAGCGTAAAAATATTATGCAATATTGATAAATAATCATTATATTACTACATGTAAAATGGTGTATTATATATATCAATAATACCTTGTGCCATAGCTTAAATTATTCTTTGAGAAATGGTACTACTTGCCTTTAATGGCTTAGATATTATCCTGTGGGGGGAAACAATACTATGATGGAAAGAACGGTAATGGTGGTTGCATATTACTTCCCGCCATTGGGTCTTAGTGGTGTGCAAAGAACATTAAAGTTCGTAAAATACTTAAGAGAATACGGTTGGAAAGTAATTGTCCTTACTACTTCTCCCGGTGATTATTACGCTTATGACGATAGCTTGCTCGAAGAGTGCGATGATGAGAATATTATTATTTACCGCACCGAGTCCGGCAATCCGAAGCCGGCAAAACAAAAAAAGTTCCCTTCTTATATGTTGCAGAAGCTGGGGAGAGCTGCTTTGCAGACTATCTATCAGCCGGATTCCTGTATAAAATGGAAGAAACATGCAGTAGAGCTTGGCTCCAAAATCATGGAAGAGCATAACATTAATGCTATCTTTGCTACAGCTCCACCTTTTACAGACTTCCTTGTCGCAGATGAGTTGGCTGTAAAGTATAAAAAGCCTTACATTATTGACTATAGAGACAGCTGGGTGGACAATCCATTCCATTTTTATGCTACTCCCTTTCATAAGAACTATAGTATTAATCTGGAAAAGCAAGTACTTTCCAGGGCAGAAAAAGTGATTGTTACTACCCGTCACTCTAAAGAAATACTCCTTAGACGTTATAAATTCCTATCTCATAACGATGTTAAAATCATAAGTCACGGTTTTGATCCTGATGATTTCGCACCCAAAAGTGAGTTGCATCATGACAAATCTAAGTTTATAATTACTCATTCCGGTTTGTTTCAGGATGACAGAACTCCTAAGTATTTCTTTAAAGCTGTGGAAGCATTCTTAAAGAAACATCCCGAAGCTCAGTCACATTTTGAAGCTCGCTTTGTAGGTCTAATGAGAAAGCCACACATTAAGCTTATTAAAAAGTATAAGCTTGAAAACAATGTAAATTTAGTTGGCTATTTGCCTCACAAAGAAGCAGTAAAGCAGCTCCAGGAATCTGATGTATTATGGTTTATGCTTAAAGATACTGTTCGCTCCCCCGGGAAGTTATACGAATACTTTGGTGCTCGAAAAACTTTGTTGGTATGTTCTCCTGATGGAATTATTCGTAAAACGGCGATGGAATCAGAAGTTGCGTTTACCACAGACCCGAAAGATGTCAATTCAATAGAAAATGCACTTGAAAATCTATATGCACTATGGAAATCAGGCAAATTACCGGTTCCACATGAAAGCTTTGTAGAGCAGTTTAATCGAAAACTTCTGACAGGTGATTTGGCGAGAGAATTGGGCTTATGTGCAGATATGTGATAAAAAAATAAAACAAATTGGAAAATCACTCGTAGTTATTGAGTATAATAATTTATATTGATGTTAACAATTATACTGTGTTTTAATTTAAATAAAGGAAGGTTTTATGAAAATCTTTAAACTTATGAGCTATGTAGCTCTTATTGCTTTTTTGGGTCTGTCCATTACAGCTTGCGACGACTCTGACGATCCAATCACACCGGGTACTGTAAATAACCCTGCGATTACTTCTATCTCTACCAATAATGCTGACATTGGTGATATTGTTACAATCAATGGTACTGATTTCGGTACTGCTGACGATGATGGTACTGTGTACTTTGGTGATGTTACAGCTAAAGGCATCGTGGGTGACAACGGAAGTGACTACGTAACTTGGACTGACACAAAAATCGAAGTAAGAGTACCTGCCGGTGCTATTTCCGGTAACTTAGTAGTTGAAAAAACTATTGACGGAACTAAATATAAATCTGATGCTGTTATGTTTTATGTTGGTGCTATAGTAGATGCTCCAACAGAATTGATGGCTAGATCAGAAAATAAAACTTCTGTTTCTTTGAAATGGAAAGTAGTTGCAGATGCTGTGAAATATATGGTAAAATATGGTGATGGTCTTGAAAAAGAAGTTATTTCTTCTATCACCGGCGAACAATATGCAATGATTACAATCGAAAATCTTGACGAAGGTACAGTTTATTCTTTTGACGTTCATGCAATAAGTTCAGCTAATAACGCTAGCCCTGCGACTTCTATCGACTGGGCTCCTGCCTACAGATTTGAAGCTATTGAAGCTAATGCAATCAAAATGTACGAAGCAGATGCTACATTTGGTTCAGGCTTGGATTTATTCAACGAAGCAGATGGCACTCCTAAAATCCTTACAGTTGCTAACAGCAATGACTGGAACTTAGGTCTTTATGCTAAAAACGGAGAATTGCAATTTGGTTCAGCTTCTAAAATCTCTTTCAACTGGGGTGGCGCTACTCCTGAAAAATGTGAACTTGGTCAAATACTTGCACAAGCAAACGTTAATTTGAATGATTTGTATGACTCTGAAGCTATGGATCAAGCAACTTATGCAGAAGAATTGTTTGATTTGAATGCAACTGACTTGCAAGGTAAAAATATCTTATTCTTCGTAAAAGTTCCTAATGGAACTAACTATAACTATGCAAAAGTTTTAGTTAATGGTGAAGGTGGTTTCTTAAAAGGTAATGCTCCTAACCGTTATATCGAAGTAACAATTTCTTACCAAAAAGAAGTTAACGTACCTTACGCAAAATAAGGCACTTTGATATTTTAAACTGGCTCTGATTTGGCAGGCATCGTCCGCTCAAATCAGAGCTTTTTTTTATTTCTAATCAGCCAAAACTCTTTGTGTCCATGGAATAGTAAAAAGAGGACACAAAGTGTTTTGTTTAGGTTAGCGATGACACAAAAATATGTGCAGTGGCTATTTGTGCAAAATTTATTATATTCTTTCTTTTCTATTGTCTTGTATACTAATTACTTATGCATACCATCACTGAGCCGAACCATGTTACTCAAATTACTGAAGACTTTAGCACTATTTCTATGTCTAATTTTTAGCAACATTAGTAGCTATGCTAATTCTACCGATTCGATTTCAACACAAGAAGCAAAAAACATAGATTTACTTGATGCCATGGCGATAACAGGAGTTTATTATGGTGCGTCAATTTACGTTTTTAATCAGACATGGTATAAAGATAGAGAGACTGTTCATTTCCATTTTTATGATGATAGCAAAGCTTACTTGCAGGTTGATAAACTAGGTCATGCATTTGGATCTTATGTTTATAGTTATATCGGCTATTCAGGTTTAAAATATTTAGGCTTTTCCAGAGATGCTTCTTTAATTTATGGCGGGTCACTCGGTTTTGTGCTGCAACTTCCAATTGAGATTATGGACGGATTCCATGAAGGCTGGGGCTTTTCATGGTCAGACATCGCAGCAAATGCATCTGGTTCACTGCTGGTAATTGGTCAGGAGCTACTTTTTCAGGAGCAGATTGCAAAGTTTAAATATAGCTATTGGGAGTCTGAATATGCCAGCAAAGCGAATGGTTACCTCGGTGACAATGCTTTCGGTCAGATACTGGATGATTATAACGGGCATACATACTGGCTTTCCGTGCCGATAAATAAACTAATTCAAAAATCTATTGTGCCGGACTGGCTTTGTGTTTCATTAGGATACGGAGCTAACGGCATGTATGGTGAGTATAACAACATCAGTGAATATAATGGTGTAGCAATTCCTGAGACACAACGCTACCGCCAATTTTTATTCTCTCTAGATATAGACTGGACTAGAATCCAAACTAAATCAGAAATTCTGAATATCATCCTCAAAGGGCTTACCTTCATAAAAATACCTTTCCCGGCACTCGAGTATAACAGCCTGGGTGAATTAAAATATCACTGGCTTTATTTTTAGGGAGTGGGGTGACTTTAGGACAATTTTTCGTGAAGAGTAAAGTATTTATCACTATCTTGCTCGACATCTTTAGCAGCTTCATAGCGTATGCAAAAAACATAATTGAATATTGCTGATGCTGTTAGATGTAAAAGGTGTTCAGTTTTTTCTCTGAATTCTTTTACCTCAACTACTTGAAATAATTCTTCGTTTTCTATGTATGGAGAAGTTATTTTGGAGTTTGTTTCATCATTTTGAGTTAGAATTAGAAGATTATGCTCTAAATTATTTCGCCATTTTTTGTAATCACTCAATTTTCCATACTTGTTTAAATCTGATGCTAAAGAATATAATGCTGTGATAAATGGATTTTCTATAGATTTGATTGCAACCCATCTGCCGTTTTTTTCGGCATTGTGGTTTTTCCAAAAACTATCAAAATAGATATTTTCATTCGAATTTTTTGGTAGATTGAAATAAGTGCAGATAGCCTTAGCAATTTTGTCAAGAATACCAAAACAGAGCCTAAAACTAGTTCTGAGCATTTCTGATTTAGCACCAATAGACTCATTTTCGTACAATTCAACAAAAGTAATTTCTTTATCTATAGTAGAACTTATACTATCATTTTCTGAAATACTTTGAAAAAACATCCATCTTGCTAAACCAAATTCAGATTTGAGTCTATTTAGCACTAACTCACATTCAGCAATTAGATATTTTTTTACATTAACACTAGAAATTACAATATCATCTTCGGAAGCACCTTTGCAATATATAGAGTGTTCGTTTAAAGCAAGTTTTTTTTCTATGCAAAACAGTCTATAAGGCGAATGATTTTTAGCTTCCTCTGCTGACAAATATTTTTCGTGTTCCCATGATTCATCATTCTCTTCAAGAATGTTGCTATAATAATCAGATTGTAAAACAGCATATTCAAACTTGTCTGATGGGATGTTTTCTCCTGAAGCTTTTTTATAGCCTTCATATATTTCATAGATCTGTTCCCAAGTAGAATGGAATGTATGTAATTTCAGAAATTCTAAACATCGTGCTCTATTATAATTGGCTTGTGGGAATGTTGGCACTTGGCTTAGAATATAATCAAACAAATGTATAGCCTCAATAATTCTTCCAAGTGAATTGAAAGTATTTGCTATATTATTATACAATTCTAAAGGTGGTGCAATTCCTTCATTTACAAAAGATTGAAAAGCTTGCAAATGATGATTTTTAGCTTCTATTATGAGATTTATGGCTTTTGGGATTTGAAAATTATCATTTTCATCAGTAAGAGTTTTAATTTCAAATAGTCCTTGTTTTGCATTGCCCATATTGTAGTGATAACTGCCTTCACTCATCAAACTCATAGACTTATGCAAATCTTCAAGCTGTTCAACTCCCACTTTGATAACATCTGGTAATCTTCCCTCTGCTCCAATATCAATTAGACATAATACTAACTCACTTCTACAAAATTGAGAAACTTTTTCTTCGTAGTCAAAAGGTTGCTTTAAACGTTCTTCTACTTTCTTTAAAGCATCGTCATACTTACATTCATTAAGTAATAAATTTATAGAATCAAGTATATCTTTATCTTTCTCAGTTAGCTTGTCAATATATTGTTGATTTGGATTTTCCATTACATTTCCTGAGCAAAGTGTCTATATTAAGATTATATATTAATCAATATTTACAACATATTATAATCAATAATTCAATCTTGCAATAAAAAAAGGCAGAGTCCAAAAACACCTGCCTTTCTTCTTTACAATCGTAATTCCTAATTCCTAATTGAATTAAGTACCTGCATTATAATCAGTGATGTATAATTTTTGCTCTTCTGTAAGAGAGTCTAATTTCATACCCATAGATTCAATTTTAGTATTAGCGATGAACTCATCTTGCTCTACCGGCAAATCAATTACTTCATTAGGAAGTTTGTTTCCGGTTTTGTGTGCTTCAGCTAATTTGATGTGTGACATAAACTGATTAGCAAAAGACATATCCATTACTTCTGATGGATGACCTTCTGCAGCAGCTAAGTTAACCAAACGACCTTGAGCCAAAAGATACAATCTTCTGCCGTCTTTCATAAGGTACTCTTCGCAGTTGCGTCTGATTTCGCGTTTAGAAACAGCTAATTCTTCCAATTCAGGAATATTGATTTCTGCATCATAGTGACCTGTGTTACAGATAATAGCGCCGTCACGCATAGAAGCGAAGTGATTTTTACGGATGATATCTTTAACACCTGTAGCTGTAACGAAAATATCGCCAACTTTTGCAGCTTCGTCCATAGTCATTACTTCATGACCTTCCAAAGTAGCTTTAACAGCAGCAGTAGCTTTTACTTCAGTACAAATTGTATTTGCACCCATGCCTTTAGCACGCTTAGCAACACCTGAACCGCAGTGACCGTGGCCACCAACTACAAGGTTTTTACCTGCAAGCAACACAGAAGTTGCACGGATGATACCGTCAAGAGTAGACTGACCTGTACCATAAACGTTATCGAAGTCCCATTTAGTTTCTGCATCATTTACAGCATAAACAGGGTAGTACAATTTACCTGCTTCAGCTCTTGCACGCAATCTTTGGATACC
>JBFHIJ010000029.1:0-36165 GCA_041596515.1 Chlorobiota bacterium
AGTGTAAAATAAACTCTGTCTGTTCTATTTCTATAGAAGAAAATTCTAGGATGTGATTGTTAAAGATACAACTTTTTTAAATCACATCCTTATTTTTTACATTCCTTATAGGCGCGTTTTTCCCACACTTCGACATTGCTCAGTGCAGGCACTTCGGCAATTGCTCTTTTTTGAAGATATTCTTCGATTTTAAGCATAGACAAGCTGTCCAAATTTTTTGCGTAACGAAGTTGTGCTAAAAATTTGGGTGTGTAGTCGCTCCTATTTAAATATCTAAGCGTAGCCTGTCAGAGCCGAAGTGTATTGCCAGCTGCTGAATAATCAAGCCCCAGTTCTGCATGGGCTGTGTCCATTTTTTACTGATTTCCTGAGTGGCCAAATAAGCTAATTTCATCAAAGCAGTTTCGCTTGTAAATGCTCCTTTCGTCTTGGTTACCTTGCGAACCTGTCTGTGATAGCCTTCTACGGTATTGGTTGTGTATATGATTTTTCGTATATAAGGGGAATATTGAAAATATGTAGATAATTTTTCCCAGTTATTTTGCCATGATTTTATCACTATGGGATATTTATTGCCCCACTTTGTTGCAAGGTTTTCTAATTCTATCTCTGCTGTTGCCTTAGTATCAGCCTTATAGACGAGCTTTAAATCACTCATAAACGCTTTTTGTTCTTTACTGGCTACATATTTTATTGAGTTGCGTATTTGATGAATAATGCACGTTTGTACTTCACATGCTGGGTAAACACTGTTGATTGCTTCAGCAAATCCTTTCAGATTATCTATTGCAGCTATTAAAATGTCTTCAACTCCTCGGTTCTGAAGCTCAGTTAATACAGATAACCAAAAATTTGCACCTTCACTTTCTGAGGAATATAAGCCTAAGATTTCTTTACGACCTGTCTTATTTATGCCCAAAACTGTATATATAGCTTTGCTTTGAATCCGCCCATTATCTTTGACTTTGAAGTGCATCGCATCCATAAATACGATTGGATATACCGGATCTAATGGGCGATTTTGCCATGTTGAATATCCGGAATTACTTTATCGGTTATTTGCGATAAGGTCGATGCTGACACATTCATACCGTACATCTCTTCGATATACTCGGATATATCTCTAAGGCTCATTCCCTTGCCATACAGTGCTATTATTTTATTACTTAGGCTGTCTAAAAGCACTCTTTCACACTTCTTGATGATCTGAGGTTCGAAAGTTGAATTACGGTCTTGCGGAGTTTTTATCTCTACTGGACCATGATTTGTTTTAAGCGTTTTTTTACCTTTACCATTTCGCTTATTCTTTTTCGCTGGTTTGACTTCTGATAGATGTTCACTCATTTCTGCTTCGAGTGCTGCTTCTAAGAATTGCTGTAGTAAAGGGGCAAATGCACCATCTTTACCTAACAGTGATTTACCCTCTTTAAATTGCTTAATCGCTTTCTCTTGAATCGATTTGTAATCTTGTTCGTTCATGGCTCTGTCCTTTGATTTATTATTATAACTCTAATGGACAGAGTTTAGTTTACAGTCTCCCGAAATTCAATCTTTCTTTTTGTATCTGATATATAAAGAATTGCAGGTGTCTGTACTATTGGGAACATACTAAATATACCTTCTTTTACATCAACGGGTGGCCATTTATCATCGCTACAATGAATATCAAAATAGACGTTTTCTGTCTTTAGTAATTTCTTAGCTTTTGTGTACATCTCTTTTCTATACTTGTTAAAAAGTGAACAACGTAATATAACAATTAGATTATTCTCTATATTATTGCTGTTGAAAGTTTCTATCTCGTTTGCAATTTTTATAAAGCAGTCAATACAGTTATAGTCACTAATAAAAAACAACTATATTTTCCCCCTCAGTAAGCAAACTGTCTAATTGCACATTTTCTTTAACAAGAGTTCTTTCCCTCTGAATTTTGACCCGTTTTTGTCAGCAAAATTGCCCCACCCCAATAATATTATTTATTTATAATACACCTCAGTCTAAAACTTTTTAAGTTGATAAAATATTGATAAATGTATGACATACAGTTGTCATATATCAATATGTAAGTTTGTATTGTAATTGATTTACGATAATACTTAAGGAGTTCTATTATGGAAAAACAAGAATTTTGCTACTCTTGCGGCGCACCACTCGCACACCCTAATTTTCAGGGCAAACATGAAAATTATTGCAAATTTTGCAAAGATGATGAAGGTAATACACCTCCAAAAGAAGTGATCCAAGGCGGTGTCGCTGAGTGGTTTATGTCATGGCATCCCCGCGTAACTAAAGAACAGGCAAATGAAAGAGCAGGGCACTATATGAACGCTATGCCACACTGGGCAGAGTAGTATTTAGTTTCAAATAGGTACGCAAATGGGCTAATTGAATAAACCAATTAGCCCATTTGTTATATTAAAAATATGTTTATTACTTGCTTCTGTCCACAAGTATTTCTACTCCGTTTCTTTTCAGACTTTCTAAAATATAATCTACTTCAATAAAATGCCAACCGGGTACTATGTCACTATCTTTACCATTTATAAGCCTAACTTTCTGCTCTAGTTTTGCATTTACAAAAATAGGTACACGATATTTCAAACTAAAGAAATAATCGTTGAAGCCTGTAAGTACAGTTGTCAAATCAATATAAACCCCATCGGCATCTAATTCAAAGCTACCTTGACCTGTCTTAATAAATTCAACTCTGTAACAATCAAAGCCCAAAGTATCTTTCGCAGGTTTCATTTTGTACAAGCAGGTCTGCCTAACTAAAGGAGCAGGGACTGAGTTTTCATTCCAGTCCACTAACTGTTTCATTGCGTTCCAGCCTTGGTTAGTGCGTGCAGTTTTAATTTTCATACTTTCTATCAAAGGAGGATTAAAAACACTTCCTGGTGCAGTTGCAGCCTTTGTAGAGTCATCAGGATAAGAAGCAATCCTTTTCCCGGTAGAATCTATAACTAAAAATGCTTTCCTATTTATCCATGCAGATGATTCTCTTTTGACATTTTCAACATCACCTTGGCTTTCCATAGCTACATAATCGAGCAGCATTTGAGTAAGATGGAAATTACCTGATTTATCAACAGAATCGCAAGTAATCATCCATTTTTCATACCTTATGCGTAATAAAGCAGGGTCAAATCCTCGGACAATGCTGTCATGTGCCTCAGCCCTGTAAATAAGAGTATCACCGGGCACAAAATTATATCTTATATCAGTAGTATCTACCGGAATACGAGTTTGAGACATTTGATCAAAAACACTATCTCTTTTTGCAACTTGAGCCATAGCAAAAGAACTGAAAGCTAAAGTAAAAAGCACCAATAGAATGCTGTATTTTTTCATATAACTTCTTAATTATTTTAAACATATATTATCAAGATACATCTTTTTTGCGATTTTACAAAGGATAAGCAAAATCGAGGAGCAATACCAGAGCATGCTCTGATGATTTAGACTTAAACTATAACTATATAGAATTAAATTTTATATGTAGCAGCATGCTCATGCATCCAGTCTACTCTCGATTTATAATCAGGCATTATTTTGTGGACTATATCCCAAAATTCTTTGCTGTGATCCAAATATATAAGATGAGCCAGCTCATGAATAATAACATAATCAATAATTCTAAATGGGAAAGGTATAAGATGGAAGCTTAAATTAATGTTACCCCTGCCACTGCAAGACCCCCAGCGTTTTTCAGCACTGGAAATTTTAAATTTTTCAGGCTTAAGGTTAACCTTTTCGGCGACTTCCCAAGCTCTTTTTATAAGAGCATGTTTAGCATAGTTTTTATAAAACGAAAATATAATATTTCTTGTATGTTCTTTACTGTCATAGTCTACTTTAAAAAGACCATCCTTATGGATAAGAGCATACTTTAAATCTTTTACAAATGTTAGTCTGCGTTCCTCACCCAATAAATAGAACATTTCGCCTTCTTTATATTCATGAGCTTTAGAAGTATGTTTTTCTACTTCAATTTGTTTTTTTATTATCCAATCACGATGTTTTTCTAAATGCTTATCTATTTGGGTCTTTGTCATCTGATTTGGCCCGCGCACTATTATATTTTTCTCAAGATCAACTTGAATACTTATAGTTTTACGATTTGATTTAATTACAGTAACTTGGCTCATAAACCTGCAAATACTATTTATAACATTTACAAATGTATTGAATATTCAGCAATTTTTTTTATAATTTGTAAAACAATTTTCTTTATTTAAAAGAAAGGATGAAACTTGTACGATACTTTAGACAAAAAGGAAAGAGCAATAGCGATCTCCGTAGTAAAAAAAGGTGCTGATAGAGATAAAACTAAAGAAAATCTCGAAGAGTTATCTTTTTTAGCTGAAACAGCAGGTGCCGAAGTAGTTGAAATGATTTACCAAGAGCTTGTAAAACCAAGTAAAAGCACTGCTATCGGCAAAGGTAAGGTTGCCGAATTAAAAGAATTGATTGTGGAACAAAATATAGATCTAATCATTTTTGATGATGACCTTACTCCTGCTCAAGTTAGAAATCTCGAAACTGAGCTTCAAATAAAAGTATTAGACAGAAGTGGCATAATACTTGACATTTTTGTGGAAAGAGCGCAAACTAATGAAGCAAAAACGCAAGTTGAACTAGCTCAGCTGCAATACTTAATGCCAAGGCTAACAAGAATGTGGACACACCTTTCCAAACAGTATGGTGGTATAGGCACAAAAGGTCCGGGTGAAACCCAAATTGAAACCGATAGACGTATCATTCGTAATAGAATTCAATTATTAAAAGAGAAGTTAGACTTAATCTCAACTCAAAAAGAACAACAACGTAAAGGTAGAAAATCAATGCCTCGTTTTGCTCTGGTAGGCTATACTAATGCCGGCAAGTCTACTCTTATGAAAAACATTACAAATGAAAATGTTTATGTGGAAGATAAACTATTTGCCACTTTAGACACAACCGTTAGGATTTTTGATTTGCCATCAGGGCAGGAAGCTTTACTTTCTGATACTGTAGGCTTTATCAAAAAACTACCAACTCACTTAGTGGCTTCTTTTAGATCAACTCTTGCAGAAGCATCCGAAGCTGATATTATTTTACATGTGGTTGATGTTTCTAATCCATTTTTCAGAGAGCATATTGACATTGTAGAAAAGACTCTACAATCTCTAAATATAACTGATATACCAACTATTTTAGTATGTAATAAAATAGATAAGTTGGAAGATTTGGACGGGTTGAAACTAATTGAAGAAGAATATAAGGATTGTCTGTTTGTAGCCGCATCGAAAGGACTTAATGTCCAGACTCTGCTTGAAAGAATGCAGGAGAAGTACAACGAAAACTGCAAAACTACCAGTCTGATTATCCCTTATAGTGAGTCACAACGAGTTTCATGGCTGTATAAATATTGCGAAATAATAGAACGAGACGACACGGACAACGGGACTGAAATTACCCTGCGAGTTCCTGTAGATCAGGAAGAGTATTTTGCAAACCACTACAAACCATTTATTCAATAATATTTATATAGGTATGGGTATGTTCCAAGATTTGATATCAAAAATCAAATCTCTTAAATCAGTCAAGGAAATTAGCTCTAAAATAGATTCCGGAAATAGCTTAGATATTAAATTAAATGCAAACTCTTCTACTGCTTTTTTTCTTAGTGCTCTAAGCGAACTTTCAAAGAAGCAGTTCTTTATTGTTACTAAAGATTATGATTCTGCAGAGCGGTGGTATAATGACTTAAAGCTATCTATGGAAGATGAGCAGATAGCTTTCCTATCCAAGCCCAAAAAAAATATCAAGTTTGAGGCGGAAGATGCGGATTCTCATTATGGTTGGTTAGTAGACGGTTTACGAAAAATTTCAGAGAACAAGAAATCTATTGCTATTATTGAAGAATCTATTTTTGATTTGGAAATACCTATTCAGCAAGATATTACCGGCAATAAAAAAACGATAAAGAAGGATCAGAATTTAGATTTTGATGACTTTGTTAAATCCAATATACTAAATGGATTTAACAGAAAAGATTTTGTGGAGCAGGAAGGTGATATTGCTATCCGTGGTGGAATTGTTGACATCTTCCCTATTGGCTGGTCTAACCCCTTGAGGATTGAATTTTGGGGTAATGATATCGAATCTATAAGAGAATTTGATGTGTTATCGCAGCGTAGTATCAAAGAGCATAAAGATTTAAGTTATATAGCCAATGTATTCCACAAGTCAAACCTTGGAGACACTTGCTCCATTTTGGAATATATTTCTAAGGATAATATCATTGTTTTAGATGAGAAAGATTCGTTAGAGATAGATACTAATCATCTATTTGATTCCAGAATTGTTATAGGTCTCTCCTATATAGGAAAATCTGACTATTCATTTACTACTAAATCCCAGCCGGCTTTTGCCAGCTCTGTAAAGGCAATATGCCAAAACCTCAGAGAATACTCCTTACTTGGATATGATTTATTTCTTTCAGCCGATGGATTCAATGCCCTCAACAGACTTAAAGATTTAGTCACTAACTCCCTAGAAAATGATGATTTAGAAGATTCTAATTTAGACTCTGCTGAAAAGACTTTAGAAAAAATACATTGGAGCGATACAACTCCTGCCTATGGCTTTGTTTCTGATGACTTCAAATTAGTATGCTACACAGAGCATCAACTTTTTGACAGGATGAGAGCCAAAGCTAATCTGAGAAATAACAAAAAAGGAATTACACTCAAAGAACTAAAACAACTCAACCCCGGTGATTTTGTTGTACATGAGGACAAAGGTGTAGCTAAGTTTCAAGGATTTGAAACTGTTAAACTTGGCGATTCTTTACAGGACTGTGCAAAGCTTATGTTTGCTGGTAATGACATTTTATATGTCCATCTGAATTACATTAATAAAATTCAGAAGTACTCTGCTGGTGAAGGGCATATGCCTATTCTGTCCAAATTAGGCGGCACTGAGTGGATTAGAAAGAAACAGCGAACAAAGAAAAAGCTTAAAGATATTGCAAGAGAATTGATAAAACTCTATGCTGAAAGAAAGATGCAACCCGGCTATGCTTTCGAGGCTGATAATGTATGGCAAAAGGAATTTGAAGCTTCTTTTATGTATGAGGATACTCCTGATCAAGCATCTGCTACTGATGACTTTAAAAGGGATATGGAAAATTCTACTCCTATGGATCGTTTGGTATGTGGTGATGTTGGTTTTGGTAAAACTGAGATTGCTATTAGAGCAGCTTTTAAGGCAGTCCAAAGCGGAAAGCAGGTTGCAGTGCTTGTACCAACCACTATCCTTGCTCAGCAGCATCATATGACGTTTAAAGATAGACTAAATAGGTATCCTATAAACTCTGATGTTATTTCCAGATTTAGAACTAAAAAAGAACAAACGGCTATCTTAGAAAAATTAGAAATGGGCGGAGTAGATATTCTCATCGGTACGCATAGAATACTTTCTAAAGATATTCAATTCAAAAATCTTGGTCTTATAATCATTGACGAAGAGCATCGTTTTGGAGTAGCAGCTAAAGAAAAATTACGCCAAATGAAATCAACTATAGACACTCTTACTTTAACGGCAACACCTATCCCACGTACTTTAAATTTCTCTCTGATGGGTGCCCGAGATTTAAGTATTATAGAAACTCCTCCAAGAAACAGAATACCTGTAGACACGCAAATCATAGAATGGGAAGCAGATCCTATTAAAGAAGCAATCAAAAAAGAATTAGACCGAGGAGGTCAAGTTTTCTTTGTTAATGATAAAGTGCAAGATTTGGAAAAACTAATGCTTGATATCAAATCGCTAATGCCCGAAGTCAAAATTGCAATGGCTCATGGCCAGATGAAAACTTCAGAGCTTGAATCTGTAATGCAAAAATTTATTTCCGGCAAGTTTGATGTACTTCTTGCTACTAAAATAATTGAATCAGGTATTGATATTCCTAATGCAAACACTATGCTAATTAATAAGGCTCAAAACTTTGGATTAGCAGAGCTATATCAGCTACGCGGAAGAGTTGGCAGAGCAAATAAACAAGCGTATTGTTACTTGATTATTCCACAGATAAAAAAACTTCCTCAAAAAGCTTTGCAGAGATTGCAAGCTATAGAAGAGTTTACTGATCTTGGTAGTGGATTTAAACTTGCTATGAAAGATATGGAAATTAGAGGAGCCGGGAACTTATTAGGAGCTGAGCAGAGTGGTTTTATTATTGATATGGGATTTGAACTATTCCATAAAATTTTAGATGAAGCAGTTGCAGAACTTAAAGATCAAGAATTTAAAGACTTTTTTGCAAAAGATGATGATCATTCAAAAACTGAATTTTTAAATGATGATATAGCTATAGAGCTTAATTCGGACGCTTTACTGCCTGAAACTTATGTACGCAGAGACACAGATAGGTTTGAACTGTATAAAAAAATGTATTCTCTTAGGACTTATGCGGAATTGGAGCAGTTAACAAAAGAGTTAGAGGATAAATATGGTAAGTTGCCGAAAGAAGCCCACGAACTTCTCTTTGCAGTTAAGGTCAGGATAGTTGCTCAATTTACAGGTTTTACCAGAATTATTTTCAAACCTAATAGAATTATTTGCGAATTTCCATCTCAGGAAGACGAGAAATTTTATAATTTTGCATTTCCGATTATCATGGAATTTGTACAAGATCAACCCGGAGCAAATTTAAAGCAAACAACTAAAAAAATATTTTTAGAGTTTGACATGAATAATAGAGAAACAGCGATAGAAATTCTCTGGAAAATAAAACGTAATTTAGAATTTGTAGAGACTGAATAACTATGAGTAAAGAATATATTTTATCTATAGAAACAAGTGGTGCAATACTTGGAATTGGAATTTCGGATTTGGCACACCCTATTGCAAAAGTAGAATATTTTTTGCCCAATTTGCATGATAGACTATTAGCAAAAACTGTAAAATCCGTTATGGATGATTTAAATATATCATTTGAGTCAATCAAAGCCATTGCCATTTCTGCCGGTCCCGGCTCATTTACAGGATTGCGAATTGGATTAGCATTTGCTAAAGCTATATGCTTTGATGATACTATTAAATTTATACCAGTGCCTGTATTAGATGCGTTCGCTTTATCTGCTTCGCATTATCTTACTACTCTCAATTGCAATAAGATAATAGCGTCTGTCCCCTCACATAAAAATCTGTTGTATTACCGAGTATATGACCAAGACTTAAATCCGCAGGGTGAAATAATCATGGATGAAAAAGAAAATTTCCATACTATGGATTTCAATAATACCATATTAGTTGGAAATTTTGAGCCGTTTGCTTCAGATTATTCATCCATTAATGCTTTAAATAGCTTAAATATAAGCAATGTAATGGAATTTGCTAATTTACAGTATCAAAATAATACTTTTACAAATCCTGTTGATTTTATACCAATTTATGTACAAGATTTTGTACCTAAAGGGTATAAACAATAATCTTTTACCATATTATAAATATATTATTATGTTAATATAATATTTCTCTTTATATTTGAACTTTGTTTTATTTACATATTACAAGGTACTAGTTTATGAAGAGAAATAGTTTCCTTCTTTTTGCTGCCTTAATATTTATATCAGGATTTAAAGTATTTGCTGCAGAATCTGATAATATTGAAATCAGCAAAAATTTTACATTGATGACCTCCAAACAAATGCAAGGTTACTTCAAGCCACTGTTCACAACTCTTGAACAAGGATTAAATTCTAATCTTTTCACTCATGCCAAATATGAGAGAAAATGGTCTTTTGCATTTAATATTAGTGGCGGATTCAATTTTATTCCGGGTTCTCAAGATACTTATGAAGCTGAATTACCTGTAGGTTTTTCAGATCAATCGTTGGCACTAACAGCCACGCCGGACGGTACAAGAAATGTGAATACGAGAATTAAGCAACCAACTGTATTCGGAGGTGCTTCAACTACAGTTTTTGCAACTCCTCAAAGACAAACATATCCTGATTCAATGAATAAAAGTATTTCATTTGTAGAAGGAAATGATATTGGTACTATGCTAAATATGCCAGCGGCTCAGTTTATCGTTGGATTTCCAACTCAGACCCAATTAAGATTTAGATTCTTTATGGTGCCTATACAAGAAAAAAATATGTCTTATTATAGCATTATTCTTAATCAACGCTTGGATGACTTTGTCAACTTATTTGGAGAAGATTCTACTATGGGTTTGTCATTTCATGGTGCTTACCACAGTATGAAAAGAGATCCGGGAATTGATATCTCATCTTGGGCAGTTGGTTTCCACTTTAGTAAGGAATTTGAATTCGGTTTGACTGCTTATAGTGCTGTCCAATTAGAAGGCATGTCAGGTGAATTTGTTGCTCTAAGAACCGGCTCTGCTGCTGAATTGATAGACTCTCCTTACGAAGAGCTTCGCAACTCTGAAGTTCCAATATTATTTGACGTAGAAAGTTTTAATAGCTATAGATTATTGGTAGGTGCGTCATACAAATTAGGATTTTTAGAAATTAATACTGATTTTGCATTAGCTTCCCAACCAACGTGGAACATGGGGATTACATTTTGGTTTGGTCAGTGGTAAACATAAATAGGAGATAAATATGAAAAAAATATATGCTTTAACGTTTCTTGTAGCTGCTTTTGGCTTTTTATGGTCTTGCGGCTCGGTCGACTCACTTCAAACTTTTTCATTCCAATATACTATAAACTATGAGGATGTTAGAGAATTCGAAGAAGTTCCTAGTTCAGGATATGATACTACTGACTTGCGAGATTACCAAGAATATAGAGATAATCAAGATAAGATTCAAAAATCAGAAGTTATCCACTTTGCTTTTTGGATAGAAGATTTAACATATTTGAAAGATAATATGCCTTATGATTTTAATCCTGAATACAATATTGATAATAGAGCTATAAGCTTTGAATATGTAAAATTTTGGATTAGATTCGCAGATGATGCAGAGTATAGTGAGCTAGCGACATTTAAAAATGTAAATGTTGCTGATTACTATCGTAATCCTTATCACATTAATGAAATACCTGATGTAACAAGAGAAAAAGTACTGAATAAGTTTAAAAATAACCCAATATACTATACAAAATCGGAATACGGCCCCATTACAATTGAAGATAGTGTACATACAGAAAAGATAACAATACCTTATCTCAAATCAAAGTCAGACGTTGTACTCAGATTTGAAGTAGATTTATAAGACTTTTTAAAAAGCCGGCTACTCAGTCGGCTTTTTTAGACTTTCTTCTTGACCTTAATAGCAATATTATATGCCAAGCAACCATAAGAAATAGCATAATCTGCATGTCCCAAAGCTTTGAATGGAATATTAATATTATGGTGGGATTTCCCCTTGAGGAACGCTCTGGAAAACACATCCATGTTCAATGCTATAGGCTCTAAAAGCAAGCCAGACCTTTTTATTTTCACTATCTCGTAATTTCCTCCAAAATCAGACTTGTCGAGCATCTGAGTCAGTTCCTTGAGGCTGTAGTGAAAGTGCCTTTCTTTATGAGCTGAATTAAGTTCTTTAGGAATTTTACCTTCTTTTAATAATCGTACAAATTTATACAACACTTTATATACTGGCATCAAATATTCCTGAAGGAAAAATCCATAGTTGTATGGGTCTAAAAAGCCAAACAAGCTTTTGTGAGGAGTAGAGATAATAATCTCGCCACCGGGCTTTAATACTCTAAAAAGTTCTGAGAGAGATTTTATTTTATCTTGGGTGTGCTCTAAAACATCTGTAAATATGATGCTGTCAAAGAAGTTGTTTTCAAAACTAAGATTTTCTAAGTATTCGACTCTAAAGTTATGTTCCGGGTACATCTCATTTGCTTGAGTTATATGTTGCTCATTAATGTCAATTCCCCATGTTTCCTGAGCTTTTTTAGCATAGTGACAAGTCATATACCCATAACTGCATCCTGCATCTAACAGGCGTATATTATCATTTTTAAGCCAATTAAATGCAAGTTTTGACCGCCCCTGCAATTTATGCTCAACAAATAAATTTTTTTTGATTATCTTAGTCTGAACCATAATGTTCCAATGGAATATAATATATAGAGACAAAAATACTATTTTTCTATGAAACTTTGATACTATGCTTACATTTTTATTTATTCTTGCATTCTTATCTTACTTTACCAACTCATGGCAGCTGTTTTCCTTTTTAGGATATGGCGTCCCATCGATAGATATAGCTCTGATTTTAATCTATTTATATATTATAAAAGATTTGCTTTGGGCAGGAAAAGCACTTAAAGTTCGACTAAATTATCCGATAATATTTTATTTTATGTTTTTAGGAGCTTGCATCCTATCCGGTGTGGCGGTGCTGTTTTCTAACGATCCTTCTATGATGGGACAGTACATCAAAACAACACTACATTTTCTATTCTTAGCATTTATTGCCATTATTGGCTTTTCCTATAAAATAGATACAGAGGTATGGACTAAGGTAATAAGAGCTTGGCTTATTGCATCTATATTTGTAAATATATTCGGAGTATACCAAATAGTAGCAAGAGCATTTGAGTTACCTTTTGCATGGTTGGATTATAACAACGTCAATATGTTAGGTAGAGGAAATCTCAGCAGCATTGACGAAGTATCTCAGCTCAGTTTGAAATTTCAAAACTTTTACCGTGCTACATCCATATTGCCTGAACCATCAGCTTTAGCAGCATTCAATATTTTGATACAGATATTTATTATCGTACCTTTTATACAACGTAGCAAAGCATTTATAAAATCAAAATTTTTGGTTGCCTTGATTTTTATTAGTTCTTTAGTTGCATTGTTTCTTACGTTCTCTCTGACTGGTGTCTTAGGTTTAGCAATGGTACTCATATCTCTTTTTATATTTGAGAAAAGAATCAAACTTAAAGCAGTTTTGTCGATATTTGCCATATCAGTTGTTTTGATTATTGTAACGGACTCCGTAGTAGAGTCATACTCAAACATAAGTGTGCTTAAGTTATTTGGCAATAGGATTACCGGTATAGTTTCTGAACGAGAAGGCAGACGCGGTGGAATGTCAGGCGAATCATTTGGCACTAGAGTTGAATCCGCTGAGCAAAGTTTAGATATATGGTACAGACATCCCGTGTTAGGAATAGGTATGGGACTGACAGATTATGATAAAAAAGCAGATATTGGATTTGCAGATTTTGGAATTTTATCAGCATTGTCTGAAACCGGATTACTGGGAGGTTTTTCTTTTTTGGCTTTGTTTGCTTCGTTATTTGTTATTACATTCAAAATGATGAAATACAGACTTAATCATAAACTATCAGAAGATGAAGACAGACTCTTTGGTATATCGTTTTATCTTATTCTACAGCTTTTTTTGATAAATTTTATTGTTAGTAATAACATTGTAAATATGGCTTTATGGCTCCCGATAACGATTGTTTTTTCAATGGTTGACAAGTACGAAGAAAAAACAGATAATAAAGCATATATTATTCCGTTTGTTAGGACATCTATGAAAATATCTTTTGATTATTTATTAAATCATAATTCTAAGCATCTTAACTCAAAAATCAACAATAAAGACTAAAAAGTTATGGCAGATCTTTTTGCAACTTACAGTAAAAATATTTCTACTATCTTCTCGATAGGTGTAGATGTCTTAAATGGCTCACGTGCATTAAAAAACATAAGCTTAGATTTAAAATTATTAGCAATTAACGGTATAGTGCAAGCAGCAAAGATAGGAACAAATCAAGGGCAATCTTTGATTACTTTATCTGGTTTTCTATCTGACTTACCAGTGCAGATTGCTCCTGAGCTTAAAGAATTAGAGTATATTTCAAGTAACTTAGCAAGTGAAATTACAATGTCTTCTATATTTGTAAAAAAATTCTTACAGTATACTTTAACTCTCTCAAAATATATTGATTTAATACTCAAACCTCTAAAAACTAGTTACTCTTCCAGTGATTTTAATCTTATAAGTGTTCGTGAATTAGAAAGATTACACCGTCACGAAGTCTTTACGCGAGTAAAAAGTAGTGAGCTTGAGAGTTTAAGATACTTTGCAGAAAACAATGTAATAACTTTGAAAAAAATAAATGAGTTACTATTTGACGGTCACACTTCGTTTATGAGGGCTCGCACTAAAATAGACAATATTACCAGAAATGGTGTAATTGCTAACTATATGGGCTCCAATATTCTTATTGAGGCATCTTACCTCTCTGATGATCAAAAAAGCTTTGAGGGCTTAGTAAATAATATTAAAAAAATTATCAATACCTTAGATGCAAGTTTGTTTACTATCCAAGAGATGATAGTAAAAGGTGATAATACACTGACTCAAATGATAAATCTTAGAAATTCATAAATATCGGATTTTAATATGAAAAGCGAAATACTTTTTGAAAAAGGTGAACACAGATGCGTGGTCTTAGGTCGTGACCCAGACAAGAAAGAATCAGTCATCGATACTAATGAATATATTATTATCAATGAAGGACAGGCTGTACTTTTAGATCCGGGTGGAATTGAAATCTTTCCACAAGTTTTAGCAGAAATGACAAGACATATTTCTCCAAATCAAATAAAAGCAATATTTGCTAGTCATCAGGATCCGGATATTGCATCTTCGTTATCTCTTTGGACTGATTTATGCCCTAATGTAAAAGTTTACTGTCCTTGGATATGGACAAGTTTCCTTGCACATTTTGGAATGGGTAATAAATTAGAATTTACTACAATTCCTGATTATGGAATGGAAATTCCTGTAGGTGATACAAAGCATTCTATTTTCTTTGTTCCTGCACATTACTGTCATTCTTCCGGTAATTTTTCAGTTTTTGATCCTGTTTCTGATATTCTATTTACAGGTGATATAGGGGCTGCTCTTTTGCCTGTTGACTACCCTTTATTTGTAAATAATTTTGAAGAACATATTAAATATATGGATAAATTCCACATGCGCTGGATGCCTTCTAAATCAGCTCTTCAAACTTTTGTGCGCAGAGCCAGAGCTATTAATCCTAGCATTATAGCTCCCCAGCATGGTGCAATATTTAAAGGCGAAAATGTCAATAAATTTTTAAACTGGTTAGACAATCTCGAAGTTGGAAGATGGGACTCCGGCGAAGAGGCTGTTGATATTAGTAAAACTGTCTGGATGAAATGGAAAAAATAAAAAAAGAGGTTAGATTTAAGATCTAACCTCTTTTTTTTACATTCTTTCAGGAGCCGAAACACCTAATATCTTTAATCCATTATACATGGTATATTTAGTGATTTCTAATAGCTTGATTCTAGCTTGCATTAAACCTGATTCTACACCAATAATTCTACAGTCATGGTAAAACAAGTGGAAATCAGAAGCAAGTTTTCTTAGGTAATCTGCCATTATATGCGGTTCAAATTTATTTGCTGCAGTTTGAATTGTCTTTTCAAAGTTCATCAATGTTTTGATTAGATTTTTCTCGTTTTGATGAACGAGTAATTGTAAATCTGCTTGGGTTTCTACAGCAATCTCATTCTCTTTTAATTTTTCAAAAATAGAAGATATCCTAGCATGCGCATACTGCAAATAAAACACAGGATTTTTATCACTCTGCTCTTTTGCCAGTGACAAATCAAACTCCAAGTGAGTCTGAATGCCTCTCATGAGCAAGAAGAATCTAACAACGTCCTCTCCTACTTCATCAAGCAAGTCATCTAATGTATAAGATTTTCCTGTTCGTTTCGACATCTTTACTTGCTGTCCATTTTCAGTCAAAGTAACAAACTGATGCAATAAGACATTTACTTTTTCCGGATTGTAACCTAAAGCTTTTACCCCTGACAACACATCCGGTACAGTTGCTATATGGTCAGCACCAAAAACATCTATCATAAGGTCAAATCCACGTCTGAATTTTTCTCTGTGGTAAGCCATATCAGGTAATCTGTAAGTTGGCTCGCCGGAGGATTTGACGATAACTCGGTCATCTTCCTGACCTAATTCAGAAAGCTTCATCCATAAAGCGCCATCTTTTTCGTAAGCAAGATTGTGTTCTTTAAAGTATTCTATAATTTCTGCAATTTTACCTTCTTCATACAAAGAATTTTCGTTATAGTATACATCTTGGATGATATTCATTCTGTTCAGAGTTGCTTTGATTTTAGCAAAGCACCATTTTTCTCCAAGCTCTTTGAAGAGTTTTAAGTTTTCAGGAGTGGGGTCAGTATAACCTTCACCATACTTTTCAAAAAATTCTTGTGCTATAATTTTTACATAAGCACCATGATAAGCGTCATCGAACATTGGATAAGAAGGATCTTTCAACTGCATATATCTTGCATGTATAGATTTAGCAAGATTATTCATCTGGTTGCCGGCATTATTAAAGTAATACTCTCTGGTTACTTCGTAACCACACCATTCATAAAGATTTGCAACTGAATCACCAATGCAGGCATTACGTCCATGCCCCAAATGCAATAAGCCTGTTGGGTTAGCACTAACGTATTCCACATTTACTTTAGTACCTTTACCGATGGATAACTTACCATAGTCAGCACCTTTCTTCAGCATATTATCTAACTGCAAAGAAAAGAAATTTTCCGAAAACTTGATATTGATAAACCCGGCTCCGGCAATAGATACCTCCACAATAATATCATTATCATAGTCAAGATTATCTACAATGTCCTGAGCAATCACACGAGGAGCTTTCTTTAATACTCTTGCAAGTTGCATAGCTATATTAGTAGAAAGGTCGCCATGATCTTTATTTTTAGGAATTTCAAATATAATATCGCCTTCAAATTCAACACCCAATTTGTTAAGAGTCTTTTGAAAAATTGGTAAAGCATATTCCTGATACATTTATTCTTCGTCCCATTCTCTTTTGTTAAAAATGTAGCTTATTTCATCGAACTTAACTACTCTCGGTTCCCCTTTTTCGTTAAGTTTGTAGAATTTTGCATCTGCCCAAAGCTTCTCTATAGCGTAGTAAGAACGCATTTTATTGAGCATAATATGCATCATCACATCAAAGAAATCGAGTATGACCCATTCTGCATTCGATAAGCCTTCCTCTTTTGGTCTATCTAAGCCAATATTTCTGGATGAGCGAACTATACTGTCAGCTATAGCTCTGACTTGAATGTCAGAGTCACACGAACATAGCACAAAATATTCTGCAGGTGAGGATTCTAAAGCGGTTAAATCCATTAAAATAACATCTTTAGCGATTTTGTCTTCTGCAAGCCTAGCACAAAATGTAGCTAAGCCTTTAGAGCTTCTTGGTTTTACTATTTTAGCCAAAGTTTTTCCGATAATATACTTTTATAACAACTTAATTTGACATAGCAAAATAAGCATTAAATATTGAAGCTAAAAATAATATTTATTTAAACAAGCTAAGGTTTTTATAGTCATTGCCTAAAATCACTGTTGCATGTAGATAGACTTCAGGTTCCTGAGCATCTATAATGCTCTCATCACCCAATCCTAAAGCGTAAGCTATTTTGCGAGCATTTTTATCATCAGTGCTTCTATTGATTACAATTGTTTTATCTAAATCCTCCTCAGAGTTCCCAATTTCAACCACATCAAAGCCCTTAGTACGAAGATATTCTTTTGTCTGACCGGCTAATCCGTTTACAGCGCAACCGTTTAAAATGTTGAGTTGCACAATATTTTCAAGAGCATATTTTTCATAATCATCACTCAATGACTCTGTGTCTGGTGAATTTACCACATTGCGTATGATAAATGAACTTAACATAGTTAATACTACTATACCTAAGATAGACATCCAAAATGTTTGTAAAATTTGTTGTCTGGAAATTCTGCTTAGCAATTCACGTATATTCATATTATATTGGATTTAAGAGTGAAACATCAGTGTAGTTTATTTATCAATAACTGAGCCAATTATGCATATTTTAAAATCTACAGTATTAAATCCTATTGACTATGAGACTGTAAAAGTAACAGAAAATGCAGGTATACTAGTAAAATCCGGCAATATTCTAGATTTTGATTATTTTGAGAATATTTGTAAAGATTATCCTTCTGCTGAAATTGTTGATTATTCTGATAGTGTGATTACTCCCGGATTTATAGACTTACATACCCACATCCCTCAACTGCCGGCTATAGGAATTGGAAAAGGTGGACTGCTCCCCTGGCTTAAAAACAACATATTTCCGTTAGAAAAGAAATTCGCAGACTATGAATATGCTTTTAAATTGTCAGAATACTTTTTTAAAACTGCGATTTCACTTGGTACCACCACTATCGTTGCTTTCAGCTCCTTGCATAAATCAGGAACTCTAGCGGCAATTGATGCGGCTAATAATTCAGATATAAATGCATATATCGGGAAAGTTATGATGGATTTGGGCCATGAAAACTATTTAGATAGCATTGAAAACAATATCAACGATACAATTAACCTGATTGACTATGTAAACAATCTTACTAATAACTCTATAGAATATATCATTACGCCAAGATATGCAGGTTCTTGTTCATTAGATTTGCTCTGCGAATCTGCAAAGCTTGCTAAAGAGTACCAACTATCTATCCAAACTCATCTCGCAGAAAACACTCAAGAATTAGACTATATAGCCACGTTGCATCCATATTGCAAATCTTATACAGATGTTTACAGAAAAGCCGGTATACTTGATTGTAATGTCTTATTTGCACATTGTATATATACATCTGATGCTGAAATTGAAATGCTTAAAGAATCAAATGCAAATATTATACACTGCCCTTCTTCAAATAGATATTTAATGAGTGGTCGCATGAATTTTGAAAAATATTTAAATGCCGATTTAAATATTGGACTTGGCACTGATGTTGCCGCAGGGTATAGTCTTTCTGTATCTAATGAAATGCGAGAAGCTCTTGAAACTTCCGGAGATATATTTGCTATTGATTTACAGTGTAAACAACTTAAAGCTGAAAGTGCATTTTTTGCATCTACATTAGGTGCAGCCAACATTCTAAAAAATAATAAAATAGGCAAGATAGAATCCGGGAGAAATGCAGATTTGATTGTGCACAATGTCTTTGATAAGTCAAAACACGATACTCTTCTTCATCAGATTATCTATGGAAATTCAACAATCCAAAAAGTTATCATAAAGGGAGAAGTCAAATTTAGTCTTTAAAAAGATATATTTTTTTTCTAAGCTCTTCAAGCAAAAGTTTGCGGGCTCTAAAAAGATGTGCCTTAACTGTTCCCAATGGTAAGTCCAGCATCTCTGCAATATTTTTATAGTCCATTTCTTTCTCGTGGCGTAATTTTATTATCTCACGATAGTTTTCCGGTAGGTTTTCTATTGCTTCTCTTAAAGCTTCCAGCTTTTCTTTCGACAAAACTGAGTCATCAGGCATATAAGTTTTATCTTCAATTTCAAAGAAGTGATTATCTTCGCTATTGCCAATTGGTTTATCTATAGAGATAGTAGGAAATCTTTTTTTACGCAAGAAATCAATACAAGTATTCGAAGCTATTCTATAAAGCCAGGCAGAAAAGGAATAACCGAATTGGAAGCTAGCGAGTGCATTATATGCCTTTATAAACGACTCTTGGGTTAAGTCATCTACATCATCCTCATTTTGCACCATTTTACGAATAAGGGCAGCAATAATCCTCTTATATTTCTTTTGAAGGAAATCATAAGCCGCGTGGTCTCCATCTAGTACTTTTCGTATAGCCTGGAAGTCTTCTTCTTGATTTTGCTTTTGTTGTTGTGTCTTTGTAGCCATATAAAAAACTCAATTGCACATTCCTACTTTGCCAAATTTACTAACAATTAAAATTTCTTACAAACTGTAATTTCAATTATTGAATAATAGGCAAAGATATTACGATTTTTGAGCCTATTTTGTAGTCATAATCTACATAAATATTGCCACCATGTAACTGGATTATATGTTTTACGATAGATAGTCCTAAACCAGTCCCTCCTACTTTACGAGAGCGTGATTTATCTACTCTGTAGAATCTTTCAAATACTCTGTCTTTATCTTCATCAGGAATGCCAACTCCGGTATCTTCTATTTCAATTATCACATTTTTTTCTTTTTTGAAAATATTTATATCTATTTTTCCTTCTTCGGTATATTTGATAGCATTATCAATCAAATTAACAAAGACTTGCTCGATTTTAAAATTATCTATTATCAAATCAGGGAAATTTTCTTCTATATTTACATTGTATTCTAATTTCTTTTCTTGTAGTTTAGGATCGAATATTTTAGATACATTACTGATAAGATTGCTAATATTTACCTGACTTTTCATAAGAGTTTTGTTTACATTCTCTAACTCACTAAGCATCATCAAGTCTTGAACTATATTGATTAAACGATCTGTATGTCGTTTAATAATATCTACATATCTCTTACTTGTATCTTCTTGAACTTCATCCTCCAGAGTTTCCACAAATCCTTTAATAGCAGTCAGTGGCGTACGTAATTCGTGTGATACGTTAGTAACAAAATCTTTTTTCAAAAGCTCTAACTCTTTTGCTTTTGTAATATCTCGAAGCAGAAATACAATCTCATTTTTAGATTCAATGAAGCTGGCACTTATAGCATAAAATTTATCAGCTATTTCTAGGTCTTTTTGGACTGTCTTCTTTTTGTCTACTACATCTCTGAATAACGCACCAAAATTTTCTGAGTCTATAGCTTCCCAGTAAAATGCTTCGCTACAACAACTGCAGTCCAGCATATTGCAAAACGCTTTGTTAGAAAGCAATATCTTACCTTTAGTGTCAAAAACAGCTAAGCCTTCGTTAATTGAGGAAATAATAGCATCTAACTCTTCTTTTTGGCTGGTAACTTTAGAAAATAGTTCTTTTATTTTTTGAGTCATAAAATTGAAGTTATCAGACAAATCTTTTATCTCTGACTTACCATGCAGAAATACTTTAACATCAAAATCACCTGAAGCTACTTTCTGAGCAGCCATGGAAATCTTTTGCAATGGCTTAGTGATAGACCTGGTAAAGAATAGAACTGCAAACAAAGTAATTAGTACAAATATTACCACTACTTCTAATATTTCATATAATATCTCAATGATTAAGGTATCTATTTCATCTGCATATAAAGAAACTCTACTGACACCGACTATATGATGATTATTCATTATAGGATGTGCCACATAAAGCATTCTTTCTTTCACTGTAGTAGAATATCTCAAAGTGGAACCAAAATCCTGCACAAATGCTTTTTTAATTTCAGGGCGTCCTTTGTGATTTTCCATTAATTTTGGATTTTTCTCAGAGTCAGCCAATACCAGGCCATTCGTGTCTATTACTGTAATTCTGGTATGAATTCTCTTACCAAGATTTTTGACATACTGATCCAATCCTCCAATATCTTGCTGACTAAGATACTCAAGCAATGGCTCATGGATAGTGTTATTAAGATTGATAAGCTGGGTCGTAAGCGTATCTTTGTAGTGTGTTTTAATTTTCTGGTATGAAAACAGCACTATAATAGCAGTCAGGCTAACTATTACTAATAGATAGCCTGAGAATATTTTTGATGATAAGAGCTTCATGTTATACTTCTAATTTGTAACCTACGCCACGAATATTTTTTATATATTTCCCACAGATGCCTAATTTTTCTCTAAGGTTTTTGATGTGCACATCTACCGTCCTGTCTAGAACGCCTTTGTCCTGCACTCCAAGATAGTCTAAAATCTGATCTCGAGCATACACCCAGCCTTTCCTTTCAGATAGCAATCTCAATATTCTAAATTCTGTAGATGTTAGTTCCACTTTTTCATTATCTATTCTTACTTCATATTTCTGCAAGTCGATTTCTAAGCTGTCTGATACTTTTATTTTTTGAGTTTTTATTGTAGTATTATCTCTTCTTAGCACTACTTTTACTCTTGCGACAAGCTCTCTTGGAGAAAAAGGTTTAGTGACATAATCGTCTGCTCCCAACTCCAAGCCAAGTACCTTATCAGTTTCATCGCCTCTTGCTGTAAGCATAATAACAGGCACATTTGTAAATTTTTCTTCTTTTTTTAAAAATTTACAAATCTCAAAACCATCAGCATCAGGAAGCATCAAATCTAAAATAAATAAATCCGGAGTATTATTGTTAATATATTTGAATAAAGAAGTTGCATCTTCAAAGGATTTTACTTTAAAACCTGCTTTGACTAAATGCAGAGAGACTAGCTCTACAATATCCGGCTCGTCATCAACTATTGCAATAAGCTTAGTGTTTCCTGACTGCAATGAAGCTAAGGGACTATTATTAAAACTTGTAGACATTACCTTTTTCCTAATTTTGTAAAAAGAAATCTCACAGATACAAATATAGCTCTTCTTTGTGAAGTTTGTGTTTATTTGATTTTTAGAACTGGTTAAACTATTTTCTATTAAGCCAATTAGAGATTGCGTCTATCAATGATTTATCTACATGATTATATTTCAAATAATCCTCACGTATAGGATTAGCTAAACTTTTATGAAATATGTGATTCAAACTATCAAGTTTCATCATTGTACAGCCCTTTTTAGTACTAAAAATAGACTCCCATGTTTTCCAATCTGTATCCGTAATTTGAAAATCATTTTTACCTTGTAGAAATAATGTAGGAATATTAACATCTTTCGCAAATTCTTCTAATTTGTAATTATCAAAATATTTCCAAAATGACCCGGGTAAACCAAATGGCAAATCTTTAGGTAGTATTCTATCATTTTGTAAAACAATTTTTGAATTATTTACTTGCGTAGTAAATGCTTTTATACTTTTTGCTTCGTTATCATCTATCTTTCCATCCAAGTTAGCAAAATACTGATACTGGTCTAGCATTGCTTCAGCAATATTTCTACCTAATGGGGCTAAAAATATTGCACCTGCCAGCTTGTCATATTTTTTTAATACTCTCGGCAATAAATAACCACCCAGACTATGACCTGCTACATATATTCTATTATTATTTACCAAACCGGACACATGAAGCTTATTAATTGCAGCCAGTACATCGTCGACTATTACATCATCAAAATCTAAGTCAATTTGTTTTTCTACTTTATTTTTATAGGTATATGTACGTTTGTCATATCTAAAAACTGCTGTCCCATTGCTTGCCAATCCCCACGCTATATCTTTAAATATTTTGTTTTTTCCTAGTGTCAAATCCCTATCATGAGAACCAAAACCCGGCACTAAAATTACTAACGGAGCATTGCCTATTACATTTTTAGGAATAGTTAGTGTGCCTTCTAACTCCCATTCACTATCTCCAAAGCTTATATTTTGTTCGTAAAAAAGTGAGGTATCTGCATAATTAGGTGTTTTGTAAAAATCACTTTTTTTGTTTGCCTGAGTGAAAAATATCCCCGCAATATGATTTGTAGAATCATAAGTTATTTTTCCGCTAACGTCTTGATTGATAAATCCAATTGTCAAATCCACCATCCACATCTTATCATTGGGTAGTAGCTGAGCTGATTTTATTATTTCAAATTTACCATAATTCTTTTCGAGCTTATTCCAAATTACTTCAAGAGTTTCAGTAGTAAATTGTTTAGTCATATTTTCGTCAAATCTAGCATATAACGAGTCATACTTTGCTTCCACAAATAATCTTAAAGCATCTTTTGCTTCTCTTATGTACATAAAATCAGGCTCTTTAGCTTTTCCTGCTATAGCTGCAAACAAAATAAAAAACATAGCCAAAATAAATCTTAACTTAGTCATCCATAGCTCCGATTGTTTTATTTATAATTTCTTTAGCATTTTCTACTAACTTACTATCAGTTGCATCTAGATAATTTACATTGTGGATTCGTCTATTCCAAGTGAGTTGCCTTTTAGCATATCTTCTGGTATTTTTTTTCATTTCTTCCATTGCACCTTCTTTACTGAGTTTACCTTCCAGATAAGAAATACATTCTTTGTAGCCAACAGTATTTAAGGCATTAAGTGATTTATCATAACCCATACCTAACACTGTCTCAGTCTCTTCGATAAGTCCCTGCTTCCACATTAACTCAGTTCGCAAATTAATCCGCTCATATATAATCTTTCTGTCCCAATCCAATGCCAGATATATTGGATAAAATATATCTTTAATTTTATCTTCCTGATGAGCTTCTGAAAATAGTTTACCTTCAGAATAGTAAAATTCTAATGCTCTAATAATACGTCTTGAGTTTTTATCTGCATATTTCAAAGCAGAAGCCGGATCAATTCTTTGCAGTTCCTCGAATAAATATTCCTTACCATGCTCACTTAACTTTACAGAAAGCTCGTGCCTGATTTGCTTTGTTTTTTCTGATTTATTATCTCCGAATAGGCCTTCTACAAGGGCTTTAACATATAAACCGGAACCACCTGCTATAATAGGTATTTTTTGCAAGACATTTAAAGTATGGATAATTTGCGTAGCATCATCTTCAAATATTCCGGCACTATAGTCTATTTCAGGACTTAAAAAATCAATTAAGTGGTGCTTTACACCTTGCATTTCCTGCTCGGTTGGCTTTGCAGTACCAATACTCAAATACTTATATATTTGCCTGGAATCTGAAGATATTACTTCTGTTTTGTATGTTTTGGCAAGTTCGACAGCGAGATTTGTTTTGCCTGATGCAGTAGGCCCAATAACTATAATCAATGGTATTTTTTTCAACATCAGACATCCCAGCCATATTTTCCTATAAGAGGTACAAATTTAAAGCTATCTAATGTATTTTGAAAATATTTTCCATTTATTTTTTGAGCAACTACCATTTGCTGGCTATCTCTACTACCCACAGGAATGATTAATCTCGAATTATCGGACATTTGGTCTAATAATTCTATTGGTATTTCAGGGGCTGCTGCTGTTACGATTATTTTATCATAAGGAGCATTTTCTTTCCAACCAACTGTGCCGTCATCCAATTTAAAGCGGATAGTATCCGAAAGGTATGATAAACGATGTTGAGCCTGCTCATACAACTCGGGGATGCGTTCCACAGTAAATATTTTAGTAACTATGTTAGCTAAAATAGCAGTTTGATACCCACTTCCGGTTCCAATTTCCAAAACTTTATCGTTAAACTTTAACTTTAATAGTTGAGTCATGTATGCCACAGTGTATGGCTGAGAGATTGTTTGCATACAATCTATTGGCAAGGCTCTGTCTTCATAAGAAAATGATTTGTATTCATCTGATACAAACTCCTCTCTGGGAACTTTATTTATGGCTTGCAGCACTAGATTATCACTAATTCCTTTTGATATCAGTGATTTAATAAGCTGTTTCTTTTGCTTGATATATATTGATTTATCTGTCATTAGTTAGAAGCTAATTTTGCACTTAAAATAGTCGGCAATTGCTCTACAGGGATATTGATGATAAGATCACCACTTTCCGCAATAGATATGCCTCCTGTCTCTTCAGAGACAACGAGTACAATGGAGTCTAATTGTTCACTTAGACCTAAAGCAGCTCTGTGCCTTGTTCCTAAGTTCTTACCTTTAGTTTTTTTTGCATTGGAAAGAGGTAAAACGCAGCGAGCAGCAAGCACCATCTGATTATCTATAATAACCGCTCCGTCGTGCAGTGGTGCTTTTGTATTAAAAATAGAAACAAGTAACTCTCTGGAAACAACTGCCTGCAGAGGTATGCCTGTGTCTATAGTCATTTGGACATTTTGAGTTCTGGGAAATACTATCAGAGCACCGATATGCTTATCTGAAAGCTCTAAAACTGCATCTATTACTTCGTCTATAGTCTCTGCTATCTTAGTTTTAACAAATAGTTGAAATATCGGAGATCTGGTAATTAGCAACAATAACTTTCTAAGTTCCGGCTGAAACAATACAATAAATGCTATCAGCCAAATATCAGAAATGGTACGTAATATCCAATTAATAGATTTAAGATTTATTGCTTCAGTTACAAATGATACGCCTAAGATAATAACTAACCCAAATAATATTTGGACTGCGATAGTATCTTTTAATGCCTTGTATAGCCAATATACAAGCACTGCTACTACTGTTATATCTATTACATCTATTATAGTAAAAGATAAAAAACCTATTTTAAAAAGCTCTATCATATAATCTGTATATTAGTCGGAAAATTTATCGTAAGCTTTGATGATTCTTGCTACCAATGGGTGACGCACAACATCTGCATCAGAAAACTCAGCAAATTCTATACCTTTTACATCTCTTAATATTTTTGTGGCTTCTATAAGTCCTGACATGCTGTCTTTTGCTAAGTCAATTTGAGTAATGTCACCTGTTACAATTGCCTTTGAGTTAGCTCCAAGACGAGTAAGAAACATCTTCATTTGCATCTTAGTTGCATTTTGCGCTTCATCTAGTATTATGAAACAATTATTTAGAGTTCTACCTCTCATATATGCCAAGGGAGTAATTTCTATGATGTTTTTTTCCATCAATATTTTCATCTTTTCTGTAGATAGCATAAACTGAAGCGCATCAAGTAAAGGTCTAATGTATGGATCAATTTTTTCTCTCATATCTCCCGGCAAAAAACCCAATGACTCCCCCGCTTCCACTGCAGGACGAGTAAGTATAATACGAGACACATCATTATTCCTGAGTGCAGCAAGAGCCATAGCTACTGCAAGAAATGTTTTACCGGTACCGGCAGGGCCTACCGCAAAAACAAGGTCATTATTTTGAACTTTTTTATAGTAATCAAGTTGTTTGGGAGTGCGAGCTTTGACTAAATCTTTTCTGCCTTCGAATATTTCATTTTCAGAGGCTGAACTTTTATCAGATTTAGTTACTTTATTAACATCAATTAGATTCAAAACAGTCGAAACATCCTCGGCCGAAAGTTTTCCATTTCTTTTGAGCATGTAGAGCAACTCTTTAAAAACTAAAGAAATTGTTTTGACTTCGTCGGGTTCGCCTTTAATTACAAGATTATTACCTCTTGCAAAGACTAATGATTGGAATCTGTTTTCAATTATGGAGAGGTAGCTTTCATTTACACCAAATAAATCTAATAAACTAATATTTTCTAGTTTGATTTTCTTTTCGATAGCTTCCATAAAATCTTCTTTATAGTATGAATTAAATAAAAAGTAAGCCCCTTAGTAAAAATACTAAGGGGCTATTAGAAATAAAAGTTTTATTTTCAGAATTATAGAACATTATTCGCCTGCAGAAGCACTTTCATTTTGAGCTTCCGCTTCTTTTTTCATTCTATAATATTTTCTTTCTGCTTTTAACTCTTCACCTGATTTAGGACCTTTGTCAGGTAATTGCAATTCTTGACCAGGGAAGATGATATCAGGATTTCTAATGATATCTTTATTAGCTTGCCATATTTTTGGCCAAAGGAAAGCATCACCGTATATTTCAGTTCTGTTCGCAATGTTCCACAAACAGTCGCGCTCTTTAGACCAAGATTTAACAATGTAAGTAGTAACGCGTTTTTCTCTGTAAAGACCTTTGATTTCGCGTGCTAATTCTAAAATTCTATTATAGAATTCAGGAAGTAGTGCGATTTTTTCTTTACGAAGTTCGTTAAGTTGATTTTCTAAAGTAATAACCTCATCTTGTCTATCAGCAAGAGCGTCATCATTAAGAGCTTTAAGCTCTCTAACTTTTCCAGCAATAATGCCTAATTTTTGGCGAAAAGCTTCGATATCTTTATCGTTGATACCTAACATTTTTTTAAGTTCGTCCAAGCAATCTTCTAAGTTTTTATTTGTATTTCTTAGTTGATTTTGAGCTCTTTCTAATTTAGTTTTTTCATCTTTGAGTGTGTTTTCCAAGTCTGATACTTTAGCTTGAAAATCATTGATTCTGTACTCTGCCTGCTCTTTAGTAAGCTGAGAATCCGGAAGATTCGCAGGAGGCATTTGTGCATTTGCATAAACACCTGATATAAAAATAGCAATAAAAAGATATATTATCGTTTTCATAACTCTCCAAATGGGATTATTTCACATTTAAATTATTTGTTGAATTAAAAATTATTCTGCACCTTCTTCAGACGTAGCTTCTTGCTCAGGAGACCAATCCGGCCATACATTTGGCCATGCTTGCAATTTCCCTTGGACAAAAGCTTTGTCTTCTTTGCATTTTTCTAATTCCGCTTGGCGAGCTTTCAGTTCTCTTTCTAGTTTTGTGTACTCACTTTTCGTGTTCGCGATTTCTTGATTCAAGCTTCTTTCTTTTCTTCTAAGTTCGTCTAATTGAGCCAATTGCTCATCTGTAACTTTAGGTGTGCAACTCGTAAATGAAGCTGCAGAAAAAATTAAAGCTGAGCTTATGCCTAAAGCAGTAATAAAGCTCTTTACACGCATAAGTCCTCCGACAAATAATTTATTTAACATCTATTTTAAAGTCTTAGTAAATACTAAGTTGAGTCGTTTCAAACCTGATTATATTTTAACTTACGTAAATATACTTGATTTGTTTGGACTTTATTTTAGCAAATATCGGAAATTTTCTTGGATTTAGCTAATATTTCTAATACATCTAAGAAAATAAGTACCATTTTGCTACTTACTTCTCCCGATGATGTGATTACATAAGTTTAATGTAAATCTTTTATTTGATATTTCCAAACTTGTTGATAATTTTAAGCAAAATATTTATCAAGTAGTTGCTATTATTAGTTATCTTTGTAGTCTTAGATAAAAAAATTTGTATTATTTTATATATGTTATAGCTACTATGAAAACAGAATTCCCTAAGGCTTATGAACCTATTTTAGCTGAGGATAAGTGGTATCCGCTTTGGTTGGAAAATAAAATTTTTGCTGCCGATAATAAATCTGAAAAAGAAGCATACAGTATCCTTATGCCTCCTCCTAACGTTACAGGCATCCTTCATTTTGGTCACGTGCTTAACTCAACTTTACAAGATATATATATCCGTTGGAAACGTATGCAAGGCTATGAAGTTTGCTGGTTTCCAGGTATGGATCATGCAGGCATTGCTACTCAAGCTCGTGTTGAAAAAGAATTGAAAACTACAGAAAACTTAACCCGATACGATTTAGGTCGTGATAAGTTTGTAGATAAAGTTTGGGAATGGAAAGAAAAGTACGGTGGTATTATCTTTAATCAGCTTCAAAAGTTAGGAATTTCTACCGACTGGGACAGAACCATGTTCACTATGGACGAAGCACCTTCCAATGCTGTAAAAGAAGTTTTTATAAGACTTTTTGATGAAGGTTTGATATATAAAGGTAAGAGAATAATTAATTGGTCTCCTTCTGCCCAGACTGCTTTGTCTGATGAAGAAGTAGATTTTAAAGAAATTCAAGAAAAGTTATATACTTTAAGATACTATTTCGAGGATAGCGACGAATACTTGCAAGTAGCAACTGTTCGTACAGAAACAATCTTCGGTGATATTGCTGTAGCTGTTAATCCTGAAGACGAACGCTACAAACACCTCATAGGTAAACACGTATTAGTTCCTATAGTTGGACGAAAAGTACCGGTGATTCCTGATGTACACGCTGATCCTGCCTTTGGTACAGGGTGTGTTAAAATTACTCCCGCTCATGATCCTAATGACTTTTTAGTGGGTCAAAGACATAATCTCGAGATAATCAATACTATTAATCCGGATGCTACTCTTAATGAAAATGCTGGTGAATTTGCCGGATTAGACAGATTTGATGCCAGAAAGAAAGTTACTAAAAAGCTGGAAGAACTAAATCTTATTGAAAAAGCCGAAGACTACGCTCACAACGTTGGTATCTCTCAGCGCGGTGGCGAACCTATTGAACCTTTGCTATCTGATCAGTGGTTTGTAAACATGAAGCCTTTAGCTGCAAAAGCTTTAGAAGTGGTTCAAAATCAAGAAATTCATTTCCATCCTAACCACTGGATTAAAACTTACGAACACTGGATGAACAATATCAAAGACTGGTGCATCTCACGTCAGCTTTGGTGGGGACATCAAATCCCTGTTTATTACACTGAAGACGGTCAGTTTACTGCAGCAATCGATGAAACTCATGCAAGAGAAAAACTTGGTTTATCTGCAGATGTTAAATTAAGACAAGAGGAAGATGTATTAGACACATGGTTCTCTTCTTGGTTATGGCCTATGTCTACTATGGGGTGGATGAGTGACCACAATACTGAAACTACTGACGATTTGAATAAATTTCTTCCGACTGATTTATTAGTAACCGGACCGGATATTATTTTCTTCTGGGTAGCAAGAATGATTATGGCTACTGAGAAATTCAAAGGCGAAATTCCTTTTAAAGATGTATATTTCACTTCCATGATTCGTGACGGTCAAGGCCGTAAATTATCAAAATCTTTGGGTAATTCTCCTGATCCTCTAAATATTATCGCTAAATATGGCACAGACGCCGTTAGGTTTACGATGATTTTCCTTGCTCCTCTGGGTCAGGATGTTAGAATGGACGTTGACGTAGATGCTCAAGACATACCATCAATGGAAATCGGCAGAAACTTTGCAAATAAAATATGGAATGCCGGCAGATTCTTGAATATGAAATATGAGCAGGCTGTTGAAAACAATGGTGACAACTCTGACGTAGTCATTGACGATAGCAATTTGACTACTTCTGATAAATGGATTCGCTCTCGTTACAACACCACTATTCAAAAATTAAACAATGCTTTGACGGAATTTAAAGTAACAGAATACTCTAAGATATTATATGATTTTATTTGGCGTGACTTCTGCGACTGGTATGTTGAAATTGTCAAAATTCAATTTAACGATGCAGATAGTAATAAGCAGGTAGCTATTGCTAAATTTGCGATTGATATTTATGAAGGTATTTTACGAATGCTTCACCCGGTAATGCCTTTTATCACTGAAGAGTTATGGCACTTGCTTACCGGCAAAGATGACAATGAAACTATAAGTACACAATCTACACCTGTTCCTGTTGATACTTACATTAACATAGCAATAGAAGAGAAATTAGAATTATTGCAAAATATCGTAGAAGAAATTAGGAAACTTAGATCTTCTACTTCTATTCCTCCTTCTAAAAAATTGCCTGTTGCTATAGCAATAAAAGATGCAAACATTAGGACTGTATTTGATGAAGCTAAAAATGTGATAGCAGGTATGGCTAAATGCTCTGAAATTACAATCGCAGAATCAGTTGAAAAACCGGAATCGTCATTGAGTTCAGTTATCAGGGAAATAGAGATATTTGTTTCTTTGGGAGACGCAATAGACTTAGATCAAGAAAAAGAACGTTTGCAAAAAGAAATTGCCAGATTGGAAGGCAATATCAGAGGATGCGAGAAAAAGTTATCAAACGAAAGGTTTGTGAGCAATGCACCAGCAGATGTAGTAGCTTATGAAAGAGAAAAACTTGCTTCTATGAAAGAATCTCTGACTAAAGTCAAGGATAATCTATCAAGTTTATAATAGATCGATTAAAAAGCAGTTTCAATAAGGAACTGCTTTTTTTATAACTTATATTTCTTGATAGAAATATTTTTAATATTTAGTATATAACGATATTATTTATGTTTTTTTAATGTGTTTTTTTACCTTATCTTGTCAGAGCAATATTTTTAGACAAGCCAAATAGATTAACTACATATAAATATTGTCTTATAATATTGAAAATTGTATCCTTTGACAATATTTCTGCTCAATTTCAAGTTAAGATAATCGTTATCAATTTGGGTTTGTAATTAGGATATTATATATAATGAAAATTTTAGCTTTTAATTGTTCTCCGAAACAATTTGACAACCTAACTCAATTGATGATTGAAGCCTTTTTGAAAGGAGCGAAATCAGCCGGAGCTCAGGTTGAACAGGTGAATACCTGCGACTTAGATATTGGGCCTTGTAGAGGATGCACAGACAATTTGCTTTTTGAATATAAGCACACATGTGACTGCGATGATGATATGATACCTCTATATCCAAAATTAAAAAATGCTGATGTTTGGATTTTCGCCACTTCTGTTTTTGAATCTGGCATTCCAAAAGTATTTACTAATGTATTAGATAGACTTGAACCACTTTTTCACCCATTTGTTCTTAATGGTACTATAAAATTACCATCTGAGGACGCTGATAAAAATGGAAAAGTTCTATTTATTGGTACTACTAATCTCAACGATGGTACTTTGTTTGAAGATGTTGCTGCACATATAGAATCCGTTAGTGATATGTTCGATAAAGAATTTATTGGTTCTTTAACTAGAACTAATTCTGCAGCAATTGCTACTATTGAAGACATGAGAGACATATTAAACAACATTCTTGAAGAATGTGAAGTAGCAGGTAAAGACTTAGTAGAAAGTGGGACAATTCAAGCCGCTACAATGCAGAAGATAGCTAAAAAAGTAAAAATAGCTATTTAGTATTCTTATCTGATTTGTTTGTAAAGGTATAGTATTATTTTGATACTATACCTTTTTTAATATTAGCCGAAAATCGCAAATAATTGAATATGGTACTTGCAAATTTGTCTTTATAATTTACTTGTTTTACCACAATTTCATATTTCAATTTCTTTGGTTTAATTTTACTAATTCATTACGGTTGTTAACTCAATCGTTTGGCTTTCCAAAATGGAGTATAAATGGGTGTATCGCATTATAGATACCATATTTAAGATTCTAGTATTAGTTTACTCATTGACATGAAAAATATCTCGCAAAATAATGTCTCTATACAGGAATTATTTATTATTTTGTAGTTATGAAGATATTGACAAATATATTTTTGTTTCTGCTAATATTTCCGATAACAGATGTTAGGACTTATTCGCAAATAGATATGAAAGTAGATATTTTTGAAGACTTCTTTGTTTTAACAAAAACAAAGAGCTACAAATTAGATACTCTTATTTCTGTCAATTCCGGAAGCATCCTTTTAGATAAATTATCAAATATGCCTTCTGTTTATGGTTATTTAAATGAATATAATTATCGTGAAGTCTCTATCAGAGGCCTAAGCAGTAAAAGAAATAACTTCTTTTTTTCGGAAATAGAACTTAATAGCCCATATAATGGCACTGTTCCTCAAGAAATATTAGGACTTGGCTGCATACAAAAATCATATCTGGATTTTAATAGCACAAATCAAAATTCGTTTTCTAACGTTGGATCAGAAATTAACCTATTCCATTCCAAAACTCATAAATTATTTGACTTCAAATCTGTTATCCAAGGCGGGAATAGTAATGGATTTGGGCTGATCAATGCAGGAGGTAATGTAGGAGAGTTATTTTGGAATGCCGGAGTAGTATTCAACTCACGACCTGACTATCCAATTTCTAAGGACAATGAGCATGAACGATATACATTAAACAATAGCTTATCTACAAGCACTGCTGCTTTATTAAATATCGGATTTGAAAATCAAAATTCACAGCTCTCGTTACTAATGCTTCTTTTCAACAATAGCCGTGATTTACCTTATGATTACATTGAGGAACACTATGCTCAAATTCCAAAAGATAACCGCTTATATTCAAAACTAAATTACAAAACTTATCTGCTATCTAATGTATTTATGAATGGAAATATTTTTTTTAATACAGAAGATAAACAGCTACACTTTTACAACGATAAAGAACGACAGTTCCTCGTTCAGGAATTATACGGCGTACAAAATGCAAAAACATATTCTTACGGGTTTGACAGTGACTTTATTTTCTTTAATGATTTCATCCCTCCTATATTTGCAGAACTGAAATATAGAAAGGATGTTATTGATGTTATGAATCAAATCGATTTTGAAAAAAGTAAAAATGAAGCTGAACGTTTACAGTTAGTTTTTAAACAAAACTACTGGATAAAAGATAATATCAACTTTATCTATAATATCGGTCTTCTTATTAACAATCCCATGAGAATAAGCACCAAAAGGGCTTTAGATAAGACCAATCACATTCTATATAATTTTGGTATTACACTGGATCTTATGGATAATTTGGATTTAAATCTAGCCTTAGGGCGTTCTTTGAGGCTTCCTTATATCAATGAATATAGTAGCGTCTTTTCTGATTCACTGAGCGTTTTGCTTGAACTCGAACCTGAAGTAAAGAATTATTATGAGATTGGATTGAAATTTAATAGTGATTTCGCCGGTGTTGCTGTTAACTTTTTCTCAAATAGCATACAAAATTATATTTATCCTTTTTACACATCTTTAAAACAAAACATTTACGTAAATAATGGAGAAGTAAATCTACAGGGCGCTGAAGCAGAGCTGAATCTTCAATATAAATATTTTGATTTTGTCTGTTCATATTCTATGCTGGTTGAAAACTTAAGCTTAGAATCGAACTATAAAGAAGTGATAGATATTTTCATACCTAAAGATATGTTGAAAGCTTCTCTGACGATAAGACCATTAGCTCGTCTCAGTATTAATTATTCTTTCAAATATTATATGAATTTCGCTAATCAAGATAATCTTCAAATACATAATGCATTCTTAGGTTTAAATATTATTGACAATATGCAAGGTAAGTTGTCAGTCAAAAATATTTTAGATAAAGAAATATTGGGAGTATTTGATTTGCCACTGATGGGTAGAGAATTTAGCATAGGAGCTTATATATTCCTATAGGATACACAATTCTATAGCACTAAGAAATAGATACACGGATACCTTTCTAATCTTCTAGCATATACTTCATTTTTTTACCAAAAACAGCTAACGAAAGCAAAGGTTGTTTTTGCAAGATTTGTAATTCGTAGCTTAAGATTTAGAATTTATAAGAAAGCTGCCTAAGTGTCGCATTTGTACAGATAGACAGCTTCATGATTTACTTTATAATATAGATATAAAGAGCACTATAAGACTATAAGAAGTAGACTATATATTTCGCATTTAAACTATTTTATTTTAATTGCTTTGCCTGAATAAACCTTCTCTCCTATCCTCAATTCAATAATGTAAACACCTGCGGTTAAATTCGTTAATCCATAATCTGCTGGATTGAACACAATTTGACCGCTCGGTAGATTATTATATTCCGCTTCAAAAATTAACTCTCCTGTGCTGCTGTACATCATAATCTGAGCTTTACCTGAGTTTTGTTCAATGGAATTGATAGCAATTGTAAACTCATCTTCAAATACGCTAGGATAAATGCCTATGGAATTATTTTCAGTAGTATTGATTTCGTCAACACTAACATCGTGAGTCTTTACAAGCTCTGCTATATCTGCTCTAAAACCGTCTTTATCGGCTCTATATACGTTCGTAAAGCTTGGTGAAGGTATTTGATCCATTTTGGCTAACCACTCTTCATCGGTATCTCTTTGGAAATTTTCTGTTACATACTCGTAGTAACTATTCACTACGCCAGTAAATGTTGTAGGATTACCATTCATGTTTTCAGTTACTATAGTACAATAATTCTGATCACCTGTCGCGGCGTGTTTGACCCAACCAACAATGTTTTCATATTCATCAGAAGGCGAAGTATGAACATCAGTAGTTACTTTAGTTGGTTGTAAGTTACCTCCAACTTTATCACTACTTGAATATTGAGAATCGTAATCTAAATTGAATAATTTATATATCCATCCATCTACAATATCAAAATTTACACAACTCTCGCCGGTACCATCAAATATCATATCCTTTAAGAAGTCAATATCTTCATCTGAAAGTTTTTTATTGGAATATTGCTTCCTGGAAATATCCTCTAATTTTTCAAATATTTCTTGTTTTTTTGAAAACATGAAATATTGATACTCAATCTCCATATCAGAATTAGATTCCGGCATAAGTTCCATCATTTCAATAATTTTCCTATTAATTTTACCCATTGCATTGAAATATTCAGGCCTTGGTCCAATAAAAAAATCAGGGAAATCACATATCGGAATTCCTGTGTATGATTGCTTTACATAAAGTACAGTTAGATGCCTTAGTTCAGCCCATGATGCGAGTTGGGTATTCATATTTTTGTGTTGCCAGGCAGCAGCTTGCATAAACTTAGGTAAATCAGCTCTGTCTTTTGGTGGATTTAGAGTTCTTAAAGCTTTTATCCAAAGGTTATACAAAGAAGATTCCCATTCTTCTTCTTCCATATTATCAAATAAATATCTACATGAAGCAATATTTTGAGCATATTGATACTTATTTACTTCATTATCTAGAAGATGGTAAGCTGCATCATTTCCTAA